>JADKCV010000013.1 GCA_016718655.1 Flavobacteriales bacterium | reverse complement strand
TCACCCCGTACTGTCATACGCCACGCGCTTCAGTTCTTCGCCGCGGTCGTTGTAGAACACCCACTCGCCGAAATTCTTGCCGTGCAGGTATTGGCCGGTGTAGTAGGGCATGCCGTTGGGGTGGTTCACCTCGGTGGGACCTTCCTCCGCCGTCCGCGTAGGTGATGCGGCGCACCCAGGGTGTTGTCAGCGAAGTACAGACGGGGCCCCACGCGGGTGCTCGCACCATATCGATGACCTTGGCAACAGCCGTATCGTCCTCGTTCTTGTTCTTCACAGTGTTCACCATCCAGCGGCGGTCCGAGGCGCTCACGTGTTGCAAGGCATGGATCAAGGGCAATGTCAGTTTCTTCTCCTTGATGTCCAATCCACTGGGTTTGCCGATATCCTCACCATTGCCGTAGTCGAACAGGTCATCCTTGATCTGAAAAGCGATCCCCACCAGTTCGCCGAACCTTCTCATGCGTTCCACCTCATCGGCCGGTCGGCCGGCAGCACTGGTGCCACTGGCGCAGCAGGCAGCGATCAAGCTGGCCGTCTTCTGGCGGATGATGGTGAAGTAGACCTCCTCGCTGAAGTTCAGGTTACGGCTCTTCTCCAGTTGGAGCAACTCCCCCTCGCTCATCTCCCGTACCGCATGGCTCACGATCCGTAGCACTTCGAACTCCCCCTTGTCCACAGCCAAGAGGAGCCCTCGACTCAGTAGGTAGTCGCCCACCAGGACGGCGATCTTGTTCTTCCAAAGGGCATTGATGCTGAAGAACCCGCGCCTTAGTGGACTGCCATCCACCACATCGTCGTGCACCAAGGTGGCCGTGTGCAACAATTCGATGAGGCTTGCCGCGGTGAACGCGCTCTCCGTCACCTCTCCGAACAGTCGGGCACTGAGCAAGGTGAACATGGGCCGCATCTGTTTGCCCTTGCGTTTCACGATGTAATGCATGATGCGGTCCAACAGCGCCGCCCGGCTGCGCATGGCCTCACGGAAGTGTGGCTCGAAGGCCTTCATTTCCGCCGCGATCGGGCGCTGGATCTCATCAAGGGTCATCATCCGGGGCCAAAGTTCGGCATCCCGGGGCTGAACACACGCAACCCTGCACGATGCCGTCCGTCATTGCTTGCAACCGACCGCGCCGCGTTACCTTCGCTCAGCATGTCCCGCTTACGCACCTTCCCACTCCTGCTCGCATTGCTCCTGTTCTCCTCCATTTCGTCGGAGGCGTTCGCCCAGCCACGGAAGGTGCAGCCCGGCAAGGCCCGGGTGATCCTTGCGCGTGAGCGTATGGCCGAGCAATTCGATACGGTGGACGTGGTCAAGAACGTGTTCAAGTTCAATCCACTGCTCTTCTTCCGGGGCGAGATCCCGTTGTACTACGAACGTGCGCTCACTCCCAACGTCAGCCTCGAACTCGGCCTCGGGGTCACCCTGAGGAACTACCTGGCCCTGTCCTTCACCGGCGATGATGCTGATGATTATGGGGCCGGGACCGAGATCATCGCCAATCCCAGTTATCACGTGGCCGCGCGCATCTATTTCGTGCACGACCTGGAGCCACAGGGATTTTATGTGCAGCCGGGCTTCGCACACCTGGTCTACAGCAAGGATATCCTCGTGCGCGCTCCGGATGGCTCCTTCACCGAGGAGAAGTACCGTGACGAACGAACGTTCAACGACCTCCGCGTACTTGTCGGTTTCCAGCAGCTGGGTTCATCGAGCAATTGGCTGTTCGATGTATATGGTGGGGTGGCCTATCGTGATCGACGGATGCTCGTGGTCAACGAACAGCTCGACCTCCAGAACGACCTCTACACCTATTCGGTGGAGGAGCGAAAGGATCGTGTACCTGCGATCTTCCTGGGGGTCAAGATCGGCCTCGGTTTCTAGGTCAGGCCTGCGGCTTCATCACCCGCTCCCCGTCCTTCAGGGCTGGCTCGTTCTTGTTGGCCAATTGCCCGCAAGCCGCATCGATGTCCCGCCCTCGGCTACGCCGGATCCGCGCCACGATGCCCTTGTTCTCCAGGTAGTGCATGAAGGCCACGGCATCTTCCCCGTCAGTGCGACCGAACTCACCGCCATCGATCGGGTTGTATTCGATCAGGTTGACCTTGGCATGCACGTCGCTGGCGTAGCGCACCAGTTCCTGCGCATCGGCCAATGAATCATTGAAGCCGCGCAACAGGATGTACTCGAAGGTGACGGACCTGCGGGTGGTACGCGTGTAGTAGCGCAAGGCATCCTTCAACTCAGTGAGCGTGTTCTGCTCGTTGATCGGCATGATGCGGTCGCGCTTGGCATCGTTGGCCGCATGCAGGCTCAGGGCGAGGTTGAACTTGGCCCCATCGTCGGCCAGCTTGCGGATCATCTTGGCGATGCCTGCCGTGCTCACCGTGATGCGACGTGCTGCCATGGCCAGTCCATCCGGCGCCGTGAGCCGTTCCGCACTGCGTAAGGTGTTCGCATAGTTGAGCAGGGGTTCGCCCATGCCCATGTACACGATGTTGCTGAGGCTTTGTTTGTAGTAGTGCTGTGCGATGGTGTCGATGAGCACCACTTGGTCCACGATCTCCCCAGCACTGAGGTTGCGGATGCGCTTGAGCTTGCCCGTGGCGCAGAAACTGCACGAGAGGCTGCACCCGATCTGGCTGCTGATGCAAGCGGTGAGCCGCGTGGGCGTGGGGATCAGCACACCCTCCACGATGTGGCCGTCGAAGGTGCGGAAGGCGCACTTCACCGTGCCGTCCTCGCTGCGCTGTTCCTCGGCAAGGACCAGGGGTTGCAACACCGTTCGCTCCGCCAATGCGCTCCGAAAGGCCTTCGGCAGGTCGCTCATGTCCTCCCAGCTCCTGGCCTTCTTCTTCCATAGCCACTCCCAAAGCTGTTTCGCTCGGTAGGGTTTCTCGACAAGCTCCGCCACCATGGCTTTGACCTCGTCCAGGGAGAGGTCGCGGATATCGGTGGTCGAGGACATTTGCGGTGAAGTTACTGTGGTACTCAAGGACGTTCACCCATGACCACCTCCGCCACCTTCAGATCGAAGGGCGTGGTCAGCTTGATGTTTTGCTCCTCGCCATCCACCAGGTGCACCTCCACGCCCAAGCGTTCCACCAGGGTGGCCTCGTCGGTGAAGGCGGGGTCGTAGGGCAACTCGAAGGCCCGGCGCAGCAACGCTGTGCGGAAACACTGCGGAGTCTGCACCGCACGAAGGCGCATTCGGTCGATGGCTTCGTTCCCTTCCGTGGTCAGCTCACGCACCGAGGAGCTGATGGGTACCACGGGGATGGCCGCACCATGCGCCTCGGCGGCTGCAAAACAGCGTGTGATCAGGTCTGAGCTGAGAAGTGGACGTACACCGTCGTGAACGCTCACCAGCCCATCATGCGCTACACAAGCCAGGCCGTTCCGCACACTGTGGAAACGTTCCTCACCGCCTGCCACCACCTGGTGCGGGACATCGAATTGGAAGTTCACGCATAGCGCGCCCCAGACAGGGATCTGGTCCCCTGGAAGCACCAGCACGATGGGCATCGCAGGGTCGGCACGCCGGAAGGCCTGGATGGTCGAGCACAACACCGGCCTACCCTTGAGCAGGAGGAACTGCTTGGGCATCGCGGCACCCATGCGCTTGCCACTGCCGCCGGCGACGATGATGGTGCTGCGTAGCATGGGACAAAGTTCGGTCTTGCAGATGACCACGTCATACAACACGTTGGTCGACCCACCGGGTCGACGCTACACGTGTTGTCGCCAACGATGATCAGATGATCAGCATCGCATCCCCGTAGCTGAAGAAGCGGTACTTCTCCTTGATCGCCACCTTGTATGCCTCCCACACATGGTCATAGCCCCCGAAGGCGGCCACCTGCATCAGAAGAGTGCTCTCGGGCATGTGGAAGTTGGTGATCATGCTGTCGGCAATGCTGAAGTCGTGCGGCGGGAAGATGAACTTGTTGGTCCACCCGTTGAACGGCTTCATGTGGTTCTCCGTGCTCACGCTGCTCTCAATGGCACGCATGGTGGTGGTGCCCACGCAACAGACCCGCTTCTTCGTGTCCTTGGCGCGGTTCACGATGTCGCAAGCCTCCTTGGTGATGATGGCCTGCTCGCTATCCATCTTGTGCTTGGTGAGGTCCTCCACCTCCACCGGTCGGAAACTACCCAGACCCACATGCAGGGTCACTTCCGCGAAGTGGATGCCCTTCAGCTCCATGCGCTTCATCAGCTCGCGGCTGAAATGCAGTCCTGCGGTGGGTGCGGCCACAGCACCTTCCTCCTTGGCATAGATGGTCTGGTAGCGTTCGGCATCGCTGGCCTCGGTCTCGCGCTTGATGTAGCGCGGAAGCGGGGTCTCTCCCATTTCCGTGATGGCCGCCTTGAACTCTTCATAGGTGCCATCGAACAGGAAACGCAAGGTGCGTCCACGGCTGGTGGTATTGTCGATCACCTCGGCGACCAACTCGTCATCCTTGCCGAAATAGAGCTTGTTGCCGATCCGGATCTTGCGCGCCGGGTCCACGATCACATCCCAGAGCAAGCTATCGCGATTCAATTCGCGTAGCATGAACACCTCGATCTTGGCGCCGGTCTTCTCCTTGTTGCCCCACATCCGAGCCGGGAACACCCGGGTATTGTTCAGAATGAAGGTGTCCCCATCATCGAAGTAGTCGAGGATGTTCTTGAATTTCTTGTGCTCGATCTTCCCCGTTTTCTTGTCCAGCACCATCAGCCGACTACCGTCGCGGTCCTTGGTAGGGTAGAGGGCGATGAGTTCCTTCGGGAGGTCGAATTTGAACGCGGTCAGCTTCATGTTGTCCTGTAGGGCTTACGGGCCCTTTCCGTTGTTAAAGGGCGCCGAAGATAGCATGATCGTGAAGCGAACGTCAACGCACCGTGACAAGCAAAACAAACGCTGTCATAGGTCGACAACAATATCGCTTCCGTCGAAGTTTTATGGCTCTCGGTCGGGGAGGGGGGCGATGAGCTGTGCCCAGGCCAAAGGGCCGTCCGCCACTTCCACCCGGTAAGGACCGATGGCCGTGCGGCGCAAGGCGCTCAAATAGGCCCCACACCCAAGCAACCGGCCCACATCATGCGCCAAGGAACGTATGTAGGTGCCCTTGCTCACATGGACCTCGAAGTCCACATCGGCCCCTCGGATGGCGGTGATCTCCAACTTGGATATGGTGACCTTCAATGGCGGCATGTCCACCAGGTGGGCACGGTCCTCATCCCGCGCCAGCCAATAGGCCCGTTCCCCCTCGAATCGCTTGGCCGAATAGATGGGGGGGCGCTGCATGATCTCCCCGTGGAATCCCGCGAAGGCGCTTCGGATGGTGGTCTCATCCAGGTGTTCCCAGGGCCCCACCGGTACCGGGGTGGTCTCCAGATCGTAGCTCGGGGTGATGGCGCCCAAGGTGACGGTGCCCGTGTAGACCTTCTCCAGGCCCGTGATGTGCGGCAGCTGCTTGGTGAAGGGCCCATAGGCCATGATCAGCAGCCCACTGGCAAGAGGATCCAACGTGCCGGCATGGCCCACTTTGAAATTGCGGCGCCGCACCACACTGCGCATGGCGCCGCGGATCTTCTTCACCGCATCGAAGCTGGTCCAACCCAAGGGCTTGTCCACCAGGATCATCCCACCCTCATCGGGCCGGAACACATGGTGGGAGGTGCTATGCTGCTGGTCCACTGCTCCGGGCCTACATCATTTGCATGGGCACATCCAGCAGGTAGAGCAGGATGATGATGCCCCCCACCACGATGCGGTACCAACCAAAGGAGCGGAACCCGTGCTTGCTCAGGAAGGCGATGAAGGTGCGGATGGCGATGATCGCCACCACGAAGGCCACCGCATTGCCCACGGCGAAGAGTTGGAAGTGCTCATTGGTGAAGGCCCCTCCGTCCTTGATGTAGTCGTAGATGCTCTTCACCGTGGCGCCGAACATGGTGGGCACGGCCAGGAAGAAGCTGAACTCCGCCGCGTGCTGCCGGGTCAATCCCTGGGTCATGCCACCGATGATGGTGGCCGCGGAGCGCGATACCCCGGGCACCATGGCCAGGCACTGCCAAAAGCCTATGGTCAGCGCCTGACGGAAACCGATCGGCTGCGGCCCCACCGCGGTGCCACCCGGCGCCCACCGGTCGATGTACAGGAACACGATGCCCCCGAGGAAGAGCATCACACCCACCACGAGGACGTTCTCCAGCAGCAGGTCCACGTAGTCTTTGAAGAGTAGCCCGGCCACCACGGCAGGGAGGAAGGCCACGAAGAGGGTGGTGTAGAACGAGACGCTTTGGAAGAAGCGCTTCCAGTACAGCACGATTACCGAGAGGATGGCCCCCAGTTGGATGGCCACAGTGAAGAGCTTCACGAACTCGTCCTGCTGGATCCCCATGATGGTGGACCCGATGATCATGTGGCCCGTGCTGGAGACCGGCAGGTACTCCGTGATGCCCTCGATGATGGCGAGGACGATCGCCTGAACGATGGTCATTGCGCCGCGTTGCCCTTGTCCTTCTTCAGGATGGCATAGACCACGAAGAGGTAGCCTGCCAGGGTGACGATGGGTGCGATGGTGATGCGGCGCGGGCTGAAAATGGCACTCTCGTCGAAGTTGTTCGGATCACCGTTGCCACCGCCGGCCATGAGCAGGAAGCCCACCACCACCACGGCCAATCCGATGAGCAACAGCTTGTAGTTGACCCCCGTGAAGGGCATGTCGTTGAAGTGGTTCTGCTTGGCCATCAGCTCCAGTGTAGGTCCTCGGAATTCATGCGAAGGTAGCGCCCCACGGCGAACCAGGTGGATGCCAGGGAGATCAGCAGGCCCAGCACGAGAACACCTGCGAACAGGATGGCCAAGGTGAGCGCATCGGTGAAGGCCAGGAGGTCCGGCATGTAGTGCTGTGCCAATTGCAAGAGGCCCACCAATAACCCGATGGCCAACAGTGCACCCAGAATACCTTGCCACAGGCTCTGCCCCAGGAAGGGTCGCTTGATGAACCACTGCGTGGCCCCCACCAGGTGCATGGTGCGGATCAGGAAGCGCTTGCTGTAGATCGCCAGGCGGATGGTGTTGTTGATCAGCGCGATGGCGATGATGAGCAACAGCGCCGTGAAGCCGAGGACGATGAGCGTGAGCTTGCCCATGTTGGTATCGATGTTCTCCACCACGGCGGCGTTGTACGCCACTTCCTCCACGCGCCGGTCCTGCTTCAGGTGCGCCACGATCCATTTCAAACTGTCGGGGACCGCATAGGTTGGACCCAGGTTCAGTTCCACCGAAGGCAACAAGGGGTTGCTGCCCAACACACCGAGAAAGTCCTCGCCCAGGTCCTTCTTCAACAGTTCCGCCGCCTCATCCGCCGTCACATAACGGGTCTCCTTCGTGAAAGGCTCGTTGTCCAACTCCTTGCGGAACTGCATCAGGTCCACCTCCTTCAGGTCGCGCTTCAGGAACACCTCCACGCGCACGTTCTCGCGGAAGTAGCGCTCCAGGGCCTGTGCGTTCAACACCAGGAAACCCAGCACGCCCAGCATGAACAGCACCAGCGCGATGCCGATGATGGTACTCACATTGGAACTCCGCGTGCGGGCCTTGAAGTAGCGCTCGTTGTTCATCCGTGGGCGCGAAAGTAAGGGCGATGCCCTCAACTGGCCCGCGCTCATCCCGCTCTTCTACCTTCGCGCTCCGTAGCACAGGACCATGCAGTACGACCCGAAGGACATCGAAAGGAAGTGGCGCGAGAAGTGGCAGGCCGACAAGACCTACCAGGTCTTGAACGATCCCGCGAAGCCCAAGTATTACGTGCTCGACATGTTCCCGTACCCCAGCGGCGCCGGCCTGCACGTGGGGCATCCGCTCGGCTACATCGCCAGCGACATCGTGTCGCGCTACAAGCGGCACAGCGGCTTCAACGTGCTGCACCCCATGGGCTACGACAGCTTCGGCCTGCCTGCGGAACAGTACGCCATCCAGACCGGTCAGCACCCCGCGAAGACCACCGAGGTCAACATCGCACGCTACCGCGAACAGCTGGACAACATCGGCTTCAGCTTCGATTGGAGCCGCGAAGTGCGCACCAGCGATCCCGCCTACTACAAGTGGACGCAGTGGATCTTCCTGCAGCTCTTCGACAGTTGGTACGACCACGCCGCACAGCAGGCCAAGCCCATTGCGGAGCTCACCGCGCGCTTCGCCACGCAGGGCTGGCATCCAACCGACGCCTGCGCCCTCACCGGCGATGTGGAGGAGGAGCTCGGCGCCTTCACCGCAGCGGAGTGGACCGCCTTCGATGAGCGCACCCAGCAGCGCATCCTGCAGCAATTCCGTCTGGCCTACCTCAGCGAGGCTTGGGTGAACTGGTGCCCCGCATTGGGCACCGTGCTCGCCAACGACGAGGTGAAGGACGGTGTGAGCGAACGCGGCGGACATCCCGTGGAACGCAAGCGGATGCCGCAGTGGAGCATGCGCATCACCGCCTACGCCCAGCGCCTGATCGATGGGCTGGATACGCTGGACTGGAGCGAGAGCATCAAGGAGGCGCAGCGCAACTGGATCGGCAGGAGCGAGGGGGCCTTGGTCCGCTTCGCCTTGAAGAACGCTCCGGGCCATATCGAGGTCTTCACCACCCGCCCCGATACGCTCTTCGGTGTCACGTTCGTGACGCTGGCGCCGGAGCACGAGTTGGTGGAAGTGATCACACCGGCCGAACGCCGCGCCGAGGTGATGGCCTACGTGACCACGGCCAAGAACCGCAGCGAGCGCGATCGTATGGCCGATGTGAAGAAGGTGAGCGGCGTGTTCACCGGTGCCACGTGCATCCATCCCTTCACGGGTCAGGAGGTGCCCGTGTGGGTGGGCGATTACGTCCTCGGCGGCTATGGCACCGGTGCCGTGATGGCCGTGCCCGGCGGCGATCAGCGCGACTGGAATTTCGCGACGCACTTCGGCCTGCCGATCATCGCAGTGACGGAAGGCGCGGACATCAGCAAGGAAGCCGATGAACGCAAGGATGCCATCATCTGCAGCGAAGGCTTCCTGAAAGGCCTCGCCGTGCCCGATGCGATCACTCGTGCCATCGATGAACTGGTGAAGCTTGGTGCCGGCGAGCGCCGCATCAACTACCGCTTGCGCGATGCCGCCTTCGGGCGCCAGCGCTACTGGGGCGAACCGATCCCGATCTACTACAAGGACGGCGTGCCCTACGCGCTGCCGGAGAGCGAGCTGCCGCTGAAGCTGCCCGAGGTGGACAAGTTCCTGCCCACTGCGGAAGGCGAACCACCCTTGGCGCGGGCCGCGAATTGGAACTACCAAGGCCATCCGCTGGAGACCACCACCATGCCCGGTTGGGCCGGCAGCAGCTGGTACTTCCTGCGCTACATGGACCCGCACAACGCGGAACGCTTCGCCTCACCCGAAGCCGTCAACTACTGGCAGCAGGTGGACCTGTACATGGGCGGCAGCGAGCATGCCACCGGTCACTTGCTCTACATGCGCTTCTGGACCAAGTTCCTGCACGACCGCGGCTGGATCAGTTTTGATGAGCCGGCGAAGAAGCTGGTGAACCAGGGAATGATACAGGGGGTGTCAGCAAAGGCTTATCGCTTGCTCTATGGTAGCATGTCCTGGGGTGATCATGTGACAGATGAAACAGACGACCCCTCACATTTGACTGGTCCGTATATGTTCATCTCAGCCGAACTGCGGGCCGACTGGTTGAAGAATGAGGAAGATGTCGAAGTGAACCGACTTATTGATCATGCACTCGAGAGGCACGCCGAGCATCTAACTCAGGTCTATGGTGAGTTCCCATTTAAACTTTTTTGCGATGGTTCTGCCCAATTGAAGACCGCGCGGAAGCTCGTTGACATCTCGGTTTTGAAGGAGGATGGCGTTTCGCTGGATATGGAAGCGCTCCCACTGAAGGATGCAGAGTTCCGTGGTGGAACATTCATTACCAGGGACGGGGTTTTTCGTGTTGATCGAGAAGTCGAGAAGATGTCCAAGTCGAAGTTCAACGTGGTGAACCCCGACGACATCATTTCGAAATACGGCGCCGACACCCTGCGGCTGTACGAGATGTTCCTCGGCCCCATCGAGCAGAGCAAGCCCTGGGACACCAACGGCATCGAAGGCACGTTCCGCTTCCTGCGGAAATTCTGGAACCTGTTCTATGAGAGCGATGTGTTCAGCGTGAGCGATGAGGCGCCCACGAAGGCGGAGTTCAAAGTGCTGCACGCCACCATCAAGAAGGTGACCGAGGACATCGAGAGGATGTCGTTCAACACCAGCGTGGCACAGTTCATGATCGCCGCGAACGAGCTCGGCAGCCTGAAGTGCAATAGGCGCGGGGTGTTGGAGCCATTGGTGATCGCCCTGGCGCCCTTTGCGCCGCACATCGCCGAGGAGCTGTGGGAGAAGTTGGGCCACACCACCAGCATCACCACCGCCGCCTGGCCCCAGTGGAGCGCCGAACACCTGGTGGAGGACAACTTCAGCTACCCCATCAGCTTCAACGGCAAGACCCGCCTGCAGCTGGAGTTCCCCATCGCGCTGGATGCCAAGAGCGTGGAAGAACAAGTGCTCGCCAACCCCGAGGTACAAGCCCGATTGGAAGGCAAGGCCCCCAAGAAGGTGATCGTGGTGCCCAAGCGGATCGTGAATATCGTGGTCTGAATGTGTTGCGCGTTAGGTGGTTACGGGTTGCGGGTTGCGCGGTCGGGGACACAACGCGCAACCCGTAACCCACCAACCCGTAACGCGTGGGCGGATACGTGCGACGCTTGCCACACCGATCGGCACCCCTTTTGCGTTACCCCGGTCATGGCACGCACTACGACCTTCCTTCTGGCCGGTCTCAGCATCCTCACCATGGGCTTCGCCCAGAGCGATCGCCCGGCCGATCCTCCTGCACCCACCCCTTCGGATGCAGCCTCCCTGCGCACCTTGCAGCACAACGCCTTCCGCCCCGGCGAGAAGCTCACCTATGTGGTCCACTATGGGTGGATCAACGCCGGTGAGGCCGTGGTGGAGTTGAAGGAGAGCCCGCGCGACATCAACGGGCGCAAGGCCTGGCATGCGGTGGGTACCGGTCGCAGCTTGGGCGCGTTCAACACCTTCTACAAGGTGGACGACCGCTACGAGAGCTATTTCGATGCACAAGGTGTGTTCCCTTGGGTGTTCAAGCGGAACGTGAGCGAAGGAGGCTTCGAGTTCACCCAGGACTACGTGTACCACCAGACCAAGCGTGTGGTGACCACACAGAAGAAGGAGACCCACAAGGTGCCGGCCAGTGTGCAGGACATGTTGAGTGCCTTCTACTACGCCCGTACCATCGACTTCAGCAAGGCGAAGGAGGGCGATGTGTTCACCATCGAGACCTTCCTGGACGATGAGCTGTGGCCCTTGCAGATGCGCTACATGGGGAAGGAGACCATCAAGCTGCGCAACGGCAAGTACCGCTGCCTGAAGTTCCAGCCCGTGGTCCAGGAGGGCCGGATCTTCAAGGGTAACGACGACCTCAATGTGTGGATCACCGATGACGGCAACCGCATCCCGGTGCTCGCTCAGGCCAAGGTGCTCGTGGGTTCCATCAAGATGGAGCTGAGCGCGTACCAAGGTCTGGTGCACCCGATCGCCAAGTTGTAGGACACGTTATCCACGGAGCATCCGTGGTAACACACGACAACACCCCGGACGAACGTTCGGGGTGTTGTGCTTTCTTGCCGTCCCATGAAGCGTTGGATCAAGTGGACCGCCGTCGCCGTGCCTGTCGCCGCCATCGGTTACGTGCTCATCGGGGTGGACGTGCGTCCGCGTGTGGAATATGCGGAGGAGCCGTTGGAGCTGGTGGACACCGTGCCTCTGCCGCCCGACGCTTACGGGATACCGATGTCGGGCTTCGTTCTGGAGAAGGGCGTGGTACGGACGGGTACCACCTTCAGCGACCTGCTGGGACAGCACGCGGTGCCCATGCCCACCGTGAGCGAACTTGTCGCTGCTGCAGCCCCGTATTTCGATGTGCGCCGGATGCGGGCTGGGCATCCCTATGCGTTCATCTTCGCCGATGACAGCACCCGCACGCCCACCTACTTCATCTACGAGGCCGATCCCGTGGAATACGTGGTGTTCGGCCTGACCGGTGAACCCACTGTTCGCGTGGGCCAACGTCCGGTGCGCACTTCGCAGCACCGCATCGCCTGCGCGGTGACCGGAGCGCTCTACAACGACCTGGAACGCGCCGGTGCCGATCCCGCACTGGCCATGCAACTCGCCGAGGTCTTCGCCTGGACAGTGGACTTCTACCGCATCCAGAAGAACGACACCTTCTCCGTTGTGTACAGCGAACGCACCGTGGATGGTGAGCGCTACGGCCGACCGATGATCCTCGCCGCACGCTATACTTCAGCAGGCAAGGAGAAGGAAGCCTTCCGGTTCGCACATGATGGCGACGAACAGTTCTACGATGCGGAAGGCAACAGCCAACGCAAGGCCTTCCTGAAGGCACCCTTGAAGTTCAGTCGCATCAGTTCCGGGTTCAGTGGCCGTCGCCTGCACCCGGTGCAGAAGGTGATGAAGGCTCACCTTGGCACCGATTATGCCGCACCTTATGGCACGCCCATCCTGGCGGTGGGCGATGGGGTGGTGGAAAAGGCCGGACGAACAGGCGGGAACGGCAACTTCGTGAAGATCCGGCACAACACCACCTACAGTACGCAGTACCTGCACATGCGCAAGATCCTGGTGCGTCAAGGGCAGCGTGTCGTGCAGGGTGACGTGATCGGTGAGGTGGGAAGCACGGGCCTGGCCACCGGGCCTCACGTGTGCTTCCGGTTCTGGAAGAACGGCGTCCAAGTGGACCACCGTAAAGAGGAATTCCCCAGCGCTGAACCCGTTCCCGAGGCTGCGCGCCCGACGTTCGTTCGGCTCCGCGATTCGTTGACGCAGGAGCTGGATGCGGCACAGGAGGCCATGGCGTCGCGTACCGTGGTGTTCTAGCCTGATGCCAAGGATCGGATGCTCCGGTAGCTGTGTGTGCCGCTTTGCGTCACTTGCGTGGAGCGCAGCAGGGCCTTGGCCAGCACATCATGGGGCATGGGCTTGTAGCGATCGGGTAGTAGGGGCGAGAGCAGGGTGGCCACCGCGATGCCGATGCGCTCACCCGTACGCTTCTCCTGGCGCGGACCGGTGAGTATCGACGGGTGGAACAGGTGTAGCGTGGGAAGGCCCATCGCCTTCAAGTCCCGCTCCATCTCGCCCTTCACCCGGTTGTAGAATACGCCGGAGCCCGCGTCGGCGCCGATCGCGCTCACCACGCTCATCACGGGAACCCCGTTCGCTTTCGCCCAGCGCCCCAGCCCCACCACCAGGTCCTTGTCCACGTGGATGAACCGGGCCTTATCTCCGCCCACGTTGTGGATGGTGGTGCCCAAACAACAGATCACCGCATCCACCTGCTGCGGTCGGAGCCCGGCTAGCAGATCGTCCCCGGGAGCGGTCCATTCCGTCAGCTTGGGGTGTGTCGTACCGATCGGGCGACGTGTAAGCGCGATCACCTGTCCCACCTGTGGGTCGGCCAAGGCCTGCTGTACCGTGGTGGTGCCGATAAGCCCGGTAGGTCCGGCAATGAGGATCGTTCGTGTCATGCAGGAAAGGTAGGTCCCACTTGCACGGATCGATCGGGATCCATTATGTTTGCATCGTAAACAAGTTTATGATGAACACGGAACTATCACCCCAAGAGAGCCTACGCTTGATCGAAGGCATGATCGGACAGGCACGACGCAGCTTCAGCCGCATGAGCTTCTACTTCCTGCTGTGGGGCGTGTTGCTGATCGCCGCCATGGTCGTCACGTATTTGCTCCGCGATGGATCGGAGGGTTGGCAGAACGGAGCGGCTTGGGGCATTGCGGGCGCGTTGGGGGGCATCCTCAGCAGCATCCATGGTGCGCGTGAAAGCCGGCGCGAACGGGTCCTCAACCCCATGGATGGCACCATCACCGCCCTGTGGGGCTCGTTCGTCATCACCATGGTCCTGCTGATCGCCTTCTCTGTGGTGAACCGTGTGGATGCCACTGTGGCCATCACCTTGCTCACGGGACTCCCCACCTTCCTGACCGGCCGCATCATGCGTTTCGTGCCCTTGCAGGTGGGTGGTGTGTTGTTCTGGATGGCCGGTGTAGCGATGCTCGTGCTGAACGCGCCCCTGGCCACGCTGGTGCTCTATTGTGCCTCGATGGTGATGGGCTACATCATCCCTGGTATCCTGCTCAAACGTTACGAGGATGGGCTTCGCGCCGCTTGATCCCGTACTGCACAATCAGCTGCGCCTGGCGGTGGTAAGCCTGCTCATCGCGGTGGATGAAGCGGACTTCACCTACCTGTTGGAACGGACCGGTGCCACGCGGGGTAACCTGAGCGTACAGCTCACCAAGCTGAAGGAGGCGGGCTACCTGGAGATCACCAAGGGCTACAAGGACAACTACCCCAATACACGCTGTCGGTTGACCAAGGCCGGTATCAAGGCGTTCGAGCGCTACGTGAAAGCGATCAAAGGCTACCTGCAATAGGCCGGTCCTTGGTTTACGTGTCCTGTGGTATGAACACCCGAGGACCTGTTCCAGCATACATGAACGGAATGAACTCCTCCAGCACCCTGTCCCTTGTCCACATAGCCGCCAGTTGCCTTGCGCTGGTCATCGGTGCAGCTGTGCTGGTCGTGCGCAAGGGCGATCGCCGCCATCGCCGCCTGGGTCGGGTGTATGCGGTCGCCATGGTCCTGGTGAACGCATCGGCCTTTTGCATCTACCGCCTTTTCGGCGGGTTC
Organism: Flavobacteriales bacterium; assembly: GCA_016718655.1. Classification (GTDB taxonomy): domain Bacteria; phylum Bacteroidota; class Bacteroidia; order Flavobacteriales_F; family PHOS-HE28; genus PHOS-HE28. The sequence continues at coordinate 89,107 of JADKCV010000013.1, read as the reverse complement.
GGGCCATTCCACGTAGCCGCCGTGATCAGCCTGCTCACCTTGCTTGCCGGTATACGCCCAGTGCTGATGCGTCCGAGGCCATTGCAATGGTCCACGACGCACATGACGTTCATGTATTGGTCGGTGGTCGGACTCTATGCTGCCTTCGCTTCTGAACTCCTGGTGCGGCTGCCGGATCGCAGCGGGGCCCACTTCGGTGTGATGGTCGGCTTGGCCACAGGAGTCATCATGTTCGTGGCAGGAACGCTTCAACGGCCATTGGTCCGTCGCTGGTCAAAGGAGATGGAGGAGGGTCGATAGTCGAATTCTCATTCGTCGGATCCCAAGCCCTATTCGCCGAGCGGGATGGCTTTGTGTCGATCCCTTGGAACGCTCCTGAACCCCGCCCGTAACCATGGCTCCAATCACCCCCTCCCCATGGAACCCAAGTACCGCACCCTTATCCAAGCCGCTGTCATCGCTGTTCTACTCGGCACCGTGCTCCACTTCCATCAGCCGATACCGGATAACGACGGTGCCACCGCGCAACTCTCCGAACGCTGAGCCGAAGGGTTCCGCGCCGGGGTCGCATTGGGCTTACCTTAGGGGCCTAATGCGACCGCTCATGTTCCGTTCGACCTGGTCCTTGTTACTGGGTTCCCTTCTGGTCCTTTCCGCCTGTAAGAAGGAGGACCCCGTGGAACCTGAACCCACACCAACGCCTACCCCGGTGGATGTCGACCTGAGCATCACAGGCGCTGAAGGGGTCCGCATGATCCTGGACGGTGCGGAGATCTCTCTCATTGCGAGCAGTGGTGGCGACCTGCAAGCCGTTCCCGAGGCATTCGGCCAGGATGCCACTCCCCCCGCACTTTCGCAACGCTACTATTCGTGCTACCTCTACAATGGTGTTCAGGACCTGGAGCGCTTCCGCATGGTGAAGGGAACACTTTCCTACGAAGCGCCACAAGTGGTTCCCGATGCCATGTACACGTTCTTCACGCCCTCCACCTATGCCTATGGTGTGGCAACACTGGGCGGCCAAGGCGTGGAGCTCACCTATACCGATCCGACCGGTGTGGCTTGGCGCACCACCTGTGCCGGCCAGAGTGCGAGCACCTTCACCATCGTCGATGTGGAGAACGGTTCCGATGGCCTCGGTCCCTATGTGATCGTAAAGGCTGACTTCACAGCCACCTTCGCCAACTGCAGTACGGGCGCCACGAAGACCGCTAGTGATGGCGTGTTGGTGTTGCGCTTCCGAGAGTTCTTCTAGGCACTCGGATACCTGCTTTTCGAAGGAGCACGTACACCTGTTCGCGTTGATCATGAACGGGTGGATGTGTGGATCCATCTGGTCGTGATCGTCCGAAGATCCGTCGACGAACGACCCTTCGTCTGTCGTAATCGCCGATCCTTCCGAAAGGCGGCCGCGTAAGCTTGCCACCGCTCCACTGCCGAACCCCGTTCGCATCCATGGAGCGTGACAAGCACCGTGGAACACACCCTTCGCACCCGGATCGGAAGCGCTGCAGGAATGCTGCTGGGGGCGCTCCTGCTCACGTCCTGCAACAAGGATCGCGAGGTGGTGCCCGACAATCAGGCCCCGGATCATTTCGGTGTACCGACGGTGATCACGGAGAATTACGTCAATCGCCTCTTCATCGACCTGCTGGGCCGCGAGCCGCTGGACGTGGAGATGCAGGCCGAAGTGGCGGCCCTGGAAAGCGCTGGCTTGAGCAGTGCATCGCGCATCGCGTTGGTCGACAAGCTGATGATGAGCACCGCAGCACTGGCGGATGACAGCAGCTACCGCAACAAGTACCATACGCGCCAATACGAGCTGTTCAAGTCCTTGTGCCTGGAAGGCGCCAGCGATGAGGTGATCGACGGCTTCATCGCCAATGCGCAACAGCAGGCGCTCGATGATTCGCTCTCGGGCAATGGCGCTGGACTGAACGCGGCCAACTCCACCTTGGCCCGCCTGCTCGCCGTGAAACGCAGCCGCACCGAATACCGCGATGGGCTCATCACCATCAACGAAGTGATGCGGCGCATGCTGCTCAATGCGGTGTACGACGAGATCAACATGAACAGCTTCAATTACGTGAACGCCACGTTCGACAACCTGCTCGGCCGCTTCCCCACGAATGCGGAATTCACCGTGGCTTACGCCATGGTGGATGCCGGACAAGCGGGCCTGCTGTTCGGTCAGAGCGGTCAGAACAAGGGCGATTACGCGGCGATCCTCACCAGCAGTGCCGAGGGGCATGAAGGCTTGATCGGTTGGTGCTACCGCACCTTCCTGGGCAGGGCACCCAGCAGCGCCGAAGTGTTCGCGCTGTTGCCCGGGTTCCTGGTGGACCATGACCTGAAGCGCGTGCAGCGCAGCATCCTCATCACGGACGAATACGCCAACATCTGATCATGCCCGCCATCGCATCCATTCGCCCCCTGTGCAGTGCGCTGCTGCTCTCGGCCCTCGGTCTGCTGGCCACGGGCTGCCGTAAGGATCGCATCTATGAGGTGAACGAGGTGGAATTGCGCGCACCCAGCGCCAACAAGGACAAGCTCAAGACATCGGAGGAATACGTGGCCATCCTGCACGCCAATCTCTTCCAGACCGCGTTGAGCGCGAACGAGGTCTACCAGCTGGCGCAGTGCATCGAAAGCATCGGCGACAAGGAGCTGGCGCGGGAGGTCATCATCAGCAACTTCATGAACAAGCCGGGTGTGATCATCCCCACCGATGAGGTCATGCGGGCCGACATCGATGTGTTCACACGCGCCACGTATGCACGCTTCCTCGTGCGCACCCCGAGCGAGGCCGAGCTAACCTGGTTCCGCAACTACATCACCGCCGATCCCTATGTGACGCCCGAGCTCATCTACTTCTCCTTCGCCCTCAGCGACGAATACCTGTTCTACTAAGCCCAACACCGCCATGGACCGCAGACGATTCATCCAACGCGCCGGGGCCGCAGCAGCGGGCAGCCTGGTGTTCCCTTACATCCTCCCCACCGGTCGGCTCTTCGCATCCAGTGGTGGTGGCGGTGTGGCGCAGCATGTGGTCTTCGTGCTGTTCGCCGGTGGTGTACGTCAGCAGGAGAGCATCCTTCAGCGTTACCTGGCCGATAGCCAGAACGACCCCAATGAGGGCAACGTGATGTACAACATGTTCGATGGCGCACCACCCGTGGAGAAGATCGTGTACGGCACCGGCCTTGGGGGCATCAGCCCCATTCCCTCCATCCTCGGCCAATCGCTCGCTTCACAGGGCACCGTGTTCCGGGAGATGCGCGCCGCCAGCACCGGACACTATGGCGGGCTCAACAGCCTGCTGCAAGGCACAACCGCCGCCACGCAGGGACTCCAGCAAAAGCCCATCAACCCCACGCTCTTCGAATACCTGCGCAGGCACATGGGAGTGGCGGCGAGCAAGACCTGGTTCGTAGGGAACAGCATCGGCGGCGGCGTGCCACTGCTCAACCACAGCATCCACCCCAATTACGGCGCACGTTATGGGGCCAACTTCTTCGCACCCAATGTCACGTTCGGTCCACTGGGTGATCAGTACCTGGGCGATGCCAAGGTGTACCATCCCGAGGACCAGCTGCCGCCGGTCTACGAGATGCAGCAGTTCCTGAACAACAGCTTCGAGCGGGTGGTGAACACGGCCACCGGCATCGGGAACACGCCAGAGGAGAAGCAGGACATCAAGGCCTTCATGGTGGAGATGTTCAACAAGACCGCCAATGGCACCATCGCACATCCGCCGGTGAACGACAGCGGCGATCTCAGCACCGTGGGCTATGCCTGTGAAGTGCTCAAGTGGTTCAGGCCCACGCTCACCGTGGTGAACCTCAGTGGCGTGGACGGTTGTCACAGCAGCTTCACGGGTTACCTCGGAGCACTGCATCGCGCTGACCATGCCGTGGGCCATCTGTGGAACTTCATCCAGACCCAGGTGCCGGAGATGACGGGCAATACCACGATCATCGCCGTGCCTGAATGCGGCCGCAATGGAGAACCCAATGCCATCCTGGACCAGAACGATTGGGTCTCGTTCGACCACAGCGATGCCAATGCGCTCCGCGTGTTCGGTATGATGGCGGGTGCCGGTGTGGAGGCCGGGTTGATGGTGGGCAACGAGGACAACCCCATCGGCCTGGTCACCGATCTGGTACCCACGGTCGCCGAACTGCTCGGGTTCAAACAGGATGTGCTGGGTGCGGGCCTCATCGCGCCGGGCAGTATGAGCCTCTTCGATCGCATCTGATCCCATGCGCAGAACCACCCATATACTCGGCGGGATACTGCTGCTGGCCGCCTGCCAGAAGGAGGAGGCGAACCCCTTCGACCGGGAGGCGCCTGCACCATCCAACCCCACAGTGGCCGCGATCCCGCAAGGCAACTTCGCGTGGATCCACCAGCGTATCCTGCGCCCGTCCTGCGCACTGAGCGGTTGCCACGACGGAAGCTTCGAGCCCGAATTCCGCACCATCAGTGGGGCGTACAATTCGCTGGTGATGCATCCGGTGATCGCCAATGATCCGCAGAACAGCTTCACCTATCGCGTCGTCCCCGGTGATGTGAACGCATCGTTCCTGCATGAACGACTCACCGCCTTCGTACCCAACACCAGTGGGATCATGCCGCTCGGTTTCACGGAGGACAGCGATTGGCCCGCTAACCAACAGGCCTATATCAATGCGATCACTACCTGGATCCAGGGCGGTGCGCGCGATATGTTCGGACGACCTCCAGCCGCGGGTGATCTGCAGCCGCAGGTCATCGGTCTGCTCGCGTTCCCGGCGGGCACGTCCAGCACCGCGTTCCCGCGTGGCACCGATCCCGGTGTCCAGCCCATTGAAGTTCCTGCGGGTCCCGTGGACCTCTGGTTCGCCTTCGCTGATGACCAGACCGCAGCCAGCGAGCTCGGTGTGAACCAATACCGCATCACCACCAACACGGCCGCGTTCCCCACCACACCGGCGGCCGCGCTGCAGCTCGGTGGTACGATCACCGGCCCCGACTTCGGGAACAGCGCCACCGCCTTCACCCACAGGGCCACGCTGGACCTCTCCACGTATACGGCCGGTACCGTGCTGTTCGTCCGTGCCTATGTCAGTGATGGGGATGATGGATCGGTCACGGAGGTTCCCAACGATGGAACCGAGGCACCCATGCTCCACTACTTCACCCTGCGCATTACGCCATGAAGTACCTGCTCCCCTTGTCCATCGTGGTCGCATCGTTCGCTTCGTGCAAGAAGGAGCCTGTGATGCCCCATGAGCCGGTGATCACACTGATCAGCGTGTCCCCCACACAGGTCACGGCTTTCGGTGAGCCGGTGACGATCCGCTTCTCCTATGCCGATGGCGATGGTGACCTGGGCCGTATCGATCCGGACGATCACTCGCTGTGGGTGAAGGACAGCCGCTTGAACACGGCCGATGGATACCACATCCAGCCGTTGGCTCCTCCCGACACTGAAGTGCCGATCCAGGGTGAATTGAGCGTGGTGCTCACGCCCTTGTTCTTGCTCGGTTCCAGCGAGCAGGAGGTGATGACCTACACCTTCCACGTGGAGGACCGCTCGGGGCTACGTAGCAACAGCATCACCACCGTGCCCATCACGATCATGGCCGATAGCCTCTGAATCCGAAGTCATGCGCGCCACGCTCCGCCATAGCCTGCTCCTTCTGCTCGCGGCCCCGCTGCTGCTGCAGGCTCAGGTGTTGCCGGAGTTCAACATGAGCGATACCACGGTGACGATCTGCAAGGGGATCCTGTTGGACAGCGAGGCCGGACCCGGCGGCAACATCTACGGCAACAACGAGGACCTCACGTTCACCATCGATGCCGGAAGCACCATCACCATGGTCTTCCAACCCACGTTCTGCCTGGAGCAGGGCTATGATCGGCTCACCTTCCACGACGGGCCGACGATCAACTCACCCCAGATCGGACCGGTGTATTCCGGGGTGGTGGCCCCACCTCCCATCGTAGCCACCAGCGGCGTGCTCACCATCCACTTCGTCAGCGATCAAAGCGTGGCCTACTGTGGCTTCGAGGCGCAGTGGCGTGCTGAAGCGGAACCGCCCGTTCCTCCGGTGATGTCCATCGTGACACCTCCCGCATGCAACAGCTCCGGACTCACGGTCGGATTCAGTTATGCCATTCCCCTGCGACTCGATCGCTGCGGGCGCTTTCGGACTGAACGGGGTGCAAGCGCCGGAGGTCATCAGTGCCACACCCATCGCGTGCTCCGGTGGTTCCACCGCGCAGCTGCAGCTCGGCGTGGACCCCGCGTTCGATCGCAACTGTCCTTACACACTGTCCTTCAGGATCGGGCTGCGCGATCGCTGCGATTCGCTCTGGTTCTTCACACTCACCGCACAAACACAGGTGAGCACCTGCCCCGTGCAGGTGGAGATCCTCGCTGCGCAGGACACCATCTGTGCGGGTGATTGTGTGGCGTTGCGCGCCGATGTGAACGGCTGCAATGCCTATACCTACAGTTGGAACGGTGGTCTGCCCTCGGTCGCGGGACCGATCTCAGCCTGCCCAACGGTCACCACCACCTACAGTGTCACGGTAGCGGAGCAGGGCACCGGGCAGACAGCGACGGCATCGCGCACCATCACTGTGATCGACCCGCAGATCATCGGTGCGCCCACCACCATCTGCCAATCGTTGAATGCGTTCGATCTGGTGGCCACACCGCCGGGTGGCTGGTGGGAGGGCCCCGGCATCCTCGACACCTTGGTCGGTACGCTCGATCCCGACACCGCAGGACCAGGTCTGCATGTGATCACGTACACGCTTCCCGGCGGCTGTGCGGCGGAGCTGCTGCTCACCGTGGACAGTATGGACGCCGGCTTCGATGTGGCTGCTTGTCCAGGCACCGCGCCCTTCGCTTTCAGTGAATTCAGCCCGCAAGGCGGTGCCTGGAGCGGCCCCTTCACCACGCCCAACGGGGTGTTCGACCCGAGCATAATCGGATCCTATCTCGTGACGTACTCCGCCGGTAATTGCAGCGATGTGCTCACCGTGAACGTCGACCATGTCATGGCGAACACGGGATTGGATACGGTGTGCCAAAGCACCTATCCCTTCGATATCCCGGTGTATCCTTTCGGCGGACGCTGGCGTGGTGCCGGGGTCGTGGATTCCATCTACGGCACCTTCGATCCCGATGAAGCGGGGGGCGGTGATCATGTGATCCGCTATGTGATGCAGGGCTGCGACACGGAGTTCACGATCCATGTGAAGCCGGTGGATATCGGTGGTGATCGCAGTGCCTGTCCGAGCATGCCGGCACCGTACACACTGGTCCCTGCTGCTGTTCCCCCGGGTGGCACATGGACCGGTGATGGGATCGTGGATGCTGACTTAGGCACCTATGATCCTGTGCAAGCAGGTGATGGATGGGATCAACTGCTGTACTTCGCACCCAACGGCTGCGTCGATACGATCGGCATCCTCGTTGGCTACACCACGCTCACCGTCGACACGTTGTTCTTCTGTGCAAGCGATGAGGCCTTGTTGGTCGATGAGAGCAGTACAGGACGCACACCGTGGGATGGTGTTTGGAACGGTGTGTCCGTCACCCAGGATGATGAAGATGACTGGTACTTCGACCCTGGGGTGTCCGGAGTTGGTGCGTTCATCCTCGTCTATGCCGCGAACACCTGCAGCGACTCGCTGCTCGTGCTGGTACATCCGGATGGGTTGGATGTGGATGCGTTGACCGTGTGTTCCGCAGTGGATCCGTTCATGATCGCTGAAGTACCACCTGGCGCCATGTTCACGGGCGAGGGCGTTTCGGCGACCGGCGTGTTCGATCCTGCGGAGGTGGGGGAGGGTGAACATGTCATCTACTATGAAGCTCCTGCGGGATGCTCGGATAGTGTGGTTGTCAACGTGCTCGCTTATCAGGAGGCCAGCATCGCTGGAGTGCAGGACACGTACTGTTCCAATGCTATCCAGGTCGATGTGCTCTTGGACCCTCCGGGCGGTGTGTTCACCGGACTACCTACACCGAGCTTCTCGCCGTCCACGCTGCCGGATGGCGCCTATACCCTGATCTACACCTACGGGAGCGGGGCCTGCATGAGCGCTGATACGATGACGTTCGTTGATCATCCGGCATTGACCACCACGGTCACTGTGGGTACACCGGCCATCTGCGATGGGGGCGGCACCACCATTGCTGTGGTTGCGAACGGCGGTCCCCCACAGACACCCATCCTGTTCAACTGGAGCGATGGCCTCTTCCCGGTATCCACACAAGCCGTGTCGCCCCTGGTCAGTACGACCTACGTGGTGGTGACCGCCGATGGATGCAGCGACCCGGTGGTGGACAGCATCCCGATCCTGGTGCATCCACCGTATGAACCTGAGTACACCTTCAGTGCGCAGCAGTGTTGGGGTGAGCAGGGCTTCGCCTTGGGCACCGTGGCCGCTGCAGGCGACTTCCGGTTCACGTGGGGCACTACGACACCTATTGTCGCAGACAGCATCTCCCTTCCCGCAGGCTCGCTGGTGGAGGTTACCGTGGTGAACGAGGACACCGGATGTGAGCAGGACACCCTGTTGCGCATCCCGGCATGGCCGCCCATCACCTCCCTGTTCAGCAGCAATCCCGAGGTGGACTGCGTGCCTTGGGAACAGCGGGAGGTGACCTTCATCGACCTGAGCAACAACGCGGTGGCTGGCTACTGGCTCATCGATGGTGATACGCTGCCCTATGCACCTGGTCTGGATCCCAGCTATGATCATGGCGTGGCCGGCTATTACCCCATAGAGCTCGTGGTCTGGAATGAAGGTGGGTGCCGCGATTCGATGCGTGCGGAGATCTGCATCCAGGACAGTGAGGCCATCTTCCTGGCCGATGTGTTCAGCCCGAACGGTGATGGGAATAACGACGTGTTCTTCGCGCGCGGCAATGCCATCGGTGAGATGGAACTCGCCATCTATGACCGGTGGGGTATGCGCGTGTTCACGAGCGCGCAGCCCGGTATGGGATGGGATGGCACTGCGAACGGAAGTCCCTGCGCCAGCGGCGTGTATGTGGTGGTGCTGCAGGCCACGCTCCTCGATGGCGAGGTGATCGAACGCACGCATAACGTGACCCTTGTGCGATGAGCAGCTACAAGACATACCGTGCGCTCGTCCTGCTGGGCATTGCAGCGGCGTTGGCTGGTTGCATCGAACCGGTTCGGGGGCAGGATGTACACTTCGCCCAGTTCCACAATACGCCCTTGGTGATCGATCCCGCATTGGCTGGTTCCGGGGAGGGTGATCAACGTGTCGCGCTGGCCCATCGCCAGCAATGGACCAGCATCGGTGTTCCGTTCCGCACGCAGTACTTCAGCTATGACCTGCCGGTGCTCCGCGATCGGCTCGGTGGTCGTTACATCGGTGTGGGATTGAGTGCGTTCACCGATAAGGCAGGCACCACCGGCTTCGGTGATACCCAAGGCGCGTTGAGCGTGGCCTATGCCTTGCGCATGGGCGAGCACAGCACGGTGGCCCTGGGGATGCAAGCCGCCTACGGGCAACGCAGTGCCGTGCTCGAGGGCATGCGTTGGGACAGCCAGTACAACGGTGCGGGTTACGATCCGTCCTTACCCACGAATGAACTGATCACCAACCAGCGCCGGTCGTTCATGGACCTCGCTGCTGGATTGATGGCGCGCGGTGAGCTGCGCAACGGGGTGTCCTGGTTGGCTGGTGCTTCGTCCTTCCACCTCACCCAACCCAGAGTGGACCTGCTGAGCGGCGTTGGCGATCGCTTGCTTCGCAGGTATATGGCACACTGCGAGGTGCGCATCCCCGGTCAGCGATGGACCTGGTCACCGCGTGCCATGGTTGCGCAACAGGGTGGAACGCGCGAGATCCTGTACGGGGCGATGATGCACCGACGCATCGGACAGGATAGCCGCTTCACCACGGACAAGAACTCCTCGGCCTTGCACTTGGGTTGTTTCCACCGCTGGGGCGATGCCGTGATCCCCACCCTGCAGTTCGAGTGGAAGCGCAAGCTGGTGGCGGGGTTGAGTTATGATGTGAACATCGGCAAGCTGCGTGCACAGACCGGCTTCCGTGGTGGTGCCGAGCTCAGCCTGCAGTGGATCGGCATGTTCAAGGACACGCGCGTGCGCCTGCCCAATTCCAAAGGCTGATGGATCAGCGCCGCCGCTTGATGAAGACGTAGCCGCCCTTCTCAGCGCCCCAGGCTTGCTTGCCTTCGGCATCCCAACCGCGGTCCCAACTCACCATGCGGTCGGAGCTTAGTACCACCTCGCTGGTCGTGTACACAGCCTTGCCTCGCTTGCTCGGGCAATCGCGGTCGTGCGTGCTGCCCGTATAGGTGTTCCCCTTCCGATGCAAGGTGATGGCGCAACCATCCAGTCGTTCCAACGAATCGGGGTTCAGGCGTTCGAGCCTTACCGGGTCGGCGAAAGCGCCGTACAGCGATTCGCCTCCTTTGATGGTCAGGATGTTGCTGGTGAAGGTGCTGTCGTTCACCTGCTGTACGTGGTACACACGCTGGCGGTAAGGCTTGGCCTTGCTGTCCGCGGTGGCCTGCTCCACATAGAACCAGGCCCCATCGCGCCGCTTGGGCCAGATGCGTACCATCTCAAGTTCGATCTCGAAGTAACTGGTGTCGGTCTTCGCTTGTTCAGCACTCGTGTACGAGCCGGCCATGGTGCTGGCGATCTGCTCCAGCGCGCGGGTGCGCTGGGCGTGGAGCAGTACAGGTAGTCCGATCGTGGCGAGCAGAATGGTGGCGCGGATCATGGCCGGAAGTTAGCCTTCCACCTCTACCCACATCCCGTGCTCCTTGATCAGGCCAATGAGCTCGTCCACCGCGTGTTCGCTGGGCACGTTGCGCTTCACCACTTCCTTCTCGCGGTACAGGGTGATCACGCCAGGGCCGGTGCCCACGTAGCCGAAGTCGGCGTCGGCCATCTCGCCCGGGCCGTTCACGATGCAGCCCATGATGCCGATCTTGACACCCTTCAAGTGACTGGTCCGCGCCCGGATCTTGGCCGTGGTCTCCTGTAGGTCGAAGAGCGTGCGGCCGCAGCTGGGACAGCTGATGTACTCGGTCTTGCTGGTGCGCGTGCGGGTGGCCTGCAGGATGCCGAAGGCGGTGCGGCACACCAGGTCCTCGCGGCCACCGTGCTCGTCGGCGATGAAGACGCCATCGCCCAGGCCGTCGATGAGCAGCGGACCCATGTCGGTGCTGCTGTTCAGGACCAACGTATCGTTGGAGATGGCGCCATAGGCCCGACCGATGATCACCGGAACAGGGCATTCCTGAGCGATCAGTTCGAAGAAGAGCCGACGCTGTTCGGCCATGCCGTGCGCGTTGTGCGTGTCGATGAGCAGCACGGCCGTGGGGTCGGCCTTCAGCGCGGTGATGTAAGCCTCGTCCAGGTCGGCCAAGGTGGCGTACACCAGGTTGAACTGGGGATGACGCGCCGCGCCGCCGAGGTATTCCCGCTTGTTCAGGAACGGGTAATGCCGATCCTTCTTCGCGTTACCGAGCCAGGTGGCGTGCTCTTGGATGATCCCCAACGTGCCGGGGATCTCGAAGTCGATGGTGTTCTTGCCGATGAAGGCGTAGTCGCAGGCCTGGTCGGTGATGTTCCACTTGTCCAAGGGCACGCTGTAGCGGTAGCCCCAGGCAAAGAGCGTGGCTGGGGTGATCGCCGCGCGGCCGCTGAGGTCGGCGATCACAACGGGCACATGCCGCGCGCCGATGTTGAGCACTTCGCGGCTATGACGACGCTGATAGGTGAACGGATACACCGGTACCTGCGCCACCTCGGGGATGGGTCCATGGTTCCTGCGGTCGTTGTAGCGGTCCACCAAGGCACGGGCCACGGGGATCTCGAACTCGGGGTCCTCCGTGAGGCTCACGCGCACCGTATCTCCGATGCCGTCCTCCAGCAGCGCTCCGATGCCTGCCGCGCTCTTCACGCGACCGTCCTCGCCGTCGCCGGCCTCGGTCACGCCCAGGTGCAGCGGGTAGTCCCAGCCCTCGCTCATCATGCGGTGTACCAGCAGGCGGTATGCCTGCACCATCACCTGCACGTTGCTGGCCTTCATGCTCAGCACGATCTCGTGGTAGTTCTCGTCGCGGCAGATGCGCAGGAACTCGAAGGCGCTCTCCACCATGCCCTCGGGCGTGTCGCCGTAGCGGTTCAGGATGCGGTCGCTGAGGCTGCCGTGGTTGGTGCCGATGCGCATGGCCGTGCCGTGCTCCTTGCAGATGCGCACCAGCGGGGTGAAGCGCTCGCGGATGCGCTCCAGCTCCTCGGCGTATTCCGCATCGGTGTACTCGCGCACATCGAACTTCTTCTTGTCGGCGTAGTTGCCGGGGTTCACGCGCACTTTCTCAACAATTCGGGCGGCCACTTCAGCGGCGTTGGGCGTGAAGTGGATGTCGGCCACCAAGGGGGCACTGAAGCCCGCCGCACGGATCCGCTTCTTGATCTCGGCCAGGTTCTCCGCGTCCTTCTTGCTCGGGGCGGTGATGCGCACCAGTTCGCAGCCCGCCTCGATCATGCGGATGCTCTGGGCCACGGTGGCCGCCGTGTCCATCGTGTCCGTGGTGGTCATGCTCTGTACCCGGATGGGGTTGTGACCGCCGATGCCGATCTCACCGATGCGCACGGAGCGGGTCTTCCAGCGTTCGTACCGCGTGAGGCTGGGACAGTATTGGCTGGGAGCGAGTAGGGTGGAGGACATGTGCCTAAGGCCGCTGGTGTGCTGCGGCGAAGATACCGGGGAACACCCGGGCGGGGGGCTTGGTTCAGTCCTTGATAGGAGCGGTAGGACCGTTCGTCCCGGTCTCCTCCACAAAGGTCCACCCCGCGTTCTCCACCACGGCCTTCAGGATCACCAGGAATTCACCCTGCTGCTCCTCGGCCTTCCGGAACAGTCCGCTGGCCGGGATCTTCGCTTGGATGCGCTGTTTGGCCTGGGCATTCATGCGCGTGTGATCGGCGGCGCTGAAGGCGTTGAAGGTGCCTTCCGCCAGGTCGTAGTACTTCACATCGTGCTCCAGTGAAAGGAGCTTGGCTTTCCCCATGCCGGTGAAGCGAACGGTGCGGGTGGCGTCGTCGAATTCCAGGCCCATGCCTTCCAGGTCGTAGCCTACCGAGGCCCTGGCCTTCACCAGAAGCATGGCCTGCTTGCGATTCCAGGGGAGCTCCCGGGTCCAGTCGAACCAAGCGGCATTGGCGTCGCTGAAGGTTATCACCTCGCTGAAGTCGCCTTCCACGGTGACCAACTTCATTACCGGCCGCACGCGCTCCAACAATACCGTGGCTTCCACCTGTTCCGTGCTGGCCTCGGGTCGATAGACCTCGCGGGTGATGAAGAACACCAACAGGCCCACGCCGAGCAGCAACACCAGTCCTTTTGTGCGGTCCATGGTACGAAGTTCGTCAACCTTGGGTGAGGGGATCGGGCTCCACCACCTCGCGCGCATCGCGCTTCCGCTGCAACCAGCCGTTCACCACCAGGCAGGCCAATATCAAGGCGATGCCGAGGTAGGACCCGGTGGTCATCTGTTCCTCCGCTCCCCAAATGAGGAGCGCGATGAGGATGGTGTAGACCGGCTCCAGATTCACGGTGAGCATGACAGTGAAGGGCGAGAGCTGGCGCATGACCGCGATGCCGGCCACGAAGGCGAAGGAGGTACACACGAAGCCGAGCAACAGCTGATAGCTGATGTCGCTCGCAGGCAGTTGCCACAAGGGTGGTGGAAGGTCGCTCTCCCAGGCCAGCCAAAGGCCGATCACGAGCACCACCGCACCCATTTCGTAGAACCCGATCCGGATAGCGCTGTCGCGCTGGATGAGCTTGGCATTGATGATGTTGAACCAGGCGCTGAGCAGGGCGCTGAGGGTGGCCACGGCGATGCCTAGCCGATACTTGGTCTCCAAGCCGAAGATGAGGAAGAGCGCGGCCATCACCACCAGTCCGAGCACCACCTCGTAGGTCCTGATGCGCCGCTTGAACCAGATGGGTTCCAGGAGCGCGGTGAACACCGTACTGGTGCTGAGGCAGGCCGCCGCCAGACTGGCCGTGCTGATCTTGATGGCGCCATAGAAGGTGATCCAGTGGCCGGTGATGATCAAGCCGGTCAGCAGGTAGTGTTTCAGGTCCGGGGTTCGCCAGGATAACGGCTGCTTCAGCCACCACGCTGCCACCGCCAGACCCACCATGCCGATGACCGTACGGGTGTAGACCAGGTGCAGGGTGCTTTGCTCAATGAGCTTGCCCAGGATGCCCGTGAAGCCCCAGACGAAGACCACGATATGAAGGAGCACCAGGGCGTTGCGACGCGCTTGCATGGAGAAGGGAGCGCCAAGTTAGGCGACCCCTCCCGGCCCCTTATCGGATATCTGCCAATTTCTGGCGTAGGGTGTTCACCAACACCTCTTGCCGGGCGATCTCGTCCTGTTTACGGCCCTGGTCCTCCACGTTCTTCTTGACTGCGAAGGTGAGGTCCTCGACCTTCTTCTTCATATCGTGCTCGAGCTCCATGGCCTTGCGGCTCTTCTCCAGGGTGCGCGTCTGCTCCTTCAACAGGGCGTTCAGTTCCTTGGTACCCTCTTCACTCGGCGCGCTGGCCACTTCGTTGCGTTGGGCATCGATGCGTTTGGTCAGGTCATCCAGTTCCACCTTGGCACGCTCCTGTTCCACTGCCGCCTCGGCCCCACGCTGCTTGCTCTTCTCGATGCTGCTCTCCGCGCGCTCTTTCTCGCGTTGCAGGTTGCTCTGGTCGGAGCGCAAGCGGGCCAGGCCCTTCTCCGCTTCGGTCAGCTCCTGCTGGGCCAGCTGGCGGCGCAGTGCGGTGGAATGCTGCTGCACAAAGGCCGTGGCAGCTTCATACACCTTGGCATCGCTGTTCGGACCGACGTAGCCTTGGGTGGTGAAAATGGCAACATGCGCCGTCAATAGCGGGCTGCCCTTGCGTTGCTCGGCCTTCATTTGAACCCGGACCGTGTCGGGGCTCACCTGCGGAAGCAAGGCTCCGGCACCGGTCACTTCCTTCTTGGTACTCACATCGTGGCTGATCTTCTTCAGCTCATCCCGCCAATAGCTCTCCACGTACTTCACGTCGGTGCCCTCGAAGATGAAGTCGAAGGTGGGATGCACGCCGTTGCTGAAGCCGAAGGAACCTGGTGTGACGCTGGTCTGCGCCTGTGCCGAGGCGAGCGACAGGGTGAGCACGAGAGAAAGGAGGATGGATGCCCGCATGATGGATGGCCTGTATACAATGGACGTGCCGAAGGTGGTATGGTCACTCCGCATCGTCATCCACGGTGCTCACACCGCCGCTCACCACGAACTTCATGACATCGGTAGCACTCGTTTCCAAGGGAGTGAGGTTGGCCCGAGGAACGATGTAGAGGTTCCCACTCCAGTTGAAGGCATGCGGTAGGTAAACGGCCACCTTGTCCGGACCCACTCCCAAGTGCGTGAGATCGTCCTGGGTGATGAAGCCAAGCCGCTCCACATCCATCTGCCCGCCCAGCCGCACCAGTACGGGCCGGTCGAACTTGCGCTTGTTGCCCACCAAGGCCTCCACAAGGTCCTTCAAGGCGCCGTAGAGGGTCTTGAGAAATGGGATTCGCTGGAGCAGCTCCTCGCCCAGGTCGGCGATGGGTTGGTAGAGGAAGGTGCTGCCCAACCAGCCTGCAGCGAGGATGATACCGCATAGGATGAGCAGTCCGAGTCCCGGGATGTCGGTCTTGATGATGCTGTCCAGGAAGGCCAAGCTCTGCCAGATGGCCCAGATCATGAGGGTGATGGGCACCAACAACAACAAGCCGCGCAGGAAATAGCCCAGCAGGGTGGTGTGGATGCGGCGTGTGGTCTCGCTCATGGTCGTTCGATGGCGCGAAGGTATTCAGCGACCGGCCGCGATCAAGCCAAGCTGTCCCGTTGCTTCTTCGGCAGGGAGCTCCGTACCAGGTCGTAGCTGTGGTCCGCAAGTTCCAAGAGCAAGCGGGCAGGAACGCTACCATCGGTGACCACGGTGTTCCAGTGCTGCTTGTTCATGTGATAGCCGGGTGTGATGCCCGCATACCGCTCCCGCAGTTCCAAAGCCCGCTCTGGGTCGCACTTGAGGTTCACGCTCACGAAGAGGTCCACATCCATCAGCGCGAAGATCTTGCCACCCACGCGGAACGCCAGCACCTCAGGGCCGAAGGGCAGGTCCTCACTGAAGCCCGGCTTGCTCAGGCAATGTTCCCGGAACTCGGCCAAGGTCATGGCAGGAAGGCGTAGAGCACCGGTCTGCTCGGTGCGGCATCGTTCATGAAATGCGGCAGCTGAAGCTCCAACAGGAATTCCCCATCGCGCACCTCGGCAGGCACCTGGATCAGTTCGGTGATGGTCCGCTCCAGGTCCAACGTGGCGGGGTGGTCCCAGAAGGCGTGGTGCGCCGCCAACACACCGCCATCCTCCTCGCGATCCACACTGGGCAGGTCCAGAAGCAGGTGCTTCACTCCGATGCTGCGCAACCAGGCACAGGCCGAGCTTTGCAGGTAACACGGGTTGCTGCCGCTCCAATCCTTGCTGGAGCGGCCCGGGTCGTACGGCAGTGTGCGCAATACCAAGGCCTCGCAGGGACGTTCGTTCACCACCTGACGCAACTGCTCCAGGGTGATCACCTGGTCCGTGCGGCCGTCCGGGGCACGACGCGTTTCGGGCAGCAGGCTCACCACTTGGGCTGTGAAGAAGTAGCGCTTCAACAGCCCACCCACAGGGTACACCTCCGGCGTGATGTGGCCCACGCATTCGGTGTGCGTGCCGTGCCCGTGCGGGTTGAAGCGGATGGTGCGGAAGTTGACCGGCGAACCTTCCTTCACCGCGTAGATGGTCTCGCCATTGCGCACCGGCTCCATGGTCACCGGATCGATCCACCACGCTCGCGCTTGGTCAGGCCCCGCATGCAAGGGCATGGAGAGGTCCAAGGGCTTCGACAGGTCCACCCGGAAGGTACGGCCCTTGTGTGCGATCTCAGCGATCATCTTCGGTGACGAACAGGTCCGAGGCGATGCGGTCCGCGAAGTGCCGACCGGCCTTGCTCAAAACTAAGCGCCCTGCTTCCAAACACAGATGACCGTTCGACACATGCCGTTGGAAGGCCGACGAGTTGATGCGCAAAGCATCCACTTCCAGTTTCAAAAGGTCGACCCCAAGTGCCGTACGAAGGCCGGTCATGAGACGCTCGTTGGTGCGTTGCACGGCTGTCAATTCCTCACTTTCACAGAACGAAGTTCCTTCCGCGAGTGCCTTGACGTAGACCGCGTTATTGGAAACGTTCCAGCGGCGCACGTTGCCGTTGAAGGAATGAGCCGAAGGCCCGATGCCCAGGTAGGTGGCGCCATCCCAGTAGCTCGTATTGTGCCGAGAATGGTGATCGGGCTTGCCGAAATTGCTGATCTCGTAATGGTCAAGTCCAGCGGCCTCCATGCGTTCCATCAGGCGATCGAATTGGGCGCTTTGATCATCGTCCTCCGGCATCGCCACCAGCCCCTTCCTCACCTGATGGGCCAAGGCGGTACGGGTTTCCACGGTCAGGCAGTAGGCGCTCAGGTGCGGCATGCCCTGTTCCAAGGCGATGTCGAGTTGTTCGTCCCATTCGCCCAATGTCATTCCAGGTAGCCCGTAGATGAGGTCGATGGTCCACGATGTGAAGCCGGCCTTGGCGATGAGCGCGATACTCCGCAAGGCCTGGTCCGCGCTGTGCGCACGTCCCATGAACCGAAGCCGATCCTCTCGAAAACTCTGTGTCCCCAAGCTGATCCGCGTCACACCGCCGGACTTCCAAGTGTTCAGCCTTTCGGCTGTGATGTCGTCGGGGTTGGCTTCGAGCGTGATCTCGGCATCGCGGTCCACCCGGAACAGGTCACGTGCTTGTTGAACGAACTCAGAGATCCGATCCGGTTCCAGCAGACTGGGAGTACCACCGCCGAAGTAGATGGTGGAAACAGGGCTATCGCCCAGTTCTCGGCTACGCTTGATCATCTCCGACCCCATCGCATCCAGGAGAGCATCGCGGTGCTTCGCGGTGCTGAAGTGGAAGTCGCAATAGGTGCAAGCCTTTTTGCAGAAGGGGATATGGATGTAAAGGCCGGGCATTTCAAGTGGCAGGTCGAAGCATCGAGGTGGCGCGGCTCAACGATGATGGTGCTTGTGGACGGATCACGGTGATCGCCCTCAGGCACCTTCACTTACCAACGCCGAACCCAATTCGCCAGTGCGTAAGGTGATCCTGAACGTGGTGCCCTTTCCCGGGGCGCTGCGTTTGACGAAGATCTTGCCGTTGTGGTACTGCTCCACGATACGCTTGCTCAGCGAAAGTCCGAGGCCCCAACCGCGCTTCTTGGTGGTGAAGCCGGGTTGGAAGACCGTATGGTGCTGTGAGGCCGGCATGCCTTTCCCCGTGTCGGTCACATCCACATGGACCTCGTCACCCTCTGTGATCATCTCCAGGGTGAGCGCACCTTCGCCTTCCATGGCGTCGATGGCGTTGCGGATGAGGTTCTCGATGACCCAACTGAAGAGCGCACGGTTCAAGGGCACCTGCAGCTCGGTGTCCGCTGGGGTGAGCACCTCGATCCGCACGCGGCCCGGAAGACGCGGACGCAGGTAGAGCACCGTGGCGCGAAGGGTGTGGTAGAGCTTCTCGTTCTCCAAGTTGGGCGCTGAACCGATCTTGCTGAAGCGCTCGGTGATCACCTCCAACCGGTCCAGGTCCTTGCGCATCTCGGTGATGGCCTCGGGGTCCGCACCCTGGGCCTTGAGCAACTCCATCCATGCCATGAGCGAGCTAAGGGGCGTACCCAACTGGTGCGCGGTCTCCTTCGCCATGCCCACCCACACCTGATTCTGCTCGGCGTTCCGGAAGATGCTGAACAAGGCATAGGCCACCAACAGGAACAAGCCCAGGATCACCAGCTGTACGTAGGGGAAATAGCGCAACTGGGTGATGACCAGTGATTCCTCGTAGAAGATGAAATTGCGACCCTTGCCCGGAAGTTGGATGGCGATGGGAGGGTTGGCCTGCTCCATGGCGCGGATCCGGGCAAGGAGCGCGGTGGTGTCATTCGCCACCTCTGCTTCGATGTTGCTGGATTCAATGACCCGTGTGCGGGTGCTATCCGTGTAGATGACCGGTACCGCAGCCGTGCCCATCACCGTTTCGGAAATGAATGATCGGATGATCCCATCCATGACCTCCTGCAGTTCCGTGAAGACCTTGGAGTCCTTGTAATGCAAGTATTGTTTCTGCGCACCGAACACCGCGATCTCCACGGGCTCACGCAGGTCTGCCATGGTACGCACTTCGGCTTGTAACAGTGTGCTGTCGCTGGCGATACGTTCTTCCAGGTTACGGTGGAACTTCACCTGGCCTTTGCTGTCGGTGATGATGACAGGTACGGTGGTGTTATCGCTGACCACTTTCAAGTAGAAGGAGAGGTCGCTCTGTTCCTCGCTCACGAGCCGGTTCATGGCCTCCGCCCACAACTCGACCTTCTTGCGCTCTTCTTCCCGTAGTCTGTCGAAAAGCTTCTCCGTGTAGTTCACCAGCTCGGCCCGGTTCTGCACCGCTTCCGCCCATAGGCGAACTTTCCTTCGCTCCTCTGCACGGACGCGCTCCACGATGCGGTTGCTGTACCACAAGGAAGCGCCGACAATGAGCATGGCCACGGCGGCCAGCACCAACTTCCAGCGTTGCTTGCGTGAATAGAGGTCCAAAGCGGGGTGAAGTTCGCCAAAGTGGCCCGAGTGGCCTATTCCTCGATGCGGATCCGTTCCTGTTCCTCCTTGCCCTTCTCCTCCTTCAGCAGGCGACCCAAGCCCTTTCTTGGTTTGGTGACCACCGGAGCAACAACACTGTCCGCCTTGTCCCATTCCAATTGGAACACCGGTGCCGTAGCGGTGTTTGGTGCCGTGGGCGAGGCGGTCGTGGAACCGCTGCGGAACAGCCCCAATTCCTCTCTTAGGATGGACTTCAACTCGCTCTTCTCCTGCTCCAATTGTTTCCTGCGTTTGTCCGCGGCCATGGCCCCGTCGTTGGCGAACTGCGGGTCGCTCGCAGTGCCGTACATGTGCAGGAATAAACGCATGCCCGTGCCGTCGTCGGCAATGGGACCGAACTCGTCGGAACTGGAACGGCCCATGCGGAACAGGTCGCTCATGCGGAAGTGGATGTGGTGATCGATGCGGTCGTCGAACCAGTGCGTTCCACTCAGGCCGATGTCCAGCGCACTGCTCTTGATCTCCATGGCGGGCACATGCACCGCACCGTTCTTGATCTCGATCTGGTTCTCCATTCGAGCGAAACCCACATCGCCCAAACGCTTACGCAGCTCATCCGTGTTGACGAACGGGGCCACCAACTTGTTCTTGCGCAAGTGGTCCGCGATCGCGAGGAGCGGAGCGTGGTCCTTGATGGAGCCGTTCTCCACTGCGATGTCGACCACACAGACCAAGCGTTGAAGGTCCAGCTTCAAAGCAGGGGAGAGTGGTGCTTCGAGAGCCACCTGTGCTCGTGTGCGCCCGCTCAAGTGCCGGTGACCGATGAAGTCCTGGCCGAAGTCCTGGAACTCCGCAAAGAGCTGCTTCACATCGATGTCCTGGAAGGTGGCATGGATGGTCAAGGGATGGGATCGCCCAACGCCTTGTCCGCGCGCGTCGAAACGCAAGTCTCCCACTACCGTTCCCGATGCGGTGCGGAAGCTCAAGGGGGCAAGGGTCAGAACGCGGTCGTTCAATCGTACCGTACCGCGCACATCCTCGGCCTTGAACGCTTCAAAGACCAAGGTGGAAACATGCGCCTGCAGGTCCACCGAGATCAATGCGGGTAGCGTGAGCTCATAGTCGCCTTTCGGCGCCGAGCCCTCCTCTTCTTGCAAGAGCGTGCCCAGGTCCAGACGCTCCGCTGCGAACTGCGCGCTGATCACTAGACGGTGGTCCTCGAACAGCAGGTAGGGCATCAGGTCATGCACGGTTCCGCTCAATGCGATGGGTTGATCCTGGATACGCGCAGTGGCCCCGGTCACAGTGGCATCGATGCCATTCAGGGTGAAGGTGGCGTTGAGGTCCGACACCCGATGCCGCAGTCCGCGTAGTTTCAAACCGGCATCAAGGAGCGAAGCCTTACCCGTGATCTTCAAGGCGCTCAGATCGGTCGCCTTCAGGTCGGCCACATCGCGCACCCGACCGTCGATCCGGATGTCCAGGTCCAATTGGCCTTCGGCCTGTTCCAGGGTGTCCAGTTTGGCGAAGCGGACCAGCTCGGACAGCGATTGGTCCGCTCTCAGATGAGCCTTCACCGTGGCGTTCTTCAAGCCGCTGCTTTCCCAATCGCCCCGAATGCTACCAGTGCTCGATCGCGCTGAAAGATCCTTCACCACGATGCGTTTGGCCACGCCTTCCGGGGTGAACTCCATGGCCAGCTCCCCGTTGATATCGGTGAAGGAGATCTCACTTCGTCGCTCTTTCATGCGGCCCTTGCGCACGTTGGCACCGATGGAAAGCGCAGGGCCTTGGCCTTCCAATGAACCTGTGTACCGAACGGCGAGGTCCACTTCACCCTGCATGCCATAGCCGCTCAGCGTGCGTATCATGTCGGGTGGAAGGGCTTTGACAACATCCCCCAGGTCCAGACCAAGACCCTTTGCGCGCAGGTCCAGCTTCCGCGAGGGACCCTCGGGTACCAGGTCCACCGCAAGCTCCAGTGGGACACCCCCCAAGTTGAGCTCCCCCTTCTCGATGTGGAAGCTACCATCCACCCCGAAGGTCATGGCCAATCTTACTACGAGATCACGATCGGCGATCAGCTCGCGCTCGCGCATGATCCAGTGGTGCAGCAGGATGTCACCCTCCACCTTGGCCCTGTCCACAGTGTCGCCAAAGCGGCCGCTCAATTTGATCCGTTCGCTGGTGGTGGAGAGTTCAAGTCCGTTCCGTGCATCTCGGTAGCGCAGGCTCAGGTGCTCAAAGGTGAGCCCTTGCAACTCCAGTGGGGAATTTTCGGTGCCCGCACTATCCGCCACCCAGATGCGGTAGTTCTCCCGCCCTTCGCTGTCCATCGCAGGCAGGAATCGCACCCCATCTCCGTGGATCCGCTCCACGATGTAACGTCCTCGGAGGATATCCCACAAGCTCAATTCCAAGTGCAGCTGATGTGCGTACAATAAGGTGTCGGGGGGTATCCCGTCATACCGCATTTCGCGCGCCAGCACATCGTTGAGTCGAATGCTCGCGCTCGGAAACCTGTCGATGAGCGTGAGCTCCATGTCACTGACGCTGACGGGTGCTGTGAGCCGTTGGTTGAGCGCGCCCACCACCTTGGCCTTCACCTCGGCGTCGTACACCTTGGCGAGAACCACCAGCGTACCAAAGCCCCCAACCAGCAGCGCGAGCACGATGAGGAACGCGGTTCTGACGCGGCGGAACATGGCTATTGGGCGCAAGGTATCGGGGCTTCCTCCCTCACCAACGGCAAAAGCCGTGCAGTTCGTTCACAAGGGCATGTTATTGCCTAGGAACGGAGCCTGTGGATCCCTCGTCGGGACTGTTGAAGAACAGCGTGATCTTCCAAAGCGCTGAATGACCAAGGTCAGAGCCAATAGCGGAAGAAGCCAACTCATCTTCGCGCCGAGCCTATCGATGGCGCCGGAGAACGTGCCGCAGATCCATGCGTTCAGAAGAACGGCCAAGAGCAACGTACATGTCGTGATCACCATCCGGAATGATGCGACGGACCAGAACAGGATGGCCACGAGCACCAGCGAAAGAACCACTACAACGTGGTGTACCGACTTCATGGCATCCAGTGCGGACAGGTCATTCCGTTGTTGGCGTGCGGTGAGATGGGTTGGATGGCTCAGCGGCACGTGAGCCGCCATGCGCTCCGCCAATTCGGTTCCTGAACCGAAAGGTCCAAGTCCATCGCCTATCGCGTAACGCGTCAATTGCTGGAAAGTGGCCCTGACCGATGCGTTCAGATGTAGCAACCAATAGCGTGGTTCGGAAAGCGTATTTCGAATGATGGCCTGGAACTCATCGCGACAGCTTGAGAATCCCCCGAGCTGCTGCACAGGGCCTGCTTGGTCCCAGACGAACGCGTACCCCGGCATGGGAAGCACACCCCTGAAGCTGCAGAGCCTAAGCTCGGACGGACAATGCTCCTCAAGGTATCGGCTCAGGACGCCGTGCTCGGCCATTGCTCCCATGAAGAAGATGGGACGTGATTTCGACAGTGCAGAGCCCATGGTGAGCCAGCTCGACGCACTCAGGACCAGGATGATGAGCAACGCGCGCCCACTCAGGTCGGGCCGAACACGTTCTGGTAGGAGGATCCTGACGATACCTGCTACGGTCACCAACAGGATCCCGAACAGAGGATGAGAGAGGTGGGTGATACAGGCGATAGCGTATAGGATGTAAAGCGCTATGCGATCCGCCTTTCCAAGAGGAGCCGTAATCAATACGATGAAACACAATACCATGGTCGGCGTGAACAGGTCCGGCATCAGGAGAGAGGTCGTCCATGCCAGGCTAGTGCCCACGGCAAGAAGCAGGTTCAAGCTCAGATGACGGGATATTGAGGCAGAACGGAGTAACCAACCCATAAGGACCCACAAGAGGTAGCTGATCAGTAGTCCCTGTGCAAGAACAGAGAACCAGAGTGAAATTCCGTTCAAGCTGGTCAGGCGAAGTAGCAGTCCATACCCAATGGGCCGATCGAACGGGGTCTCCAGCGCGAATCCGGAGGATAGGTAGGTGGATGTGTCCGAGTAGACCAACGGTGCACCGTTGTAGAATGCTGGTGCACAGAGGATCAAAGCACCCAGACAGATGCCTGTCAGTGCTCGCATACGATGTCCCGACCGCGCTGTGATGGATGGTTTGCTCATACGCGTGCGTCGGACCAACGGAACGCTATTTACGTTTCTTCAAGAACAAGATCTCCTTCTCTGTCAGGTGACGCCATTTTCCACGCGGGATGTCCTTCTTGGTGAGACCAGCGAAGATGACCCGGTCCAGCTTCACCACATCATAACCAAGCGAAGCGAACATGCGCCGAACGATCCGGTTCTTACCCATATGGATCTTCAGCCCGATGTCCTTCTTGCTGGCGCCATCCACGTAGCTCGCTTCATCAGCCTGTGCGAACCCATCCTCAAGTTCCAGACCTTCCACCAGCTGGTTCAGGTGTGCCTTGGTCACCGACTTGTCCAACGTGGCATGGTAGATCTTCTCCGCACCATGGCTGGGGTGGGTGAGCTTCTTGGCCAAGTCCCCATCGTTGGTCATCAGTAGCACCCCGGTGGTGTGTCGGTCCAATCGACCCACGGGATATAGCCGCTCGGTGCAAGCTTGGGCGATCAAGTGCATCACCGTACGCCTGTCATTGGGGTCGTCCGTGGTGGTGATGAAGTCCTTGGGCTTGTTCAGCAATACATAACGATGCTTCTCCATGCTCAGGCGCTGACCACCATAGTGCACCTTGTCCGCTGGGTACACCTTCGTGCCGAGTTCGGTGACGATGACACCGTTGACGGATACGACACCAGCCTTGATAAGTTCATCTGCTTCGCGCCGGCTAGCCACACCGCTCTGAGAGAGGTAGCGGTTCAGGCGCATCAAGCCCTCCGGTGCAGGTTCACCTCCGGTGCCCACGCTCCGTTTGCTTCGCTGAGGACCTTTTCGCTCGGTGCGTTTGATGTAAGGCTTGGGACCGCGCCCCGTGTAACGTGAGGCGTCTCCACCGGCACTCCTTGGGCCACGTTCCGTGCGCCCCTCCACACCTCCATCGCCTTCACGTACCGGCCGTTCGGAATAACGTCCGCCCGATCCGGTCCGAGCACCCGGACGACCTCCACCGGGACGTTCCCCACGCCTTTCCGGGTTGCCTTCCCTACGAGGCCCTCGCTCACCATCCCGCGTGGGCCGTTCGCTGAAGCGACCGGTTCCACCCGGCCGTGCTCCCTGACCGCGCCCAGTGCCGCGCTCAGTGCGTGGACCACTTTGCGGACCGTCCTCCTTCGTACGTCGGTCATCTGCACCCGGGCGTGATGCTCGGCCAAATGGTGCTCGTGAACCACCACTTGGGCGGGAACTTCCCTTGGCAAAGGGACGGTCGTTCCCTGTGGATCGGCCGTAGCCGGTGCCTGAAGCACTGCCAGGCCGGGAGCCACTGTTGGAGGTGGATCGTTCGCTATCGGGCCGATCGGTTCTCTTACGGGGTCCGCTGGATGGTCCTGATCGTTTCGGGCCGTCATAACCGTCGCGTTCGGCTGCAGGAGGTCGTTTACCTGCGCGGGAGGAACGTGGTCGTTCAGTGCCGGATGCAGGTCGGGCGCTGCGTGCAGGGCCTTTCTTGCCGCCTTTCTTGCTGCGGTCAGTACGGTCGGTCATGGGTGGTGGGATAGAACGCGTCGTTGATGTGATGGATGTAGGGCTTCCCGCTCGGATGGAGGATGATACTGACGATGTCGAACCGCACGGGAAGCTCGATGCCGGTGACCTGAACATAGGCATTGGCCGCCTGGATCATGCGTCCCCGCTTTCCTTTTTTTACGGCCTCCTCGGGCTGGCCGTGCTGGTCGCTGCTGCGGGTCTTCACCTCCACGATCACCAGCTCCCGGGCTGTGCGTGCGATGATATCGAGCTCATGCCTGCCGTGTTTCCAGTTGCGCTCCATCACCTCCAGACCGGCCTCCTCCAGGAAGCGGCACGCCAATTGCTCGCCAAGGGCGCCCGTAACGTTGTGCTCAGCCATCTGTGGAAAGAACGGCACGTAACCTATCCGGTACGCCACCGTTGAAGGCCTAAAATTGAGGGTTTTTCAGCCAATCCTTGGGAAACGCGAACGAAAGATGCAAAGCGTACCGACCTTTTTCCGCTCGATAGCCCTGGCCGCTGGCCTGATGGCCCTCGCTGTTCATGCCCAACCCTTTGAAGGTGTGGTGGAATTCACAAAGACCACAGGTCCGGTGGTGACCAGCTACAAGTACTTCGTCAAAGGCGATCGTGTCCGCATCGAGGAGATCGGTGCACGGGGTGAGGTTCAAGGGATCATGCTTGTCGACACACGCGACAAGACGGTAACCGCGATCAGCCCTGAGCGAAAACTCTATATGGACGTGCCCAACATGCGACTTCCAAAGGATGTGGTGGTGACCGTTCAGAAGACCTCGGAGATGAAGGATATCGCTGGGTACAAGTGTGAGAAGTGGCTGGTGAAGAGCCCCAAGGAGGACCGCCAGATCACCTACTGGGTGGCGGCGGATGAATTCAGTTTCTTCGTGCCCCTCTTGGAGACGCTCAACCGCAAGGATGAGCAGGCCGTGTTCTTCCTGCAAGTGAAGGACAATGGTGGCGTATTCCCCATGCTCGGAGTGGAACAGAAGATGGATGGTGCCGAGGTGAGCCGACTCGAGGTCACGAGGGTGACCAAAGCCGCCCAGAAGCCTACCCAGTTCGAGATCCCGGCCGGTTACAACAAGTTCGAAAGGAACTGATCGGTCATAGGACGCCAGCCGCGTCGTCATCAAGCCCTGCAAAGCTCAGCTTTACTCCCGAACGGGTGACGCTGAGCTTGGCTTTTCGGCCCAGTATCAGAGCGCGATTGTCAGCGATATGGCCGGAAGGAAAGCCGAAGCAAACAGGATAGTCCACATCACCCAGAGCATCATCGATGATCTGTTCGGCGGTCCTGCCGAAAGGGTCTGCCGGATCCTTGTCACGCATATCGCTCATGCCGCCTACGACGAGACCTGCCAAGTCCTTGAACCAGCCCGACGAACGTAGGTTCTGTACCATGCGGTCAAAGTGGTAAAGCAATTCGTCCAGGTCCTCGATGAAGAGGATCTTGCCGCGCGGGTCGATGTCGTAGGGTGTGCCGCGCAGGGCGTACAGCAAGGAGAGGTTGCCTCCAACCAGAACGCCCTCACAGTGGCCCACACGCGTGAAAGGTGAACGATCGTCGGCGAACAGGTGGTCCACTCCGTCACCATTCTCCATGAGCGACCCTCCTCCCATCAACAGAGCTCTCAAACTTTCCCTGCATTCCTTCGTTTTCGCCCTGATGTTATGTGGCATCTGAGCATGCAGGCTAGCGACCCCCAAGTTGTTCAGCGCATTGTGAAGCACCGTTACATCACTGAAGCCAATGATCCACTTGGGGTCATGCCTAAGTACGGAAAGATCCAAGTGGTCCATGAGGTGGATCGTACCATAGCCACCGCGCGCACACCAGATGGCCCTCACTTCGGGGTCGTTCAGGGCGGATCGGAGGTCCGCCGCACGTTCTGCACCGGTGCCGGCCTGTTGGAAATGCTTCCGTCCAACTCCGCTGCCCAACCGCACCCTCAAGCCCCAGCCTTCAGCCAACGCGATGCCATCCTGTAGCTCTTCCACTGTGATCGCACGTGCCGTTGGGACCACTGCGATGGTGTCGCCAGGGCGCAGGAAGGGAGGAGTGACGATAGGCATAAGGCCCAAAGTTCGGGCCTGGCGATCAGAATTTCACCGCAAGGCCACCCTGCACCACCGTCTTAGCAGCACCCAGTTCGGCATACAGGCCGATGTTGTCCGTGAAGAAGTACCGCGCTCCGATGGTCAGTTCCATGCCCAAGGGGAACAGGCCGCTCAACGAAACGCCGCTGGTGCCGAATGGGTTGTCCGTATCCGATGACCACATGGAGTTCCGATAACCCATGCCGAAGCCCATGTACGGGTCGAACTTCTCCTCATTCCCGAAGTGGAAGTTCAATCGGGCCAGCACACTGTAGTGGGTCCGGTCTGTGGTCTCCGTGTAGAACACGTCATTGCCGTTCTCATCGATGGACGTGTAACGGTATTTCCATTGGTTCGTGCCATAAGCCACGTTCACACCGAGTCCGATATCCTCGGTGATACCATATTCGTATTTGAAGTAGATCGGACCGGTGGTGGTCGTACTCACGTCCGTGAAGCCATCGAAAGAAGCGTTGATGGCACTGATGAAAGAACCAACTCCATAGCCGACCGAAAGAGCATGCTGGCCCTCTTGGAAGACCTGTGACCGGGCAGCGAGTGGTTGAAGGAGTAGCGGCAACGCTAGGAGCAAGGAACGATGGATAGGCATGATTTGGCGGTGTGTTGTGGGATGCAACAGATCGGGTGCCAAGATCGGTACTCGGTTGGGATCATTGGCACCCGGTACCTTCGCGCCTGTCCGACACCGTTCGGCCTTCGACGCTGCTCAACACGTGAAAACACCAACGCGCCATACCGTCACTGCCGCCCTGCCTTATGCGAATGGGCCTTTGCACATCGGTCACATCGCCGGGGCCTACCTACCTGCGGACATCTATGTGCGCAACCTGCGGCAGCGCGGCAAGGAGGTGCTCTTCATCTGCGGCAGCGACGAACATGGCGCCGCCATCACCATGCGCGCCATGAAGGAGGGCACCACGCCCCGCGCCATCGTGGACAAGTACCATGTGCTGATGGGCCAGGCCTTCCAGGACTTCGGCATCCACTTCGATATCTATGACCGTACCAGTAGCGACCTGCACCGCGAGACCTCGCAGGGCTTCTTCCTGAAACTGCTGGAGAACGGTGCCTTCAACGTGCAGGAGGAGCAGCAGTACTTTGATGAGGTAGCTGAACAGTTCCTGGCCGATCGCTATATCATGGGGACCTGTCCGAGCTGCGGTAACCCTGACGCTTACGGCGACCAATGCGAAAAGTGTGGTAGTGCATTGAGCCCCAAGGAACTGAAGGATCCACGAAGCACTCTGAGTGGTGCCAAACCCGTATTGAGGCCCACCCGGCACTGGTACCTCAGAATGGATGAGGCACAGCAATGGGTGGACTCCTGGATCAACACAGGCGTGCTGGATGGCCAACCGCACCATGACCCGAAGGAGTGGAAGGCGAGCGTTCTGGGGCAGTGCAACAGTTGGTTGAAGGACGGTCTGCGACCCCGCGCCATGACACGTGACCTGGAATGGGGAGTACCGGTACCGCTGCCCGGCGCGGCCGGCAAGGTGCTTTACGTCTGGCTCGACGCGCCCATCGGATACATCAGCGCCACCAAGCACTGGGCCGCCCTTCGACAGGCTCAAGGTCAGCCCACCGATTGGGAGAAGTGGTGGAAGGCCGACGACACGCGCTTGATACACTTCATCGGCAAGGACAACATCGTCTTCCACGCCATCATTTTTCCCATTCTGCTGAAGATGCACGGCGGCTACGTGCTGCCGCAAAACGTGCCGGCCAACGAGTTCCTCAACCTTGAAGGGAGGAAGATCAGCACCAGCCGCAATTGGGCTGTATGGTTGCACGAGTATATCGAACGCTGGCCTCACCGGCAGGACGAATTGCGCTACTGTCTGGCCACCATCATCCCGGAACAAAAGGACAGTGAATTCACCTGGAAGGACTTCCAGGAGAAGAACAACAGTGAGCTGGTGTCCATCATCGGCAACTTCGTGCAACGGGTGATGGTGCTGTGCCACAAGTTCTACGAGGGCAAGGCACCTGCACCGGGTACTGCGACCCCAGATGATCTGACGCTGTGGAGCGCCGTACACGGCAACGCGGAGGAGGTGGTACGTGCCATCGATGCGTTCCGTTTGCGCGATGCCTTGAGCGCGGCGATGAACGTGGCGCGGGCCGGCAACAAGTACCTCAGCGATAACGAGCCGTGGAAGTTGGTGAAGACCGATCCGGACCGCACACGCGCCATCCTGGGCAACAGCCTCAATGTGGCCGCCGCACTGAGCACCGTGCTTGAACCCTTCCTGCCCTTCACCTCCGAACGCTTGCGTCGCATGCTGAGGATCGACGCTGCGCCTTGGGCGGATGCGTTGCGCAGTGATCGCATCGGCCCCGGACATGTGCTCGGAGCTGCGGAGCACCTTTTCAAACCGATCACCGATGAGGAGATCCAGCCGGAGATCGAGCGGCTGCATGCGAACGCGCCTTCGGAGGCCCCCCCTGCCGCTGCTCCTGGAGCAACAGACGGGTCACCTGATGGACGTTCCAAGCCCAACATCTCATTCGACGACTTTGCGAAGCTGGATCTTCGCGTGGGCACGATCACCGCTGCGGAACGCGTGCCCAAGTCCGACAAGCTGCTAAAGCTGACGATCGACCTGGGTGAAGCTGCACCCCGCACGGTGGTCAGCGGTATCGCCATGCATTATGCGCCCGAGCAATTGCCCGGTCAGCAGGTGGTGCTGGTGGCCAACCTGGAGCCCCGGAAGATGCGTGGTGTGGAGAGCCAGGGCATGGTGCTGATGGCCGAGGATGCAAGTGGCAAATTGGTCTTTATGCAACCCAAGGACGTCGTAACGCCCGGGGGCGAGGTGCGGTGAATGGGCGCAGCGATGCATGCAGAACATTGGTTGTAATTTGAAGGATGATGTGTTGGTGACCTGTTGGAACCACGCTGCTTAGCATCGTGGACCGCTCTGATCAGGGGATGATCTTACTTCATCGATGCAAAGGGTATCTTTTGGCCGCCAATCGCCACCAAAGCAGATCCACGAACCATGTTGAAACTGAAACAACTGCTATTGGTGCCCTTGAACCGGTTCGCTCATTGGCGTTGGGCGAGGGATCGTCGAGCATTGGTCGCTCGATTGTCGAAACGCTCGGTGGGTGCAGAGGTCGGCGTTTGGAAGGGAGCGTTCAGTGGTCAACTTCTGGAGGCACTTCAGCCGAAGGAGCTGCATTTGATCGATCCTTGGCGGTTCTTCCCCAACAAGAAGGATTGTTGGTACGGTGGTGCGGTCGCGAAACAACAGCGCGATATGGACGTGATCCATGACGCAGTGGTGAATACCTTCAAAGAGCGACGTGAGGTTTTCATACATCGCTCGACCTCGGCAGAGGCGGCGGCCACCTTCAAAGATGCGTTCTTCGATTGGGTGTATATCGACGGCGATCACTACTACGACGGTGTGATGAGCGATCTCGTGAATTACTACCCGAAGATCAAGAAAGGCGGGACCCTATGCGGGGATGACCTGAACTGGACCGCCCCGGGATTGGGTGGCGAACGGCCCGTGGATCGCGCAGTACGGGACTTCGTTCAACGGATGCCTGGTGCCGAACTGAGGGTCATCGGCACGCAGTTCATGGTGATCCGGACCCAATAGCTGTCCTTGTCGGTTCCACTTGGCACTGAACAAGCGGCCGATCAAGCCAAGGGCTTCAGCGTCGTGGCATTTGCGATTCCCAGTGCAGTCATATGGGAGAGACACCGCCAAGGGATGGCGAGGGTGCACTTCACGGTATCCACTTGATCCGCGAGAAGTCCGGCTTACGCTTTTCCAAGAAGGCGTTGCGGCCCTCCTGCGCTTCTTCGGTCATGTAGGCCAAGCGCGTGGCCTCGCCAGCGAATACCTGTTGTCCCACCATACCATCGTCCGTCAGGTTGAAGGCGAACTTGAGCATTTTGATGGAGGTAGGTGATTTGGCCAGGATCTCCTGCGCCCATTCCCACGCCACGACCTCCAGTTCGGCGTGCGGCACCACGGCGTTCACCATGCCCATCTCGTAAGCACGCTGCGCATCGATGTCCCGGCCCAGGAAGAAGATCTCGCGGGCCCGCTTCTGGCCCACCATCTTGGCCAGGTAGGCACTGCCGTATCCACCGTCGAAGCTGGTCACATCGGCATCGGTCTGCTTGAACACCGCGTGCTCCTTGCTGGCAAGGGTGAGGTCGCACACCACATGCAGGCTGTGCCCGCCGCCCACGGCCCAGCCGGGCACCACAGCGATCACCACCTTGGGCATGAAGCGTATCATGCGCTGTACTTCCAGGATATTGAGGCGTGGCATGCCGCTCTCGTCCACATAGCCTTGGTGGCCGCGTGCACGCTGGTCGCCGCCGCTGCAGAAGCTCCATCCTCCATCCTTCGGGCTGGGCCCTTCAGCGCTGAAGAGCACCACGCCGATGCGGGTGTCCTGGTGCGCATCGTGGAAGGCTTGGATGAGCTCGCTCACCGTATGCGGACGGAAGGCGTTGCGCACCTCGGGCCGGTTGAAGGCGATGCGGGCCACGCCGCCGCTCTTGCGGTAGGTGATGTCGGTGAACTCCTTCGCGGTGGTCCATTGCGGTGGGGCAATGGCGCTCTTCATGCGGGCCTTGGTCATGGATGCGTGTGCTGGGGGGCAAATATCGGCAGGGCCGACAGCCCCGGAAGGATGTCGGCCCTGACCGTTGTGGTGAAGGTGCTCAGTTGGCGAGCGCGCAGTTCACGGCGGCAGCGGCGTTGATGTTGCCGAAGCCTTTGCTGCTGCTCGGGTTGGTGGCGAATTGCGCGGTGCTGGTGAGGCATTGCAACACCTGTTCGCGGGTGCGCGCCGGGTTGGCGCTCCAGACCAACGAGGCGATACCGGCAGCGGTTGCCGTGGCACTGCTGCTTCCCCCGATGTAGGTAGGGCTGCTGCCGCTGGTGGCTAGGGTGAGGCTGT
Organism: Flavobacteriales bacterium; assembly: GCA_016718655.1. GTDB lineage: Bacteria > Bacteroidota > Bacteroidia > Flavobacteriales_F > PHOS-HE28 > PHOS-HE28. The sequence goes on along the minus strand of JADKCV010000013.1, from coordinate 56,590 downwards.
TGCGCGAGCTGTTGCTGTTGCGCTCCATCACGATGGTGAGGTCCACCTGCGATCCATCGTGGCAACTGGAGCACTTGTTGCCGTTCTCTTTCACACCGGTAACAGCCACGCACTTGCTGAGCGCTGCTGGGTAGACCACACCCCACCAGCTGGTCCAGCTGAAGCTGGTTCCGGCCGCCGCCATGATCATCTTGCCCCGGCCGTGCGCATAGTTCACCCCATCGCTTAGCACGCTGCTGCTGAAGGGGGTACCGATACTCATGCTGATGACGCGTACCGCGGTGTTGTTGCCCAGTGCCACCAATGCGTTCTTCACGCCGGTACGTTCGCTGCTGCCGTCCAACACCACGTCCTCACAGCCTCGCACGAAGTGCAGGCTGCTCTGGTAAGCCACACCGGTGGTGGCACCCTGGTCATTGCGTGGTCCTATAGCCTGGCCGGCCATACTGTTACCGTGCGTACAACTGGTGTAGGCGCTGCTTCCGAAGGTCCATCCGGTGGTGAGGCTGCGGCCTACATTGCTGAAGCCGTTGTTGAGGTCGGAGGCCAACAAGGACTGGGCGCTGCTGAGGCCCGCGTCGATCATGCCCACGGTGATGCCCGCGCCTTGTGCGGTGTTCCAAGCGGCGGGGATGTTGTGAAGGGTGAAGTTCCATGGCAGGCGCGCGTTCGGGGTGATAGTGGTGATGTCCGCGCTGTTCACCGCGGTGGTGGAAGGGGAGCAGCCGCTAGTGCTGCGCTGGCCATCATCGCTTCCTGCGGCCGGCCAGTAGTCCAGTGGTTCGAGGTAGCGCACGTTCTCCAGGTTGTACAGTGCGGTGAGGACTTCCTTGTCGGTGATGCGCAGTGTAATGATGGGCAGCACGGGATCGTCCTCCACCAGGATATCACGCAGCTCCACCCGTTGACCATTTCGGTTGAGCAGTTCAAGCACGCGGACGATCAGGGCATCATGCACTTCCTTCCAGGCTCCGCTGCGCGCATCGATGCGGTGGAGGTCATCGTCCACGTTCCCGACCCCGGTTGGCCGATAGCCGATGGCCAGGCTGTGATCGTTGTATTGCAGGGCGCTCCATAAGGTGTGTAGGTCCACCCAGTCCCAGCGGAAGTCGTTGCGTTGCTCGAGCATGCCCACCACGCTGCGGTCCAGTGATGCCTGGTCCAGTGGGTCGCCCACGGGTGCCTGTGCAGGTTCGGCCTTCTGCAACAGAACCGGTCCTTGGGGACCGTCCGCAGGTAGTAGTTCATCGCGTTGGCATGCGTTGAGCACAAGTCCGAGGGTGAGCCAGAGCAGTGGTCGAAGGTGCATGAGCGTTGGTTTTGGTGCCTGAAGGTAACAGAACGACGCGGTCATCACCTTTTTGCCTTGGGATGGTTTTCAACGCGTGCCGACCGAAAAGTCACGGTTCTCGGGTTTGCGAGCTTCACGCCTGTGGTGTTGCCCTTACCCTGCTACTTTTGCCGCCGCTATCCGGCCCCATAGTTCAATGGATAGAATAGGAGTTTCCTAAACTCTAGATCCAGGTTCGACTCCTGGTGGGGTCACCATCCGGTCCGCACTGCGCTCAAGTGGTATGGCCTCCATCTAACAGTTCGCTGTGTGAAAGTGCGTGCAGGCCGCTCCATCCGCGCTTGAGCACGGGTCTACCTTCGGCCTTGCCGTTCGTGCACACCTGCGCGATGGTCCTTGCTTGTGAACCGGATCATCCTCCTTCTCATGCTGCTGAACGCAGTGGTGGTCAAGGCCCAACCCGTCAATTCGGATTGTGCCACGGCAGCGTTGCTGTGCGCACAACAACCGCTCCAAGGCGATAATACCGGAGCGAACGGTCCATTGCCCGGGTTCTGCGCGACGGATGCGCTGCTCTGGTACACGTTCACCACGAATTCGCTTGGCGGTAGCGTGGATGTTGCGCTCACCGATATCGATTGTCCCGTCATCGCCGGAGTGGATAATGAATTGAGCCTGGTGGTCCTCAGTAATCCGAACGGATGTACACCAGCATCCTTCGTTGTGGAGTCAGGGATCCATGCCTCACACAGGATTCGGTGCCCTTCGTGGTGACGATCCCGGACCTGGACCCTGGTACCGTGTATTATGTGATCGTGGCAGGGGTCGCCGACCCGGGTCTCGCGACCGCCCAGTGCGGTTTCACGGTCGCGGTAAGCGGTCCAGGCGCCGATGTGGTGAATGTGGATTTCGATGCAGGACCGGATGTGAGCATCGGCGAAGGGGAAAGCACCCAGCTGAACGCAACGGGAGGGGTTGGTTACACATGGTCGCCGACCAGCGGCCTCAGTGGTTCCTCCATACCGGATCCGATCGCAAGCCCGGTATCGACCACGATCTATGAGGTGACCACCACCGTGAACGATTGCATCTTCACGGATCAAGTGACCGTGGATGTCCTTCGCTTGATCCAGCCGCCCAACACCTTCACCCCGAACGGTGACGGTAAGAACGATCTATGGGCCATCCCCGGGATGGCTGATTACCCGGGTGCTGTGGTGAACATCCATGATCGATGGGGACAACGGGTCTATTCAAGCAACGGCTACCGGGAGCCCTGGGATGGGACCAACGATGGACGCGTGTTGCCTGATGGTACTTACTATTATCACATCCAGTTGAACCAGGTCGCAGGAAGGTCGGCGCCCTATACTGGTTTTGTCTCCATCATCCGATGAGATCACTAGTGCTCATCGGCTGCCTGCTGTTCGCCAAGGAAGCATTGCCTCAATTGCTTTCGCAATACACGCAGTATGTGTTCAATCATTTCAGCATCAACCCCGGGGTCGCTGGAAGCAAGGATTGTTTGGACCTACGTCTCGGCTTCCGTCAGCAATGGGTGGGTTTCGAAGGGGCACCGACCACCGGTTGGGCAAGCCTTCATGGCACCTTACGCAGTAAGGGCAAGCCTTTTCAAGGCAATAAGCATGGTGTGGGCATGTTCGTGGAGGCCGATCAAGCAGGGAATTGGGGGTATACACGTTTCCTACTCGCCTATGCCTACCACATCCAGATGGCACAGGACTATTACATGTCACTCGGAATGTTCGGCGGAGTGCAACAGATGAAGTTCTCTGCTGGGGAGTCCTTCCTGTTGGAGCCGGATGACCCGGCCATCGCGGGCCGGGCCTCGGTGCTGGTGGCTCCGGAGATCACCCCGGGCATTTGGTTCTATAGTCGTAAGGTGTGGGCCGGGCTGGCGATACACCAAGCCTTGGGGAATCGTATGAAGGGTATCGGTGTGGATGCACGATTGTACCGGCATGTGATGCTCTCTGGTGGCTACAAGTACCGCCTGGGGAAACACACTTCCTTCACCCCTAGCGCCCTGCTCAAGTTCGCTGGCGGGGCACCTGCTGCATTGGATATCAATGCGATGGTGGAATGGAAGCGCACCATTGCATTGGGTGTGGGCTACCGTGGGGGAGATGCCTTCTCGTTCCTGATGAAGGTCGGTTTCATGAAGTTCTTCCAATTGGGATATAGTTACGACGTGACGACCTCCCGTTTACGCGTGGCGGGCAACAACACGCACGAGATCATTCTGGGCATCACCCCATGCAGCAAGGAAGGACAGAACAAGCGCATGATCAATTGCCCGGCTTTCGACTAGAACCGGAGAACCTGAACCCATGGTGACCATTCGCATTCCCAGATCATCACTGACCCTCGCGCTCATCGCATGGTCGGCCGTGGTCATGGCGCAGACCAAATACTGGACGGGAGGTACAGGCGCATGGAGCGATGCCTCCCGCTGGAGCTTCACTCCTGGTGGTCCTGGTGGTGCAGGTGTGCCTCGGGTGAACGAGGATGTGGTCGTATCCATGGCTTCGGTGATCAGCATCAGCGGGACCAACTGGTGCCGATCGTTGCACGTTGATGGACGTGCAGGGCAGGTCCAGGTCGATGGCCCGTTGAATGCAGAGCTCAATATCGCCGGGGAGTGGCGAATGCTCGGAGAGGTGCGCTGGGACCTTCAAGGGGACGTACGATTGATCAAGCGACAGGGTGGGGTGGAGGTGGAGTTGCACGGCATCCCGATCCATGGAGATGTGGTGCTGGACGGATCGGGGACATGGTCCTTGCACAGTGATCTGGTGGTCGCGGACCATCGGTCATTGCGCCTCCGTGAGGGAACGCTCATCACCAATGGCGATCAACTGAGGGCTGGGCGCTTGCTGCTGGATGGGCGTGGTGCGAAACAGATCATTGCCGGTTCGAGTGTCGTGCGGTTGCAAGAAGTGCCCGATCCTTTGGCATTGCGCGAGGTGCTCGATCCAGGTACGTCGGTGTTGGCCGTTGGTGGTAACGTGGTGCCATGGGGCGTACCCACACGAACTCCCGAGCAGGCCGATCGCGATGTGAATGTTTGCGGCACGGGCCCGGGACAGACACCTTTCGTGGTGAACGCACAGCTGACCAGCAATTACAACGGGTTCGGCGTGCAGTGCCGCGGCGTTTGTAATGCCACAGTGACCGCAACAGTGAGCGGTGGCAGCGGCACCTTCACGTTCGCATGGTTGAACGGTGGACCGAATTCCGCCACGTGGACAACTGCGTGTGGTGGGCCGCAGATCGTGATCGTTACCGATGTGGTACAAGGGATCTCTTGTCCAGCTCAGGTGAACGTGACGGAGCCAGCACCACTCGGAGTACTCTTCTTCGGGCAAGGCACCGCACCGACCTGTGCCGATGTGTGCGATGGATCACGCACCGCGCTCGCCGTGGGCGGTGTCAACCCGATCAGCTACAACTGGAATAACGGGGCAGGTACGAATTCCTCCTTCTTCGAACTGTGTGCCGGGGTGAACACGCTGTTGGTCACGGATGCCAATGGATGTACGTTCGACACCACGTTCATCTTCAACGTTCAGCCCATTGCACCCAACCTCACCTTCACGCCCACGAGTTGCTTCGGTGCATGTGATGGCTCTGCGGAAGTGACGCCTGTGGGTGGGACCGGGGTATTGACGGTCACCTGGAACCCTGGAGGGTTGTCGGGCAATTCCGTGACCGGACTGTGTGCGGGCAACTATACCGTACAACTGGCCGATGCCAACGGGTGCGATACCACCCTGAACTTCACCATCACGCAACCGTTACCGCTCGATCTGGTGACGATCAGTGCTGATGCGAGTTGCTTCGGAACGTGCGATGGGACCGCTGGTGTCACGGTATCCGGATCTCCCGGACCGTTCACCTACACCTGGTCACCAGCACCCGGGACCGGTCAGGGTTCATCCAACGCGCAAGGCCTATGTCAGGGGACCTATTCGCTGAACATCCTGGACCAATCCAGTGGATGCGATACCACCCTGACCTTCCTGATCGACGCACCACCAGCCATTGATGTGCAAGGGACGGTCACCGACGCTTCATGTTCTTCGAGTTGTGATGGGGCAGTGATCCTGGTCGTTACCGGCGGACAGGCTCCATACACCTATGCGTGGTCGCCTTCACCTCCTGTTGGACAAGGAACATCGAATGTTTCGGGTCTCTGTGCGGGCGATGTGGATGTGACCGTGACGGATGCATCCGGCTGCGATACCACGCTCACCTTCACCATCAACGCACCGCCACCCATCGTTCCAGGTCTCACCACCACGGATGTGACCTGTGCAGGAGCGTGTGATGGTAGTGCGACTGCTGCGACCACCGGTGGTTCCACTCCCTACAGTTACACGTGGACACCCGCACCAGGTCAAGGACAAGGCACCAATACCGCACTGGGCCTTTGCGCCGGGAACTACACCTTGTTAATCGAGGACGACAATGGTTGTGACACCACGCTCACCTTCACGATACTCGAACCTCTGCCATTGAGCGTGGTGCCCACACAGACCAATGTGACCTGCGGCGGTGCTTGCGATGGAACCGCTTCGGCGGTGATCACCGGTGGCGTTCCGAACTACACCTACGTCTGGACCCCTGCACCCCCTGTGGGCCAAGGGACAGCTTCGGCTTCCGGTCTTTGCCCAGGTACCTGGACGTTGGAGGTGACGGATGCGAATGGCTGTGTGCTGGCCGTGCCCTTCACGATCACTGACGCGGTACCCATCACGCTTTCCTTGCAAGTGACGCCAGCGAGCTGCCCAGGCGTATGCGACGGAACGGCCGGTGTGATCGCCGGAGGTGGTGTGGCGCCCTATTCCTACACGTGGGCACCTGCTCCTGGCACCGGCCAAGGTACACCCGTCGTTACGGGCCTCTGTCCGCAGGCTTACACCCTCACGGTGGTGGATGCGGTGGGTTGTGATACGACCATCGCATTCACCGTTACGGCTCCAACACCCATCGTGGTGACCGCTGTTCAGGACGATGCGAGTTGTGCGGGCGACTGTGACGGTTCCATCAGCCTGACGACCACTGGGGGCAACGGGACCTTCACCTACCTCTGGACCCCGGCACCTGGTGCGGGTCAAGGAACCGCCAACGCCTCGCAGCTGTGCGCGAACACCTATTCGGTGCTCATCACATCCGGTGCATGTGATACCACCCTCACCTTCACCATCGCCGCGCCACCTCCTATCGTGCCTGGGCTTACAACCACCGACGCTACATGTGCAGGTGAATGTGATGGTAGTGCGACCGCTGCGACCACTGGTGGCAACCCGCCCTACAGCTACACTTGGACACCTGCTCCAGGTCAGGGCCAAGGGACCAACATCGCACAGGGGCTGTGTGCGGGCAATTATACGTTGTTGATCGAGGACGACAATGGTTGTGACACCACGCTCACCTTCACGATACTCGAACCTCCGCCATTGAGCGCGGTGCCCACCCAGACCAATGTGACCTGCGGCGGTGCTTGCGATGGAACCGCTTCGGCGGTGATCACCGGTGGCGTTCCGAACTACACCTACGTCTGGAACCCTGCACCCCCTGTGGGCCAAGGGACAGCTTCGGCTTCCGGTCTTTGCCCAGGTACCTGGACGTTGGAGGTGACGGATGCGAATGGCTGTGTGCTGGCCGTGCCCTTCACGATCACCTGACGCGGTACCCATCACGCTTTCCTTGCAAGTGACGCCAGCGAGCTGCCCAGGCATATGCGACGGAATGGCCGGTGTGATCGCCGGAGGTGGTGTGGCGCCCTATTCCTACACGTGGGCACCTGCTCCTGGCACCGGCCAAGGTACACCCGTCGTTACGGGCCTCTGTCCGCAGGCTTACACCCTCACGGTGGCGGATGCGGTGGGTTGTGATACGACCATCGCATTCACTGTGACCGCTTCAGCTCCTATCGAAGCTACCGCATTGGTCAACGAGGTGGGTTGTGCAGGTGATTGTGACGGTTCCATCAGCCTGACGACCACTGGGGGCAATGGGACCTTCACCTACCTCTGGACCCCGGCACCTGGTGCGGGTCAAGGAACCCCCAATGCCACGCTGTTGTGCGCGAACACCTACTCGGTGCTCATCACCTCCGGCGCGTGCGATACCACGCTCACCTTCACGATCACTGAACCAGCACCGATCGACGCGTCGGTCATCGTGACACCTCCCACCTGCAGCAATTCCTGCGATGCGGTGGCATCCTGTCCCGGCGTGACAGGTGGAACGGCGCCATACAGCTTCCTATGGACACCGGCACCTCCCGTTGGGCAAGGAACTCCCACTGCGAGCGACCTCTGTCCAGGTGCCTATTCCCTACTGATCACGGATGCCAATGGCTGTGATACGACCATCGCCTTCACGATCGCACCTGCGGCGCCCTACACCATCGCGTTGGTGACAACGCCTACGGGATGTGCAGGTCAATGCAATGGGACGGCGATCGCCACTGTGACGGGTGCGCTTCCACCGTACACCTACGACTGGGCTCCCGATCCGATCACGGGTGACGGCACGCCATCGGTGAGCGCGTTGTGCGCAGGTGTTTACACATTGACAGTCACCGACGCTGCGGGTTGCGATACCACCTTGCAGTTCGTGATCACCACGCCGTCCGGTATCGTATCCGTGCCTACGGTCACCGATGCCTCGTGTGCAGGGGAATGCTCCGGTGCCATCGACCTGGTCACCACGGGAGGTGTGGCACCCTACACCTACAACTGGACCCCGGAGCCAGGCACGGGACAGGGTTCCCCCAATGCCGGAGGCCTGTGTGCCGGTAATTGGACCGTTCAGATCACCGACGCGGTTGGATGCGATACCCTGCTGATCATCGCTGTGGATGAACCCACGCCCATCCTTCCCAACGGCACGTCCACCAATGAGACCTGCAATGGGCCATGTGATGGGACCGCGGAAGTGGCACCCACGGGAGGTTCCGCACCTTACACGTACTTCTGGTCCCCTGTCCCGCCCAATGGACAAGGAACCCCAGTGGCCAACGACCTCTGCGCAGGGGACTGGTCCGTGACCATCACGGATGCTGCGGGGTGCGATACCACCGTGACGTTCACCATACTACCCAATGCGGGTATCGATGCCGGTCTGGTGGCCTTGGATGGACCCTGTCCGGATGAGTGCGGAGGCTCTGCCACCGTTACGCCAACGGGTGGTGTAGCCCCTTACACCTTCCTCTGGAGCCCAGCACCGGGTGCTGGTCAGGGGACCGATGCGGTCACCGGTCTGTGCGTCGGCGGCTACTTCGTCACGGTCACGGATGCCATCGGCTGTGATACCACCATCAACTTCATCATCGAGAAGCCAGCACCCTTCGAGCCCAACCTGGTGGTCCAACCCGAGGATTGCAACGGGGCGTGCACCGGTGCGGCTGCGGTGTTCCCGGCAGGAGCCACTCCCGGATATACGTACCTCTGGACCCCGGCACCCGGTAGCGGACAGGGTACCAACGTGGTGTTCGGGTTGTGTGCGGGAACGAACTACACCGTCACCATCACCGATGCCAACCTGTGCGACACCACCGTCGCCTTCACGGTACCACCCTTCGAGCAGATCATCCCCAACGTGAGTTCCACGCCGGTGAGTTGCGCTGGTACGTGCGACGGAACGGCCACGTTCGGCCCTACGGGTGGACAAGCACCATACACGTACTTCTGGTCACCCATCCCCGCCAATGGTCAGGGCGTAGCGCAGGGAACAGGCATGTGCGAAGGGGTCTACGATGTCACGATCACCGATGCATCCAACTGTAGCATCACCACACAGGTCCTCATCACAGGTCCGGCCCCGTTCACCAATACGGGGTCCGTCACCAACGTGTCCTGCAATGGGGCCTGCGATGGCGAGATCGGCGTGAACGTGCAGGGTGGAACACAACCCTACACCTACTTGTGGACACCCGTTCCTCCCAGTGGTCAGAGCACTCCGACCGCAACGGACCTGTGCGAAGGGACATGGACGGTACTGGTCACCGACGGGAATGGCTGTGATTCGCTCTTCAGCTTCGAGGTGACCGAGCCCGACGAGCTCATCCTGCAAACCCAGAGCACACCCAGCGAATGCCAGGTTTGTGTGGGCACGGTGACCTGTACGATCCTTGGAGGAACACCGGGCTACACGATCACGTGGACCAACTCGGCGGGTGTCGTGGTCGGCAATACGGACAACCTCACCGGTCTTTGTGCGGACGTGTACACGGTGACCGTGATCGATGACAATGGTTGTACGCGTTCCCAGGCGGTACCGGTCTCAGATGCGGACGGTGAGGCCTTGACCATGCTCGATGGCACCACCTCCTGCCCCAATGAGTGCGATGGCTCGGTATCGGTGACCTTCACCTGTTCGGATGCGCCCTGTGTCATCGCCTGGTTCGATGTGACCGGGACCCCGCTGGGTATCGATACGGAGGTGGTGAACGGCTTGTGCCCTGGTGACTATATCGTTTCAGTGACCAATGCAAGCGGTTGCGTGAGCATCGACACCGCTACGGTGGTGGCGCCTCCGGCTGCGACCTATTCGATCACCAGCACGCCGGTCTCCTGCGCTGGAGATTGCGATGGGTCCGCTACGGTCGGATTCGTCGGTGGACTGCCTCCGTTCACCTTCACCTGGACACCCGCACCTGGAAGTGGACAAGGTACTCCCGTGGGTACTGGCCTCTGCGCCGGTGTCTATGACGTGTTGGTGGCGGATGGGTCCGGTTGCGATACCACCTTGCAAGTATTGATCATCGAGCCTGCACCATTCGTGGTGGATGCCGCAGTGAACAGCATCTCGTGCAACGCCGCTTGCGACGCGTCCATCACCTTGAGCGCTTCGGGTGGTGTGGCCTCCTACAGCGTGATCTGGACCCCTGTACCGCCTAATGGACAAGGGGTGCTGGTGGCCGAGGACCTGTGTGCCGGCACTTGGACCGCCTTGGTCACGGATGCGAACGGATGTTCCATCACGCTCACCTTCGATCTGACCGAACCCGCCCTGCTGACCGTGGGTGCCACATCAACGCCGAGCTCGTGTGGCGTCTGTGATGGGACCGCTTCGTCTTCCGTCACGGGGCACATCTCCCTATACGTATTCCTGGTCGCTTGGCGGAACGGTGGTGAGCACCGATCCGGATGCCACGAACCTCTGCGCGGGTGCTTATACCTTGTTGGTCACCGACGCCAATGGGTGCACAGCGACCGCCCAAGTGACCATAGCCGATGCGGATGGCGAGGTCCTTATCCCCGAGGATGGTCAGGTCACCTGCTCAGGTGATTGTAATGGTGTGGTCAGCGTGTTCTTCAATTGCAGCACCACTCCTTGTACGACCATCTGGACCGATGCGGATGGCAACATCATCGCACAGAACCAATTGTCCGTGCCTGATCTTTGCGTGGGGACGTACACCGTACAGGTCACCAATGGCGCCGGTTGCGTGAGTTTCGCAGAAGCCATAGTGGCTCCCTCGCAGACCATCGTTCCGAACCTGAGCACCACCCCGGTCACCTGTGCTGGTCTCTGTGATGGAACCGCTACCGTGGGACCCACCGGTGGTGTTGCGCCCTATACGTTCCTCTGGACGCCTGAGCCGGGCGGAGGTCAGAACAGCCCGCAAGTGACCGGTTTGTGCGCGGGTGTCTACACGGTGCTCATCGCTGATGCTTCCGGCTGCGATACCACCGTACAGGTCCTGGTACTTGCACCGACCGCTCTGTCCATGGATGCTACAGTGAACGGCATATCCTGCGCTGGCGAATGTGATGGTAGTATTTCCGTGGTGCCGCAAGGTGGTATCGCCCCGTATACCTTCCTGTGGTCTCCCGCACCTCCGGTCGGTCAGGGCACCGCCACCATCTCCGAGCTCTGTGCCGGCTCCTATACCCTGACCCTCACCGATGCGAACGGCTGCACCTTGGACAGCACCTGGCAAGTGGTCGAGCCCGGCGTACTCGTGTTGCAAGGTTCCAGTACCCTGAGCAATTGCGGCGCCTGTGACGGTACCGCTTCGGTCGCCATCACCGGAGGAACACAGCCCTACTTCGTTCAATGGACCTCGTTCGGTGCGATCATCGGCAGCGGCGAGACCATCACCGATCGCTGCGCGGGCATCTACATCGCCACGGTGACCGACGCGAATGGCTGCGAAGCTTCACTCTTGGTGCCGATCTCGGACGTGGAAGGGGAGGACCTCAATACCGTTGATGGCATCACCTCCTGCCCCGACGCATGTGACGGTACCGTGGAGATGTCCTTCGTGTGCACCGATCCGCCGTGCATCGTCACGTGGTTCGATGCTACAGGAACGGAGATCGCGCAAGCCGTAGGCCAGGTGACCGGGCTCTGTGCCGGGGATTATTTCGTGCAGGTGTCCAACAACACCGGTTGTATCAGCATCGACACCGCAACGGTGGCGTCCCCGGACCCCATCGTGGCCAACCTCAGCACGACACCGGTCGCGTGCTTCGGTGATTGTAATGGCACTGCTACCGTGGCCCCTGCTGGTGGCGCTCCACCCTACGAATACACATGGTCCCCGGAACCCGCCACGGGACAGGGTACCCCTAGTGTAACCGGTCTGTGTGTCGGAACGGCCACGGTCACCATCACCGATGACATCGGCTGCACCATCGTTCAGGATGTGCTCATCCTGGGTCCCGATCCGATCACCGTCACTCCCACTCTGGAGAACGCTTCATGTAGTGGTGTATGTGATGGGTCCATCACGCTCCTCGTTCAAGGCGGGGTCGCGCCATACACCTACCTCTGGAACCCCGCTCCGCCGAACGGGGCTGCAGGGCCTACTGCAGAGGATCTCTGCGCGGGTGATTGGCAGGTGTTGATCACCGATGCCAATGGCTGTGATACACTGTTGACCTACACCATCACCCAACCTGCCGCATTGGAAGCCGTACTCGCCACCACGGACAACACGTGCTACGGCGATTGTCTGGGTCTCGCAGAGGTCTTCATCCAAGGAGGAACGGCTCCCTTCGTGGTCACGTGGCGCAATGTTGCAGGAGATGTGATCGCGCCGGATCAGACGGCCATCGATCTCCTTTGCGCCGGTGACTACTCGGTCACCATCACGGATGGCAATGGATGCACCTTCCAGCAGCCCTTCTCCATCGGTCAAGGTGCACCTATCGATCCCGGTCTGGTGACCACCGATGAGACCTGTGCCGGTCCTTGCAATGGAACCGCTACCTGTGGCCCGACCGGTGGCACAGGTCCTTACACCTTCTTCTGGCAACCGGAACCACCTGTAGGACAGGGCACTGGTACCGTATCCGGACTGTGCGCAGGCAACTATACAGTGACCATTACCGATGCCATCGGTTGTGACACCACCGTAGCCCTTGTCATCCTGCCCTATGTGCCCATCGATCCGGGTGCTACGGTGAATCCGGAGACCTGTGCGGGTGGTTGCGATGGCAGTGTGGTGTTGGCTGCCACCGGAGGTGTGGGTAACTACACTTACGCATGGACCCCCGAGCCACCGAACGGGCAAGGCAACCCTTCCGCGACCGGGCTCTGTCCGGGGGATATCACCGTCGTCATCACGGATGCCGTATTCTGTAGTACCAGCATCACCTTCACGATCACAGGTCCCCCTGTCCTCACCTTGGCGGTCGACGAGGTCGTTCTGGCAAGCTGCGTGAACGCGAACGATGGGGCCATCTCCGTGACCGCGGGTGGTGGTGTGGCCCCGATCACCGTGGCGTGGTCCGGCCCCAGCGGGTTCTTTGCCAATACCGAGGACATCAGTGGGTTGATACCAGGTGATTACATCATCACGGTCACGGACAACAACGGTTGCGACATCAGCGATACGATCACTGTGGGTGCATTGAGCGATCTGCTCGCGGTGGCGGGTGATGATCAACAGGCATGTGCAGGACCCGATGTGGTGTTGGATGGTTCGTTGAGCACCGGTGTACTCACTTACACTTGGACGAACGACCAGGGCACGGTCATCGGCGATCAGCCGGTGATCACCTTGACCGGTCTTGCGGCCGGCCTGTACACCTTCACGCTCACGGTGACCGATGGTGGGATCTGCACCAGTACGGATCAAGTAACGGTCGTGGTGCTCGCACTCCCGCTCGCTGATGCAGGTGGGGACCGGTCCATATTCCTCGGTGCTTCGACCTCCTTGGGTGGATCACCGACAGGACCGCAAGGGTCGGTCTTCACATGGACCCCGGACAGCACTCTGAGTGCGGCGAACGTGGCCAATCCGCTAGCAACACCATCGGTCTCGACTTGGTATGACCTGGTCGTGGTCGCACCCAATGGCTGCATCGCTTCGGATAGTGTGTTGATCACAGTGCTCCCCGATGTGGTGATACCCTCCGGCTTCTCTCCCAATGGGGATGGCTGGAACGATGCGTGGGTCATCGACCTGATCGACCAGTTCCCGGACTGTGAGGTGGAGATCTACAGTCGTTGGGGCGAATTGCTCTTCCAGAGCGTCGGCTATAGGACGCCGTGGGATGGCCGTTACAACAATGGACCGGTACCGGTGGGTACCTACTACTACGTGGTGAAGTTGAACGATCCCGAATATCCCGAACCCTACACCGGTCCGCTGACCGTGATCCGTTGAACCATGCACGCCATGAGACGCCTATTGACCATTGCCGCACTGGGCCTCACGTTGCACGTGACGCACGCCCAGCAACTGCCACAATTGACGCAGTACCAGTTCAACGACTACGTGTTCAACCCGGCTGTGGCGGGTAGCCGCCCTTTCTTCGAGTTGCGCAGCGCCCATCGTTACCAATGGGTCGGCATCCAGGATGCCCCCCGTACGTTCATGCTCAGCGGGATCTCTCCCGTTGGCAAGAACATGGGGGTGGGAGGTTACTTGTACACGGATCATGTGGGCCCGACGCGCAGGACCGGTTTCCAGGCTTCCTACGCCTACCACCTCCGCCTTACCGGCGATCTGAAGCTTTCCTTGGCTCTGTCCGGAGGAATGGTGCAGTTCCTTGTGGACGGGTCGAAGATCCAGTTCAACGACCCCGGAGATCCTGCCTTGGACGATCAGCTAAGGGGACAATTGGAGGCAGATGCGCAGTTCGCCTTACTGCTCTATCATCCCCGTTACTGGTTCGGTGTTGCCGTACCCCAATTGTTGGAGAACAAGGTTCGATTCTTGGACACCAACACGCAGACGCTGAGTTCTTTGGAAATGCACAATTATGTGACGGGTGGTTACCGCTTCTTGATCGGTACCGATTGGAAAGTGGAACCCTCGTTCATGGTGAAGTACGTGACACCGGTTCCGGTGAAAGTGGACCTCACAGCTACCGTCCGATACAAGGACACGTTCTGGCTCGGTGGCTCGTACCGCACCAATGATGCTTACTGCGCCATGATCGGTTACTGGCACAAACAAGTGTTCCAGTTCGGCTATTCCTACGACGTGATCACCAGTAACCTGCGGAATTATAGCACGGGTACCCATGAGGTCATGTTGGCCGTGACCTTGGGCAAAGCGACGGAATGAGGGGGAGGTGATGATCGAGCGCTCGATAGGTGCCAACGTGGTAAGGATGGACCCAGGGTGCGTCATAAAGCCCGGTGCATCTAGGGCTTCATTGACATCGACCCCTCGAGATCGCGTATCTTGCACGCCCTTTGCTTAGTGCAAGGACGTTTCGCGTGGCAAAAGCAACGACGACCATTCTCACCAAGGTTCGCCTTGGTCGTTCAGCCTCGCTCTGTTTGGCGCTTCTTACAAGTGCGGCTTCTGCACAAGAGTATCTGGCTATTGATGGGGTTGTGCATGAAACATGCGCGGGGGTGTTCTTGGACAGTGGTGGTTCATCGGGTGGTTATGCGAACGGACAGAACATCGTCACCACCATCTGTCCAACGGGTGGCCCGAGCAGCGGGCCGCTGTCCCAGGTCCGGTTCGACTCTTGGGTCATTGCGGTCGGTCCTGGTGATGTCCTGAACGTCTTTGATGGTGCATCCACGGCGGGGACGCTCTTGGCCACCGGCACCAATGCGGTTTCGTTGGCTGGAACAACGATCACGTCAACTGGTCCCGTTGGTTGCCTCACTTTTGAATGGACCAGCGATGGTTCAGGTGTGGCCGCTGGTTGGTCCGCGTCCATCCTCACTGGGCCCGATGCAGGTTCCGACGCTACGGCCACCTTCTGCCGCAATGACGCTTCGGTCGCGCTGTTGCCGCTCTTGGGTGGTACGCCGGACGTAGGAGGCTCATGGACCCGGCCCGGAGGTGCGGCCCATTCCGGGACACTCGACCCTGCTACCGATCCAGCCGGGGTATATACATACACGGTAACGGGTGCTTCCCCATGCCCCGTGGATGTGTCCACCGTCACCATTTCGTTGATAACACCCCCGAACGCCGGCACCAACGGGACACTGACCCTCTGCTCCAATAGTGCGTCCACCTCCTTGTTCGCTGCACTTGGTGGTACGCCTTCTGCAGGTGGTACCTGGAGCGGACCCGGAGGCCCGCACGCGGGAACATTCAACCCGGCGACCGATACACCTGGCCTTTATGTGTACACGGTGAATGGCACGCCCCCCTGTGTTGAGGCCACCGCCACGGTAACGGTCACTGTCAATCCCCGCTTGCTCGCAGGGACCAACGGTACACTCTCCGTCTGTAGCAACGGTGTCCCGGTCGATCTTTTCACCCGTTTGGGTGGCTCCCCCTCCTCCGGCGGCTCTTGGACCGGGCCGGGTGGTGGTCCGGTGACCGCCAATTACACGCCCGGGACCTCGGCACCCGGAGTGTATACGTACACGGTACAAGGGCTGCCCCCTTGTTCAGCAAGTACCGCCACGGTAACGGTCACACAAGTGGCGGCACCCGATGCGGGTGGTGATCGGACCATCGTGGTCTGCAGCGATGATGCCACCTTCCCGCTCATCAGCCGGTTGAACGGCACCCCCGATGCAGGGGGGGCCTGGACCGGACCGGGTGGTCCACATGGCCCCAATTTCGATCCCGGGGTGGATCCTCCTGGCGCCTACGTATACCTCGTGAACGGGACCACCCCGTGTTCCAACGCCAGTGCGACACTGACCATCCAGGTGCGAGAGGCCCCCGATGCGGGTACCAATGCCACGAGCACCGTGTGCAGCATTGATGGCAGCTTCGCCTTGTTCAATGTGCTTGGGGGTGCGCCTGATCCGGGTGGTGCATGGACCGCCCCTGGAGGAGCGGCGCATCCGGGCACCTTCATCCCAGGCACCAGTGCGGCAGGGATCTATACCTACACGGTAACGGGTCAGGCACCGTGCGATCCGGCATCGGCAACCGTTACCGTGAACGTCAACACCGCGCCGAACGCCGGTGCGAACAATACCATCACGCGTTGCTCCAATGCACCGTCGTTCCAGCTTTTCGGGCAGTTGGCGGGTACGCCCAGTGCGGGCGGGACATGGACCGGCCCATCGGGTGCGATGAACGGCACCTTCATTCCTGGTACATCCCTTCCCGGGGCCTATGTCTATCGTGTGATCGGAACTCCGCCCTGTGCGGACGCCACGGCTGTGGTCACCGTGAACGTGGTTGCTGAGCCTATCGCTGGAACCGATGGCACGGCCTCTGTCTGTAGCAATGAAGTGGCCTTTCCTTTGATCGGTCGATTGGGTGGTACGCCTGCCACCAACGGAACCTGGTCCGGTCCGGGGGGGGCATCCACGGGTATTTTCACTCCGGGAACAAGTCAGCCCGGTGTCTTCACCTACACAGTTCCTGGGACCGCACCCTGTGCGAATGCCACTGCCACTGTGACGGTTTCGGTGACGACCGCACCCAACGCCGGTACCAATGGGTCCATCACCGTTTGCAGCTCCCAAGGCGCTGTGAACCTTTTCACTTTGCTGGGCGGTACACCAAGCTCGGGAGGGACTTGGACCCGACCGGATGGTCTGGCGCATTCCGGTTCTTACCTGCCAGGCTCGCAAGTGGGTGGCAACTACACCTACACCGTGGCAGGAACAGGCCCTTGTGCGAACGCGACAGCCGTGGTGCAAGTGGTGCGCATAATCGCCCCCAATGCGGGTACCAATGGAACGGTGACGGTGTGCAGTACCAATGCGCCGTTCCCATTGCTATCCTTCCTCGGCGGAACCCCCAACGGCGGTGGTACATGGCGCGGCCCGGGGAATGTGGCGTTCAATGGTACGTTCATTCCTGGTACCAGCCCCCCTGGCCAATATGCCTACGTGGTAACTGGCACTTCTCCCTGTGTGAATGATACCGGGTTCGTTTCGGTTCAGGTGAACACTGCGCCTGACGCAGGGCAGAACGCCGCGCTCACCGTTTGCAGTAGCGATGCTCCCTTCTCCCTGTTCGATGAACTGGGAGGCGACCCCGATACAGGTGGCACGTGGACCCGACCCAATGGCTCCTCGTTGCCTGGGGGCATCTTCACCCCTGGCAGCTCCGCGCCTGGTGGATATACCTATACCGTAGCTGGTAGCACCCCTTGTTTGAGCGCGACCGCGGTGGTCACGGTATCAGTGAACGAACAGCCTGACGCTGGAGAGGACGGATCCTTCACACGGTGTTCGACCAGCGGAACGGTCGACCTTTTCGATGAGCTTGATGGTGATCCGGATGCTGGTGGGGTTTGGACCGGCCCATCGGGTCCCTCGTCGGGGATCTTCGTCCCTGGTACAAGTCTTCCTGGGACCTACAGCTATGTCGTTGAGGGTGTTGCGCCTTGTGTCAACGATACTGCCATCGTGGTGGCCGATGTGAATGAAGCACCTGATGCAGGCGAGGACGGGGACATCACAGTGTGTGAAGGAACCCCATCTGTGGACCTCTTCACCGGCTTGGGAGGAACACCCGATCCTACCGGTACTTGGATAGACCTCCAAGCCACAGGCCAACTCACTGGTTCGACGTTGGTGACATTGGCCCTGGCGCCCGGTACGTACGACTTCCGCTATGAGGTACCCGCCAATGGTCCTTGTCCTTCCGATGATGCAGAGGTGGAAGTGACCGTGGTGGCGCAGCTGGACGCGGGAAGCAATGGGAACATCACCGTATGCAGGACCAATTCACAGGTCAACCTGTTCAATGGACTGGGCGGATCACCGCAACCTGGTGGGATCTGGTTGGACCTTCCCGCGACCGGTGCCCTGACCAATCAATTCCTGAATGCCACGTTGGTAGCACCGGGCACCTATACGTTCCGGTATCGCTTGCAAGGCATCCTGGGCTGCGATTCGGATTCCGCTCAAGTGAACGTGACCGTGGTCTCCCAGCCGAACGCAGGCACCAACGGTAGCGCGAGCATCTGTAGTACGGCTTCACCAACGGCTCTGTTCCAGTTCCTCGGTGGTTCACCGACCCCTGGTGGCATCTGGCGCCGAGGGAGTCCGAACGGCCCCATGTTCAATGGGATCTACAATCCCTTGGCGGATAACTCTGGTCCGTTCTTCTACATCGTCAGTGGTTCCGTGCCCTGTGCCGATGCGATCGCCGTGGTAACGGTCACTGAAGTGCCAGGGGCCACTGCCGGGAATTCCCGTCCGCTCGTGATCTGTGCCAACGGAGCTCCCTTCAACATGACCGATTCGTTGGGTGGGTCGCCGCAGCTTGGCGGTACCTGGTGGTTCAATGGCCAGCCTCATCCGCCGACCTTCACACCGGGACTCGATGTCCAAGGTATCTATGAATACCGTGTGACCGGCCTGTTCCCCTGCCCGGTGGCCACGGCTTCATTGACGATCTCGGTCACACCTGCGGCTGATGCGGGTGGGAATGGCTCGCGCACCGTCTGTGATGTGCCGCCAACCCCATTCCTGCTCTTCTCCGTATTGGGTGGCTCGCCTCAGGCTGGTGGCACATGGAGGGCTCCCGGAGGCGGATCGCATGATGGGACCTATGTCCCCGGGGAGGATGAACCAGGTGACTACCTCTACATCGTCACGGCGTCAGCCCCATGTACAGGGGATACCGCTGTGGTCACCATCTTCGAGAACGAGGCGCCGGATGCCGGACAAAGCGCTACGACGACCCTTTGCTCCAACGGAACTGTGGTGAACCTGTTCACCCGATTGGGAGGCACCCCTGATGCAGGCGGTACGTGGGTGGGGCCAGCACCTGCCAACCCACCGTTCAGCGGTCAATTCGTACCCGGAACATCCTCCCCGGGCACCTATACTTACACCGTAACGGGTATTCCGCCTTGTGCCGACCGTTCCGCGACCGTTCAGGTATTGGTCACCGCCAGCTCCAGCCCGGGGATCTCCAACAGTATCACGGTCTGTTCAACAGAGGCGCCCTTCTCGATGGTCACCCGATTATTGGGTTCGCCCGCCCTGAACGGCACATGGACAGGACCCTTACCCGCTACCACTGTTATGAGCGGGATCTTCTTCCCCGGAACCACCACACCCGGCACCTATCGGTACACCGTGCCTGCGCAAGGTGCATGTGCAGCATCTTCATCCACTCTCACGGTCCAGGTCAATATCCAACCCGATGCCGGGTCGGATGCTGATACCACCCTGTGTGAGACCAGCGGAGCCTTGAACCTGATCACCCTGTTGGGACCGAACGCACAATTGGGTGGAACCTGGCGGCGTGCCTCCGACAACGCGTCGCATTCGGGTACCATCTTTCCCACGCTGGATGTCAGCGATACGTACATCTATCGCGTCACCGGTCTTGCTCCATGCACATTGGATGAAGCCAGTGTGGAGGTGACGATCAATGCTTCACCGGAAGCGGGCTGCAATGGCCTGCTGACCATCTGTGACGATGATCTGCCGGTCAGCCTCTTCACCCTGCTGGGTTGCACACCTCAGGTCCCGGGCTTCTGGCTGGATCCCGATGGAGCACTTCACTCGGGTGTGTTCGTGCCCAGCAACGATGGTTCCGGTGTGTATGCCTATGTGGTCGCTGGCACCGCACCATGCACCAACGATACCGCATTGGTGACCGTGATCGTGAACGAAGCTCCGGACGCCGGTGATAACAACGCGATCGTGGTGTGCAGTGACGAGGCGAACTTTTCATTGGTTACTCGCTTGGGAGGAACGCCTGACCCTGGAGGTGAATGGTTCGGTCCCGATGGCAACAGTTTCAGCGGCACCTACGATCCGGGGAGTTCCCCGACCGGTGTCTATTGGTACCGATTGCTCGCCGCTGCGCCCTGTGTCAGTGATAGCGCATCGGTGACAGTGGTGGAGAATGAAGCTGCTGATGCCGGTCTCAACTCGGTGGCCGCCTTCTGCTCCACGGACCCCAGCGTTCAACTGTTCACGCTTCTTGACGGCTCTCCCGATCCCGGTGGTTCGTGGACCCGGAATGGCACCGACGTGGGACCGTTCTTCGACCCGGCCTCCAGCCTCCCTGGCACTTACGTCTATCGCGTGATCGGCCAATCGCCTTGCGCCGACAGGACGGCACAGGTGGTGATCAGTGTGACACCAGCTCTCAGTGCCGGTGACAATGGCTCCGTCACGGCGTGTTTGGATGCTACGGGGATCGATCTGTTCGCCGCGCTGCAAGGGACCCCGGATCCTGGCGGGACCTGGACGAATTTCAGTTTTCAAGGAACATTGAACGGTTCCGAGTGGGATGCGACCGGCGTTCCTCCTGGGAATTACCTGTTCGGGCACGCATTCCCAGCACAGGGTGCTTGTCCCGGGGCCGGATCTCAGGTCCTGGTGACAGTGGTCCCGGCTCTTGATGCGGGTCTGGATGCGACCGCGGATGCCTGTTCGGGGGAACTCTATGTCCTGTTCAATGGACTTGGTGGTGATCCTCAGTCAGGCGGTCAGTGGCAAGACATTGATGGAAGCGGCGCATTGGTCGGTGGCGGCGTTTTCAATACAGGTGCGGTCGCCCCTGGCACGACCTGGCGATTCGATTACATCCTTTCTGCATCGGCATTATGTGATGCGGATACGTCACGCATGACCGTTAACGTGTTGGAAGGGCCCTATGCTGGTTGCAGCGGTGCCCTCAATCTCTGTTCGAATTCCGCTTCGCTCGCCCTTTTCACCGGTCTGAACTGTGGCCCTGATGGTGGCGGGACCTGGTTCGATCCAGCTGGTGATCCGCATGGTCCGACGGTCGATCCTGCCGTCGATGGTCCTGGGGATTATGCTTACGTGGTGGCGGCGATCGGAGACTGTCCGGCCGATACCGCATTTGTAACGGTCAACATCACCGAGGCGCCGAACGCAGGCGACAACACCAGCATTGCCTTGTGCTCGAATGACAATAGCCTTGACCTGTTCACCGTACTCGGACCCGGAGCCCAGGTAGGTGGGTCGTGGGTCTATGTCACAGGAGGAAGTGTTGCTCATTCCCCGATCTATACGCCTGTGATCGATAACCCCGGTGTCTATCAATACACCGTGGCAGGTCAAGGTCCATGTTCCAATTCCATCGCCTTGGTCGAAGTGAACGAACCCCAAGCTCCCAATGCGGGGTGCGATGCCACTGTGAGTCTTTGCTCTTCACAAGCACCGGTGCTCATGCGCTCCTTGCTCGGTTGTTCCCCTCAGGCTGGTGGCAGCTGGATCGGCCCAGGTGGCGCACATGGGAATTTCTTCGATCCCGAGAACGATACACCAGGCGCTTACACCTATGTGGTGACAGGCACTGCTCCATGCGATAACGACTCTTCAACGCTCACCATTTCGGTCACCGCCGCCAGCAATGCCGGCCTGAGCGCCACGGTTCAGGCTTGTGTCACCCAGACCGAGGTCGATGTGCTCCAAGCCCTTGGACCGACCGCAACAGAGGGTGGTACATGGACGGACGTGGGTGGCAGTGGGGCCTTGACCGGTAACGTCTTCAACCCGGCCAGTGCAGGAGCGGGCTCTTGGGTCCTCACCTATGCGTTCCCAGCCAATGGTCCTTGTGCTGCGACCTCAGCACAAGTCACTGTAGTTGTCGGCTCCGGAGTATCCGCAGGTAATGATTCTGCGGTCCAGGTTTGCGGATCCAACTGTACGTTCTCCCTCTTCGATGCATTAGGGGGGGAACCGGATCCTGGAGGTACTTGGACGGATCAGTTGGGCACTGGTGCGCTGCTTCCTTCCGGTGACCTCAACGCATGCATCTTGCCTGAAGGTACAGTGGCACCCTTCGCATATACCGTGGTGGACCCCGCATGTGGGAATGTGCAAAGCACCGTAACGGTCACCATCTCTGCTTATCCTGATCCAGGGGGTGATGTATCCATTACGCTTTGTGCCACGGATGGTCCTGTGGTGCTGTTCGATCAGCTGCCTGGCTCTCCCGCTCAGGGTGGTACCTGGACAGCCCCGAACGGAGGGACCAATTCTGGAGTCTTCATTCCGGGAACATCCACCCCTGGGCAATACGGGTACACCCTGACAGGGAACGCGGTATGTCCTGATACCACTGCCGTTGTCGATGTGATCGTTAACGCTCCGGCCGACGCGGGTACGAACGGTGAATTGGTGGTATGCGATACGATCCAAGCATTGGAGTTGTTCCTGGGTCTGTTGGGTTCGCCTCAATCAGGAGGTTCTTGGACCGATCTGGATAACAGTGGTGCACTCTCGGAAGGGTCCTTCAATACGGAACAGGCCGGACCCGGAGAATTCACCTTCCGTTACTCGGTGAACGTGCCAAGCTGCGGCACTGCCACCGCCCTGGTGAAGGTGGAGGTGCGCGGAGGTGTGCAAGTTTCAGAGCCCATTCGGACCTGCAATACTGTTGATCGCACCTACACCGTTTCTTTTGTCATCAGCGAAGGGGATACGAACACCTACTCGGTCACGGGTCTGGAAGGTGCCTCGACCACCACTGGTGAACGCATCTTCATCAGTTCACCCATCCCCACAGGCACACCCTTCGAGGCATTCGTGCAGGATGCGTTCGGCTGCGAGATCGTCCGTTTAGCCGGCGTTTCTCCCTGTGATTTCGAGGAAGCCGTTTTCATTCCCGAGTCGTTCTCACCGAATGGTGACGGAGTGAACGAGACCTTCGCGATCCCTGGGATAGAAGGGTATCCCGATAATTCCATGATCATCTTCAATCGCTGGGGTGGTAAGATGTTCGAAGGGGTCGGTTATGACAACAACGCGGTGGTGTGGGATGGAACTTCTCCTGAAGCAACGGTATCCGGGCCGGCTCCGTCAGGGACCTATTTCTACATCCTCGATCTGGGAAATGGGGAGGAAGCGCTCACCGGATATATCTACCTCAACCGGTGATGCGCGCGGTCATACATAGTGGTCGCGTCCTCGCACTGGTAGTGGTGGTCATGTTGGGCCGTTCGTCCGTTCACGCACAGCAGGATCCGCTCTACAGCCAATACATGTTCAACACGTTGGCCTTCAACCCGGCCTATGCCGGTAGTGCCGACGTGTTCACCGTCATGGCCCTGAGCAGGCATCAGTGGGTGGGCTTCGAAGGCGCACCCGCTACGCAGACCTTCCTAGCACACACCCCGCTGCGCAACCAAGCACTGGCGTTGGGCCTTACCGCCATGACCGACAAGGTTGGACCTGCTCGTCAGACCGGGGCTTTCTTGGACTTGGCCTACCGCATCCGTACCGGTGCGGATACCCGGCTCTCCTTCGGTCTGAAGGGTGGGGTCAATTCCTTCCAAGCTGACCTTGCCGGGCTGGCCACGGTGAACCCGGATCAGGCCAATGTGAACGTCCAAGGGCAGTTGATGCCCAACTTCGGCTTCGGGTTGTACTGGCACGCCCCACGCTACTACGTTGGACTTTCGGCCCCGAAGTTGTTGGAGAACGAGCTGGTGCCAGCGAGTACTGGGGTGATAACAACCAGCAGTGAGGTGCGGCACTTCTTCCTCATGGGTGGTTACGTGCTCGATCTCGGCCGCGATCTGAAGTTCAAGCCATCGTTCATGACCCGTGTGGTCAAGGGTTCACCACTCTCGGTGGATCTGAACGCGAGCTTCCTGTTGCGGGAGCGCATCTGGTTCGGTGCACTCTACCGGCTGGGCAATGCCTTCGGGGTTTTCGGTCAATACCGGGTGAACGATCAGTTGTCGGTAGGATATGCCTTCGATCTCACCACCACCAAGCTGGGGGCCTACAATGCCGGTACCCATGAGGTGATGTTGAGCTACGACCTGCGATTCATCAAGGGACGCACCATCTCACCCCGCTACTTCTGATGGGACAGCGCCACCTTTTGTTCCTGTTCCTGCTCGTGTTGCCGTTGACCGGTTGGTCGCAAGGTGCAGCGGATGGCTATGTGCGCGAGGCCGATCGCCACTATCAGCAGATGTCCTATGCACGGGCGGTGGAAGGCTATCGCGTTGCGGCCGAACTGGGTGCGGTGAACGAACATGTGACCCGGCGCTTGGCCGATTGCTACATGCGACTCGGTCGTTCGGAGGAGGCAGAGCTTTGGTACGCCCAAGCCGTGAAGTACTTGAACCGTGAACCACGAGACCTTTATGGCTATGCCGAGGCATTGAAGAGCAACGGACGTTACCAGGAGGCTGAGGAATGGATGGATCGGTACCTGCAGATGGTGCAAACGGATGCCGGTGCGCGAAGAAGCAACATCAGTGGGTTCGCGCGTAAATTCACCCAGGACCTGGATCGCTTCAGCATCCGGCAGGTGTCCACCAATACGCCATTCTCCGATTTCGGAGCTGCCTGGTTGGGCCAAGGCCGCGTCATCTTCTCCTCTTCCCGACACGAGTCCATTGGACTGCAGCGCCGAGCGGCCATCAATGATCAGCCCTTTCTGGACCTATACACGGCTGACGTTGAAACGGATGGTGGATTGAGCAATGCACTACCACTGAGCGCCCTCAATACCAAGTATCATGAGGGGCCTGCATCCGCCAACGCGTCCGGTGATGTGATCTGGTTCACCCGGAACAATTTCTTCAAAGGCCGCGCTCAGCGCAGCCAGAACGGATTGAGCAGACTCAGCCTCTATAAAGCAAGGATCGGCGGGAATGATCGTGGGGAAGTGGAACAGTTCCTGTACAACAATAGCGAGGTCTCCATAGGCCATCCATCCCTGAGCCCCAGTGGGCGCGATCTCTACTTCGTGAGCGACATGCCAGGTGGCTTTGGCGGGACCGATCTCTACGTGTGCCGCGAACAAGCCGGACAGTGGGGTGAACCGGAGAACCTGGGCGCCACGGTCAATACACCTTACAACGAATCGTTCCCGTTCATCGCGGCCAACGGAACACTGTACTTCGCGAGCAATGGCCATGCTGGTCTGGGTGGCCTTGACATTTTCGCGGCCGATCCGGGAGCCAATGGCGTCTTCGCGGCCGCAGTGAACGTGGGAGCACCGGTCAACGGTCCGAAGGACGATTTTGCATTCATAATCGATGCCAGCAACAAGAAGGGGTACTTCTCGAGCAACCGACCAGGAGGTGCGGGGGACGATGACATCTATGCATTCACCATGCTTGCCCCCTTGGAACAACGCTTTCTGTGTACCGGGGTGGTCATTGATGATGAGTATGAGACGCCGGTCATCGAGGCCCAGGTCGAACTGCGAGACCTGAAGGGACAGGTATTGGCCTCCACGTTGACCGATGTGAGAGGCGAATACTCGTTCTCCGTGGAGAAGGATCGCGAGTACAAGCTGGTCGCCCGCTTGAAAGGCCGCTTTGATGGCGAGCAGCACCTGAGCACCGAGAACATCGAGAAGCAGCAGATCGTGGCCCGTGACATCCACCTTGTGCCTGATGCCGGTATCTGGTTGCGTGGTGCCTTGCAATTCAAGGACCGCATCGGCTTCGTGTCGGGTGCGACCGTCAGCGTCGTCAACTTGAGCAGCTTCTTCTCTGAGAGCATGATCACCGGCGATGGCGGCGATATCAGCTTCCGCCTACAGAGCAATGAGGAGTTCGAGGTGCTGATCGAGCGTGCCGGGTTCTACAGTCAGAGCGTACCCATCTCCACGATCGGGATGAAGCAGGGGCTCATCGACCTGAACGAAGCCCGTGATCTGGCCATGGAACCCATTGAGATCGGCCAAGCGGTCCCCTTCAAGTACATCCGGTGGGCATCACAGGGTGCTCAGCTGGATCCGCAGGCCCGTACCGAGCTCGATGCACTGGTGGAGCGCCTCACCGTCAACCCGGGTCTGGTGATCGAAGTGGCTGTGCATTCCGACGCGCGAGGTGATGCTGCGGAGCTGTTGAAGCTGACCCAGAAACGTGCGGATGCCATCGTGGACCACCTCAAGGCCAAGGGTATTCCCAAGGATCGGCTCGTGGCCAAGGGGTATGGCAACACCCGTCCGCTCAACCACTGTGTGCCCGGAGTGCAGTGCTCCGAAGAGGAGTATGCCGTGAACCGACGCAATGAGTACAAGGTACTTTCGGTGAAGACCGATTAGAGGTGGGTGCCGGGTTTCGCACTGTGTAACGATCGGAACGCGAAGCCATCAACGCTGAGTGCCCGCAGGACTTCAGGCAGGGCAACCCGCAATCGGGGCTCGGCCTTCAAGCTATCGTGGAATACGATTATGCTCCCGGAGCGCACATTATCCAAGACGTTCCGGGTGCAGCGCGCTCCATCGATACGGGTATCGAAGTCCGCGCTGAGCACATCCCACATCACCACCCGGAAACGGCTGCTGAGCGCCGAGGCCTGAGAACGGGTGATCTTGCCGTAGGGAGGTCGGAACAGGTCGGTGTTCAGCCACTGGCGAGCTTCCAGAACGCTGCGGAAGTAAGCCCGGTCGGGGCAGCCCCAACCCTGGCGGTGGTCCCAGGTATGATTACCTACCGCATGCCCTTCGACCAGGATGCGCTGAAGGATGGTCGGGTATGACCGTGCATTGCTGCCGATGCAGAAGAAGGTGGCTTTTGCGCCGTGCTCTGCCAGTTGGTCCAATACCCAAGGGGTTACTTCGGGGATGGGCCCATCATCGAAGGTCAGGTACACGGCCTGTTCCTCCCTGGGCATGTGCCAAAGCAGGTCGCTGAACAGCGGCTTCAGGATCGCCGGTGTCCGTGCCAGGTACATGGCTGCTCGTTCGAACGCGTGCTAGAAGCGCATGCGTGAGGTCTTCCTGCCCTGGGTGCCGATCTCCTCCAACTTGCTCTGGTAGATCTCCTCGATCGTGCTGAAACGCTCTTCCATGGCCTTGCCCAGCGTGCTGTCCGCCTTGCTGGTCTCGCTCATCAGGCGCCCCATAACGGCATGGGAGATGGCCATCTCCTGATCCATCTGTTTGGCGAACTTGGGTTCCAAGCTGGTGTAGTAGAGCATGTTCTCCTCCATGATCGCAAAAAGTCGTTCGCTCAATGCGTTCGCCTTCTCCACGTCACCGATGGCGTAATAGGCCTCCACGGTAGGCAAAAGGATACGGTCGAAGGGCACGTTCCGCTCTGGCATCTTGTTCAAGGACAGGTCAAGGATGGTACGGGCCTCCTCCTCACGTCCTTCACCGATGAGGGCCTCGGCCAGACTGCTCAGTTGCAGACGCAGGTTGGTGGTCATGCGAAGAATGTTCTCGTCCAAGTAGATGAACCCTTCCGTATCCATGTTGCCCCAGAGGAACTTCTCCGTCACGTTACGGTACATGACATCCGTGGCCACCCTGCCCTGCAGATTGGGGTCGCGGTTCTCCGTGCGCACAGGCACCACCCGATAGGTGAGGCCTTCCAGTTGGAAATGCTCTTGAAGATTGATGTAGCTGTCAGGCCCGGTGGTTACCGCGAAATAGATCGGCCGCTCCCAGTTGTTGTTCGCAAGGAGGTCCAACACCATCAAATGGTTCTTCAACAACACTTGCTTGCGCACCTGCCAATCCAAGGAACGCAGCCAGGTGGTATCCTTGGCGCTGAGCGTCCCGTTGCCGAAGACGGTGGCACTGTCCACGGGGATGCTGAATTTGTCAGTAGGGAAGTAGGCATCCTTCACCCCGCGTTGAAAGAGCTGCTGCATGTTCTTGTCATTGCTCACGAACGCCATCATCTCCTTCAGGTCACGGTACCCACTCTTGCCCTGCGGTATGAGCGCCACCACATCGCGCGTACCCTGGCGGTACTTCTCCTGCGGCATGCCGAAGGGCACAGGTTCGCTGCTGTACGCCTTTCGACGCATCTGGTCGATGTACCAATCCGTGTTCAGCAGGCTGAGGTTCACGACGCGCACATCGGTACGGATGCCTTCCACCTCCTGTGCATACCACAGCGGGAAGGTGTCGTTGTCCCCATTGGTGAACAGGATCGCGTTCGGGGCACAACTTTCCAGGTAGTTCGAGGCCAGGTCGCGTGCCGGTGCGCGGTTGCTGCGGTCATGGTCGTCCCAGCCCTCGGCCACCATGATGGCAGGCACGGACAGACCCACCAACGATGCCAGTACCGCGGTCACAGTACCCGGTCGCAACACCTTGCCCAGACCGAAGAACAGCGCGACAGTGCCACCACCCAGAGCGGTGATGTAGAACAATGAGTAGGATATGCTGTGGTCACCGTCCCACTCCACCAGGTATTTCAGTGCACCCAGCCCCAACGCAGTGCCCAGGACCATGCCAAGGTCCTTTTGGCTCATGGCCCGTGCTGCATCATACAGGGCGAACACCCCCAACCCGATCCAAATTGCGAACGCATAGAACGAGCCCACATAGGCATAGTCCCGTTCCCTCGGCTGGTATGGGGTCTGGTTCAGGTAGATGACGATTGCCACGCCCGTGAAGAAGAAGAGCAGCATCACCACCGTCCAGTCGCGCAGGTGACGCAACATCTGGTACACCAGGCCGATCACACCCAGGATCAGCGGAAGCAGGTAGAACCGATTGAACCCATGGTTCTCCGTCATGCTCGAGGGCAGTTGGTCCTGGTTCCCCAACCGCTGCGCGTCGATGGCCTTGACACCGGTGAGCCAGTTGCCCTCCATGATGTTGCCATGGCCTTGGATGTCGTTCTGTCTCCCTGCGAAGTTCCAAAGGAAATAGCGCCAGTACATCCAGTCCATCTGGTAATGGAAGAAGTAGCGCATGTTCTCCCCGAAGGTGGGCTTGTTGATGATCGTAGGCTTGCCCTCGCGGTCGCGGGACCGGATCGGCGTGCCTTTGAAATCGCTCCATTGTTTGTACGCCGATTCGTGGGAGGCCTGCGCACTGTACATACGTGGGAAGAGCATGGTGAACTCCGGGTCGTATTGCACCTCGGAACCCTTGCGCGGGTCGGTGATGAGATAGGCGTGATCGATGGTGTGTCCGGCATTCTGCTCCACGAAATGTGCGGCGCTCCAACGATCATAGAAGTTGCGCACAGCGCGGCCATCCTTCTTCACCTGGTAGGTGGCCGTGTATACCGGTTCACCATCCTTGCGCTCGCTGGCGTAGGGCGATCCCCAGAACTGACCGATGAGCAACGGACGATCACCGTACTGTTCGCGGTTCAGGTAGCTCAGAAGGTTGAAGACGTTCTCCGGGTTGTTCTCGTCGATCGGTGGGTTGGCCGTGCTCCGGATGACGATCATGGCATAGGTACTGTAACCCACCAGGATGACGGTGACACCGAGCAAGACCGTGTTCCAAAGGGCCTGTTCATGGCGCTGGGTCCAACGGATCCCCCAAACGATGAGGCCGATGAGCAACGCTGCATAAACCAGGTTGCCGCTGTTGAACGGTAGTCCCATGGAGTTCACGAAGAGCAGCTCGAACTTGCCGGCCACCTTCACGATACCCGGGATGATCACTGCCTGAATGGCGCCCAGGATCACCGCCGATACCACGAAGGTCATCAGCACACCTTTCAGGCTCGGTTGGTACCGTTTGAAGTAGTAAACGAACGCGATGGCTGGTATGCAGAGCAGGTTCAACAAGTGAACACCGATGCTCAGACCCATGAGGTAGGCGATCAGGATCAGCCAGCGGGTACTGTGCGCTTCGTCGGCCTGGCTTTCCCACTTCAGGATGGCCCAGAACACCACAGCGGTGAAGAAGCTGGAAAGAGCATAGACCTCACCCTCCACGGCGCTGAACCAGAAACTGTCGCTCCAGGTATACGCCAGGGCGCCTACAACACCGCTACCGAGCACGGCAATTGTTGCTCCGAGATCCAGTAAAGCGCCTTCACGGGTGGCCATCTTGTAAGCCATATGCGTGATGCTCCAGAAGAGGAACAGGATGGTGAACGCGCTCGCCAACGCGCTCAGCACGTTGACCGCCACCGGCACGTTCTCCGGGCTGACGAACGCACTGGCCACGCGTGCCAGGATCATGAACAGGGGAGCCCCTGGCGGGTGACCCACTTCCAGTTTGTAGGCCGTTGCAATGAACTCTCCACAATCCCAGAAGCTGCTCGTGGGCTCAATGGTGGCGATGTAGGTCCATGCGGCGACCAGGAACACCAGCCATCCAGTGATGATATTCAACCTCTTGAAGCTCATGGGACTATGGTCGATACGTTAGCAATATTGACAGGCGGCGGGACGAGACCTGCCCAGCGGTGGAGGGCGAAAATACCAAAGTCGGCGTGGGAGAGCCCCTTGTGAATTGGAGATCTTGTTAATTTTGCCCCGCCTAAGGAAGGGGGAGACCCCACTGAGGGCTGTAATTGACCGATGGTGTAACTGGCAACACGTCTGATTTTGGTTCAGAAGAGTCCAGGTTCGAGCCCTGGTCGGTCAACAGAGTGATAGAACCCCGCACGAGCGGGGTTCTTCCATTTTCGACCCGACCGATCCGGGTTGGAAGCCAGTCCCATGTGGTTCAAGGCCAGGATGTGGGAAGCCCTCATCGATCGGACCAGGTCCGTAACACCCCGCACATCACGGGGGTCATCATTTCCGCCCCACCGATCAACGATCGGTCCGGGTTGTTCATCCCGCGAAGGTGCTTAGGCAGCCTGGGTGGATCGATAGCACGAGGAGTTCCTGCTGGAACCGTGTTCTGGTAGGTCCGGACATTTCCAACGATCGAGGACGTGTTGGAACGGAAGGAACTTGTAAGGTCCTCTGGTCAGGACAATGATGCCTTGTCCGGGAACTGGTTCAGCATACCGCAGAGCACAGCATAGAGCTCAGGGAGTTCGGCATTGAACTCACCAGGCCGTTCGAAGAAATACTCCACGGCCACCGCAAAGAACTCGGCTTGGTTGGTCCCAGCGTACTCTCGGAACAGACGGCTCCTGCCGTTCCGGATCCGTTCGATCTCGCCATCGGCATGATCGATCCAACGTTGCAATAGTTCAGGATGCAGGAAGGGCGCTTTGTCCTCGCTCAATTTGTGCTCGAACCAAAGGGCGTGTGCCAGTTCGTGAAGTCCCACATTGTGCCCGTCGCGCGGGTTCCCATAGCCGCGTAGAAGATCGCCCCAGCTGACCATGATCACCCCGGCGGTTGGACGCACCTCGCCTTGGTGCAGGGTCCCCTTTCGGCCCGATCGATAGCTGTCCGGATGTAGGATGATCCGCTCGAAGTGATCCAATCGCACATCGTCGAACCCGAATAACAATTGGGCCGCGGTCGCTGCCACCAACACTTTCATTTCCTCCGCCACCCTGATCCCTGCCCCCTGCCATTCCTTGTCCGCGATGAACTGCGCCACGATGTGCTCGAACCGTGGCCTGTCCTTCGACGCTGTCCGTTGATAGGGTAAAGCGTACTTCTCCAGCATCCGTCTGTGGCTTGGAGATAAGGATGCCGGGCCCCTGAGGTACCCGGCCCAACGCGCAGCTCCGAGCACCATTAGTGCCATGGGGATCAACACCACAAGTATGACCGATAGGACATGCCAGATGTCGCTCATCGGGTCCGGATCTCGGGGATGAAGAGGTCACCTCCTGCGTTCACGGGGGGCCTCGGTTCGTGTGGTGGCATCATCCAGCGCACAAGGTATTGTGACGTCCCATACCCTTGCCACGTTCACCTTTTTCCAGTTAGATCGCGATCGCCCGACCTCCTGGATCCAGTGTCCGAAGGGTGTTCGCGAGGGAACGACGCTTCCGGTTATCTTGAGCCACAAACCATGATCAATGGAACTCCTTACGCCGCGCAAGCGATTCTCGTTCACAGGCCAAGGCGGTGATCTTTTCGCAGTGCTCATCGTGAATTGGCTGCTCACGTTCATTACGCTGGGTCTCTACTATCCATGGGCCAAGGCACGCCGTCTTCAATACATGTACGAGCATTCCGAGCTTGATTCGCATCCCTTCCACTTCCATGGCACGGGTAAGGAGATGTTCAAGGGGTTCATCAAAGCGGTGTTGCTCTTTGTCGTGATCTATGCGGTGTTCTTCGGCCTCTTGATGACCCAGGAACTGGCGGCCATGATCATCGGCTACCTCTTTTTCTTCGTTTCCTTCATCGGCCTCATCCCGCTCATCATCCACGGCAGTTATCGCTATCGCATGAGCCGCAGCAGTTGGCGAGGCATCCACTTTGGCTACCGTGGAAAATTGAAGGAACTCTACGCCATCTGCATCCGTGATGGTCTGCTCACCCTCATCACGTTCGGCATCTATGGAGCCTGGTTCCAAATGAACCTACGGAACTATGTGATCGGTCATATCCGCTTCGGTAACTCGCAGTTCGAATACAAGGGCGATGGCCTGGATTTCTTCCTGATGAACCTGAAGGGTTATTTCCTCACACTCTTCACCTTGGGCATCTATGGGTTCTGGTGGCAGCGCGACATCTTCAACTACTACGTGAACAACCTCTCGTGGAGTTTCGCCGAAGGCCGAAGGATACGATTCAAGAGCACAGCGACGGGCGGTGGCTTCTTCGAACTCATCGTTGTGAACCTCCTGTTGGTGGTCTTCACCTTCGGTATCGGGCTGGCATGGGCACACGTCCGTATGATGAAGTTCGTATTGAACAACATCGAGTTGGTCGGTGATGCGGACCTCGATGCCATCGTACAAACCGAACTTGAACACAAGAGCGCCATGGCCGATGAACTCGGCGACCTGTTGGACGTGGACATCTTCCTGTGAACAACAGCTACCCGGCGAACCTCTATGATGGGCTCACCAGTAAGCCACTGGATGCGCGCGTGGGCCTACGCGAACCGGGTTCCCTCGAGGTGGAGGTGAACGGTGAACGTTCCTATTGGCCCTTGGAACACGCAGCCATGCAGTGGGAAAGGACCAACACCACCCTGCGGATCACCTTTGGTGAACATCCGCGCAAGGTGCTCATCACACGCGACAAGCTCTTCATCGCCACGTTCGTGAAGCGCATGCAATATGCCGGGCGTCGCGGGGTCTATGACCGTACCCTGTCACTCGCTCGCCAAGGACCTGCCATCTTCTTCCTGGCGTTGGTGGCCGTGGTGGTCGTTGGCTACATCTGGGTGTTGCCCTTCACTGCTGAACGGTTGGCGCTGTTGCTTCCGTTGGAGGTGGATGAACGTTTGGGGCAGGCAGCCTATGGCAGTGTGACGCTCGGGATGGATGAGGATACCGCACGTAGCGCCGTACTACAGCGATTCGGTGATCGACTTGACCTGAGCGATAGGTTCGAGTTGCGTTTCCACTATGTCACAAGCGATCAGGTCAACGCGTTCGCCATGCCTGGAGGTGATATCGTGGTCTTCAGCGGCATCCTGGAAGGCATGGAATACCCTGAACAACTGGCCGCACTGCTCGCACATGAGGCCACCCATGTGCACGAAAGGCACAGCACCCGCATGATGGTGCGACAGATGGCAGGGTACCTTTTCCTCTCGCTGCTCATCGGCGATGTGAACGCAGTGGTCGGCGTGTTGGCGGAGAACGCGGATAACCTGCGTAACATGTCCTACTCACGGAACCTGGAGACGGACGCTGATGCGCGTGGTATCGAACGTTTGCGCGCTGCAGGAGTGGACCCCCAAGGCATGGTGAAATTGCTTGAACTCCTTGGGTCCGAAGCTGGCGACATGCCCGAGGAGCTCAGCTTCCTCAGCAGTCACCCACTCACCGAGGAGCGTATTGCCAAGGCCAAGGAAGCAGTTGGTGACGGAACCTTGACGGATCCTGTGACAGGAGAGTTGGCCGAGCTCTTCGAACGACTGAAGGCCGAATAGCACTCAACCCTTCACCACGATCCCCAGCTCCTTCAGCTGGATATCGTCGATATGGCTCGGAGCATCGATCATCACGTCGCGGCCTGCGTTGTTCTTCGGGAAAGCGATGAACTCGCGGATGTCGCTGCGGCCACCGAAAAGGCTGACCCAACGGTCGAAACCGAAGGCCGCGCCACCATGCGGCGGTGCACCGAACTCGAAGGCATCCATCAGGAAGCCGAACTTGTAGCGTGCATCCTCGTCGGTAAAGCCAAGCACCCGGAACATCGCCTCCTGCATGCTGCGATCGTGGATCCGGATGCTGCCACCTCCGATCTCCGTACCATTGATGACAAGGTCGTAAGCGTTGGCCTTTACCGCGCCGGGGTCGCTTTCCAAGAGGTGTGCGTGTTCCGGAATGGGAGAGGTGAAGGGGTGGTGCATGGCATGCCAACGACCGCTTTCCTCGTCCTTCTCCAGTAGCGGGAAGTCCACCACCCACAGCGGTTTGAAGGTCCAGGGATCGCGCGATCCGAGCAGGTCGCCCAGGTGCAGGCGCAGTTCGTTCAGTTGCTTGCGGGTCTTGTCGGCACCACCGGCCATGATGCACAGCAGATCACCTTGCTGCATACTGAAGCGTTCAGCCCACTTCTGTAAATACTCGAGCGTGTAGAACTTGTCCACGGTGCTCTTCAAGCCTTCCTCCGTCCACTTCAGGAACACGATGCCCGTGGCACCGATCTGGGGGCGCTTCACGAAGTCGATGAGCGCGTCGGTCTGTTTACGGCTCCAGCCAGCACAGCCTTCGGCCTTGATACCGACCACCAGTTCGGCATCATCAAAGACCTTGAAGCCGACGCCCTGCACCAGGTCGTTCAGCTCATGGAATTTCATCCCGAAACGCAGATCCGGCTTATCGCAACCGTAGAATCGCATGGCGTCGTCATAGCTCATGCGCGGGAAGTCCTCGCTGAATTCCTTGCCCAGGATCGCCTTGAACAAGTGCTTGGCCAGACCCTCGAAGGTGTTGAGGATATCCTCCCGCTCAACGAAGGCCATCTCGCAGTCGATCTGGGTGAACTCCGGTTGGCGGTCGGCGCGCAGGTCCTCGTCACGGAAGCACTTCACGATCTGGAAATAGCGGTCGAAACCGGCCACCATCAGCAGTTGCTTGAAGGTCTGTGGGCTCTGCGGTAGCGCGTAGAACTCCCCGGCGTTCATGCGGCTGGGCACCACGAAGTCACGCGCGCCTTCCGGTGTGCTCTTGATCAGCACGGGCGTCTCCACCTCAAGGAAATCCTGTGCACTGAGGTAATTGCGCACTTCGATGGCCATCCGGTGGCGCAGCTCGAAGTTCTTCCGCACGTTGGCCCTACGCAGGTCCAGGTAGCGGTACTTCATGCGCAGTTCGTCGCCGCCGTCGGTCTCCTCCTCGATAGTGAAGGGCGGGGTCTTGGCGCCGTTCAGTACGTTCAGTCCGGTCACCACCAGTTCGATCTCACCGGTGGGGATGTTCTTGTTCTTGCTCTCACGTTCCTTCACAACGCCGATGACCTGCACCACGAATTCGCGGCCCATCTTGTTCGCTTGATCGCACAGGGCTTGGTCCCGTTCGGTATTGAAGCTGAGCTGGGTGATGCCGAAGCGGTCGCGCAGGTCCACGAAGGTCATCCCGCCCAGGTCGCGGGTACGTTGGACCCATCCGGCCAGGGTCACGGTCTTGCCAGCGTCAATGAGGCGGAGTTCGCCACAAGTATGGGTACGGTACATGAGGAATGGAAAGGAGCCGCGAAGTTATCCGGTTCACCCGTGTGGTTCAGGCCTTACCGGATCCCAGTGCTTCCCGGCATTCCAAAAGGGTGGCCAAGGTATCGGGGTCGGGGGCAGGTGAACGCAGGTCTAGCGTCTCCAACCGAAGGCGTATCAACCGGGCCACGATCGTGCGACTTTCCCATTGCTCATCGGCCGGCACCAGGTACCATGGGGCATGTGGCGATGCCGTAGCTCCGATGGCGTGCTCATAAGCGTCCATGTAGGCGTCCCAATGCTGACGTTCGGCCAGGTCCTGGGCATTGAACTTCCAGTTCTTTCCAGGGTCATCGATGCGTTCCAGGAATCGCTTCCGCTGCTCCTCTTTGCTCATGTGCAGATAGAACTTCATGATGACCGTGCCGCTATTGGCCAAGTGTTCCTCCCAGGCGCGGATGGCTATGAACCGCCGCTCCCAGAATTCCTTGTCCACATGGTCCGTGCGTGTGATGCCCGGTATGTTCTGGCCCAGGATGAATTCCGGATGCACTCGGGTGACCAACACCTCCTCATAGTGGGAACGGTTGTGGATGCCGATCTGTCCGCGCTCCGGAGTCGCTTGGAAATGCCGCCACAGAAAATCGTGGCTACGTTCAAGTGTACTTGGAGCCTTGAAGCTCCATACGCGCACGCCTTGTGGGTTCACTCCGCTCATGACGTGGCGGATGCAACTGTCCTTGCCGGCTGCGTCCATCGCCTGGAAGATGAGCAACAGCGAATGTTTGCCCGAAGCATAGAGCAGCTCCTGTAGCTCACTGATCCTTTCGCGGTCTCCTTCCACCTGGTCCTTCAGCTCCTTCTTCTCAGTATTGCTCGGCAGGTCGGTCGGATGATCCTTCAAACGGATGGTGCCACGGCTGGTGATGGCGATACGGGGGTCGTTCAGTGGGGACTTCATGGTCGGCGAAAGCTACGGTGTACGGTATAGGCGCGAGACCCCTACAATACCCGAACTTCACGCGGCAACCCGAAAGTCATGAAAACCCCAGCGACGATCAACTCCCCCTTCACCCGCTTTGCCAAACGCACGTCGACCATGACCGGCCGACCGGTCACGTTCATTCTGGCGGTCGCGGTCATTCTTGGGTGGGCCATCACAGGTCCGCTATTCGGGTTTAGTGACACATGGCAGTTGGTGATCAACACCAGCACCACGATCATCACCTTCCTGATGGTGTTCCTCATACAGAACACCCAGAACCGCGATACGGAAGCCCTTCAGATCAAGTTGGATGAGCTGATACGCTCACAGAAGGAGGCGAACAACGCACTATTGGACCTGGAGGAACTTGACGATGACGAACTTGACCGGATACGCGCGGTCTATATGGCGCTGGCTCGGCACGAACGGGAGAGCACACCTCCAGCGGATGGAGCCGCCAAGAGATGAGCATGGTATTCCGGGAATATCCTATCCCAAGGGATGCATCCTGGAACGTGCTGTTCAGCTCTTGATGGATCGGTCACTTTCAAAGGTGCCGCTTACTTGGCTACTGGTCATTCCTTGTTCAATGAGGAAGCGCTGATCCACGCCCGACACAAGAACATCAGCGACCCATGGCCGCATCCGAACGATGCGGCCATGGGTCGCACAGGGCGGGCTGCTCACGATCCTACGTTGCACAGGTACTCGAGCAACGTCGAGCCGTTCACCATTGCGTGGGAGGCTCGGAGTTCGCGAACTACACCAGTTCCGCGTTCAGCGTAATGGGTACGCTCTTCAAAAGTTGGCTGATCGGGCAGTTGACCTTGGCGTCCTCCGCGCATCCGTCGAACTGTTCCTTACCGATACCCGGAACCTTGGCTTTCAGCACCAGGTGGATGCCGACGACACCGGTGCCGCCTGCCACAGGACCCAGTTTCACCTCAGAAGTGCAATCCAGTTCATCCGGCGTGAAACCTGCGTTACCAAGCAGGAAGCTCAGCTTCATCGTGAAACAACCGGCGTGTGCAGCCGCGATCAATTCCTCCGGGTTGGTGCCTGCCTTTCCATCCTCGCTTATGAACCGGGTCATGAATGAATATGGGGTGTCCTTCAGCACCCCGCTGGTACTGGTCAGATGCCCCTTACCTTCCTTTCCACTTCCGCTCCAAATGGCCTTGCTCGATCGTATCATGATGCTTGGTGTTGCGTTGCTTGAGTGCGTGAAAGTAGAACACGTTCATCGGGGAATTGGTTTGCCCAGGGTTCTTGGGCCTTTCTTCGAAGGGGGGGGGGGCGGTCCTGGCATGTGCACCACGTGTACATGTCTATCCGGACCTACATGGAATGCAGGCCCTGATGATGGTGCGGATGCGAGGGGATCAACTCCTGAGGATCGACCTTGCAAACCCTGTTTCAACCGTTCGTGTAGCTGTTCCAGCTGAGGCCCCGATATCGCCCGTTCTTCGTCGCACGATCTCCAATGAGCATATCGCATCCCTCATTTGCGGTTGGTGTATTGGCTGCGGCACTCTCCCTCGGCAGGGTGACCGCTCAACCCGCACCGGTGATACTTCGTAATGGCGCGCCGGAGGGCGCCGTGGTCGAAGCTCCCGATACGTTGAAGTATGCGATGGATCTGCAAGCAGGTTCTTGGGCTTGGGTCCGGGTGGACCAACACGGCGTGGATGTGGCGATCACGACCTACAGCCCGAATGGAAGCAAGCTGAACGAGTTCGATTCTCCCAATGGCGCGTTCGGTCCCGAATGGGTGCGGCTGGAGGCGAGCGTGCAAGGGCAGTACCGCATTGAGGTGCAGGCCATCGACGAGACAGCACCCGAGGGCAGGGTCGAGTTGCGGCTGGTGAGTTCCGGAACAGCACCCACCACACCCGAGGCCGCGATGGATGCCTATCTGGCGCGGTACAATACCACGGATTCGCCGGGTCTTGCGATCCGCATTCTCCGCGACGGGGCTCCGGTGTACAGCAAGGCCTTCGGTATGGCCGATCTGGAGCATGACATCCCCATCACCACCGCTTCGGTCTTCCAGATCGCATCCGTGTCCAAGCAGTTCACGGCATTCGCGGCTCTGCTACTGCAGCGGGATGGACTGCTTTCGCTGGATGACGATGTGCGCAAGTTCATCCCGGAATTACCGGAATACCCGCACGTCGTGACCATTCGTCACTTGGCTCAACACACCAGTGGCCTTCGGGATATCGATGACCTGCTCGCGTTGCGAGGCATTGCTCCCAATGATGAGGTGACCCATGCGGAAGCGGTCGCGCTCTTACTGCGCCAGAGAGGCCTCAATTTCGTTCCGGGTACTGCCTTCGAGTACAGTAACTCCGGGTACATGCTGCTGGCCGAGGTCGTGGCACGCATATCCGGGAAACCGTTCTTCGACTTTCTACAGGAGCGGATCTTCCACCCCTTGGGCATGAAGGACACGCACGTCATGGATGCTCCAGGTACCGTGATCGCGAACCGGGCATCTGCCTACGGATTGGAAGGAGCGGCCTATGTGGAGCGTCCGGTCAATGGTGCGCTCATGGGATCCACGGGCGTGAACTCCACGGTGGAGGACCTCTGCCGCTGGGCGATGAACTTCAAAGATCCCGTTGTTGGCGATCGCGAAATGCTGGATAACATGGAGCGATCAGGTAAGCTGGTCACCAACGAGCCGTTCACTTATGGAATAGGTCTGGACCGCAAGGAATACCGAGGTCAACAGGTGGTGTTCCACGGAGGAGGGTTGGCGGGCTACAGGTCTTATCTCGTTCGTGTACCCGCTCACGACCTGGTGATCGCCATCACCGCCAATGCAGAGGACTTCAATCCGATCGAAACGGCGGAGAAGGCCATAGACCTGTTCCTCGAGGACGAGATCAGCGCGTCGGAAGTGGCACAAGCAACCATGATGCGGCCATCCCGCAAACGCGATGGATCGGATCGACCTACCGATCTCGATGCTCTTGTCGGCGACTACGAGCTTTTTCCAGGTCTGGTCTTCACCGTGAAGCGGAATGGACCGGGCCTGGTGACGAACGTACTTGGAAGTGGGGATGTACAGGCGTTGGAAGAACTCGACGCGAACACCTTTCAACTGAACAACCGCTACAACCGATGGGTGTTCTCGCTAGGTTCGAATGGTCGTGCCCAAGGCTTCGCTTATCACCTCTACGATTTCACTTGGCAAGCGAAGCGCATCGCATTGGAGCCGTTGGATGTTGCGCGGATCCGTCCAGAGGAATTCATAGGGACCTACGTGAGCGAAGAACTTGGTGTGGCCTTGGTCGTTGTTCAGGAGGACAGCGCCTTGGTGGTACGTGGTCACCGTTGGGGCGATGCGGTCATGAAGCCGTTCCAACCCGATGCCTTCACCACGGACCAAGCACGCATGGGGCTTGTCGCTTTCACGCGTGATGCGCAAGGCGAGGTGACGAAATGCCTCGTATCCGGCCAACGGGCGCGGGATATCGTGTTCGAGCGGGTGCGGTGACGGCTACTTCAACGCTAACAGTACCATGCACACCAGCACCATAGCGATCAGATGGTACGCACCGGTGATCACGCCGTACGCGATCGGCCGTGGCATATTCGGGTTGATGGCGATGTTCACCGTGTTCGTGACCAAGTAGCCGAACCCCACAAGTAGCGCGAATAAGAACGCGGCGCCATATGACGTGATGTTCAGCCATTGCATCAGGATAGCACTGGTGAAGATCACCAAGAAGTTGCAGACCATCGGCCCCACGAAGTAGATCGGATCCTTGCTCTGGGGTTCGTTCGCCGGCCGACCCAAGGTGAAGAGGTACTGTTTCCTGAACAATGCAGTGAACCAAGCAGCACCGAGTGCAGAGGATAGAACGAAGGCCAGGGCGATGCCGAGCCAAGGGAGGTTGGAAATTGTGATGGTCATGGGTTGTTGTTCGTGTGCCGCCAAAAGTGACGGCAGGCGTTGACAACCCTATGTCAGGGGTGTCGGAAGGATCATTCGCTCTGGTGGAACTGTCTGCGTTCCGGGATGCCGCTCGAAGAATTGCTGCAGCGTCATATCGTGCGGTGTGAACTGGTCGGGTAGCACCGCCATCTGTTCGATCCGATCCAATCGAAAGTAGCGGAACTCCTTGCGCGAACGACACCACGCCACCAAGAGCCAGTTCTCCGTGCTCAATAGCGCGAACGGTTCAATGGACCGGTCCGAGGTGAGTTGCTCCGCGTTCGTGTACGTGATGCGCACCACCCGATAGTTGGTGATCGCGAATTGCAGTTCCGAAAGGTTGTCGCTGGTGCGCGGGATGTTCTCGATGTTTTTGAACTGCGTGCGATCCACGAGCAGGTTGATCTTGTCCTTCAGCCCATGGTCCAGCACGGACGTGATCTTGTCGATCGCCTCGGCGTAGTGGGCGATGAAGGAGGAGTCCGTGGTCTTCAGTACCAGTTGTTTCGCGGCGATCAGCGCATTGGCCTCCTTCTCCGTGAACGCCACCGGAGGAAGGCGGTAGTGGTCCATAAGCAAGTAGCCCTTGCCTTCTTCAGTGATCACCGGTATGCCAGCTTCTTCCAAGGCACGAATGTCCCGGTAGATGGTGCGGATGCTCACCGAGAACTTCGCCGCCAACTCAGGAGCCGTCACCAAACGCTTGGTTTGCAGTCGGGTCAGGATCGCCGTGAGGCGCGTTAGGCGTTTGGTGTCGGAATGGGGCATAGTTGGTTGGACGAGGATGGGCTAGGGAGATAACTGTTTGGGATTGCGACCCAAGGCCTCTTCGAGGAGCGCACTATTCGAGGAGGTCATATCGCCAATGGTACTGTGGAAGTCATAATTCTCTCGCTCTATGCGAAACTCGCCTTGTATTACTTGTCCGGCCAGTCTGACGGGAATGAAATACGAACTTGCCTTTACGGGAGATGATCTCCCTGCAATGGAGACTACTAAGCGGAACTCGTTGCCAATACTTGAAGTTGGGAGTTCAATCGACAAACGCTCCCATTTGATAATGCCATAGTGCAGGATATCAGCAATCCCCCGTTTCCGGATTTCGCGCTGATTGTTCAAGTAGTCGGTGTTTGGTCCTTGGAAGGATCCCATACCTGTGAATTGTCCTTGCGTTGTGGTTGCAAAGAGCGAAATGTCAACCTCGTTTTGGAGGGTGGAGTGATTCACAATGAGGATTTCCAAATTGACGAGAATCTTCTTGTCTATCTGCTGCAGAGTTGCGCGTCGTAAGTACGGGGCGATGTCAGGATAGGAGACCTTTCTCATAAGTGCTTCGACAAAGTGATGGGGCGCAGGCTTGGTGGTTGCATTGAAACGGAACCAGTATGCCCCCTTCTCCTTAACCTGATGCGGAGCATATGGACTCCGAGGCACCTCGAAGACATAGGCTCGATGACCTCGATGCATCAACTTCTTGATTCGAATGTCCTGCGGTGGTGGACTTATCCTGTCGAACACCATGTCAGACAGTTGGTCATCTCCATAGTCATTTACGACATGGGTGAGAGATCCATGGAATTCCTTCTCTTGACCCTGGGTGGGAGACTTTCCGATTGGCGCCCCCCAAATGAGCAGCCCTCCTTCTGAGTTCAGGAAGGCACAGATAGTTCGGAGCACAGCGTCGATTCCACCTTCGCCGGCCTTGGGATTGTCTACGTATGACTTGAACTCTTTGCGATCACTTTCCTTCTTTGGCGTCTTGAAGTATTTAGTCAGATCCGTAGGAGTGAGCTTCTCGATCCGTTTGCCGAGTGCCTGCTGCGTAATTGTGCGTTCGCTCATGGTCCTGAAATGTAGAAAGGCGCCTCAACAGAAGCACCTTTCCTTATTTGCATAGTACTAACTACGGCGTCCCTCTATTCTCCTGCTCCCGCTCGAGCGCCTCGAACAGCGCCTTGAAGTTGCCTTCGCAGAGGATGCAGGAGCGCATCAAGCCAGCATCTCTTTCACGATGCGATCGATCTGGTCGAACTGGTCC
The DNA here is from genome assembly GCA_016718655.1 of Flavobacteriales bacterium. Classification (GTDB taxonomy): domain Bacteria; phylum Bacteroidota; class Bacteroidia; order Flavobacteriales_F; family PHOS-HE28; genus PHOS-HE28. The sequence continues at coordinate 13,577 of JADKCV010000013.1, read as the reverse complement.
TTGCCCTTCAGTACATACTGTTCAGCGCCCTTGGCCACCGTTTGAAGGGCTACCCCATATTGCGTTTGGCTACTGAGCATGATCACATGCACACTGCGGTCCATTTTCTTGATCTTCTCGAGTATCCTCAGACCATCGGCCGCATCCTTCACCGTATTGTTCAGATGATAGTCAAGGACCACAAGGTCAGGATGCTCGTTCAAGTGGGCAAGGCAATCCTCTCCCGTGTGAAAGGCGGTCACATCGTGCGGAAAGGTCGTGCGGAGGTGGTCGGCAAGCATGGTCGCCAGCATCACGTCGTCGTCCACAATGAAGATCTTCTTGGTCGCCATGCAGCTTTGGGAATGGTCGCAAAGTAACGGCTTGTGAGGCATCCTTGGTCCGGTGATCGGACCTCAGTCCTTCGCGAGCGCAGGGTCGGTGGTCATGGCCACATCGTCCAGTAGCCCCTGCACATAGTCTATGTTCGTATGGATGGGTACCGGGGCAGAACCCTGCACCGCGGTCACCACGCGCACCAGACCGGTCAGCACATCGTTGCGCATCTCCAGGTACTGGTCCATCACCACGGGTTGGCCATCGAGTGAGCCGGTGTAGCGCCCATGCATGAGCGAGCCATCAATGATCTCGATATTCCCTTGAAGCGTAAGGCGGGTGCCAGCCAGGCCGAAGATGCCCGCCTTCAAGAACGCCTCTCCGTTCTCCGTAGTGATGATGGGCTGGCGGTCCACGAGCACCAGCGCTCTTTCCGGAGATACATGGACCTCCATGCCGTCGGTCTCCAAGTCGAGCATCCAGGATGCCGAAGCCTGTGAGCCGAGCGTTTGTTGGTTGGCGGCCATCCAATTCGAAGTTTGTTGGGCGAAAAGCGGGAGGGAGAATAGGGTGTTCATCGCGGTGGTGAGGATGAGGCGTTTCATGGTTCGGGCCGGTGGACTTTGGGGCGCTGACTACAGGACAAAAGTGCCCTTGTAACGGGGCCTCCCACCAGCGTTGATACACGGGAAACGCAAAACAGGTGGAAATACGGGGGGTGGGTATTCCCACCTATTCGACCTTTGGGCTCCCCGAATGCTCGGGGCACCGACGCATGATGGAGCCCGCTCTTACCGACCTGGATTACCTCGAGCGCTTCTGCAAAGGCGATCGGACCCGTATGGAGCGGTACATCTCCATGTATCTGCAGGGTGCCCCCGACCTGTTCGCAAAATTGACGGAAGCACTAGCGGCGAATGACGGTGACGCACTGGCCATATCCGCGCACAGCCTCCGGCCTCAAGTGAACTACATGGGTGCGCAACGCCTCTTCGACATGCTCACGGCTTTGGAGCAACGCGCACGCGCAGAGGGCGCTGCCGCTTGCACAGGAATGGTCCACGAGGTTCTGGAACTGAACGGGAACGTGATGGCCGAGCTGCTTGCGCGGCCCGGCCATTCAAGTTGAAGGGAGGGGTCAATTCCTGGACAGCGCCGGTTCGTTCCGTCCGTCCGTCTGCTCGGACATCAGTTGGAGCGCCTGCGCTTGCAGGTCATCGTTGTTCATCGGTGCGGAGCCGTTCACCCGGGCGATGACGCGCACCACGGTCACCGGTACGCCGTGGCGTAGCTGGATGTATTGGTCCATGATCACCGCTGTGCCGCCGAGCAGTCCGCTGTAGGTGCCGTGCATCACGCTGTCGTTGACGGTTTCCACCTTGCCCACCAAGGTTAGGTGCGTGCCACCGAGGCCGAAGACACCCTTGCGGAGGTAAGCGGCACCGTCCTGTTCGATGATGGGTGTGCGGTCCACGATCATGAGCGCGTGGTCCTTGGTCACGTACAGTTCAGTGGCGTCGATATCTAGATCGATCATCCAATTTGCCGAGGCATTCGGACCCAAGGTTTCGCGGTTCGTGGCCAGCCAGTTCTCGGTGGGGGTCATGGGTGCGTTGGTTTGAGCGCTGAGGACGCTTGCAAAAAGGGTGTTCATGGCGATGAGGAGGATGAAGTGCTTCATGGTTCGGGCCGGTGGGCTTTGTGTTGCTGACCGACGGGGCAAAAGTGCCCTTGTAACGGGGCCTCCCACCAGCGTTGATACACGGGAAGCACAAATCCCGTGGAAATACGGGGGTCCGGTATTTCCACCTGAACGACCTTTGAACAAATGATCAAACTCGCCCTCGCCGACGACCAGGTCCTTTTCCGCCGTGGCCTCACCATGTTGCTCCGCGATCTTTCCGATGTAGAGGTCGCGTTCGAGTGCTCGAACGGGGAGGAGTTGCTCACCGGCCTGAAGAACAATTCCGTGGACGTTGTGCTGCTGGACCTGGAGATGCCCGTGCTCAACGGCATGGATACCATGAAGCGCATGCGCGAGGAATTCCCGCAGGTGAAGGTGATCGTGCTCAGTATGCACAGTGAAGAGAAATTCATCGTACACCTGATGGAGCTGGGCGCCAACGGCTATGTGCTGAAGACCGCCGAACCTGACGAGATCGAGGACGCCATCCGCGCAGTGGCCTCCACCGGCTACCATTTCAGCCCGATGGTGAGCCGCGTGATGCTGCATGGCTTGGTGAAGAAGGAGAAGCTGAAGCCCACCTTCGATGATGTGGACCCGCTCACCGAGCGCGAGCTCGATGTGCTGCGCTTGATCTGCCAGGAACTCACCACCACGGAGATCGCCGGAAAGCTCTTCCTGAGCCCGCGCACTGTGGAGGGCCACCGCAACAACATCCTTCAGAAGACCGGCGCGCGGAATACGGCGGGGATCGTGGTGTACGCAATGAGCAAGGGGATCTACACACCATGAGCAACGGAGCGCGTGTTGCCCTCTCGTTCGTTATCGGGCTCCTGATGACGGCAGCGTCGCCTGCACAAGTCGATACCCTCCACATTCCCGTCCGCCACCTCCGCATTGAGGACGGCCTTTCACAAGGCATGGTGCGCAGCATCCTTCAGGACCGCACCGGCTTCATGTGGTTCGCCACCAAGGACGGCTTGAACCGGTATGACGGGTACACCTTCAAGGTGTTCCGCCACGATCCACAGGACAGCACGTCGGTGCGGGACAATCACATCCATAAGATCTTCGAGGACAGCAAAGGACTGCTCTGGGTCGGCACCAATAGCGGGCTGGACGTGTTCGATCCGGCCACGGAGATCTTCCGCCATCTACCCTGCTCCAAGGACAGCTCACGATTTGGCGGTGCTCCCGAGTGCGCTGTCCGTTCCATTGCCGAGGATCCGCAAGGGAATATCTGGTTCCATTCGAGTTGCAATCTCTACCGCATCCGGCCGCAGCCTGCCACAGCGACTTTGGGAGCAGCTACGCATGCACAACGCATCGCCGATGTCCCCATCTGGGGCTTGTTCATCGACCATGCCGGTATCCTGCATTCGTCCACACAGGAATTGTTGGATCGTAGCAACCCGGCAAGGGGCTATTTGCACATCGACACCAAAGACGAAGCGTCGATCGCCGCGATGGTAGGCGACCTGGCGATCCGTCCAACGAAGCCGATCCCGGGGCATCTGAGCACACCTGTCGCTGGATTGGCTTTAGCGGATGCACGGCGGAGGGTCACCTATCGGGCGTCGGGCACCGGAGGCGTAACGGAGATCGATGAGGCTACAGGCCATGAACGCGACATCCCGACCGGGCAGCCCGCTTGGGGATGGCCGAAGTACGGAATGGTGGATGCCGACGGCCGCCTCTGGATTGGAACGGACGCCGGACTCTGGCGCTGTGATCCCTCCACAGGTCGTTCGTCGGCGTTGCGACCGATCGACGTGCACCATGGGAACGGGAGCGTGGATGTCGCCTGCTTTTATCAGGATCGCAGCGGGGTCATCTGGATCGGGACCCCCGGCTACGGCATCTTCACCTACGATCCGCGTATCGAACGCTTCCACACGCAGCAGGCAAGCTCCATCGGATGGATGGCGCCGCTGGCCGATGGTCGTGTGTTGCTCGCCGCGGGCTTGAAGGTCAAACTCTTTGATACAGGACGATCGGTCGTTGACCCCGCGCCACCGTTGCTGGTCGATGGAAGCGAACGTGAATACTACCATGACCGGGCGGGCTCCTTCGTGGTAGCGCCCAGGGGTACGATCTGGTCGTTTGCGAACGGGAAACTCTGCCGGAAAGATGATCAGGACAGGAGCCTCGTGTACTTCAGTGATCCAGCGGTTCCCGTTGGCTTTCCTCTGTGCGCAAGTGGCGACTCGCTCATCGCCTTCGGCAGTTCGAACGCCTTCGGCCAGTTCGATACACGCAGCGAGCGGTTCACGCGCGTGCCCTATCCCATTGAGGGTTCCGGAGGGGAATACCAGTTCGTGCAGGCCATCCAGCACGGTGCGGACGGTACCTTCTGGCTGGGCACCATGAAGGGCCTGCTGCGCCTGGACCCGCTGACCCGGGCATGGAAGCACTATCGGAACATCCCATCCGATACGACCTCGTTGGCTGCGGATGTCATCTTCAGCCTGCTCCCGGATCCGAAGGACGCCAGCATCCTCTGGGTGGGCACCAATGGCGGGGGCCTCTGCCGCATGGACAAGCGCACCGGGACATTCGAGCGCTTCACCACACGGAACGGATTGCCGAACAACGTGATCTACGGACTGCTCAACGACGACGACGGGCAAGTGTGGATGAGCACGAACAAGGGGCTCTCACGCTTCGACCCGAAGACACGAACGGCGCTCAACTTCGATGCCCGCCATGGCTTGCAGAACGACGAGTTCAACCGCTACGCCTTCTGCAAGATGCCCGACGGCACGCTCTTCTTCGGCGGCATCAGCGGCTTCAACTACTTCCACCCGCGCGACCTGCGCACGGATGAGCGCCCGGTGGAAATGGCCATCACGGACATCAAACTGGGGAACCGCTCCATCGCGCTCGGCGAGCCGCATGCTTTGCTGCACGTGCCCACGCACTTGGCGAAGGAACTGTCCATCCCCTACGCCGAGGCGAGCATGCTCAGTTTCGACTTCGCCAGCATGGACTACATCACGCTGGGCAGCCGCACCTACCAGTACCAGCTGGAAGGCTACGATCTGCAGCGTATCGATGCTGGCCGCGCGCACTCAGCGAACTACACGAACCTGGATCCCGGCAACTACACCTTCAAGGTCTGGGGCCGCAACCGCGATGGCATCTGGAACGCCGATCCGATCGGCTTGCGCATCACGATCCTGCCGCCATGGTACCTCACCCTCTGGGCGAAAGTGCTGGGCGCGGTGCTCCTCGCTGGTGCCGTGCTGCTTTTCATCCGCATCCGCACCAGTGGATTGAAGAGGCAGAAGGAATTGCTCGAAAGAACGGTGGCCGAGCGTACCGCTGAGCTCAAGCTGGAAAAGGTCGAAGCCGATCGCCAACGCGAACGCGCGGAGCATAGCGAGCACGTGAAGCAGCAATTCCTGGCCAACATGAGCCACGAGATCCGCACGCCCATGAACGCCATCATGGGGATGAGCGGGATCCTCAAGCGCAATGAGCATTCGCCGGAGCAGGACAAATACCTCAACGCCATTTCCCAGAGCAGCGAGAACCTGCTGGTGATCCTGAACGACATCCTGGACCTGAGCAAGATGGAAGCGGGCAAGATCGACCTGGAGCAAGTGCCCTTCGATCCGCGACAGGTCATCGGCAACGTGCGCGACATCCTGCGTTACAAGGCCGAGGAGAAGGGCCTTGCGCTGGTCGTTGAAGTGGATGGCGATCTGCCGGGGATGCTCCTCGGCGATCCCACCCGGCTGAACCAGATCGTGCTGAATCTGGCCGGCAACGCGATCAAGTTCACGGAACGCGGCTCCGTCACGCTGCGCGTACGATGGGTGAACGGTGAACTCCGCATCGATGTGATCGATACCGGGATCGGGATCCCGCAAGACCGGTTGCACAACATTTTCGAGGAGTTCACCCAGGCGTACAGCGACACAACGCGCAAGTATGGCGGCACCGGTCTGGGCCTCACCATCAGTAAACGGCTGACGGAGATGCAGGGCGGAACCATCACCGTGAAGAGCGAACAAGGCAAAGGCAGCACCTTCACGGTCACGATCCCGTGCGCTATTGCAACGGGAACGCAGGCGACACCGGCACAGGTCCCGGGCGCAGAAGAGAAGGAACTCAGGAACGTGAGGATCCTGTTGGCCGAGGACAACGAGTTCAACGCCATGGTGGCGCAGGACGAACTGGCCGATGCGATCCCCGGTGTGCAGTTGGATGTCGCCGTGAACGGGCGCATCGCCGTGGAGATGGTGCAGGCCAACGACTACGACGTGATCCTGATGGACGTGCAGATGCCCGAGATGAACGGCTACGACGCAACGAAAGCGATCCGCGCGCTCGCCGGTGACAAGTCCCGGATCCCGATCATCGCCATGACTGCCAACGTGATGAAAGAAGAGGTGGAGCGCTGCAAGGAAGCCGGTATGAACGGGTATGTACCGAAGCCGTTCAAGCGGGAGGAGTTGATGAATGCCATCGGCATCTCACTGAACCAAGCACCGCGCCCCATATGAGCCGCTCACCGCATATGGCCGCATTCATGGCCCTGGCCCTGATGACCTGCGGCTTGGTGCATGCGCAGAAGAACGACATCGACACGCTCCACCTGCCCTTCCGCGCGCTCACCATCGAGGACGGCCTCTCCCAAGGCATGGTGAACACCATCCTGCAGGACAAGTACGGCTTCATGTGGTTCGGCACCAAGGATGGATTGAACCGCTACGATGGCTACACCTTCACCGTGTTCCGGCAGGATCCGGAGGACAGCACCACCCTTCGGAACAACTACATCCACGCGCTCTTCGAGGACAAGCAGGGCCGGCTCTGGGTGGGTACGGGCGAAGGCCTGGAGCTGTTCGATCGCGACCGCGAGCGGTTCATCCACGCGCATGCCGGACCGACACCCATCATGGACATCGTACAGGGCATCGCGCAGGACGCCCACGATGATATCTGGCTGTCGTGCAACAACGGCTTGTTCAAGCTGACGTTCGCCGGTGGATCTCCTGAGAACGGTATGCCGCTGTGCACGATCAAGCGATACCTGGTGAACAGTTGTCTCGTGAGCGCGGACCAGGCGGGAACGATCTGGGCCAGCCAGCATGATGGGAACAGCTTTCACGTGATCCCTGACCATGCAGGCAACGAGCGCTTGGACACCTTGCTGCTCGATCACACGGTCGGCACCACGAGCACGGGCAGGACCCGTCTGGAGCTCACAGGTATGGTCGCGGCCGAGGACACGGTCAACCAGCGCACCTATGGCCTCCACACGTTCGGCATCGCACAGCTCGATGGACATTCCGAACGGGCGAAGACACTTTTCGAAGCGGGTTCCGAACTCGGCCAGATGCGCGGCACGAACGCTGCCTTGGACGGCGACGGTCGCTTGTGGATAGCTGTTTACTCTGGCATCTACCTGTTCGATCCTGCCTCTGGACGGCTCTCTCGCGTGCTGCCTCGCGACCAGAATCTCCTGCTCCAAGCGCAAGGCGCCAAATGCGCCTATCGCGACCGCAATGGTCTGATGTGGATCGGCACCTCGGGCTATGGCCTGCTCACCTATGATCCGCGCAGTGCCCGCTTCAACACGGTGAAGTCCACGAGCTGCGGTTCCATGCAGGCCTTGCCCGGCGGGCGCGTGTCCATTGCCTTCCACGATGCGTTCTTGAAGGAGTTCGATCCTCGGACCAACACGTGGCCCACGTGGATCCCGTGGACCGAGAAGGTCCATGACCCGGCACTGGACAGGTTGAGCCGCGCGAACCGGGTATTGGTCAGGGATGAACGAGGGATCTATTGGTTCAACCACGAGGGCCTCGTGGACCTATGATCCCGTGCGGGACAGGATCACCCGCATCGCGCGCGACACGGCCGCCATCCGCGCCTTCCCGGAGGAGACCTACAACGAGACCTTCCTGCTGGAGGGTGATTCGCTCATCTGGTCGGGCTCCGTCCACACGCTCTGTCGCTTCGATCGCCGGACCGGTCTGTTCCACTATGTGCCCTATCCGCGATCACGGGTCGGTGAGGTCGATCGCTTCCTGCACGCGATGCTCAGGGATGACAACGGGCTGCTCTGGCTGGGAACCGCAACGGGCTTGTACCGCTACGATAGGCGCAAGAGCGGCGCGGCCGCCTGGCACGTGTACACGCACGACCCCGCCGATCCGGCTTCGCTCTCGGCCGACATCATCTATTCGCTGTTGAATGACCCACACGATCCGGATGTGCTCTGGGTGGGCACCAATGGCGGCGGATCGAACCGGTTGGACAAGCGCACGGGCAAGTGCATGCGCTACAACACCAAGCATGGCTTGCCCAACGATGTGGTGTACGGCATCCTACCAGATGAAGCCGGCAACCTGTGGATGAGCACCAATAAGGGGATCTCGCGTTTCACACCAGGCACCGGTGTTTTCCGCAACTACGATGCGAGCGACGGTCTACAAAGCGACGAGTACAACCGGTACGCGCATTGTAGGCAGGCCGATGGTACGCTCTTCTTCGGTGGGGTGATGGGCTTCAACTACTTCAAGCCTTCCGAACTCGCCGATGACAGCACGGCCAGCGCCATCCGCATCACCGGCATCAAGCTCATCAACCGTGCGGTGGACCATCGCGCCGAAGGTTCTCCTCTTGACCGGCCGGCCTATCTCAGTGATGGCCTCATCATCCCGTACAGCGCGAACATGGTCACCTTCGAGTTCGCCACCCTGGAATTCTCCGCACCCGAAGAGCACAGGTACCAGTACAAGCTTGAGGGCTTCGACGGTGACTGGATCATGGCGGGGCATGACCGGTCGGCGGTATACACCAACCTCGACCCCGGCACGTACACCTTCCATGTTCGCGGCGACAATCGCGACGGGGTCTGGGACACCGAGGGCACCGCTTTCCAGTTGGTCGTGCTGCCGCCTTGGTGGCGCACGTGGTGGGCCTATGCGCTCTATGTGTTCGCGCTGGTCGGCGGAGTGCTGCTCTTCATCCGCATCCGCACCGTGGGTTTGAACCGACAGAAGGAAATGTTGGAGCGCACGGTGGCCGAGCGCACCGCCGAACTGAACCGCGAGAAAGAAGAAGCCGACAGGCAGCGCGAACGCGCTGAGCACAGCGGACAGATCAAGCAGCAGTTCCTGGCCAACATGAGCCACGAGATCCGCACGCCGATGAACGCCATCATGGGCATGACCGGGATCCTGCGGCGCAATGAGCACTTGCCCGATCAGGATAAATACCTGGACGCCATCGCGAAGAGTTCCGAGAGCCTGCTGGTGATCATCAACGATGTGCTCGACCTGAGCAAGATGGAGGCAGGCAAGATCGTCCTGGAGTCCGTGCCCTTCGATCCGCGCGCGGTGGTCCAAGGCGTCCAGGAGATCCTCCGGTTCAAGGTTGAAGAGAAGAAGCTATACCTGCGGATGGATGGATCCGTTGGTGCCGAAGACACTGCTGGGCGATCCCACGCGCTTGCAGCAGATCGTCATGAACCTCGTGGGCAACGCGATCAAGTTCACCAAGGAGGGAGGGGTCTCGATATACATGTCGTCCAGTTCGATCGATCATGCGCAGGCGCTCTTGCGCGTCAGCGTCGCGGACACCGGTATCGGCGTGGCACCGGATCGGCGTGATGCCATCTTCGAGGAGTTCGATCAAGGCCAGGGCAGCACCGCGTTCAAATATGGCGGCACCGGCCTCGGCCTTTCCATCAGCAGGCGTTTGGCGCAGATGCAAGGTGGCGACATCACAGTGGAAAGCGAGATCGGCCAGGGCAGCACCTTCATGGTGAGCATTCCGTATGCCCTCGCGAAGACGGACGTTGTACGGGCGGATCATGATCCGCCACAACGGACTGCCCTACGCGATCTGCGCATCCTCCTCGCCGAGGACAACGACTTCAACGCCATGGTGGCCCAGGACGAACTGGCCGATGCGATCCCCGGCGTGCTGGTGGATGTGGCCGTGAATGGGCGCATCGCCGTTGAGATGCTGCAGACCAACGACTATCACCTCGTGCTGATGGATGTGCAAATGCCCGAGATGAACGGGCATGATGCAACACGGGCCATCCGTGCACTGGTTGGCCCTAAGTCACGCATCCCGATCATCGCCATGACCGCGAACGTGCTGAAAGAGGAGGTGGATCGCTGCAAGGAAAGCGGCATGGATGGTTACGTGCCGAAGCCGTTCAAGCGGGAGGAACTGGTGGATGCGTTGAACGCCGTACTGGTCTGAACAGGTGTTTTCACGGGGTGCGCATTTCGGGTAGTAACGCGCTGGTGGAGGCTTCCGCGCCTCCGTTGTTTCGCATCGTCGGACAAGGCCGTCCGCCAAGTCCCGACGATCATCATGAAGCGTCAAGGAACCCTGCTCATTCTCGCCTCTGTTCTCATGCTCATCACATGCGGAGCGTATCGCACGAACAAACTGACTGTTGCGTCAAGCCCGGAACCCGCCATGGTTCCTGCCGACCACCCGTTGCTCCTCCAACGGTCGACCGGGAGTTCCATCACCTTCAAGGACGTCTTTGCGAGGTTTGTTGCCGGTCTGCTCGGCAGGGTGACCGCTAACAAGGCGAACAGCAGTGCGGCTGATGGGTCGGTCGCAACTGCCGACCAAGGCGGGGCCCGTTCCGCCAACCGTGCTGATGGTTCGGCCGATCCCGATCCATATCGGTTACGTGCCCGGGCACAATTCCGCACGCCTTCGCTTGCCGGTGGGCCTGATGACCGCCGGTGACCAGCTCGGATGCCGCATCAGGAGGGCGGGTGCAACTCGGATCTTCGTTCCACGAATATTGGAGAGTGACCATTGATGAGGCGGACCGAGTGCTTGTGGCTGTTGTTGAAAGCACGCAAAGTAGGTTGATCCGCGGTGGATCTCGAAAGCAAAGAAGGGCGCCCACCGGGCGCCCTTCTTTGTGTGTTGTGTGATATCGGGTTAGAGCGTACCCCTGTTCTCCTGCTCCCGCTCGATCGCCTCGAACAGCGCCTTGAAGTTGCCCTTGCCGAAGCTCTTCGCACCCTTGCGCTGGATGATCTCGAAGAACATCGTCGGGCGGTCCAGCACCGGCTTGGTGAAGAGCTGCAGCAGGTAGCCCTCGTCGTCGCGGTCCACCAGCACCCCGTGTTGCTTCAGCACCGCCAGGTCCTCGTCGATCTCGCCCACGCGGTCCATCACCGTGTCGTAGTAGCTGGGCGGCACGTAGAGGAACTCCACGCCGCGGTCCTTCAGCGCGCCCACCGTTTCGATGATGTTGTTGGTGGCCACCGCGATGTGCTGCACACCGGCGCCGTTGTAAGTCGATGTACTCCTCGATCTGGCTCTTCTTCTTGCCCTCGGCCGGCTCGTTGATCGGGAACTTGATGCGGCCGTTGCCGTTGCTCATCACCTTGCTCATCAGCGCGGTGTACTCGGTGCTGATGTCCTTGTCATCGAAGCTCACGAGCTGCGCGAAGCCCATCACACGGGCGTAGAAATCCACCCAGGTGTTCATCTCGCCCCAGCCCACGTTGCCCACCATGTGGTCGATGAACTTCAGGCCCACGGGCTCCGGGTTGTAGTGGCTCTTCCACGGCTTGAAGCCGGGCATGAACGCGCCTTTGTAATTGTCGCGCTCCACGAAGATGTGTACCGTCTCGCCGTAGGTGTGGATGCCGCTGCGGATCACGTAGCCGTTCTCATCCTCCTCACGCACCGGTTCCATGAAGCTCTTCGCGCCACGTTTGGTGGTCTCCTCCCAGGCCTTCTTCGCATCGGGCACCCACAGGGCGATCACCTTCACGCCATCGCCGTGCTTGCGGATGTGCTCGTTGATCGGGCTCTCGGGGTTCATCGGCGTGGTCAGCACCAGGCGGATCTTGTCCTGCACCAGCACGTAGCTCGTGCGGTCCTTCATGCCCGTCTCCAGGCCCGCGTAGGCCAGGCTCTGGAACCCCCACGCGCTCTTGTAGTAGTGCGCGCTCTGCTTCGCATTGCCCACGTAGAGTTCCACGTAGTCCGTGCCCAGCAGGGGCAGGAAGTCCTGTGCATCGGCCATGATCTTCTCCAGGCCGTAGTCGACGTCTTTCAATCCGGTTGCCATGGTCGTTCAATGTGTCGATCGGATGATCGGGTTATTGTTCAGTTGTTAGCGGCCGTGCATTCAGGACAAGGTCTTATGCGCTGCACCATGATGAACTGGATCTCCTGCTGCATGCGGGCTTCCATTTCCTTATCGGGGTTCTTCACCTGCGCCGGTAGCTTGTAGTCGTTGATGACCACGATCTCGCAGGAGCGTGCCTTACGCGCTTGTTTCCTCAGGCGCTTCAGTTCAATCGGAGTTAGATCCGCGAACGACCGGCGCGATTCCGTTTTTTGCAGGGTGACCACTCGCACCACCACGATGCCGGCGGGAAGGACCTGCTCGTCAGCATCATAAACGAACCTCACCTCATCCGCATCGACGCGGCAGGGGATCGAGACGAACAACTCCTTCTTGTCTTGGGCAGAAGAGGCCAAGGCCACCAGGGTCGAAAGTGCAATGAGCAAGTTCCTCATGAGTTGCTGGTATTGGTCCGTGCCTCAAAGTTCGGACATTTTGCGGGGTGGTGGATGAGGAAGGTCAGGGCGTGCCCCGGCCCAAGGCGGCCGGGTCGGGCTTTCCCCTTCAAGTCCTCGGCTGGATTACCAGCCTCCGGGCTTTCCGGTACAATCCCTCACGCACACCTAGGATTTAAATCTTGAGCGCTGAGTGGACGATTATCGAAGGAACCTTCTCCAAGCACCAGGGCTGGGAAGTTCATCCTCTTCATCCAGATCCCAATCACGCAGTTCGCGCTCTATGCTGCCAACCGCCTTTAGATAGAGTCGCTCGAAAGGTGACCCGTTGTGTTCAAATCTGCAGAAGATGTGCGGCTCGGAATAGTATTCATCGCTCAGCTTGTAGTCCACAATTGCTGAGAAGGGAATGGGTCCGATGAACTTCGCCTTGCTCTTGCGAAAATCGGGATTCTTGGATTCGTGGGTCTGAGGAGTCAACATGCTCCCATTTGGTGCCATCGTGTAGGACGAGGTACTCGTTTGCGAGCCAGAACTCCAGTCCGTTGTGGTAGAAGTCATAGAAGTTGTGTCGGAACCAAGAGGAGAGTCCAGTTCCTTCCGTGTCGGCGTCCGGGTAGGACTTGTCATGAACGGATCTGATGATCGCCCGCGAACTAATGAAGCGAGACCAAGGTTCCAGATCAATACGACGCCAGTTCCGTGGGTCCTTGGTAAAAGTGTGGTCGATTAGGTCCTTTGAAAGCCGCTTCTCCATTCTGAGAGACTCGCGGAGAACCCGTTCGGCTGAACGTTGCCGGGCTTTCAGCTCAACTCCGAAATAAGCGAAGAGAAGGTCGTTGTACTGGTTGTAAAGCATGGCCTCAATAATGCTGGCGCTCCATACGATGAATGCGGCGATACCCCGTGCCTGCAGGGCCTCATTCAAGCTTTGCATGGCAACGCGACTCACCGGACAGCTAGCAATCAGAACAAAGCCTGATGGCCGTTGGCTATCAAGCCGAATGTCGTACACAATTTTCGCCGCATCCGTCGGGGTCAG
>JADKCV010000012.1 GCA_016718655.1 Flavobacteriales bacterium | reverse complement strand
ACGACCACGGCGCCGAAGCCCACGATGAGAAGGACGGCCACAGCCACGACGATGGACATGCGCATGACGAAGCCGCGCACGACACCACCGCCGGTCACAGCCACGACGACGGCCATACGCATTGATGAACACGCACACCGCCCGGCGGGACTTGTCCTGCCGGGCGGCGGTGCAAAATTCCAGATGAACATGCGCATACGAACCAAGCTCCGCATCGCTTTGGCGGGCACCGCACTTGCATTCAGCGCTTTGCTCTCCGCCCAGGACCCAATGCCTAAAGCTCCTCACGGAGGCATCCTTGGTGATGCAGGCACGCACTATATCGAAATGGTCGTGGCTTGGAAAGAAGCCCATTTCTTTCTGTTGGATACACTGGGCAACACGCTACCAGTGGACGGTTTGACCGGCACGGCCTACATCCAGTTCAACAACCGCACGACGGCCAACCCCGAAATGTTACCGGACAAGAAAGGCTATCTGCGTGCCGCGCTCAAAAGCCCGTATGACTTTACCGTTGTTCCCAGTATTAAGCTGCTCAGCGGCTTCGTGAGCGCGCAGCTCACCTCCGGCCCGCGGGAAATACCGCAGCCGGTGGAGCAGCACAACGCATCGGATGGGCATCAGCACTAAGCCTATCGTAAGGTGATCATCGAACATTTGTCAGTGCATTAGGCGCGAACAGAACAACAACCATGAGCTCCGGTCAGGATCACAACAACTACGCGAAAGCAACAGGTACCCCATCCGCATGGCGCGGCTACCTGCCCGCCATCGCCTCCTTCATGCTTTTGATCGGCGGCATCGCCATTGACCAGCTTGCACCGCAGTTCTGGCAACAGCTGTGGTGGCGACTGGCCTGGTACCTCGCGGCCTATCTGCCCGTAGGTCTTCCTGTTTTGATCAAAGCGATCAAGGCGATCGCCAAGGGCGATGTGTTCAGCGAGTTCTTCCTCATGAGCCTCGCCACCATCGGCGCGTTCTTCATCCAGGAATATCCCGAAGGCGTGGCCGTGATGCTCTTCTACGCCGTGGGCGAACTGTTCCAGGACGCTGCTATGGACCGCGCCAAGCGCAACATCCAAGCGCTGCTCGATGTACGGCCCGATACCGCGAACGTGATGCGCGATGGTGTCCCGGTGGAAACGCCCGCCGCCGAGGTGAAAGTCGGTGACACCATCCGCATCCGCGTGGGCGATCGTGTGCCCCTGGACGGCAAACTCCTTAGCGACCAGGCCTCCTTCGATACTGCTGCCCTCACCGGCGAGAGCGTGCCGCGCACCATCGTGAAGGAAGCTCCGGTGCTCGCCGGCATGATCGCCACGGACAAGGTGGTGGACATGGAAGTGACCAAGCCCTTCGGCGACAGCAGCCTCGCTCGCATCCTCGACCTGGTGCAGAACGCTGCGAAGAGCAAGTCGCCCACGGAACTCTTCATCCGCAAGTTCGCGCGCATCTACACGCCCATCGTGGTAGCCTTGGCCGTGGGCATCGTGCTGGTTCCGATGCTCATCGTGGAGCCGTACGTCTTCAACACCTGGCTCTACCGCGCGCTCATCTTCCTGGTGATCTCCTGTCCGTGTGCGCTGGTCATCAGTATTCCGCTGGGCTACTTCGGCGGCATCGGCGCGGCAAGTCGCAAGGGCATATTGCTGAAGGGCGGCAACTACCTCGACGTGCTCACCAAGGTGAACACCATCGTGATGGACAAGACCGGCACGCTCACCGAAGGCGTGTTCGCCGTGCAGGAAGTGAAGCCTGCTGCGGGCTTCACCGAGGGCCGTTTGCTCGGCGTGGTGAAAGCGATGGAGACGCACAGCACGCACCCCATCGCACAGGCGGTGCTGAAACATCCGCAGGGCGATGCCGTGAGCGAAGCGACGAACGTGGAAGAGATCAGCGCGCACGGCATGCGCGGTACGGTGGATGTCACCGAAGTGCTGGTGGGCAACGCGCGGTTGCTGAAGAAGTTCAACGTGTCCTATCCGGCGGAAGTGGATGCCGTGGAGGACACCATCGTGGTGTGCGCCATCGGCGGCGCATACGCGGGCTACCTCACCGTGGCCGACAAGATCAAGGCCGATGCGAAGGAGACCATCAGCCTGCTGAAGGCCCAAGGCATCCGCGACATCGTGATGCTCAGCGGCGATAAGACGGGCATCACGCAGCGTGTTGCCGCAGCGCTCGGCATCAACAAAGCCTTTGGTGATCTATTGCCGGAAGACAAGGTGACTCGGATGCAGGAAGCGAAGAAGGACCCCACCGCCGTGGTGGCCTTCGTGGGCGACGGCATCAACGATGCGCCGGTGCTCGCCCTCAGCGATGTGGGCATCGCCATGGGCGGTCTGGGCAGCGATGCGGCGATCGAGACCGCCGACGTGGTCCTTCAGAACGACAAGCCCAGCAGCATCGCCGAGGCCATCCGCATCGGCAAAGCCACCAAGCGCGTGGTCACGCAGAACATCATACTCGCCTTTGGTGTGAAGGCCATCGTGCTCATCCTCGGTGCGGGTGGCTTGGCCACGTTGTGGGAAGCCGTGTTCGCCGATGTGGGCGTGGCGCTGTTGGCGATCTTGAACGCGAGCAGGATGCGGTGAAGCAAACGGTACGTAACTTGCAACGCCCGTTTGAGCCCGGAGCAGCCACGCAGCATGAAACAGATCCTCAGCATACTTCTAGCCATTTGCACCTTGGGTGCTTTCGCGCAATCCACGTCCACCTCCCCGGACGGTATGTCGGCAACCATCGCCATTCAAAGCAGTTCCATTTGCGATATGTGCGAGAAGACCATTGAGGAGAACATGATCTACGAGAAAGGAGTGAAGAAGGTGGATGTGGACCTCACCACCGCCACCGTGCAAGTGACCTATGACCCGCGCAAGAACGATGCAGCGAAGTTGCGAGCAGCGCTGACCAAGCTTGGCTACTCGGCCGATGGAACGGAGGCCGACCCCACAGCCGCATCCAAGTTGCCCCTGTGCTGTCAGAATGAAGGGTGCGGGAAGCTGCCGGTGAAGCCATGAGGTTGCACTGGGCCATGCCCGCGCACGTTCGGCCACACTACAAGGCCGAACTGGCAGCCAGCACGGCCGCCCGCGCCAAGGGCAACCTGCGCCTGGAATGGCACCATCTGGAACGGGCCCACATCCTGGGCCAATGCTGGCCCATGGAGCACAACGCCGTCCATTGGCGCATGCTGAAGTTCGGCATCCGGATCAAGAACGGGCGCGAAGTGATCGGCCAAGTTCCACGGTTGGTGTTCGGCGGGGTAAAGAGCTTTGTGGGTACTGTCCCTATCGGAAATACGGGTGGCGCCGACGTACCACCCCTGCGAGCCATGGAACTCCCCACGGACCTCGCGGTGATCCTGGACCTCCCCGAACAACCATAGGCCCGTGGCCGACTGGCTGCATACGCGGCCCAGTGGACCGAAAGGCTGGGGTGGAGGACCGCTACCGACCTTTGTAGCACCGGCCTACGAACAACCGCATTATGCTCGCCTTGTCGGTCCGGTCCGAACAGGCACACCCCCATGGCCACCCTCCACCTCGGCAACTACGTGCTTGAGATCGACTTGGTCAAGATCCGGGAATTCGACTTCGAATACAGCGTGGGGTTGACCTGCGCCGGCATCCTGGTGCTGGAGCCGTGGTTGAACTGGCCGGCGGGTGATCTGCGGAAAGGCCATTTGTACCTGGATGCCACCAGTGCCTTCGACGAAGCCTTCCGCCCGTTGCTGCACGAGGAGTGGCCCGTGCAGTGGCAGGACGGTGAGGATGGGTCCTGGTGTACGGTGCTGGCCTACCCGAGTGCCTTCCTCTATGCGCTGGAGATGAAGGAGCCGTTTGGCCACAACGAAGCGTTCTGGGCGGAGTTGGGCCGGGCGGCCAATGATCGCGACAAGGACCTTATGGACCGAGACGCAGGCCCGAAACGCTTTCGCTTGGAGCGCAACAGCGACCATCCCTACCTGCGGTTGGACGTTGCTTTTGGCAGTAGCGGCATGCAGTTGAGGCGTGAGCGATCCGTGGTTCCTGACGGGTATGGCGAGTTGCGGTTCTCGGCCTACGTGAAGTATGACCTGTTCGAGCGGTTCTTGGATGCGCTGAAGGCAGAGCGTGAAGCGCTGGTGCGCGGTTGAACACGAGCAATGCGCCTCGGGTCCGATCCGCAACAAGGGCCGTGCGCAGGATGGGCCGCAACGGCGTAGAGGCGCATAGAAGCGGTGGCAAGACTCAATTCACAAGACACAAGGATCAAGGCATCAAGGTTCAAAGGCCTGTACTGCCGAACGACCACAAGCCACTTGCGCTCCGCGCACCACCGAAACCATCGGCCGTGTAGCAAGTGGCCGGAGGCCAGCGGTTCCTAGGTTGAGCTTCGAGGTTCAAAGGCCTGCACCGCCGAACGACCACAAGCCGCTTGCACTCCGCGCACCTGATCTAACTTTAGGCCGTGTAGCAAGTGGCCGGAGGCCAGCGGTTCCTAGGTTGAGTTTGGTGGCTCAACGGCCTGCACAGCCGAACGACCACAAGCCGCTTGCGCTCCGCGCACCACTGAGAACCATCGGCCGTGTAACAAATGGCCGGAGGCCAGCGGTTCCTAGGTTGAGCTTGGTGCTTTAAAGGCCTGCACTGCCCAACGACCAAAAGCCACTTGCGCTCCGCGCACCTGATGAAACTTTCGGCCGTGTAGCAAGTGGCCGGAGGCCAGTGGTTCCTAGGTTGAGCTGGGTGGCTGAGCGGCCGGGCGCCATTCCGCCAGAGGCGGCCAGTGGACCCGTTCGGGATGTGCCCTATGTATATATGGTATAAAAGTGCCGGGTAAGGAGGCTGGAACGGCGAAGGGAATGGCGCCCCATTGCGCGGTGCGCACCACGGGACCACGGGCGCCGGTATGGCCCAGGCAGCGGATGGGGGCGGACAATACGTCGAAGGGTGGAGCGTTGGGAATACTTGGTGAAGGGGATGGATGCGGAATTCAGCGTTCAGGAGAAAGCATCAAACCACCACCCCCAGCCATGGCCACTACCAGAACCCCGGTGCGGGTAGCCGTGATCGACGACCACCAACTGTTCCGCAAGGGAATTATCGATGCACTGACGGGCTGGCCGGTGCCGCACACGGTGGTGGAGGCCAAGGATGGGGTGGAGTATGAGCAGCGCTGCCGCGAGGTGGGGCACATCCACCTGGCGGTGGTGGACCTGCGCATGCCCCGGCGCGATGGGTGCGAGACCTTGCGCTGGATGGAACGCCACCAACCCCGCACGCTGGGGGTGGCCATCACCTACGACCCGGCCCCGGGGCTGGTGCGCAAGGCGCTGAAGTGCAACGCCAAGGCGGTGCTGGACAAGAACGTGGAGCCGGCCGAACTGTACCGGGCACTGAGCGCGGTGCTGAACACGGGCTTCTACATGAACGCGCTGGTGACCCGCGACCTGCGCCGGGAGGTGGAGGAGGAGGTGAGCGCACACGAGCGCTGGGCCACGCTGACGCCACGGCAACAGCAGGTGCTGGAACTGTTCGCCCGACCCGGTGTGAAGGGCCTGGCCGAGGTGGCCGAACGCCTGGGCATGTCCGAGGCCACGGCCGAGACGCACCGCAAGAACGCCTACCTGAAGCTGGGCCTGCACAGCAAGGACGAACTGGTGCGCCTGATGCTGACGCACGACCTGCGCGCCACCCCCGGTGGTGACCCCGCGCCGTGATGCAAGGCACATGAGCCGCCCGTGGTGGACCATGGGTGTGAAGCGGAGGGGAGGCGGCCCGGTGCAGGTGTCCCGGTGAACGATCGGTTACTCGTTGTGGCATGCGGAAGCGTGCTCCGGACCGAAAGCAACACACACGTGGACAACGCTTCCGTCCACGGGTACGGCCGGACCATGACCCTTACTGCTATGATCGCCCGTGTGAACGAGCGTTTCTTCCTTGAGGTCCATGGGATCGCGCATGAGGACAATGGGATCGTCATACAGTACAACGCGATCGTCCACGAGGACCATGGGATCGTGCTTGAGGACAATGGGATCGTCCTTGAGGACAATGAGATGCGTCGTCCGAGGACAACGTGATCGATTCGCCTGGGACAACGTGATCGTCCTGAGGACAATGGGATCGTCCTTGAGGACAATGGGATCGTCCTTGAGGACAACGCGATCGTCCTTGAGGACAACGCGATCGTCCTTGAGGACAACGTGATCGTCCTTGAGGACAACGAGATCGTCCTCGAGGACAATGAGATCGTCCTTGAGGACAACGGTCGTCCTCGAGGACAACAGAATCGTCCATGAGGACAACATGATCGGTCCTTGAGGACAATGGGATCGTCAATGAGGACAATGGGATCGTTCGCCAAGGTGATCGTCGCGTGGACAACGTGATCGTCCTTGAGGACAAAGCGGTCGTCCTTGAGGACAACGGGGTCATCCTGGTGCATGACCGGTCCGTTCCCGTGCACGCGCTGGGGTTGCCGTTGACGTGTTCGGTGGTACAACGAAGGCGGCACACGGAAAGCGCGACCGTATGCCCGGTGATGCCGAAGGGTGCCATCCGTTGGCTCTTTCGCAGGAAACCCATGCTGGACAAGGGATATACGCTATGATCTACCGGGTATCCGGTAGGCGCGGTTCTACCGGTCGCCCGGTAGGCCTTGAACACGGGAGGCCATGGTCGCATACAAACGGCCATAACCATTGCTTTTGTGGGTACAGCATGACAGGCCCAAGAACATGAAAAAAGTGTATTACGTAGTGAAGCTTGGCCACACCCGTGTAACGTTCGAAGCCTTGTCGGGTATGACACGGACGAATGTGACCAAGCTGACAGGAAACGCGGCGTTCGCCACTCCCATTCCCACCCTCGCCGCGTTGACAGCCGCAGCGGACCGGTTGGATACGGCAGTGGATGCGTACGAGTTCAGCCGCAGTCGCTTGGACAAGCAGGAACGCGACTTCGCCTTCGCGGAACTGAAGGGACTGCGGCAGGACCTCGGTGGCTACGTGCAAACGGTGAGCAACGGCGATGCCGAACTCATCACCAGCGCGGGCTTCGAGATGGATGCGGCGCGCAAGCCCCTCGGTCTCCTGGAGGCACCGGTGGATGTGCGCGCCACGGTACGCAAGTACCCGGGTAGTGTGGAGGTCCGGTTCAAGGGTGTGCGCGGCCGCCTGGCCTACCAAGTGTACATCTGTGCAGGTGATCCCTTGGTGGCCGCCGACTGGAAGTTGCACACGGTGACCGGGAAGGTCCGTCTGATCGTGGACGGTCTGGACAGCGGGAAGACCTACTTCTTCCGTGTGGAGGCGCTGGGTGCTGCAGGTGTGAGCCCCGTGAGCGACATCGCAAGCGCCAAGGCCGCCTGATGTCATGACAACGATGACCTAGGCCCCGGTGCATTACCATGCACTCCGGGGCCGCGGTCGTTGGTCACCCACCACCACCCATGCACACCGCCACCCACCTGCACCGCGTCGCCCACGAGCGCGAGCTGCCCCCCTTGGCCAAGCGCTTCGCCGCCTTCGGTGGCGTCCTGCTGGGCCACCTGCGCTGGTGCCTGCACACCCCCGGTGCCCAGGTGCTGGTGCTGGAGCAGCCGCCGCACGCCGCACTGGTCACGCTGCTGGAGCTGCCTACCGGCACCGTGGTGCTGCGCTGGGCGGGTACCAGCCCCGCCGCCGTGGCCGCACTGGGCCCCACGCTGATCGATGCACGGCCCACCGGCACACCGCGCCTGCTGGTGCAATGCGGCCCGGCAGAGGCCCTGCACTGGGAGCAGCTGGGCCTTGCCGAGCAAGCCGCGTTGGAGACCTGGGCGCCCGACACCGCGAACGGTTTCAGCGAAGCGCAGGACGAGGCCGTGGTGCTGCTGGAACCCACGCACCGCATGGCCCTGTTGCACCTGGATGCGCGTGCCACCGGCGAGGACCGCACCACCTTGCTGCTCGAACACCACTATGCCGCCCGCGTGTATGTGGAGCGCGCTCGGGTGCGCGGCGCCCTGTTGCCCTTGCTCGGTAACGGCCTCATCCTGGCCGACCACGCCCACGCGGGTCTGGAACTCCTGCGCTGGCTACTGCCCGTGCAACAGCGCCCCGTGGTGCCCGAGGGCAACACCGCCGCCGCCGAGCAACTGACCGCGTGGAACTACTGTGTGGTACACACCAGCGTACGCCTCGTGCTCGGCCCCGTGCCCCCGTTCCGCCCGGAGCTGATCTACGCGTGGCCCTGGCCATAAGAGCCTATCCGATCTGCTTCTTCGTTGCTATGTGAAGGACCCCGGCCTGGTGCCGGGGTTCTTGCGTTGGGGGGGCATGGTAGGGAGCGTGTCCAGAACGAATGGTTCGGCAGTCCTTACTCGATCACAAGACGTGCGACCTGCCTATCCCCCTGTTCGCTCAACAACACGATCGTATAGGGGCCGGGTTCGAGGTCCATGTTCAGTTCGTATTGGTCCAACCCGCTTCCAAGTACTGTTGTATGGGCTATCCGTCCGCTGGCATCCAGCACGCTCACCTGGGTGCGGCCGCTGATCGCGTGCATGCGCAGGGTGAATGTTCCCATGTTCGGATTCGGTACGATCATCACGTGTTCAATGGGGTCCGCCTTCCTCGAAGACCCTGTAGTCATATCCGGCCCATAAAGCCGGGTGATGAAGCGTTGGTCGGGATCATTGGTGGTGCCGTCGGTGTAGCCGTGGTATGCGCCGTAGACGTAGAGCATGTTGTCGGGGGTACGAGCGATACTCTGGATCGAACCCGTTAAAGTGCCTTGGAAATCAAAGGTGCTTACGCCACACCCGTCGAACTCCGGTTGTAGGGCACCTGTGTGATCCAACACACAGATGCCTCTTCGGACCTGGCCATTCACATATTGGAACAAACCGGTCAGCAGGATGTCCCCGTCCAACCACGGATGGATATGCCCGACCACAGCGCCCAAGGAGAGTGCGTTGGGCAGTTCACCCAAACTGAAATTCAGCTGCGGATCAAATGTCGGGTCCAACGAACCGTCCGGCATCAGGCGTGCTACGCGTATGGTATCATCGGGGGCACCTTCCCTGCGGCAAATGCCCACCATATAGGCCCGTCCGTCGGGCAAGGGTAGGAAGGCATCGGCATCCCCCCAGGTCATGTGCGAATCGAAGGTGGTGTCCAATGCGCCGTCGGGGTGTATGCGGAAGATGGTGCGTACGGGTTGCCCGTCGTACACCGTGCCGGTACCGCTACAGAGGAACTTGCCATCGGGCTGCTGCTCGATCTCGTAGATGGCCCCGTTACCCGTCCGGTGGGTCTTGGTGGTATCCAAGTGCCCGGTGTTGGTGAACCAGATCAGGTTGTAGAGGCCCACGAATCCGCGTGCTGTGTCGTACAGGCTGTGTACGCCGCTCATCACGATGCTGCCATCGGGGTACACGTGGTAGTCGCCGCCTTGGAGGGAACTGAACAAGGGGCTTGTGTTCATTTCGATGAATGATTGGTCCCGGTATCCCGTTGGAAGTATCCTGCGCACGGTCTGTGAGGTGGCCACATAGAACGTATCACCACGCCATGGGGTGATGCGGCCTCCACCTAATCCGCTTTGATAAAAGGACTCGTCCAAGGTGCCATCCGCTTCGAAACGCATGAGCGCGCGGAAGAGAAACTCGCCTTCATAGCGCATTTGACCGGATGCGACCACTTTTCCATTTGCCAAGGGCAACAGACCTGAAACGTACCACGTGGATAACCCGGTCTGGAAGGTGGGGTCCAAGGACAAGGGAGCTTGGGCGTGGGCCCCACCACGTGCCACCAGCGCAAGCAGTACCGCCACTACTGCTATGTGGAGTAGGCGCTTCATTGCACGACCAATCGATCCGAACGGAGCACGACTTGTCCGGTGGTGCACTCCACCGTGTAAACCCCTTTCGATAAGGGTCGCGTATCGAGAACCACCTGCCCCTGGCCGAGGCTCGTATGTTGGTCAACCAGGTCCAATTCCATTTCGGTGTGGAAGGTGCGGCTTTCCCAACTGGCTTGGATCAGCCTCTTGGTGGTGGTCCTTCCGCATGGTGAAGAGTGAATGAAGGTAGGATGTCGCTCATCGAGTTGCAAATCCGATCCCTTTGCTGGTGTTCGACAAGCGGCTGCTTCGCGCACGGCGGCTTACCGTACCATCACTTCCTTTCGGCTTCGTGTCGTTCTGCCATCTGGGTCGCAACTCGCCGATGACCTGCACGTGGGGCAGTCCATTTTTGGCCGCACTGCCATGAACGTGGTCCGGCCCCGGACCCCAGGCCTGCTCCTGGTCAAGGACGATCGCCCCGTCCTACCATCATCGTGGAACGGCATTGGCACATGTTCCGGTAGCGATCTCCCACCCCTTGATGAACCACGATGAACATGACACACCTCAACCCCACTAAGGGCCATGCCGATGCAGCGGTCCGTATGGTGATCATCGCGGTCATCCTTTTCGGCCTCTACAGCTTGGTGAGTTCCCTGTTCATCGGCCCCGTGCTTGCGCCGTAGTCACGGTCGGGTAGGAAGGCTGTCAGTGTTGGCCCGGTGTTCTGAACCTAGGGGGTGAATGAACGCTAGGGTGAGCGCTTCCTGGTGCGGCCACCGGCCTATGCTCTGCGCGGGCGATCCACTGCCACCGGCCTTGGTGCACTGGCCTATCGGTCGACCGGTTGTTTCTCCAGGTGCCGGCGAAAGGCGGTGAGCACGGCGCGCTTGATATCCAACCCACGGGTGCTCGGCGCGTAGTTGAAGTGGACCCTTGCCTTGGTGATCAGCTCAGCGAGGTCGCTCTGTGGGACGGTCGTCCCAGTGTTACTGCATCGTTCCAGTAATGGGGTGTTCTCCCGGATGAACGCATCACGCAGTTGCTTCCGTTGGTCGTCGAGTTGGTATGGCATTCGCGACGCCTTTCACATCGTGGGCCAAACCCCGGACACGGCTGCAGGCTGCACGCTTCGGTCGCTACCGTGTGGTGTACGCGCCCCGCCGATGGGACATCCTGGGCAAACACAGGGTGCGTTCTCCCCATGTGCCGGGCCGGGCGATCGGCTACGGTCCAAGCACTGCGGGTTTCGGACCGAACGCGATCGGCATGGAACGAAGGGCCCTTTTGCGCAGTGTGTTGGAACGGTGACGAGCGGCTTCGAGCAAGCTTCAGCGACCGATCGCCGCGACGAGGGGGGCACCGTTGGGTCGGGTTCCATCTTCCTGCTCGCGGTCTTCAGTATCCGCTTTCGTTGGGCTGAAAGCACGATCGCGCAGCACTTCACCCTTCGCGCCAAGGACCACCACGTGAGCGCTACCCATGGCCATCGCCATTTCACACATCAACTCCTCCGCCTCTGTTCGGGTATCGGTCACCAAGTAGGGGACCCGGGCATTCCTTTGCCCACCCTGCCAGCGACCATCGGGGCGCTGTAGAACGGTATAGTAATGGTGCATGTCGTTCCGGAGTGTATCCGTTGAGGATGCGGTTCCGATGTAATGTACGCATTCCGACGAGGCATGCCCTGACCGATGTCACGAGCGAGCGAGGACGCTGGTCCCGAAGGGGACGCATGGGACGGAGGCATCTTGGGGCGGCATATGATGCGGGGATGCGTTGCGTGAGGAAGGGTCGTTGAGGTCGGTGGAACATGGATGCACGCCGTTCCTCCCCTGTGCTGCGGGTCCATCGGCATGGCCTTCGCGGTGGTTACCTTGATCCGCCATGCCCGCCAATCCCTTCCCCTTCGCGGGACTCACCGATGCGGAAGTTGCCGCCGCGCGGGCGAAGAACGGCCTTAACACCATCGAAGAGAAGAGCGGCGGCGCCTTCTGGCCCGCGGTGAAAGGCGCGGTGCTGGAGCCGATGTTCCTGCTGCTGCTCGCCACCAGCATCATCTACTTCGTGTTGGGCGAACGCACCGAAGCCTACTTCATGGCGGGTGCCATCGTGCTGGTCTCCACCATCTCCATCTACCAGGATTCGCGTAGCCGCAAAGCGCTCGACGCCCTGCGCGCCTTCAGCGAAGCACAGGCCACGGTGATCCGCAACAACACGGTCGTGAAGGTGCCCATGGAAGATGTGGTCGTGGGCGACCATGCCGTGGCCGAAGAAGGCACCTTGCTCGCCGCCGATGGCGTGATCGTGCAGAGCAACGACTTCAGTGTGAACGAATCCATCCTCACCGGTGAAGCGTTCGCCGTGGCGCGCAATACCGAAGCGGCCCTCGCCACGGTCAGCAAAGGGACACAAGTGGTCTCCGGCTTGGCGGTCTATCGCGTCACCGCTGTGGGTAAGGGCACGCAGCTGGGTAAGATCAGTACTTCGCTCGCCGCGATCGAAGTGCCACCCACACCGCTGCAACAGCAGATCACGCGCTTCGTGCGCAACATGGCCATCGTGGGCGTGGTCGTCTTCCTCGCCGTGTGGGCCGTGGCCTACATGCGCAGCGGTTCGTTGTTGGACAGTTTGCTCACCGGACTCACGCTGGCCATGTCCATCCTGCCGGAAGAGATCCCCGTGGCCTTCGCGACCTTCCTCGCGCTCGGTGCGTGGCGCTTGGCCAAACAAGGCGTCATCGTGAAACGCTCCACCACCGTGGAAACGCTCGGTTCCGCCACCGTCATCTGCACCGACAAGACCGGCACCATCACCGAGAACCGCATGTCGCTGGCGCAACTCTTCGTGCAAGCGAACGGCGCAACGCTCGCACCCGATGCCTGGTCAACCCCCGAAGCGCGCCGCGTGATCGAAGTCGCCATGTGGGCCAGCGAACCCGTGCCCTTCGACCCCATGGAAACGGCGCTGCACGAAGCGTACAAGAAGAACACGGAAGTCGACCGCCGTCCGGAGTTCACCATGGCGCACGAGTACCCGCTCGGCGGCGAACCACCGATGATGACGCACGTCTTCGCCAACGCCACCGGCGAACGCATCATCGCCTGCAAAGGCGCAGCGGAACGCGTGCTGCGGCAGTCATCCTTGACCGATGCGGAGAAGACCGCCGTACTCGCGCAAGTGGAAACACTCGCTGGTCAAGGCCTGCGTGTATTGGGTGTGGCCGAAGCCGACTTCACCGGCGACAACTATCCCAAAGACCAGGAAGAATTCACCCTCCACTTCCTCGGCCTCGTCGCCTTCAACGATCCACCGAAAGCCAACATCGCCGACGTCTTCCAACAGTTCTACGCTGCGGGCATCCAGGTCAAGATCATCACCGGCGACAACGCGCTCACCACGGCCTCTATCGCCAAGCAGACCGGTTTCCGTGGCGCCGAAAAGACCATCAACGGCGACGACATGATGCAGCTCGACGACGCTGCACTCCGCACGGCCGTCAACGACACCACCATCTTCACGCGCATGTTCCCCGAAGCGAAACTGCGCATCATCAACGCGCTGCAAGCCGAAGGACATGTGGTGGCCATGACCGGCGATGGCGTCAACGATGGCCCTGCGCTGAAAGCCGCGCACATCGGCATCGCCATGGGCAAGCGCGGCAGCGAACTCGCCAAAGAAGCCGCGTCGCTCATCCTCGTCAACGACGACCTCGGCAACATGGTGGATGCGGTGGCGATGGGCCGCAAGATCTATGGCAACCTCAAAAAGGCCATCCAGTACATCATCTCCATCCACATCCCCATCATCCTCACCGTCGCGCTGCCGCTCTTCCTCGGCTGGGTGTACCCCAACATCTTCACGCCGCTGCACGTCATCTTCCTCGAGCTCATCATGGGCCCCACGTGCAGCATCGTCTACGAGAACGAACCGCTCGAAGCCGACGGCATGCGTCGCCCGCCGCGCCCGCTCAGCCTCACCTTCCTCACGTGGAAGGAGCTTTCCATCAGCATCTGGCAAGGCCTCGTCATCACCCTCGGCACCCTGGGCAGCTACCAGCTCGCCGTGCAGCAAGGGCTCCCCGAAGAAGGCGTCCGCGCCATGGTCTTCAGCACCCTCGTCATCGCCAACATCGGCCTCACGCTCGTCAACCGCTCCTTCACCGCATCGGTCCTCAGCACCTTCAGCTACCACAACAACCTGCTGCGCATCGTGCTGCTCCTCACCATCGCCCTGCTCGCCGCCGTGCTCTACATCCCGCTCTTCCGCGACTTCTTCCGGCTGGCCTCACCCACAGCGCTGCAACTCGGCACAGCGGCGGTCATCGGCCTCGCGTCGGTGGCCTGGTTCGAAGTGTACAAGTGGGCGAAGCGGCGGAAGGGGGTGAGCGGGCGTGCTGCACCTGCGGGGGTATTGGCACCGTTGGAATAGGCTGGGGTGGATCGGATGCTGTGCTTCTGTGACACAACTCCCCGAACACTCGTACGCGCAGCGCTACGTTTGCGGCCGCACCGCCATGATCGCGCTCCGTCCCCAACTTCCCGGCCTGCTGCTGGCCACGGCCATCGGCCTGGTGGGCCATTTCGCAAGCACCTACACACCCGGCTGGTTGAACGGGATCCTGCTGGCCCTGCTGCTGGGCATGGCGGTGGGGAACTTGGTGAAGTTGCCCGCACCGGTGCAGCCGGGCATCGGCTTCACCAGCAGCAAGTTGCTCGAATTGTCGGTGATCTTCCTGGCCTTCGGCATCGACTATGGGCACATCGCGGCATTGGGTGCGGCTTCCTTCAGCATCGTAGCGATCATGGTGCTGGCCATGGTGCTCATCACCTTCTACCTGGCAAGGCAGGTGCGTTGCCCGGGCAGCACGGGCTGGTTGGTGGGCTTCGGTACGGCCATCTGCGGTTCGTCGGCCATCGCTGCCTTGGCGCCCCGGGTGGCGAAGGACAAGGAGGATGTGGGCATCGCCATGGCGGTGGTGAACCTGTTCGGCAGCGTGGGCATGATCGTACTGCCCTTGGTACTGGTGCGCTTCGGGCTGAGCGATACCCAACTGGGCGTGTTGATCGGCGGAACCCTGCACAGTGTGGGTAACGTGGTGGGCGCGGGGTATGCGCTGAGCGATGGGGTGGGTGAGGTGGCCACCACCATCAAGCTGGCCCGTGTGGCGTTGTTGAGCCCGGCGCTGATCCTGTTCAATTACCTGGTGAACCGCGCGGAGGCCCGCAGCTGGCGCGAGCATTTGCAACTACCCTGGTACTTGTGGGGCTTCATCGGCATCACGCTATTGAGCAGCGTACTGCCCATGCCGGAAGCGTTGCTGGGGGCGATGGAGGTGGCAGGTAAACTGGCCTTGACCATCGCGCTGGCGGCCATCGGACTGAAGGTGAGCTTCGGTCAGCTGTTCCGCTCGGGCCGCAAGGGACTGGGCTTCGGGCTCATCGTCTTCGCCATCCAGTTCGCGTTGGTGGCCGTGCTGCTGGTGGTGCTGGGGTGAGGGGTTCGGCTGAAGGTGCCCACGATGGACCGGCCCGACCGAGGGTGGCGCAGGGGCCTGTTCAGAGGTCCTTCATGGGTGCGGTGTTATGCATGGGCGCACGTGCTGCGGGAGGTACACAACGGAACGGCCCCCTTGCGGAGGCCGTTCAACCTTCAAGCGAAGGTGTGCATCATGCAGGCGTCAAGCGCAATTCCAAGGTGCCGTCCTTCTCGCGCAGCCACAGTTCATCCTCTTTCAAGCGGAGGATCTCGTAGCTCTCGTCGGCAGCGTTGTTCTCGAAGTCCAAGCGCAGCACCTCGCCGGTGCTTTCCAGCGTCCAGGTGCCGTTGGTCTCGAACTCGAAGGTGAACTCGCCGAGGGTGTACAGCGCGGCCAGGGTGGCATCGCCATCGCTGAGCATCTGCAACTGGTACTGGTCGAACGCGGAGGTCACGTCGGATCCGTTGTTGGTGGCGCTCTCCACGCGCCACGTATTGGCCACGCGTTCCTTCTTGGAGCGGAGGCTGAAGGCGGGGCCATCCTCATACTTGGAACAGCTGCTGAGGGCGATGCTGCCGAGGAAGGCCAGGGTGAGCAGGGCGGTGGTGGTTCTCATGGGAGGTGTGCGGAAAGGGTTGATGGGGCGTTCGATCATTGTTCGTTGAGGCGTAGTTCGAGGTCCTCGCCCACCTTGCGCAGCCACAGTTCGGTGGAGGTGAGGCGCAGGATCTGGTAGGTGCCATCGGCTTGATCGTCGGAGAAGTCCAACACCAATTCCTCCTGGTCGTTGGCGAAGCTCCAGGTGCCGGAGGTGGAGTTGCTGATCACCACCCCGAAGAGGGTGTAGTCGGCTTCCAGGGTGGCCGAGCCGCCGGAGGTGAGGGTGAGCACGTACTGGTCATAGGCGGAGCTGATGTCCTGCCCATTGGCGGTGGCCTTGTCGATGACCCAGGTATTGGCCACGCGTTCCGTGCGGGGTATCAGGCTGATGCCGGGTCCATCATCGTACTTGTTGCAACCCATGGCCAATAGGGCTACGGCGGCCAGGGTGATCGGTGTCTTCCAAGTGGTGTTGCGAAGCATGTGTTGTGCGTTGGTTCGCTCAGTGCTCGGCTAAAACCGGACCTGTACGGGTACACGCCACATTCCTGCTGACCCTCAGCGGATCGTGCGCTGGATCACCGCGATGGGTTGTGGTCGGTGTGGGACGTTCCCCATGCGCGATGGGGAGATCCTGCCCGGTTCCGTATAGGCGTTCGCACCCCAACGTGATGCACGCCCAGGTGGAGGTTCCACGGCCGTGTACCGGGTCGGAGGGTCCCTTGCCTGAGCCCCGTTCGCTGTGTTGGAAGGTGGTGAAGAAGCGCTATGCAGGCATCACCGCGATCCCGCTGATCTCCACGTTCACCCCGCGTGGCAGGCCTTTCACGGCATAGGCCTCACGTGCTGGGGGCACTTCGGCGAAGTAGCTTCCATACACCTCGTTCACGGCGGCATACAAGCTCATGTCGCTGAGCAGGATGGTGACCTTCACCAAGTGCTCGTATCCCAGGTTCGTGGCCTGCAGGAGGGTGCCGATGTTCTCCATCACCTGCCGCGTTTCGGTAGCGATGTCGCCCATGTGCAGCGCACCGGCCTCGTCCAGCGCGATCTGGCCACTGAGGAACACGAAACCACCAGCGGTGATGGCGGGGGTGTAAGGCGCGATGGGCTTGGCGGCGTTGGGAGGGAAGATGGGCTGTTTCATGGGGCGAAGGTGGGATGGAAATGGGAAATGGGAATGGAGCGTGACGTATGGAACTACAACAGCGGCGATGCTGGTATGCACATGAGCATCCCCGTGTGCGAGGCCTTTGACCACGATCCCTTCAGCATGCGCTGATGGACGGGCCGCAACGTACACCTGTAGCGCGACACCGCTGTGCGATGCACGCAGCCGCTGATGTGCCGGAATTCCCTACTGCTTCACGAAGCGGGAGGACTGCGTGCCATCCGTGCTGGTCACCTGGAGCATGTAGGCGCCTGGGGGCAGTGCCTGCACGGACACACGGCCGTTCACCGCTTGGCCTACCTGCACGGTGCGTCCACTGGCTTCCACCACGGCGTAGGCACTGTTCGGGGCCACTCCGCTGAGGGTGATCACCTCCTGCGCCGGATTCGGGGCCACGGCGAACGCGGACGGAGCGGGATCGGCGACCGCGGTGATGGTGTTCTCCACGATGGTATGCGTCGTATTGATCGCGAGGTCCTGGAACGTTTCCACGGTCCCATTGGGCCACCGGATGCTCACCTGCACCACCTCCGTATCGGTGCCCAACCCGAAGTGCGCGCCGATGAAGCTCATGTGCGAGAACCCGTCGCCGCTGCGGATGTCGCGGATCTGGGTGCCCAGCGCGCTGGTCACCGTCACCCGTGCGCCGATGGCGTCGCGGTTGCTGATGGTGCCCTGCGGGTTGATGCGGATCCAGTTGTTGTCGTTGCCCTGATTGTTCCGGAAGCCATCGCCACTGGCGATGTCCAGGAAGCCGTTGTGGTCGAGGTCGCCGATGGGGCCGTTGCCGGGCGCGTTGGGGTCGTGGCTGAAGGTGCCATCGCCGTTGTTGTAGTGCAGCGCACCGCCTCCGAGGATGTCGATCCAGCCGTCGTTGTTGAAGTCGTGGGCCGTCCACTCGATGCTCAGTCCCGCCCACAGGTCCATGCCGTTGCCGGGGGGCGCATCGGTGAAGGTGCCGTCGCCGGTGTTGTAGAGCAGCTTGTGTACCGCGCCACTGCTGGCCCCGATGAGCACGTCCATGTCACCGTCGTTATCGAAGTCGCCCCAGGCACTGCTCCAGCTCTGGTGTCCATCGGCCAATCCCAGCGCGGGCGCCGTGTTCGCGAAGGCGCCGGTGCCGTTGTTCAGCATCAGCAGGTCCTCCGGATCGCAGCCGCACTTGGCCACGAAGAGGTCCATGCTTCCGTTGTTGTCGATGTCGGTGAAGATGCTGCCGTAGTTGCCGCAGGTATTGCCGTATCCCCCTTGGGTGTACACCAGCTGCCCGGCCCCGTTGTTGATGAAGGCCACGTTGGCATCCACATCGTGGCACGAGAAGGCATCGAGGTGGCCGTCGTTGTTGAGGTCCACGAAGTTGGTGCGCTGGCAGAAGATGTACTGGGGCGGACTGAATTGGGTGTAGGCCGTGCCGTCGCCATTGGCCGTCATGAAGGTGGCGCCGTTGCCACCACCGTAGAGCAGGTCGCGGTGGCCGTTGCTGTCCCAATCGCCCACAGCGAAGCTCCACGACGCACTGTTGGTGGCCGGGCTGGTGGGGAAGTTGGTGACGGTGAACGCCCCGCCCTCGGTCTGGTAGGCCACGTTGAAGCCGGGCACGCCGGGTGCCACCAGGTCGTCCTTCCCATCGTTGTTCATATCCACCGCACCGCGCACACCGCTGAGGCCCGCGATGGGGTTGTTGGCGAAGAGCACCACGTTCTCGGGCACCCACGACTCCAGCACCGAGAAGGTGAATGCATCGCCGGACCAGAAGTTGTCCCATGCCAGGGTGTAGGTGGTGCCGCCCGTGGCATTGAAGGTGGCGATGGAGGTGTATCCCGGCCCTTCATCATCGCCGCCGGAGTAGCACACCAGTGCATCGCAGGTGCCGGTGTACACGTGCAGGCGTGTGTCGATGTAGGGATAGCCCGTCACGTAGCTGCTTACGGCCACCACCATGTCCGTGGCCGGGGTGAAGGCATACCACAGGCCGGCCGTGGCCACCGTGTTCTGGCCCGCACAGATGGAAGCTGGTGCCGTACCGCTCACGGCGGGCGCCGTGTGTACACCCAAGCCCACCGCAACGGCCGTGGCACAGGTGAACTGGGCGTTGGACACCAACGGGAAAAGGGAAGCAAGAGCAAGGGCGTGGACCAGTGACTTCATCGGGAGCAGGTGTGTTGGGGGCTGGGAACGCCGTGAAGGTAGAGGACATCCCCATTGTTGGCGAGGTAGAGAGGCCGTGGCGCAGGGCTGCTGGTGCCTAGGGAGCCGCGCGGTGAAGCGGGTGGCCGTAGGTCGGTCAAGCCGCAGCACATGTGCGTTCGGGTGTGCGCCAGGCCGGCACCTGCCCTGCGCGATCTGGAATGGCCTTTAGATTTGCCCGCCTTACCCATGCTTTTCAACTCGATCCACTACCTGTGGTTCCTGCCCACGGTGTTCGCGCTCTATTGGTGGGTGTTGAGGACCATGCGGGCACAGAACGTGCTGCTCATCGTGGCCAGTTATGTGTTCTACGGCTGGTGGGATGTGCGATTCCTGGCCTTGCTCTTCATCAGTTCGTTCAGTGATTATTGGCTGGGGCTCTGGATCGATAGCAGCGATGATGCGCGCGTTCGGAAGCGTGCGCTGGTGCTGAGCCTGGTGTTCAATCTGGGGATCCTGGCCTACTTCAAGTACAGCAACTTCTTCATCGCTTCGGCAGTGGACGCGCTTCATGCATTGGGGATGCAGGCCAACATCGGGACCCTGAACGTGATACTGCCAGTAGGCGTGAGCTTCTACACGTTCCAGAGCATCAGTTACACCATCGAGGTGTACCGGCGGGAGATGCGGCCGGTGCGCGACCCGATCGCTTACCTGGCGTTCGTGAGCTTCTTCCCGCATATGGTGGCCGGTCCGATCATGCGGGCCGTGGACCTGTTGCCACAGATGTCCATACCGCGTCGGTTCACTTACGCCAACGGTGTCAGTGGCTTGCGCCTCATCGTGCAGGGGTTGTTCAAGAAGGTGGTGATCGCCGACAGTCTGGCCCCGATGGTGGATGACGTGTTCCGCCAGTATGCCTGGGAGACCGGCCCCGATCTCATGTTGGGAGCGATCTACTTTGCCTTCCAGATCTATGGGGACTTCAGTGGCTACAGCGACATCGCGATCGGGTCGGCGAAGCTGTTCGGGATCGAACTGATGACCAACTTCCGGACGCCCTACCTGTCCCGTGATATCGGGGACTTCTGGAAGCGTTGGCACATCAGCCTGAGCACGTGGTTCCGCGATTTCCTCTACATCCCGCTCGGTGGGAATCGGGTAGGCAAGGCAAGGCGCATATTCAATACGCTGGTCACCTTCATCGCCAGTGGTTTCTGGCATGGCGCCAACTGGACCTTTCTGGCCTGGGGAGCCATCCATGGCCTGCTCTATGTGCCGTATATCGGCAAGAAGGATGTTCCTGCCGCTCCGCCAGGCCGGCTTCGCGTGTTGGTATCCACCTTGCTCACCTTTGCGGGGGTTACCATCGCGTGGGTCTTCTTTCGGGCCAAGAGCATCGGCGAGGCGTTCGGCTATGTGAAGGGCATCTTCACGCAGAACGTCATCAGCATTCCCGAACGGATCGAAGGTATCCCGTTCGTTGTGCTACTGGTGCTGCTCGATCTGCTCAATCGGAACAACATTCGTGATCCCTTCGGCCAAGTGCCTCAGCGTTGGCTGCGCTATACGCTCTATTTCATCCTGGTGCTCGCGGTGGTGCTCTTCAGCCGACGCAACGATGTCCAGTTCATCTACTTCCAATTTTGATCATGCGTACGTTCCTGCGGAAGACCCTGGTGGCAGCCGCGCTCTGCGCGCTGCTGGCCATCCTGCTCGATCTGGGCCTTACGTGGAGGTCGAAGGGCAACCAGTACGAACGGTACGCGGACCTGAACGTGATCCGTGCAGGAAAAGCCGAGGCCGAGGTAGTGGTGATCGGTAACTCCCGTGCACGGTATCACTATGATGCGCGTGTGCTCAGTGACCGCCTCGATCGCCGATGCTACAACCTGGGCATGATCGGTTATCCCCTGCAGGACCAATTGGGGAAGCTGGAATACTACTTGGAACATTCGCCGGCACCCGACCTGGTGATCGTGAATGTCGATATCGCATCAATGAAACCGTTGGCCCGTGATACCATCATCCAGTACGAACAGTTCCTGGATGACATCCGTGACCCGGCTGTACTTGGTATCGTTCGGGGCAAGACCGGGTTCCGTCCGACGGATGTGTTGCCATGGGTGCGTTATGCGGGATTCCCCGAATACGTCTGGAAGATCGTTACCAAGGACACGGTGACCAATGTTCACGCGGGATTTGCCGCTTCCGACAAGGTGCTCGACCCCTTGCGTGCCCGCCAGGTCAGTATTCCGAAGGAAGCATTGGAGATGCTCGATGTTTACCTGGCCACGCTGAGGGTCCATCGCCAGCGATACTGGCCGCATGCCAAGGTGGCTTTCGTGGAGACCCCCTATCACGACTCGGACAGCCTTTGGATACTGCAGGCCATCGCACCGAAGTTGGATGCCCGTTCGGAGCTATTGGTGCCCGTGGACCTGGGTTGGACCCATGACCCGACCAATTACATGAACCGCACCCACCTCAATGCCAAAGGAGCTGCGCTGTTCAGTGCGTTGGTAGCTGATTCGCTTCGAGCGAAGGGGTGGTGATGCGCGATCGAAGGAGCTGCTTGTATCTCCTTTCCCCGAGTAACGAGCTGTGCGATCCTCCAGTCGGGTCACCGATCTTCATGATCATCCGATCGCCCGGTACCTTTGCGCCCCATGAAGCAACTCCCCCTCATCCTGGTCACCAACGACGATGGCATCTTCGCACCGGGGATCCGCACCTTGGCCGAGGAGATGATGGCGTTCGGGCGGGTGATGGTGGTGGCACCGGACAAGCCGCAGAGCGCCATGGGGCACGCGATCACCATCCATAGTTTCCTGCGCCTGCAGAGCGTTCAACTGATGGACGGCGTGGAGGCCTGGAGCTGTAGCGGAACGCCGGTGGACTGTGTGAAGTTGGCGATCTACAAGTTACTGGGCGGCAGCAAGCCGGACCTATTGGTGAGTGGCGTGAACCACGGCGCCAACATCAGCATCAACGTGTTGTACAGTGGTACCATGAGCGCAGCGGTGGAAGGGGCCATGGAGGGGATCCCCAGCATCGGCTTCAGCTTGATGGACCACGCCATGGATGCCGACTTCAGCCAGGTGCGTCCGGTGATCCGAAGCGTGGTGACCAACACCCTGAAGCACGGTATGGCCACCGGTACCTGTTTGAACGTGAACGTACCCCGCAACGATGGCGCGCCACTGAAGGGCATGCGCGTATGCCGCCAAGCGAAGGCCAATTACAACGACGAGTTCGAGACGCGGCTGGATCCAGGTAATAGGGAGTACTACTGGATGCGCGGCGAGTTCGAGAGCATGGACCACGGCCACGATACCGACGTGTATGCCGTGAACAACCGCTACGTGAGCATCGTGCCTACGCAGTTCGATATGACGGCACACCACGCGATCGCGGAACTGAACACCTGGGACCATGCGCTGGGATAGCCTGGGCGCGGGTGTGATGATGGGCTTGCTGGCGCCGTTGCTGGGCTTCTTCGGCTATGCGGCCATCTACGTGGGGGCCATCCGTCCACACCTTGACCTGGACTTCTTCATCCACGACCTGTTCCTGGGCACCCGTGAATACCAGGCGCCGGTGCTCACCCTATCGCTCTTCGCCAACCTGGCGCTGTTCTTCACGCTGGATCGTTGGTCCTTGTACAAGGCCATGCGTGGTGTGATCGCGGCCACGTTCGTGTATGCAGTGGTCATCGTGCTGTTGCTGTACGTGTTCTGATCCATGGCGAAGCGCATCTACATCATTGCCGGGGAGGCGAGCGGCGACCTGCACGGGGGGAACCTGGTGCGGGAGTTGTTCCAAGTGGCAGGGGCAGGAACAGGGGCAGGAACAGGGGCAGGGGCAGGAACAGGGGCAGGAACAGGAGCAGGGGCAGGAACAGGAGCGGGAACAGGAGCAGGGGCAGGAGCAAGCCCGGAGGCACCTGTAGCGTCGATCCCATCGGGTCGACCTATGGTGTCGACAGGTGCTGGTGCATTGCAAGTGCGTGCCTGGGGCGGTGATCGCATGGCCGCCGCAGGTGCCGAGGTGGTGAAGCATTACCGCGACCTGGCGTTCATGGGGTTCACCCAGGTGATCATGAACCTGCGCACCATCCTGCGCAACATCGAGGTGTGCAAGCAGGACATCCTGGCGTTCAAGCCGGACGCGATCGTCCTCATCGACTATCCGGGTTTCAACCTGCGCATCGCGGAATGGGCCCACACGCAGGGCATCCCCGTGCACTACTACATCGGTCCGCAGGTGTGGGCCTGGAAGAAAGGACGCGTACACACCATCAAACGGGTGGTGGATCACATGTACGTGATCCTGCCCTTCGAGAAGCCTTGGTACGCGCGCTATGGGATGGATGTGGACTTCGTGGGCCATCCTTTGTTGGATGCCATCGAGCAGGAGGGGAGGAGTGCGCTTCAACCCTTGCCCGGAGCGGATGAGCGTCCGGTGGTGGCCTTGCTACCGGGCAGTCGCCAGCAGGAACTGGCGCGGATGCTTCCGAAGATGGTAGCCGTGGCCCGTCGCTTCCCGCAGTACCACTTCGTGATGGCCGCAGCACCCTCCGTGCCGGACGCGACGTATTCCGACGCGGTCGGAGATGCCCCGATCACCGTCGTCCACGGCCGCACCTATGATGTATTGCGTTCCTCCCGGGCCGCGCTGGTGACGAGTGGGACCGCCACGTTGGAGACGGCCTTGTTCGGTGTACCCGAAGTGGTGTGTTACAGTGGAAGTGCCATCAATGTGTGGATCGCCAAGCGTCTGGTGGACATCCGCTACATCAGCCTGGTGAACCTGATCATGGACCGTGAGGTGGTCCGGGAACTCATCCAGAGCGATCTGACGGTGACCAACCTGAGCACGGAATTGGAGCGTCTGATGGCCGATGGTCCATCCCGCACAGCGATGGTGGGCGACTTGAAGGACCTGCGTACACGGCTCGGTGGTCCGGGTGCTTCGGCGAAGGTGGCTTCGTCGGTGTGGAAAAGTCTGCACTAGTCGGGCCGTTCGCCCCGTCCACCCCGGGTACTTTTGGCGGCGTTCCCATGGTCTCTCGTTCGCTGCCCTTGCGCCTGCCCCTGACCCTGCTCCTGATCCTGGCGCTGTGCCGTTCCGCGTTCGCGCAGGAGGTCACGGTGGACCGCATCATGCGCATCGGGATCTTGCGTGACCGGACGGTGAAGCAGGTGCTGGTGATGCCTGTACGTGATGTGTGTTCGATCATCGTGGATGGCCAACGCAAGGGTGATCTGGCGACCACGGATGGCTTGAAGGTGCAGGTGGTCGGGGGTAAGCTCGATGCGCGATCGTTGAACATGGTGATCACCGGTGCGCGACAGATCGAGGTGCGCCCGGTCAGCGCCAAGGGGCATTTCCGGCTGCGGGTGCCTGAGACGAAGATGGCCGAGCGCACCTATCCGGGTTCGTTGGGTGTGCAGGTGGTCGGCGGTGCCCTACAACTCATTGACCGCGTGCCCCTGGAGGCATACACGGCCGGTGTGGTGCAGGCCGAAGCCGGCAAGGAACACCACTTGGAGTACTACAAGTTGCAAGCGGTGAGCTGTCGGACCTACGCGCTCACCAACCAGCGCAAGCACCTGCCGGAAGGCTTCGAGCTGTGCGACGGCGTACACTGCCAAGTGTTCCATGGCCGCAACCGCGACGATAGCATCCGCATGGCGGTGGATGCCACGCACAGCTTGGTATTGGTGGACCCGGACATCCGCATCATCCACGCCACCTTCCACAGCAACTGCGGCGGCGAAACCATGAACGCCGAGGACCTCTGGAGCAAGAGCGAACGCTACCTGCGCGCCACCGTGGACACGTTCTGCACCTCATCACCGCATGCCACCTGGCAGAAGACCCTGTCGCGCACCGAATGGCTGGGCTACCTGAAGCGCCGCTACGGGCTGGGAGAGAGCGATAGTGCGCAGTTGCAGGCCGTGCTGGACTACGAGCCCCAGTGTCGCGACCTGTACCTGGGCAACACCTGGCCGCTGGTGCCACTGAAACATGTACGTGAGGACTTCAAGCTGCGCTCCACCTACTTCTCGGTGAAGGCGCAAGGCGACAAGGTGGTGTTGAGCGGGCGTGGGTTCGGGCACGGGGTGGGCCTGTGCCAGGAGGGCGCCATGCGCATGGCACGAGCCGGGCGTAGCTATACGGACATCCTGCACCACTACTTCACGGACGTTCACCTGGTCGACATCACCACGCTGGACTTCTTCCGCGACGAGGATGCTGAGGTGCCCGTGGCGCCAGGCGGGCCGAAGCGCTGAGGATCGATCACGTCGTCAGACCTCCGCCTGCCCTTTTGGGAACGAAAGACCCTGCGGCGACCGGTGGTACCGCAGGGTCCTAAGTAGTTCGATCAGTGTGCCATGCCGCGTGTTTCACCACGCGGATGGCAGGGTCGTTCGCGCGTACCGAACAGGCGTCCGATGCGGTAGCTGGTCGGCTCGTGAACGGTCAGGGTTTCACGAAGGGCAGGTTCACCACCCCCGTACCATCGCTGATACGTAGCAGGTAACTACCCGCGACCAGGTCGCTGATGTCCCAGTTGCGGTGGTCCGTACCGCTCACCGACCACGCGGACAGGCTGCGGATCACGCGCCCCTGCGCATCCAGCAGGTGCAGGTCCAGTTGTTTGGCCTCGGTGGTGCTCAGGCGCACACCCAACATGTCGTTCACCGGGTTCGGGAAGAGCAGGAGTTCGCTCGTACCGGGCAATTCCGGCACATCCACGAAGCTGTCGAACGAGGTGGTGAGCGGCACGCTCCACGTACCGTTCGTTCCGCTGAACCGGATGGTGAACAGGTGCGCGCCGGTCGGTAAGCTGATGGGCAGATCGGCGATCAGGTCCACCACATCATCGGGTCCGATGGTGCTTGTGTAACTGTTCGCGATGTCGTCATCGATCCAATACGCATACCCGTTCACTTCACCGGTGTTCTTCACAAAGTTCCGGGTCATGGGCACGCTCCATGCGCTGTCCGCGTCGCGGAACTGGATCGTCACCGTGTTGAAGTCGCGGGGCAGGTTTCCCGGATCGATGAGACTGTTCAGTTCCACTTCCATGTTCGGGCCGAGGGTGCCGGTGGTGATCGCCGACACGTTGTCGTTCACCCAGAACCGATAGCCGGTGAGTGCGTGGTTGCCGCGGGTGAAGTGGCGCGTCTGCGGGACGGACCATATGCCGTCGGTATCCCGCACTTGATAACTCACGAAGTGGAAACCGGGTGCCATGTTTCCGGTGGGCCAGTCGGCCCCGAGGATCAGCTCGTCCGTTGCGCTCACACTGGTGGTCACCACGGTGGACGCGTCATCATCGAACCAGTATCGGTAGCCGTCGATCTGTTGCGCCTGCACGCCGCACATGGCGACGATCGCAGGCATGAGCATTGCGCTACGCATGGCTCAGTTCGTTTGGGCCGCCACACGGATGTTCACGGGTAGGGCGCCATCGGGGTTGGTGGCCGGAGCGATCGTTGCACTGCGGAAATGCGGGTTGTAGGGAACACCACCCGACTTGTAGGGTGATGAGGTCCCATGGATGCCCAGGTCGGTACCGTCCGTGCTGAACGCCAGGCCGGGGCTGCCCGGTGCCATCCGCAGGTCATCGGTCACCTCGTAATAGCCGTTGGTCTCCGAAATGAAGATGGAGTTCAGGTCCGCGTTCTCGATGTTGTTGGTCAATACCGCTCCGGGCGCCGAGCTGGCGATGGTAGCGTTCGGGGTGATGTTGTTCTCCAGCACGCAATTCGCACACCCATAGGTGGCGTAGCCTCCGTTCGTGCGGATGAACGAATTGCGGATGGTGGCGCCGTAGGTGTTCTGGATGGTCCCCAACACCACACAGTTCTCCACGGTCAGGCCACCTGCGAAGAAGGAGACGACGGAGATCTGATTGAACCCTGTGGCAAGGATGCTGCGCGTAACGGTCGCGGTATGGTTCTCGCCGGAAAGCACGCCCAGGAGCACGCACTCGTCGATGATCGTGTTCGTGTTCACCGTTGCGGTAAAGGCGCGGCCCAGTACCAGATGACGCTGGAACCAGCAGCGCTGGAAGACGACATCCGTGGGGGCGTCGTTGGCATTGGAGGTGCCGAATATCACGCTCGTGGTGTTCGATGACCCATCCCACTGTGTACGCGTGAAACGGATGCCCGTGAAGGTGCTCCCCGAAGCCGATGTGGTGATCTGCAGCGGTTCGTTCACCTCCACGCCGTTCAAGGTGGTCACGCTGGTGGTCTGCGAACTGTCCGGAATGATGCCCGCGCCGATGAAGTGCAAGGGTTTGTCGATCACCAGGCCGCCGGTGTACGGGAAGGTGCCGCCGCTCAGGTAGAGCTTGTCGTTGTCCGCTGCCGCGGCCACGGCTGATGCGAAGTCGGTGAAGACCTGCGGAGCGCCGCTGCCCTGCAGCACGATGCGTGGTGTTTGGGCGTTCATGCTGCCCGCGAAAAGCAAGCCGCCAAGGAGAAGGTAAAGGTTCTTGTTGAACATGTGGGTTGGTTTGGGTCCAACAGCACATCGGGAAGGGTATGCGGATGTGAACGATCGACCTGATGGAAGGTGCCGGACCTCGGGGAACGGGATGCTCATGCGCGCACCGCACGCATGCCCTACACGCTCCAAACGTTCACACCTCCCGCCGCGCTCTTAGGTTGTTGACCTGGCGAGGGCCCGGGTCGACACGTTGGCGAAGCGTACTGCCTCACATGTCCTCGGGCCGCCACCACGATGCGCCTTTGCGTG
The DNA here is from genome assembly GCA_016718655.1 of Flavobacteriales bacterium. Lineage (GTDB taxonomy): Bacteria > Bacteroidota > Bacteroidia > Flavobacteriales_F > PHOS-HE28 > PHOS-HE28. Next base: position 83,834 of record JADKCV010000012.1, on the reverse strand, counting down.
GATGGAGCAGCGCGCTGTAGGTGAAGGCTCCGATGAGGCAGCCTGTGGCGATGCCGGAAAGGGAGAACAAGAGGGTCATCACCTGCGCCCCGGTATCCACCCCGCTGGCCATTCCCGCCAAGCTCACCAGTCCGAATGAACCCGGCGCCAGCAACCAGAACCCGGGTAGGAAGGTGACGATGGCAGGGGGACCTTTGAAGCGGAACTCGATGACCAGCGCGGTGATGGTCATGAGTGCGGCACCGAAGAACGCGGTGGACGCACCTTCGATCACCAGACCCGATAGCGTCTGTCCCACATAGGCCATGGCCGCGGTGATGAGCATGAATACGAAGGACCGGCGCTTGCTGCTCTGGTAGATGTGCAGGCCGAAGGTGAACATGAGCACCCCGAACCACGGCCACCATGGCGCGATGCGGTCGTCCATGGATTGGGAGAGGTGCCAGGCACCATGCTCGAACACCTTGAAACCGCCCAGGATGCCGAACGCCAAGAGGATCAAGCGGGTGAAGCCCGCCACCATACGGCTGGCGCCGGAGATGATGCTGTTGTAGGCGAGCTCGATCACCGACACCGTCAGCGTCATGCCGGGCAGGAAGGTGATCAGGGGCGGGATGAGCAGGGTGAAGGCCGGTTCGGTGAGCCCATAGCGGTAGCCCAACGATACCGCAGCGGCCAGGAAGAACGACACCACCACAGGGAGCATGACGGCCAAGGAAGGGCGTCGTCGGGCGGCCACGAGCATGAGCGCACACACGAAGGCCATGAGCGCAGTGACCAGCAAGCCGTTGGGCGAAGGACGCAGCATGACCGCCACCCCCATGGTCGTGAGCAGGTATCCGGCCACGAAGCCAGCGTTGCCGTAGTAGTGCGGCGTGCGCCACATGGCCTCCAATTGCTGGAGTCCTTCGCTGGGTGGGATCTCGCCCTTGCGTGCCGCGCGGGCGATGGTGAGCACCTCCTCGATCTGATCGAAACGGAGCGTGGGTACGCGATAGGCACCGTGGGCCATGTCCACCTTGTGCTCCTCGCCATTCTCCCACTTGAGGAAGAGCACCGTAGGCAGCACGAACACTTGTACATGTGTTTCGCCGTTGGCCTTGGCGATCATGGCGAGGTCGCGTTCCACCAGTGGCACGGCGTTGCCCGCGTTCAATTCGGCCTGCCCCAGTTTGGCCAGGAAGCGCAGCAGTACGGCACGCTCGGCGGCATTGGGTTCCCGTTGTTCGGCCATGGCGCGAAGGTAATCCGCGACCAGCCGGCACTGTGTGCTGATACACGTGGCTGGACACACGCATCCACCCATCCATATCCGTTGCGAAAGGAGCTGACGGAGCGCCATGTTACCTTGACCTCCAATGACGAACGTCGGTATCGAACACATGCTGCTGGTGGGGGCCTTGCTCCTGTTCGCCAGCATCCTGGCCAGCAAGACGAGCGGAAGGCTGGGTGTGCCCACGTTGTTGCTGTTCCTGGGCATCGGCATGTTGGCCGGGTCGGATGGACTCGACATCATCGATTTCGACAATGCGCAGCTGGCGCAAGGTCTAGCGGTGATCGCCCTGGTGTTCATCCTGTTCTCCGGTGGTATGGACACCCAGTGGCAGAGCGTGCGGCCGGTGCTTGTGAAAGGACTCTCCCTGGCCACGGTAGGGGTGCTCATCACAGCGGTGGTGGTGGGTGTGGGCGTGCCTTATTTCACGGACCTCACATTGATGGAAGGCCTGTTGTTGGGGGCGGTGATCTCCAGCACCGATGCCGCAGCGGTGTTCACCATCCTGCGGTCGCAGAACATCAAGTTGAAGGCCAACCTGCGGCCCTTGTTGGAACTGGAGTCCGGGAGCAACGACCCGATGGCCTTCTTCCTGACCACCGGCCTCATCCAAGTGATGATGCACGAGGGTACTTCGTTGTGGAGCCTGGTCCCGCTGTTCTTCGTGCAGATGGGGATCGGTGCCGCATTGGGGTGGTTGATGGGGCGTTTGATGGTCCGTACCATCAATCGGATCAAGTTGGGCTTTGATGGGCTCTATCCGGTGCTCGTCCTATCCATGGTGCTATTCACCTTCGGTGCCACACACGTGGTGCAAGGCAACGGTTTTCTTGCGGTGTATGTGGCCGGCGTGGTGCTCGGTAACAACGACTTCCTGCACAAGAAGAGCCTGATCCGTTTCTACGATGGACAGGCCTGGCTGGTGCAGATCGTCATGTTCCTCACGTTGGGGCTGCTGGTGTTCCCCAGCCAGGTGGCACAGGTGGTGGGCCCGGGTCTGTTGATCTGTGTGTTGCTCATGCTGGTGGCCCGGCCCTTGGCAGTATTCATCACGCTGGCACCCTTCGGCATGCATTGGCGGCAGAAGCTCTTCCTCAGCTGGGTGGGACTGCGTGGTGCGGTACCCATCGTATTCGCAACCTACCCGTTGATCGCCGGTGTGCACAATGCGGGCTTCATCTTCAATGTGGTCTTCTTCACCGTCCTCACCTCGGTGCTGCTGCAAGGTTCCAGCTTGGCACTGGTGGCCAAATGGCTCGGTCTGCAGCGACCGAAGCAACACAAGACCCTGACCCCATTGGAACTGGAGCTCAGCCGTGAAGTGAAAGGTGTTCTCGTGGCCCTGAACGTGCCCTACGCGAGCCCGGCGGTGAACAAGCTGATCGTGGACCTCCACTTTCCCAAGGGCACACTGATCGTGCTGGTGGACCGGGAGGGCCAGTTCATCTCACCGGATGGCACCACGGTGATCGAAGGCGGCGATCGCCTGATGGTGATGAAGCGGAACAACGAGAACCTGGATGAGGTGGTGGGGAGATTGGGCTTGGAGCGACAGGCGATGGCCACGTTGCGCACGGACGGACCATCCGCGCCGGAACTGCTCTCCCCGTCGGTCTGACACCAGCGCACGTGGCGGACAGTTACGGGGGCTGTCCATCGGTGCGGCATTGTGCTCCCTTCCACCGCGCCTACCTTCGCCGCCATGGCACAGGCCCGCATATTCGTGAACGATACCCAGGACCGGATCCGGCGTGGGCACCCGTGGGTGTTCGCCACCCAGATCGTGAAGGAGGAGGGCAACTATGTGCCGGGCGACATCGTCCAGGTGCTCGATGCCAAGCGACGGCCGTTGGGCCAAGGTTACATCAACCCCAGTTCCATGATCCGGGTGCGGTTGCTCACTTCCATGGTGGAGGACCGTATCAACAAGGCGTTCTTGAAACAGCGGTTGGCCACGGCCTGGAACTACCGGAAGCACCTGGGCTACACCGGCAGCCACCGGGTGATCTTCGGCGAGGCCGACCTGTTGCCCGGGTTGGTGGTGGACAAGTTCCAGGATGTCGAAGGGGAAGGGCACACGGTGCTTTCGGTCCAGTTCCTCACCTTGGGCATGGAGCGCTGGAAGGATGTGGTGGTCGATGCGCTCCAGGAACTCATCACACCCGATGGGATCTACTTGCGAAACGACGTACCCATCCGGGAGAAGGAGGGGCTGGTACAGGAGAAAGGACCGGTGGGCGCGGGGTTCCGGACCGATCTCATCATCCGTGAGAACGAACTGCGCCTGCATGTGGATGTGGCAGGAGGCCAGAAGACAGGCCATTTCCTGGACCAGGTGGAGAACCATGCCGCCATGCGTCGGATCAGCAGCGGTAAACGCGTGCTGGACTGTTTCACCCACACCGGCGGCTTTGCGCTGCATGCCGGGGCCTATGGCGCGGCCGAGGTGGAAGGCTTGGACATCAGTGCCGACGCCGTGTCCCAGGCCACCCGCAATGCCGCGCTCAACGGCTTGGACAAGGTCCGCTTTCGCGAGGCCAACGTGTTCGACCACCTTACGAACGCCAGCCGCACAGGCCAGCAGTGGGATGTGATCGTGCTCGATCCTCCGGCCTTCGCAAAGAGCAAAGGAGCCTTGGAGAACGCCTATCGGGGCTACAAGGAGATCAACCTGCGGGCCTTGAAGTGCATACCACCCGGAGGTTTTCTGGTCACCTGCAGTTGTTCGCAGCACATGACCCCGGAACTCTTCCGGCGTATGGTGGAGGAGGCTGCTTGGGATGCCGGGCGGCGCGTGCGTGAGGTGTATTCAGGCGGACAGCCAGCCGATCACCCGGTGTTGTGGGGCGTACCAGAGACGCACTACCTGAAATGCCTGGTGCTGGAGGTCCGTTGACCTAGCCGATCGAACCGGCCTGCAGATCGGCCTCGAAAAGCAGCTCAGGTGCCAAGGTGCGTTTGGGCAGCAGTCCCACCAGCGCGCCAAGGGGTCCCAGTACAAGCCCGATCAGGTAGAAGTGCATGGCATCATATCCCCGGTCACCGGCCCAAAAGGCGGTGAGTGGAGCGAAGATCAACGACCAGAGCAGGAGAGCGAGGAGCGCCATGTTGGGCTGTTTGTAGAATTAAATCTACATGGTGTTCACATTTGGAACACATTCCATAGACCGATAGCTTCATGCGGTCGATGAATGATCCGATCCCCTAGCCGGATGGAACCATGGAATGTTGATCGCGGTCCTTGGCGTGCGCTACGGAGAGCAGCGATGGTGCGCTTCGCCCTACCCTTCATGGTGGGCATCGTGCTGGCACGTTGGTACGCGCTTCCCTGGATGTGGATCGCAGCGACGTGGACCCTGGCCACGGTCGTGGTCATCCGCATGCTGTTCTGGCGCGTGGAACGTCCGGTGCGCTGGAGGCGCGGTACGGCGATCGTCGCGTGGTTCCTGCTGAGTGGGGCCACGATCCATACCCTTTCCCGACCGGAGGCGCATCGCTCGCACTTCATCCATGACATCGATCGGTCGGGGCCCTGGTTGGTGGAGGTGGACGCGATCAATGGGTCATCGGGTCGGACGTTGAGGCTGGATGCGACCGTGAAAGGGCGTTGGATCGAAGGGGCGTTGCTTGAACGCACGGGCAGGGTGATGGCCACGCTATTACCGCGCGACACCACACAAGGATTGAGACCGGGTGATCGATTGCTTATGGACGCGCCACTGGAGGCCATCGACCGGATCGCCGATCCCGGAGGGTTCGATCGACGAGCTTGGGCCGCTTCGAAGGGGATCGCGCATGAGATCTTCGTGTCGGCTGATGAGTGGAAGTTGTTGGACCACCGGCCACATTGGACGGACCCGTTCGCGAATGCCCGTGCGCAGGTGGACCACTGGCTGCGAAGGAGTGGGCTGCCGGATCGGGAACGCGGACTGGTGAAGGCCTTGGTGTTGGGCCAGCGCGATGAGGTGGACCGCGACCAGAACACGGCCTTTGCCCGAAGCGGTACGATCCATGTGCTCGCGGTATCCGGGATGCACGTGGGCCTCATCTACCTGTTGATCGGTCAATTGCTGCGTGGCATGGGTGCATCCACCGGTTGGCGTTGGCTTCGTATGATCATCATCCTACTGGTCTTGTGGGGATATGCTGGGCTCACGGGCGGAAGTCCCAGTGTTCTTAGGGCCACGGTGATGTTCACCTTGTTCAGTCTTGCGCAGCTGCGGGATCGTCGGCCCGACCAGTTGAACAGCTTGTTCTCGGCTGGCTTCCTGCTCCTGGTCTGGGACCCCGGCATGCTCGTGCAGGCCAGCTTCCAGCTCTCGTTCCTGGCGGTCCTGGGGATCCTGCTTTTCCTCAAGCCTATTCAAAGGCTTTGGCAGCCGCGCTGGTGGGTGCTCGAGCAGTTGTGGTCACTGGCAGCGGTATCACTCGCTGCACAGGCGTTCACCACGCCGGTGTCCATCCTGTTGTTCAACGCGTTCCCGGTCTGGTTCCTACCTGCCAACCTCGTGATCGTCACGGCCATGACCTTCGCGGTCTACCTCTCCATTGCCTTGCTCGTCCTCCACACGGTGCCAGTGATCGGTCCTTTGATCGCGTGGGCCCTCACGGAGTTGCTCACGTTCGTGGGCCATACCGCCGATCTGTTCGCCTGGATGCCTGGTGCCTATCCGGCGATCCGCTTGGGTGGTACCGGGGTACTGCTTCTCTACGCGATCATCCTGCTTGGAGGTGCTTGGTGGGCTTGGCGTTGGCGCTGGGCAGGGTGGGGCCTGGCCTTCAGCCTTATGTTGATATTGACGGGTTGGGTGTTCCAAGCCAGGGAGACGCACGCGCAACGACAATTCGTGGTATACGATAACCGCAAGGTGCTCGACGCTGCCTTCGTATGTGGTCGCAGCCTGATCGCGGTCGGTACGGATACGACCGAGGAATTCCTACGCGCCAAGGTGGACCGCCATATGCGCTACGCCGGATCGTCGGCCATGACCTTGATACCGCTCGCTGACCTACAGCGGAATACGGTTCGTACAGTCGATGGCACTGCTTTCGGTGCGGGGGTATGGGTCAACGATCGGATGTCGGTCGCTTTCTTGACCGGTGACCTGCGTCGACCGAGTAGATTCGCGGCACCCGTGGATGTGGTGGTCATCCATGATATACAACGCATGGATACGACCGCATTGAACGGTCACCTGGAGCAGATGGGACACCTTGTGCTCGCGGGTGGCATGCGATGGAGGCACCGGGCCCAGTGGCGCTCTTGGGCGATGGCGCATGGCATTCCTGTTCACAGCGTGCAGGACGACGGTGCCTTCATCCTTCGCCCATGATCGCGGAAGGCACACGATGGCATCGGTTGCAGGACGCACGAATAGTGACCTTGTCCGAAGGTGCGCTCCTCAAGCTGAAGGTGGGTGGTCGTGCGATGGTGATCATCCGGCATCAAGGGCGTTTGCACGCCATGGCGGACCATTGCCCTCATCAGGACAGGGCCTTGAGCGGAGGATGGGTGGAGAACGGCCATGTGGTGTGTCCTTGGCATCGCATTCATTTCGATCTGGCCACGGGCAAGGCCAAGCATGGTGTGTGCAGCAACGTGGAGGTCTTCGCGATGAAGGAGGATGAGCGCGGTCCGTCGGTGGGTATTCCTTACACCACCTTACGGATCTTCGGCTGGGACCTGTGGTAGGGTCATTCAGTGTAGCATTGCCAACTCAGGATACTCCACCCGTTCGAGCGCGCGTTCCGAGTTCGGCAGGGCGTGTTTGCCGAGCAGCGGGCCCACCGTCCAGGCTTCGAGGTCACTTCCGGTGTAAGGCTGGATCAAGCTGGGGATCCGATCGATGGGCGTATCCACCGAAAGCCATGCTTCATCCAGCGCAGGGGGAAGGATCAGCGGCATGCGTGGGCCGTCCGCCTTCGGGTTGTTGTGGATGCGTGCCATCAGTGGCACCGCTTCCGTCGTAACGATGCTCACGGTCTCCACCACCTCTCCACCGTTCGGGTCGGTCCAGCGGGAGCGGATACCACCCAAGGCCATGGGTCCATCGCCGTGCAGGTGGATGAAGTGCGGGTAGGTCTGTTTGGCAAGATGGAAGAATTCGAAGAAGCCATCGATCAGTACCAGGCAGCGGTGTTTCGCCGCATCGCGGAACGCTGGCTTCTCCAGGATCGTTTCCCCGCGGGCGTTCAAGGTCTGTCTGCTCAAGGTGACCGCCTGCATGTGATCCTTCACCCAATGTGGGATAAGTCCCCAGCGGATCAGGTCGAAACGCGGTCCGTCCTCGCGGGAGAAGCACAGTAATCGGGGGTGTGCGAAGCCGCTGACATGGAACATGGGTGGCTGATCGGCGGTCAGTTCCTCCAGTTGCAGCTCCAGTTCCTTCACCTCACTCTCCGAAGCGCCCGCACGCTTGGCGTATTTCACCTTACGTTGGGTGAGGTAGGCCACGGTATAGCACATGGCTATAGGGCGCTCAGCGGAAAGGTCTCCTTCAGGCGGATGCCCTTCTCGGTGCGTTCCACTGTGGCGCATTCATGCTGTGCATCGTGCTCGAAGAAGAGTACGATGTGCTCATCCGCCGCCACTTCCAGGAAGTCGCGTTTCTCGGCCATGGTCAGCAGTGGACGTGTGTCATAGGCCATCACCCAGGGCAGGGGGATGTGATGGATGCTCGGGAGCAGGTCGGCCATGAAGGCCACCGTGCGGCCCTTGTAGTGGATGTGCGGGATCATCATGGCGTCGGTGTGTCCGTTCACCAGGAACACGTCCATGTTCGGAAGGACCTTGTTGAGGTAGACGTTCTCCTCAGCGCTGCGCCGCCCGATCTCCACGAACTGCAACTGCCCGCTCTGCTGGATGGGCAGGATGTTCTCCTTCAGGAAGGATGCCTTCTCGCGTGCGTTCGGTGAGGTGGCCCACTCCCAGTGCGGCTCATTGCTCCAATAGCGCGCGTTGGCGAATGCCGGTGCGAATCCATCACCCTTGCGCACGATGCTTCCGCCGCAATGATCGAAATGCAAGTGGGTGAGGAACACATCGGTGATGTCATTGCGGGAGAAGCCGAGCTTCTTCAGGGATCCGTCCAGCGTTTCGGAGCCATGCAGGTCGTAATGCCCGAAGAACTTCGCATCCTGCTTGTCGCCGATGCCATTGTCGATGAGCGTCAAGCGGTCACCGTCCTCCACCAACAGGCAACGCATGGCCCACGTGCATAGGTTGTTCGCATCCGGAGGGTGTTTGGCGCTCCACAGCGTTCGAGGTACCACACCGAACATGGCACCGCCATCCAACTTGAAGAACCCGGTATCGATGGTATGCAGCTTCATGGCCTAAAGGTCGGTAGTAGCCCGAGAACCCTTTCAACAGCAAGTTCCGCGTAACTCCGGCGCAGTGGGACATCAATGCGTAACGGCCGGGTGCAATTTCGCAGGGTCCGGCTTACGCCCCGGGCGCTCCCCTGAACATGTCCGATCCGAAGCACACCACTGGCCAACGCGTCCACTTCATCGCCATCGGTGGAAGTGCCATGCACAACCTGGCCATTGCGCTACACAATCAAGGCTTCGATGTGACCGGTAGTGATGATGAGATCTTCGAGCCCAGCCGTAGTCGGTTGGATCGACTGGGCCTGCTGCCCGATCGATTGGGTTGGGAACCGCATCGCATCACCTCGGACATCGATGCGGTCATCCTGGGCATGCACGCACGCATCGACAATCCGGAGCTGGTGCGGGCGCAGGAACTGGGGATCCCCGTGTTCAGCTACCCTTCGTACTTCTACGAACGCACCAAGGAGAAGACCCGGGTGGTCATCGGTGGGAGCCACGGCAAGACCACCATCACCAGCATGATCGTGCACGTGCTGCGCCATGCCGGCGTGGAGTTCGACTACCTGGTGGGTGCGCAATTGGAAGGCTTCGACTGCATGGTGAAGGTGAGCGCGACGAGTAGTGTGGCGATCATCGAGGGGGACGAGTACCTGGCGAGCGCCTTGCAGCCCGTGCCGAAGTTCCATTTGTACAAGCCGGACATCGCGCTGATCAGTGGTATCGCGTGGGACCATGTGAACGTGTTCAAGACGTTCGAGAGCTATGTGGACCAGTTCCGCACGTTCATCAATGTGATCGAACCCGGTGGTAAATTGGTCTATTGTCGGGAGGATGAGGAGGTGCGAACGTTGGCCGAAGCTCCTGACGTTGGTGCACAGCGGATACCCTATGGAGTACCGACCCACCGCATCGATGACGGCGTGACCACCCTGGTGACACCACATGGTACCCATGCCCTCAACGTGTTCGGCCGGCACAACCTGATGAACCTCGAAGGGGCGCGCCACGTGTGCCACTTGTTGGGTATTGGTGATGCACAGTTCTATCAGGCGATCGGTGGTTTCTCCGGTGCGGCCAAGCGATTGGAGAAACTGGCCGAGGTGCCAGGACGTGCGGTCTACAAGGATTTTGCACATTCTCCCAGCAAGCTGAAGGCGACGGTCCAAGCTGTCCGAGAGCAGTTCCCGGACCGTCGACTCGTGGCCTGTATGGAGTTGCACACCTACAGCAGCCTCAGTGAAGGTTTCCTGGACCAATATGCGGGCAGTATGTCGGACGCGGACAAGGCGATCGTATTCTATGATCCCCATGCGGTCCAACTGAAGCGCTTGCCGCCCATCCCACCAGAACGGATACGCGCGGCGTTCGGACGCGAGGACCTTCACGTGATCACGGACCCGATCGCGGTGATGGGTGCGGTGCGTGAAGGGCTCACGGACAAAGCCGTTCTCCTGATGATGAGCAGTGGCAATTTCGGCGGTCTCGACCTGCAGGCCCTGAGCGAGGCCTTCATCGCTTAAGCACGCCCGACTACCGGTAACGGCGAAGCACCTTGTGGTGCAGGATGGCGATCACAAGTGATTGCGCACCACCGATGGCCAAGAGCGCGAAGAAGGTGATGCTCGCATAATTGAACGGCGTGAAGAACTTCTCCAGCCTGGGCCTGATGATGTCCTCGGGCTGTCCTTCCGCCATGCCGCGTTGGACCATCTCCTCTACACGAAGTCGGAAGTGTTCGGGCTCCACCAGGTTGTAATAGGCCAAGAGCAGTGATCCGGAGAGCAAAGCATAGAGCGCGGCGCTCTTGAAACCGTCCCGCATCAGGTCAGGAAATGAAACGTTGCGGTCACGACCCAGCGCCTTCTGCCCGCGAAGAAGACCACGGTGACGATGGCCAGGAAGTGCACCAACATGAAGTCCGTTCCCTCCGGAGGCCGGTCCATGGAGAACAGTACCAGACGAAGGATGAAGACCGCTATGGCTGCTAGGAAGGCGAGTAGCATGGTGAGTTCAGAGGGGCAGGGACAGGAGCAGGGACTGGGGCAGGGGCAGGGGCAGCGGCAGGCGCAGGAGCAGGAACAGGAACAGGAACAGGAACAGGAGGAGGAGGAGGAGGAGGAGGAGGGGCAAGGATGGAGTACTGGCTTACGCCTGCTTGGTCACGCCATATTTTCCGGGGTTCTCGATCATGTCACCAAGCATGCGGCCTACCTCTTCGGAAAGCGAGATGATCGGTGCGATATCCTTTTGAGTGACGTATGCGCAAGCGACAGCATGGTCCAGCCAGACCTGGGTCTCGGCGTTCTCTCCATCGCAGTCCGTCATCTTGGAGATGAAATGCAACGGGTATCGTTTCTTTCTGTAGCCTTCTGCAAACTGCGCGGATACCGAACGGGATGATCTGCGGATCTGGTCTGTCAACGAATACCGTTCCTCAACGGGGAATCGCTTCGATAGGAGAAACACCAGGTTGGCCATCTCGAAGGCCTTTTTGTACACGGTCATTTCCTTGAAGCCGCTCATTGCCGATCAGGTTGAAGGGATGTCAAACATACTGGCAGATCGACGATCGCTTGCCCCCGCGCCTGTTCCTGCTCCTTCTCCCTGGATCAGCCGTTCATGCTCACGAGGAACTCCTCATTGCTCTTGGTGCCTTCCATGTGCTTCTTCACGAATTCCATGGCCTCGATGGAGTTCATGTCCGCCAGGTGCTTGCGCAGTATCCAGGTGCGCTGCATGACCTCCTTGCCGTGGAGCAGATCGTCGCGACGGGTGCCGCTGGCGAGGATGTCGATGGCCGGGAAGATGCGACGGTTGCTGATCTTCCGATCGAGTTGGAGCTCCATGTTGCCGGTTCCCTTGAACTCCTCGAAGATCACCTCGTCCATCTTGCTGCCGGTCTCCACCAACGCCGTGGCGAGGATGGTGAGCGATCCACCGTTCTCGATCTTCCGTGCGGCACCGAAGAAGCGTTTGGGTTTCTGCAGCGCGTTGGCGTCCACACCACCGGAAAGGATCTTGCCGCTGGCGGGTTGCACGGTGTTGTACGCGCGTGCCAGACGCGTGATGGAGTCGAGCAGGATCACCACATCATGCCCGCATTCCACCATGGCCTTGGCCTTTTCCAACACGATACCGGCCACCGCCACGTGGCGCGAAGCGGGTTCGTCGAAGGTGCTGGCGATCACTTCCGCGTTCACGCTTCGGGCCATGTCGGTCACCTCCTCGGGTCGTTCATCGATCAGTAGGACGATCAGGTAGACCTCGGGGTGGTTGGCGGCAATGGCGTTGGCCACATCCTTCAGGAGCACGGTCTTACCCGTCTTTGGCTGCGCCACGATCAGACCACGCTGACCTTTGCCGATGGGAGCGAACAGGTCGAGCACGCGCGTGCTGAGGCTGTGCCCCTTGCCTGCGAGGTTGAACTTCTCGTCCGGGAACAAGGGGGTCAGGAACTTGAACGGTACGCGGTCACGCACCCATTCCGGATCACGGCCATTGATGCGGTCCACTTTCACCAAGGGGAAGAACTTGTCCCCTTCACGCGGCGGGCGCACGAAGCCTTGAACGGTATCGCCGAGCTTCAAGCCGAACTGCTTGATCTGCTGCTGGTTCACGTATACATCATCCGGCGAGGCCAGGTAGTTGTAGTCGCTGCTCCGAAGGAAACCGTATCCCTCCGGCATCACTTCCAGAACGCCTTCCGTCTCTACGAAGGCATCGAAGTTGAACACCTCGCGTTGGGGACGGTCGGGTTGCCGTTCCTGGCGATCCCGGTCGTTGCGTTGCTGGTCGCGGTTCTGGTCGCGGTTGCCATCACGCTGCTGATCACGATCACGCGGCTGGTCCCGTTGCTGCTCCCGGTCCCGGTTCTGGTCACGGTTGCCATCACGCTGTTGATCACGGTCACGAGGTTGGTCCCGGTTCTGATCCCGAGGCTGGTCCCGATCACGGCGCTGATCGTTCCCGCGTTCATTGCCTTCCCGCTCCGGTCGATCACGACGGTCCTGGCGGACCTGTTCACGTTCCAGGCGCGGAGCCACTTGGTCCGGGCGTTGGCCTTCCTCGGCCCTGGTCTCGGGTCCGCGCGGTGTCGGTTCGTCGCGCGAACGATCGCGGTTCTCCTGGCGATCACGGCGTTCATGACGCGGGCGCTCCTCCCTGCGTTCACCGGGAGCGGTGCTCGGTGAAGGCGAAGCCAAGGGCTGTTCGGGTCGTGTCCCGGTAGCACGTGCATCACCCGCTGTCCGCTCATCCTCCTGCTCATCGTCATCCTCGTCAGTGTCCTCGTCATCCTCGTCATCGTCCTCATCATCCTCATCGGCATCCGGACCGTCCATCACTGCAGGAGGATCAGGGTCCACCTCAAGCGGCACCTCATCATCGGTGGCCATGGCAGCGATTGCCTTTTCATCGCCCACGAAGGCGGGTCCGATGGGTTTGGGTTTCTCCGCCGCACCGCCCTTCTCGGCCTTACGGGCTTGCTCTTCCAGGATCTTATTGATAAGGTCCTGTTTCTTGAGGGTATCGGCCTTTTTCAGTTCAAGGGCCTTGGCGACCTCCTTGAGCTCGGCGAGCTTCATAGCGCTGAGCGCGTTCTGATCAAACATGGACACGAGAATGGGAAGGGTTCGGTAGGGTTGGGGGTCCGCGGAGCGGAATGGATGCGGCCGTTGAGGCGTTCAGTACAGGTACGGGAAGAAATTCCTTTGGGGCGGGGGTACAAGTGGCTCATCCGAATGGATGGAGCGTACCCGCCGATCGCGATCGCGCTGCAATGTTAAGGCCTTGGGATGGAACATGAAGGATACCCGGTGTTTTTTTTGAACCAAGGGCACCGCTGACCTGCCTAATTTCGCGGCCACCTGTTCTCCATGCTGCAGCGTAAGCAATCCCTGTTCCTCGGTCTGGCAGCCCTCCTTTGCCTTGCCACTTGGCTGTTCCCTATCGCGACGTATGAGCGGGATGGGCGGTCCTTCGTCCTCCGCACGGCAGGTCTGGTGACCCAGGAGGGTGGTCCCGTTACCGATGTGGATGTGAAGATGCCCTTCCACCTGGTGCTCTCAGTGCTGGGTGTTGCCCTGATGGCCACCGTGTTCATGTTCCGGAACCGACCACGCCAGATGCGTTTCGTTCGCGGCACCTACCTCCTGTTGCTCGGTGTGATCGCGTTCATGTTCATCACCGATCGCTCGGTGAACGGGTATCTATCCGGTGGCGGGGCGGTGGATGCAGGATATGGCTTGTCGTTCGTGATGCCCATCGTCGCTCTCGTGCTCACCTTCCTGGCGGAGCGGGCCATCAAGGCCGATGAGGCTCTGGTCCGTAGCATGGACCGTTTGCGCTAGCGTACCACGTCCACCTTCAACGTCTGGTGTTGTTCGCCATCCTCCAGGACAAGGAGGTACATGCCAGCACGTAGTCCGTTCAGCGGTAGGTCATGCACGCCATCAGCAGGTCGGAAGGTGCGGCCCGCTACGCGTACACCCCGGGCATCGAATAGGCTTGCGGTGATCCCCTGCGCGCTGCACACACCCAGGTCCACACGCAAGAGGTCCGCCTGCCGGTCCTGGCGTGCGGTGGCGGCGCACGCACGGGGATGCTCATGCGCATGCACGCCTACCAGATCACCGAGCAAGTAGGAGTCGAAACCCGAATTGATCGGCTCTGCCAAGGTGGCCAAGGTGGCGAGGGTGGCCTGGGCGCTGCGTAGGAAGAACAGCGTGTCGATGGTGGAGGGTGTGTCGTTCGGTGTATGGTAGTTGGCATTGCGGAAGTTGCTGCCATCGGTGAGCATCAGTGCCGGGCGACCGGTATCCCAGAACACGGCATGATCGCTTCGGCGAAGGTCCGGGGCGATCTGCCCGTTGCCCGGTACCGCCAAGGGGATCGCGCTCAGTTCGGGCACGTACGCAGCAGTGGCCGCCATGTACGCGTCGATCAGTGGTTGTGAAGCCGTGTTGCCGACCACGGTAAGGAAGTCGCCCCTGAACTCGTTCGCTTCGATCTGAGCCACGGCAGCAGGGAAGAGGAACTCGAAACCGGCAGGCAATTGCTGGCTACCTGGATCCTCACTGTAATAGCCGATCATCTCCATGTTCAGCACGCCGGCGATCTGTTCCCATACAGGGATACCACTCTGTACATAGGTCTGCGCACCGATCAGACCCTGTTCCTCGAAGCTGAATCCGATGAACCGGATGCTGTTACGGAAGCGGTATCCCGAAAGGATGCGCGCGATCTCGAGCGTGGCGGCGACCGCCGTGGCATTGTCGTCGGCGCCAGCCGTGTTGGTCACCGCATCGTAGTGGCCATCCACGATGAAGGTGCGTGTCTCGTCCACCAGTCCTGGTAGTCGCCCGATCACGTTCGGTACGGTGTTGCTTTGGAAGGTC
Organism: Flavobacteriales bacterium; assembly: GCA_016718655.1. Taxonomy (GTDB): domain Bacteria; phylum Bacteroidota; class Bacteroidia; order Flavobacteriales_F; family PHOS-HE28; genus PHOS-HE28. The sequence goes on along the minus strand of JADKCV010000012.1, from coordinate 68,831 downwards.
ACCGCTTGTTGGGATGTCTGCATTCCTGCCGCACCGAAAGCGAGCATGATGGTATCTCGGATGGCGGTGATGCCGTCCGGGGCGCTCACATGGTGGCGTGGAATGGCGACGTGAGCAAGTCGTTGCATGAGTCGGTCGGCCTGTAAAGCGTCCACCATGGCTTGGATGTCAGGAACATGTCCATCCTCTGCCATCACCCGGATGTACACGCCTTCGGGATCGATGCTCCCATAGTTCCAGGTGATGGACAGCCCGGCGCTGGGCGCAACACCTGGCCCGATATCACCGGTGGCTCCCATCGTGTTGATCAGGTAGGACGCACCGCCATCCGAGGAGGCGGTCAGCAGCACCTCGCACTCATCCTGTTCCGCATCGATGAGCGTGTAGGTGATCGTTACGGTCTGGGCGCCTTGGTCCAATTCCACGGCGGTGATATCCACACTAGGCGGGATGTTCTGTGCATGGGTCGCAATGCACAGAAGAAGTCCGACAGTCGGGAGAAAGGCGTGAGGTGTCATCGTGGAACGCATATCCCACGAAGGTAGCCAAGGTCGATCAGCGTTTCGCCGCCGCCTCCTTGAACGCCGCGATGGCGCTGCGGGTGAAGTCGCTCAGCACCAAACGTCCGCTGATCTTCGCCCGTTCGATCAGGAGCTGGTCCCAATCCTCGGTGCCCTTCCAGAGTACACGCTTGATGTCGGCCATGGCCTCGGGGCTGTAGGCGGCCAGCTCGCGGGCATGAGCGTCCAATCGGGCGTCCAAGGCCTCGATGGTCTCGAACAGTTCTGCGTAGATGCCGTTCTGTTCGGCCCACTGGGCACTGCGTTTGGTGGCGGGTGTGGCGCTGAGCAGACCGAAGTGACCGGTGCCCACCTTGCGTTCCACGGCCGGGCCCACCACGAAGGGACCGATGCCCACCGCCAGTTCGCTCAGGCGGATGGTGGCGTTGGTGGTGGCATAGGCGATGTCCACCGCGCAGGCGATGCCCACACCGCCGCCCACACAATGGCTGTGGATGCGTCCGATGACGAACACCGGAACAGTGCGGATGGCGTTGATCACATGGGCGAAGCCGCTGAAGAATTCCAGCCCGCGCGCACTGTCCTCGATGGCCACGAGCTCATCGAAGCTGGCGCCGGCACAGAAGGCCTTGTCGCCCTCGCTGCGCAACACGATCACGCGCACCGAAGGGTCCTTGCCGCAGGTGGTGATGGCATCGGCCATACCGCGCAGGATGTGGCCGGGCAGGCTGTTGCTCTTGGGGTGGTGGAAGGTGACCGTGGCGATCCCCTCGTTCACCGTGTGCTTCACATAACCGTCGCTCATGATGGCGCAAAGATCGCGATGCGACCGCACATCTTTTCGATCACCCCACGCCATCCAACCAATCCTTGAAGCCTTTGGCGCGTTCGCGGCTCACCATCACCTCCACCGGAGCGTTGGGCTTCAATTCCACCTTCAGCTTGCCGTTGAAGTGCTGATGGACCATGGCGATGCATTCCACGCAGGCGATGCATTGTCGGTTGAGTCGGTGGAAGCTACGCGGATCAAGCTGCGCTTCGATCTCGTCCAGCGGTTGGTCGATCAGGTGGCGTTTGCCGTTGCGGGTGTGCAGTTCCGTGGTCCCGTCGCTGCTGAGGAAGTACGCGACGTCGGCGGTGGCGATGGGAAGCAGTTTGGTACCCAGCTTCACCAGGAAACGGTCGCGGTAGATGGTCCCACGGCCCTGTACGGCCTCCAGCAGGCGTTGGATATCGGGCAGGGGAGGCGTATTCGTAGTGCGCACCAACCCCATGAACTTGGTCACGCTACGTGCCAGTTCCTCTTCCTCGATCGGCTTCAACAGGTAATCGATGCCGTTGGTGCGGAAGGCCTCTAGCATGTAGGCGTCGTAGGCCGTGGTGAAGATGATGGGGCAGGGGGGCGGCAACTGCTTGTAGATCTCGAAGCTGAGGCCGTCGCTCAATTGGATGTCGCTGAAGATCACGTCCGGCGCCGTGTTCTCGCCGAACCAGGTCACAGCGGCTTGGATGGTGTCCACCACATCCACCACCTCCAATTGGGGATGGTGCGCGCTCAACAGCCCGTGCAACCTGCGATAGGCCGGTGCTTCATCCTCGATGATCAACGCTTTCAGCTTCATCAGACACGTGCTTCGTGTTGGGCGAGTTGCATCAAGGGGAGGGCCACAAGGAAGTGTTCGCGCGTCTCGATCACGTCCACGGGCCGTTCGCTGAGGTAGGCGTAGCGCTGTTTCACATTGCTGAGACCGGTGCCCGTTCCTTCCACGATCCCTTGCTTCCGGTGAAGGCTGTTACGCACCACCAACGTGCGACCGCTCTCGACATGGATGTCCACCTGAAGTGGTTTGGCGATGCTCGCCACGTTGTGCTTCAATGCGTTCTCCAGCAGGAGTTGCAGGGTGAGCGGGGCGATGAGCGCGCGCCGGTGTTCGTCGGCCACGTTCACGTGGATGTGCAAGCTGTCGGTGAAGCGAACCTTCATCAGTGCGATGTAGGCTTGTGTGAAGTCGAGCTCGGTGCCCAGGTCCACCACTTCCTTGTCCTTGTGTTGGAGGATGTAGCGGTACACGTGGCTGAGGTCCTTGGTGAAGCGCGCGGCCTGGTCAGCATCCTCGTGGATCAGTGCCACCAAGGTGTTTAGGCTGTTGAAGAGGAAGTGGGGCGATACCTGGTTCTTGAGCATGTCCAGTTCGGTGCGTAGCTGACGGCTCTTGAGCGCTTCAGCCTCGATGGCTTGGTGCTTCCACATCTGGAAGAAGTATCCTGCTTCATAAAGTGTCCCCACCACCAAGGTGGCCCCGAAACACTTCACCAGATTCATGCGCCATTCACCGGTCTTGTAGGCGCTGGGTTCGAGTTCAAGTGCATCAAGGATCGTACACGCCGCGATGTCCACCGTGATGATGTATGCACTCAGCGAAACAACGGTGATCAGGATGCGTCTTCCGGTGCGCTCGATGCCGGGGAAGCGTTGCCGGAAATGCCCGATGATCAGATAACAACCTTGCCAGATCACCGCAGTGATGCCCAGGGTGATGGCGAAACCCATCAACGTCGGGAGTTCCGTATGGAAGGTGAAGCTCAAGACAAGAGCGAGCAGCGGGATCCCGATGATGCGGGGCCAGGGTTCCTGGAAAGGGTGGAAGCGCGCCATGGACTTGAACGCTCGAAAGTACCGCGATGCGCTGGAATGGCCATCGTACGGGAGATGAAGTGTAGGAACCGGGGGATGAAGCGCAGCGGGGCAGACCTGAAGCGTTTTGGTACGGGTCAGGCCGAGCACTTACGTCCGACCCAATGATCCTGGCGATCCATCCTGTACTTCCTACTGATCAACGCTTCAGTGTGATGCCCAGCTCACAGGGCCTTCCACTTTCGCCGACGGAACGAACACCACATCCCACTACGCCATGTCCCATAACCTCTTCCGACCCGTGCTCAGTGCAGCAGTTTTGCTGCCCGCCCTGCTCTTCGCCCAGACCCAAGTGGTGAAGGGCACCATCAAGGATGCCGACTCCCAGATCACCCTGCCAGGCGCAACCGTGGTGGTGTTGAACAGCGATCCGGTGATCGGTGCCACCACCGATATGGATGGCCGCTTCCGCTTGGAGAACGTGCCCTTCGGTCGTCAGCAGTTACAGGTCAGCTTCATCGGTTACAAGCCTTCGGTGGTGCCCAACGTGCTGGTCACCGCAGGCAAGGAGGTGGTGCTGGAGATCGCACTGGTGGCCTCCGTGGAGAGCCTCAAGGAAGTGGTGGTGACCGGCGAGCGCACCAAGGACCGTCCGATCAACGAGTTGGCGAAGGTGAGCGCGCGTACGTTCAGCCTGGAGGAGGTGACACGCTACAGTGGCGGCCGCAACGATGTGGCACGCCTCGCCACCAACTTCGCCGGGGTCAGCGCTGCCAACGATGCGCGAAACGACATTGTCGTACGCGGTAACTCGCCCACAGGACTGCTCTGGCGGATAGACGGGTTGCCCATCGGCACCACCAATCACTTCGGCACACTGGGCACCACGGGCGGGCCGGTGAGCGCGCTCAATACCAACTTGCTTCGCACCAGTGACTTCCTCAGCGGCGCCTTCCCGGCGGAATACGGCAATGCCAACGCGGCCGTGTTCGATGTGAAGTTCCGCAGCGGCAACACCGATGAACATGAGTTCACCGCGCAGATGGCGGCCTTCAGTGGTGCGGAGTTCATGGCCGAGGGACCGATCAGTCGGAAGAACCAATCATCGTACCTCGTGAGTTACCGCTACGGTATCGCTGGCGCAGCAGCCACCGGGACCAGTGCGATCCCCTATTTCCAGGACTTGGCCTTCAAGATCAATTTCGGGAAGAGCAAGCTGGGCCGCTTCGAGCTCTTCGGCATGGGTGGGCGCAGCAACATCGACTTCATCGGGGCCGAATTGGACAGCACGGATCTCTTCGCGGATCCCACGGTGGACACCTACTTCACCTCGGACGTGGGGCTCATCGGCCTATCACACTTCCTTCAACTCGATGATAAGAGCTACCTGAAGACCACCGTTGGTACCACCTACCTGGGTACGTCATTCCTGCAAGACAACATCATCGGAGGTGCTAGCGATCAGAACGCAGTGCGCTACCGAGCCACCGAAGCCTTCGACAACGAACAGCGCTACACCGTGAGCAGCCAGTACAACCGCAAGTTCTCACCGCGTTTCAGCCTGCGCACCGGTGTGCTCAATGAAACGTATGACCTCGATGTGGACTGGACCGATCGCGACCGTCGCGCCGGGATCCCCGATGTGAACGGCGATGGCATCCCTGACTTCTTCGTCCAGGTTCGTGAGGTGAAGGGCGATATCAACCTGTTCCAAGCCTATGCGCAGGGCGAGTACAAGTTCACCGATGAGCTCAGCTTCACCGCAGGGTTGCATGGCCAGTACCTCGACTTCAACGACGACGTGATGCTCGCACCGCGCTCCGCATTGGCCTGGCAGTTCAGTCCGAAGCAACGCATATCCCTGGCCTATGGTCTCCACGGCCAAATGGCCTCCTTGCCGGTGTTGCTCTTCACCGACCCCACCACAGGAGCGAATAATCGTAACTTGGACTTCCAAAAGGCCCACCATGTCGTGCTGGCCTATGATCATCGGTTCGAAGGCGAATGGCGGGTAAAGCTGGAAGGCTATCACCAGTGGTTGTACGACCTCGGTATCGAGGACACCACGAGCAGCTATAGCGTGGTGAACGAGGGTGCGGACTTCATCTTCACGGAGCGCGGCGGGCTGGTCAGTGATGGAACGGGACGCAACTTCGGCGTGGAGCTCACCGTGGAGAAGTTCCTCAGCAAAGGCTACTACGCCCTGGTCACCACCTCGCTCTTCGATTCGCGCTACACGGGCAGTGATGGTGTGGAACGCAACACCGGCTTCGCCAACGACTACGTGTTCAATGCGCTTGTGGGCAAGGAGTGGGGCATCGGCAAGGACAAGCGCAACGCCCTCACCTTCGATACCAAGTTCACCACCAGCGGCGGCCGACCCTTCAGTCCCATCGACCTGGAAGCCACGCGCGCCAACCTGGGGCGCGAGGTGTACGTGGACGATCAGGCGTACAGCCAGCGCTACAGCAACTACCTGCGTCTGGATGTGAAGTTCGGTGTGCGCATCAATGGCAAGGGCGGCAAGGTGAGCCACCAGTTCTTCATGGACCTGCAGAACATCACCGATCGCGAGAACATCTTTGTGGAACGCTACAACCGCGTCACCGATCGCATCAACCCGGTCTACCAGAACGGTTTCTTCCCGGACTTCATGTACAGGGTGCAGTTCTGAGGCACACGAATTAGGCAGTCAGCAGTAGGCAGTCACCCTTTCAACTGCCAACTGCCTACTGCGAACTACCTAACGACCGAACCATCAATGCAACAGATCATCCTCATCACCGGCGCCAGCAGCGGCATGGGCAAGGCCTTCGCCATGCGCCTCATCAACGAAGGGCACATCGTTTACGGGGCAGCTCGCCGTGTGGACCAGATGCAGGACCTGGTGCAGGCCGGGGGGCGCAGCATCGCGCTCGACGTCACCGACGACGCCTCCATCGGTGCTGCGGTGGAACGCATCATCGGTGAACAGGGCCGGATCGACGTGCTCATCAACAATGCGGGCTACGCCATCTACGGTTCGGTGGAGGAGACGTCGATCGCTGATGCGCGCCGCCAGTTCGAGGTGAACATCTTCGGGCTTGGGCGTATCACTCAGTTGGTGATCCCGCACATGCGCAAAGCCAGCAAAGGGCGCATCATCAACATCAGCAGCATGGGTGGCAAGATGTACACCCCGCTCGGCGCATGGTACCACGCCACCAAGCATGCCCTGGAAGGCTGGAGCGATTGCCTGCGCTTGGAGTTGAAGCCCTTCGGCATCGATGTGGTGATCATCGAACCCGGGATCATCAAGACCGAATTCGCCGATGTGATGTCAGGGCCGATGTTGCAACGCTCCGGTGTGGGGCCTTACGGCGAGCTGGCACGACGGGTGGCCAAAGGCGCGGAGAACGGGAAGGCCGGTGGGCAGGGTTCGGCACCGGATGTCATCGCCGCGCTCGTATCCAATGCGGTCCATGCACGAAAGCCGCGCACACGCTACGCCGGTGGCTTCCTCGCGAAGCCGGTCATGTGGTTGCGCATTTACCTCGGCGACCGCTTCTTCGATCGGATGATCATGAAGGCAGCGTGAACCCGACCCGGTTCAGCGCATGATGGGGAGCGGCACGAATTCCGTCTCCCCTTCGATCTTCGGGAACTCCTGGGCCATCCAGCGTTGACGCGCCGCTTCGATGCGGTCCTTGCTGGTGGCCACAAAGTTCCAGTGGATGAAGCGTTCCTCCGGGAAGGGTTCTCCTCCGAAGAGATAGACCGAGGTGCCCGGCTCCAAGGTGAAGGTGCAGAGCGAAGGTTGGGTGGACACCAGGATCTGCTTCGGGCCGAAGCGGTGGCCATCACTGATGATGCCGCCTTGCAGAATGTACAGGCCCGCCTCGCCGAACAGGGCCGTCCCCAGGTCCACTTCCGCGCGCTCCGTACTGGAGTTCCAGGAAGAACAGTTTGCTGTACACCGGCACCGGCGATCGCTTACCGAACGCCTCGCCCGCAATGAGCCGGTAACGCACGGGGCCATCGGTCCATGTGGGCAGTTCTTCCTCCTTCGTATGGTGGAACTGAGGGTCCATATCCTCGCGTTCCTTGGGCAATGCCACCCAGATCTGCAGGCCGTGCAGGCGTTTGGGCCTGCCACGCAAGTGTTCCGGGAGTGCGTTCGCTGTGAACGATGCCATTCCCAGCCGTCATCCAGTTCACCTGCCCGGGCTTGATCTCGACCGCAGTGCCCAAGCTGTCGCGGTGCATGATGGTGCCTTCGAAGAGGTAGGTGAGGGTGCTTAGGCCGATGTGGGGGTGCGGTGCCACATCGAAGTCCTCACCATCCGGGAAGTCGGCAGGTCCCATATGGTCGATGAAGCAGAAGGGCCCTACCAAGCGCTTGTCGCGGAAGGGGAGTAGGCGGCCCACCAGGAAGCTGCCGATGCTGGCCGGACGTTCCTCGATGATCAGGTCGATGTTGGACATACGGCGAAAGTACGTGCCAAGGGAGGGTATGCTTCTGCGGATCGGCTTGTTCATAACGCAGCCGGTAGGTACTTGATCGGCCGCTCCCCGTCCGATAGTTTCGCCCCATCCATGGAACCCCTGAAGGTTGTCGAGCTCTTTGCCGGTGTGGGCGGCTTCCGCATCGGACTGGAGCGCGCCAGCGATCGGTTCCGCGTCGTGTGGAGCAATCAATGGGAGCCGGGCGTGAAGCGGCAAGCGGCGTCCGACGTGTACAAGGCACGCTTCGGTGCCGATCACCATTCCAACGTGGACATCGCCTTGGTCCCGGCCAAGGAGATCCCGGCACATGATCTATTGGTCGGTGGCTTCCCCTGTCAGGATTATTCGGTGGCACGCACGCTGAAACAGGCGGCCGGATTGAAAGGAAAGAAGGGGGTGTTGTGGTGGGAGATCCACCGCATCCTAGCCGAACGCCGGCCGGCCTACATCCTGTTGGAGAATGTGGACCGTCTGCTCAAATCACCCATCGGCCAGCGTGGACGTGATTTCGCGGTGATGCTCGCCTCTCTCGCGGACCTTGGTTATGTGGTGGAGTGGCGGGTGATCAATGCGGCCGATTATGGCATGCCGCAGCGCCGCAGAAGGGTGTTCTTCGTGGCTTACCACCAGCGCACCGGTTTGGGCAAAGCCGCCGGTCGGAGCAAGGATCCGGCTGCATGGATCACGGAGAAAGGGCTGATCGCAGAGGGTTTCCCATGCAGTCCGGGCAAGGTGGGCTTGAGTATGATCCCCCTCAACGGTGATCTCGCGGACATCTCCAAGAAATTCAACCACGCGCGGAAAGGGGCGAAGAGCCCGTTCAGTGGTGCGGGAGTGCTCATAGGTCGTCAGGCATATACGTGCGCTGTGTTGCCGGAATACGATGGTCCTCGTATCACCTTGGGTGAGGTACTGTTACCGAGCGACCAGGTTCCGAAGGAGTTCTTCGTTCCCTCGCGTCAGGTGAAGGATTGGAAGTATTTCAAAGGTGGCAAATCCGAGCGCCGGGTGGACCGCAGCAATGGTTTCGCATACGCCTATAGTGAGGGTGCGATGGCATTCCCCGATCCCTTGGACAAGCCCTCGCGCACCATCGTCACGGGTGAAGGCGGCACCTCACCATCGCGGTTCAAGCATGTGGTGACCACACCGGAGGGCAGGTTCCGCCGCTTGACGCCCCTGGAGTTGGAGCGATTGAACATGTTCCCCGATGGACATACAGAGGGTGCCACGGACGCGAAGCGTGCCTTCTTCATGGGCAACGCCTTGGTCACCGGGGTGATCGAGCGCTTGGGCAAGGCCTTGGCGGAACGGGCCAAATAGTGCGGCGTTATGGAAATGATCGATCGATGCGCGAACGAGATGGTACTATGCGCTACTGTTCCTGATGGATCAACCGGAATACTGAGCCGTTTTCAGTACGAAGTGTGAACACGCCGGTTGGCCATGCATCCAGGTCGATCGTTGTCGATCCGCTTGCGAGCAGTATCGTATCGATCAACTGTCCAATTGAGGAATAGATGTACAACTTTGTTACGATGCCACTGGTAATTGTTACCGATCCAGTGGCCGGGTTAGGGTTTCCTGATAGTTGTTCGTGGGCGTTCTGTTCGTCCATGCCAACGTGTGAACTTACCAAGTAACCCCAGATAGCGTTCCGTTGACCCGAATCGTTCGGCCTTTGGATCTCCACGCCTTCCACTGTAAGGGACTCGGAATAGTAGCCGCCAAGTAGGAATTGGTCGGTACCGATGGCCTTCACCGTGGGGAATATTGGAAAGGAAGCCACTTCCTCCAACGTGTTCTCGTGGACCTTCACCATCCTGAAATCGTTCGGTTCATATTCTGCTACGAGATAGAAATATGAATTATAATTAAAAACCTGGTGTACTTTGAAAGGACCTACAGGAACGCAGGATTCTACATCACCAAACATGGATACTTTATAAATATAGCTCTGCGGCATATTGCCATAAGCGATTCCGTCGAATACGACCGTCCCAGAGTCAGCGTAAAAGCTTCCCAACGTATTCCAATCATTCGGACTCAGGCTGCTGATCTTTGCACCTAGAGGCTTTTCGATCGGAATGAACCGTATGATTTCGCCTGACCAGCTATAAACGCCAATTGAGTTGCCAAGATTGACCAGGATAGATGAGCTAGATCCATATAGGTCACAAATATTATGGCTCAGTATATCGATGCCATCTCCGCTGCAGGGGGCGATGAAGAAAATCTCTCCGGTTGGGGGGTCTAGCTTTATTAATGCGGAGTCTCCGTGATTGATCAACATATTCCCGGGTAGAACAGACATTGAATGGATGCCATGCTCATAGCCTTGAACCCATTGCAACGTTCCTGATTGGCTGTATTTCGCTAAGAAACCACCGTACCCAGGACCGATGATGGTGCCATCGAAGTTGGCCGGGTATTCGGGATCTAAAATGCCAACGTTGTACAAATAGTCGCCATCCGAACCTATTGCGGTACCCATCTCAATGCCGGATGTACTCGCCGTTCCGCTAACCTTGCTCCATAACTCATTGCCATGCGGTCATACCTTGCCATGAATACACCACCACTACCTGGGTTATGGACAAGGGTTCCGAAATGGAGTGTGTCCGTCCTTCCTCCGGTCACAAAGGTCCCAACATAGTAATTGCCACCACTATACCAGTATATCACGTCGTTTACTACGCTTGCTGATACCCCAGTACTATTGTACACGCAAGACCTCAGTTCAAGTTCCTGCGCATAGAGCGTTTGCGCGCTGAGGACCAAAATGATCAGGAGGAATGGACAAGGTGATCTCATGTTACTGAAAGTTTGACGGTGGTCGTTGCTTTGGTGTGCACTTGTGAAGGTGAAGAGTTCTCGACCGAGGTAGTTGGTCCTTTTCGGAAGAAGTCATCAGTCGGTATCGAATGCGGATCCATAGGTCTAATTCAAGATGTCTATCTGGACACGTGAAGAGGAGGCTGTTCAGTGGTTCTTGCTGGATGGGTCAGGACTCCTGTGATCGATAGGTCGTTCGAGAGAACTGGGTCCCGTTATCAAAGTTCTGGTAGTCGGTTAGTATGGTCGAGGAAAGTTAAACAACCGCTCGCAAATTGCAGTAGGCCTACGAATTCCAGGTTGAGATCATTGTCTTGGACCTTTTCACTGCAGATCTCCATGTGCTCAGGTTCTTCCAGCGCAACCCGGGATCGGTTCAGGCGAAAGGGATTGTGGAGTAAGGTGGCGATGGATAAAGTCACTCGATCCTTGAACGGCCTGGATCGGGCTCGACGGACGCGAAGCGTGCCTTCTTCATGGGCAACGCCTTGGTCACCGGGGGGATCGAGCGCCTGGGCAAGGCCTTGGCGGAACGGGCCAGCTGACAGCAGCTGATCGTTCGGCTAAAGGTCTTTCACGTCATTGCCAACCTTGGTAAGGCTAAGCGTAACCTAGCGCCGCGCGTGGGAATGCGCTAGTTCGCTCGCGGATAGTTGAATAGCAACGAGCTGATCACCGGTACGAAGAAGATGGCCACGGTGATGAGAGAGGTCAGGTGGTCCGCGGTGTGGCTCATCATGAAGATACTCATCGGATGCTCGGGTGCGAAGTGCTCCACCGCCGAGAAGGAGAGCTTCAGGCCCAATACCAAGATGACCAGGAAGGCCGAGGTCTCAAGAAAGGGGAAGCGTTCCATCAGCTTCACGAAGGCTTGTGCCACATAGCGCATGGCCAGGATCCCGATGAACACACCGGTCCAGATGAGGATGAGGTTTTCCGAGAAAGCCACCGCAGCGAAAACGTTGTCGATGGAGAACGCCAGGTCCATGAGTTCGACCAACACCACGGTCGACCAGAAGGGGCCGATGCGTCCCACGGTGTGCCGATAGAACCAGTTGCTCTCCTTGTTCAGTACATCATCATTGGTGGTGGTGGTCTGCTTGCCCTTCCACCAGTCCCATACCAAGTACAACAGGTACAAGCCTCCCAAGGGCTTCAGCCACCAGATGGAAATGAGGTAGGCAGCGAAGACCAAGCAGATGCCCCGGAAGACATAGGCGCCGATGATGCCGTATTTGAGTGCACGCTTGCGGTCCTTTTCCGGCAGGTCCATCACCATCGTCGCCAGAACGGCGGCATTGTCGACCGACAAAAGGCTCTCGATGATGATCAGGTTCGCCACCACGGCCAGGCTGGGCCAGGGGTTGGCCAGGATCTGCTGGAGGTAATCGTGCATGTGCTCCGATCCGTTGGAGCGCGAAGTTCGCCACAAGTCGTGGAACGAGATCGTGGATGCCCGAACGGGGGACCGAGTTCACAGTGAGGCGTCGGTATCCCGTGCCGCAGCGCGAAAGCTCATGTTAAGACAGTGTTAACTTGCTTGCCGCACCCGCTGGCATAAGGGAATGTCCCCTTGAAGGCCTAGCAGATGCTACTGTGATGATGCTACGCGGAGGGTGTGCTTGGCTGGTCGTGTTGCTGCTGTTCGTCATCGGACAACCGGCTTGGTCGCAATGCTGTGATCATACCTTGGTGATGCAGGATAGTTATGGCGATGGTTGGAACGGTGGAACGTTACAAGTGCGTTCGAACGGCGTGTTGCTGGGCACCTATTCCGCAGCGGGCAGTGGGTCTGCTGTCACCTTCGAGGCCTGCACCGGGGAGGAGCTGCTGCTGATCTACACGGCGGCCGATTGGGAGGAGGAGAACACCTACCAGTTATTTGGTCCGGCCGGTAATGTCTTGTTCGCGGATGGCCCTTCGCCCGAAGTTGATGAGGTGTGGTCCGGGGCGGTGGACTGCGCGGCGACCGTCGACCCGGGGACGGTGCCTTGCGCAGCATTGCCTATCGATACGGCGGACTGCATCCTGGTGGACAATACGGCTGTGCTGGGCTCGAGTATCGGTCCGGGGTGCGCCAACTACGCGGGTGGTGACCTCTGGTTCGGGATGACCGTTCCTCCTTCCGGCAACATCATCATCAGCACCTTGGAAGCGGGCGGCCTCAACGACACGGGTATCGCGCTGTGGACGGGCCCTGACTGTTTCTCGCTCACGCTTCGCGGTTGCGACGACGATTCGGGGGAAGGGTACTACTCGCGCATCCTGGCCCAGGAACTTCCACCGGGTGATCTGCTCATGATCCAAGTGTTCGGCTATGGTGGTGGGAGCGGGGTGTTCGAACTCTGTGTGAGTGACCCAGGCACCGTTCAGTTGGAGAGCTCCGAACTGCCCATCGTGCTCATCAATACCTTGGACCAGGACATCCCCTTCGACGGCCGCATCACCGCGCGCATGGAGTTGAAGTATGCCGGTCAGGGCAACCTCACCTTCGTTTCGGGCCCTTCCAATGAATACAGCGGCCCGGTGGGCATCGGTATCCGGGGCGCCACCTCCGCAGGCTACCCACAGCGCCCGTTCAATGTGGAAACGCGCACGGAGCTTGGCGATAACAACAACGTGCCTTTGTTGGGTCTTCCTCCTGAGAACGACTGGGTGCTGCTCTCCAACTACAACGACCGGTCATTGGTACGGAACGCCTTGGCTTTCGAGTTATCACGACGGATGGGCCAGTATGCGACACGCACCCGCTTGTGCGAGGTCCTGGTGGACAGTGTCTATCGGGGCATCTACACGTTCTCGGAAAGCATCAAGCGGGACAATGCGCGAGTGGCCATCGCCTCCTTGAACTCGGACGAGATCGTGGGCGATGACCTCACGGGGGGATACATCCTGGAACAGAACCTGCGCGGCCCCAACGACAGCTTCCAGTCCAATTTCTCACCCATCGATCATCCGGACCTGGATGTGCACTTCCTATTCAAGTATCCTGAGGTGGACGCCATCGTTCCGGAACAACGGATCTATATCGCTGCCTTTGTGGATTCGCTGGAGACGGCGTTGTACAGCGATGTCTTCGCCGACCCGGACCTGGGTTATCGGCAGTACTTGGATGTCCCATCCTTCATCACCTACTTCCTGGTGAACGAAGTGGCGCGCAGCAACGACGGCTTCAAGAAGAGTGTGTACTTCCACAAGGACAAGAACAGCAACGGCGGCAAGCTGAAGGCAGGCCCGGTGTGGGACTTCGATTGGGCCTGGAAGGAGATCCAGGAGTGTGAGGTCATCCACGGCCCGAATGGAGCAGGCTGGGCGCATCGCATCAACGATTGTCCTACCGACAACAATTCCACCGGTTGGTACATCAGGCTGTTGCAGGACAGCACCTTTTCATCCGAGTTGCGTTGCACCTATGAATTCCAACGGATGAACGCATTGAGCGAAGCTTCCATCAATGCCTACATCGACAGCGTGGGGGCCTTGGTACAGAACGCACAATCAAGACACTTCCAGAAGTGGCCGATCCTGGGTGTGAGCGGGCCCACTCCAGAGGCCGGACCGTTCGGTGCCACTTACGCCGAGGACTTGGAGGTGCTCAAGCAATGGATCGCCACGCGACTAGCCTGGTTGGATGTGAACCTGCCAGGCTTGTGCAATGGGGTATCGGTAGCCGAACACGGTCCACGGGCTGCGTTCATCTGCTACCCCAATCCGACCGCTGGCCAGGTCCGGTTCCAAGGAATGCTTGAACAGGGAGGCGAGCATTGGTTGATCATTCGCGATGTGGCTTCCCGGGTCGTGGAACGCGCACGATTGGTCGGTGGGACGGTCTCCTTGGCGTTGGAGATCGAACATAGCGGCTCATACAGCTATACGGTCGAGCGCGCTGGAACGGTGGTGCATCACGGGAAGTTGATCGTGCTCTGAGGGCAGCGCTTGGAATGCACGAATGCACAGGGACCCAAGGACGGAGGTCCTTGGGTCCCTGTGCATTCGTGGCCGAAGACCTTATTGCCGTACCACCGTTCCGCGGATCCGTTGCTCGGCGATGATGGCCTCGATCACATAGACCCCGCTGGGGAGCGCGCTCAGGTCCACCTGTACGAGGTTGGAAGCGGTGAAGCCTTCAGTCCGCACCGAACGTCCATCCACGCCGAACACCGTGATCGACATCGGACCTTGCTGAGGAAGACCGCTGATCGTCACCAAACCATCCGTCGGATTGGGATGGAGCCCCAAGGTGGAGGACTCCGGATCGGCAACCCCCATGATCAGTTCGCACGCCCCGGCACCGGGTACCACCACCGGGTAACGCAAAGTATCGGCATGGCTCATGCACTCCAGTCGCAGTTCATAGTTGGATACGTTGACCCACGGTTCGCTGAGGAGGCCCCATTGGGCACCGATACCTTCGATCCATGTGCCACCAGCCTGCAGGTAAAGAACCTTGCGCCCTTCGTATTCGGTGCTGATCGAAGTGTTCGATACGGTCACATCCGCAAGCCACCCTTCCCCGCTCCAGGCAGGTTCGAAGTAGACATCCGTCGCGGTCTCTCCATCGCTCAACGTGAAGTCATAGAGCAGGAATTCCTGCAACGAATCACCGGGCACATAGTATACCCGTCCGGCATCGTTGCGGAATGCCCCCTTGTAACCTCCTGAACAATGTTCCAATTTGGTGTAGGAGGTGGAGTTGATCGTCGTATCCTGGCCATTCGCGCAATAATTGTTCGCCTGCCATAGGGTATAGGTGACCGGTGGTGGGATCGGTTCCACGCCGTAGAGGGTACACACCCAACGCGCGTCGGTTGTGGGCATTGGGAAGTCCTGCCCGTGGGCCAGAGCAACAGGCAAGAACAACAGTAGCAGGGTAGTGTGTTTCATGGATGCACTTTTCAGGTAGACAGTGTTCCGGTCCTGAGCGCTGCCTGCGCAAAGATGGTCGTGATCCCGGACAGGTGTACATGTGGTCTCCAGGCAGCACCTTTGTATCATGCGCACATCGGTAAAACGACTTCTCCCGATCGTATCGATCGCACTTGCCGCCACCTCATGCAATGTGGTCCACATGATGGAACGCAAGGCCGATCGTGGATTCCGAAAGAACGGCCTACAGGAGCACACCTTCATCACTCCGGAAGGCCCCAGGCACGTCTGGGCAAGCACCCCCACCGGGAAACCGTGGCTGATGTTGGTGCATGGCGTCACCGGCAGTTGTGCGCAGTATGCGGGTAACCTCAAGGCCTTGGCCAAGTCCCATGACCTGGTCGTACCCGATCTGATCGGCCACGGAAAGAGCACGGATACGTGGAACGGCAACAGCGTGGATGAGCAGGTGCATCACCTGTATGGGTTGGTGGACAGCTTGGGGATCAAGGGTCCCCTGGCTGTGGTGGGCAATTCCTACGGTGGGGCCATCGCGGCCAACTTCGCCGAGCAACATCCCGAGCGCACCGCGCTGTTGGTGATCTATGACGGACCGGCCAACACGTACACCAAGGCCATCGCGGACAGTGTGGCCCGCGTGATCGGCGCCAAGGACATCCTGGACTTCTTCGCCACCGATACGCCGGAGGAGCGGCTGCGCAACATCAATGCGGTGCTTGCCAAGCCTCGAAGGATCCCGCGCTTCGCATTGCGCCAAATGGGAAAGGCGGGTGCGGCACGCCAACCCGTCTACCAAGGGCTGCTGAAGGACCTCGTGCAACGCGATGCGCAGTACGCTACCAAGCGCTACATGTGGACCATGCCCACGTATGTGTTCTGGGGTGCCAAGGACGGCCTGATCCCGCCGTTCGTGGGCGAGGGGATCGTACGGATCAACGGCATTCCCGCCGAACGACACATCATCTTCCCCGATGCCGGACACGTGGCCAATATTGAAGTGCCCGAGGCCTTCAACGATACGCTGGTTCGTATCCTCCGCACCGTTCCAAACCCCTGTCCCGACCCGGCATTGGTGAGCGACGGACCTTGCACCCTCGAATACGATCCTTGCTGTGGCTGCGATGGGCGAACCTATTCCAATTTGTGCGCGGCATGGCGCGCAGGGGTGCGTGTGGTCGAACGTGGCGAGTGCAAGTGAAGGATCACGGGATCCAGCGCCGTATCGTAGTCGGCCGTCCGATCAGTGACCCCGTCCCATCCACTGCCCCGAGGTTGGGCTAGGAGGGAGTCCGTTCAGTGATCCCCGGGCCATGTAGTTCTGTTCGGGACATCCACAGAAGACTTTCGGGGCGTCCGTTCCATCCACCTTTCTTCCGGCCTGGTCGCATCCATCGGCCGGATGGTCCGGTATACTGATCACCATCACCCACTTTCATCCGCCATTCAAGCAGCTTTGTGCGTGATCGATCCTCCATCCCCATGCGCACACATTCCCTCGCTGCTTCGTTCCTGTTGCTCTCATCACTTCACGCTCAAGTCGCCGTGGACTGGGTCGAAGCAGGTGGTCTCGCGCTGGCACTCGACCAGGATGACAACGTCTTCACCATCAACTACGACAGCAACCTGGGCGGCGATATCACCTTGACCAAACGGGATATGCAAGGGGACCTGATCTGGGACGCACACTACGACCAGACCAATACCACACGCTTCGATCGCGCGACCTGGGTGGCGACGGACCCGCAAGGCAACGCCTTGGTGAGCGGTACGGTCATGAGCGGGTTCAGCAGCCCGGTGAATGCCAATAGCCTGTTGATGAAGTTCGATCCGGATGGAGCACTGCTCTGGAGGCAGGAATACGGGAGCGACTTCGACGGATCGTCCACGCGGAAGTGTTTGGTCGACGGCGCTGGGAATACCTATGTGCTTGGCATCGGCACCGGACCGAACGGGCAGGTGACCACCGTGCGCAAGTTCGATCCGGATGGGGCCACACTATGGGCATGGTACGACCAGGGTATCGGTGGGCCTGTCACGATCAAGTTCACGCCCGACAGTGCACTGGTCATCGCCCACCGTTCGGTCACCGGCAACCTCAACGGATATACACGCTTGGATCGGGAAGGCAACACGATATGGAGCATTGGCGGGGTTGCAAGTACCACGGTGGGCGATCTGGCAGGTGATGTGTTCGGTAACACCTACCTCGTCCATACCACTTCACAGAGTGCTTCGACCGCGGTATTGCGCAAGGTGTCGACGACCGGAGCTACGGTGTGGGAGAACAGCTATTCCATCACCGCCTTCCGGGTGGAAGTGGGAAGCGACCATGCGCCTGTCCTGTGTGGTTTCCCACCTGCCGGATCGGGCGGTGCCGCTTTCGTGAAGGTCGATGCTGATGGGGCGTTGCTCTGGAATAATACCAATGCCGACGGGCCGGACAACTTCCTACTGCATGCGCAGATGATGTTGGACGCGGACAACAACGCCTACCTGTGCGCGGGGGTGCTCTTCGCCATGGGCATCTGCAAGGTCGATGCCGATGGTACGTCTGCGTGGGCCATCACCGCTGGCACTGGAGCTTCTCAGGCCTTCGCACTGGGCAATGATCAGGTCGTTTACGTCACAGGCGGTTCCACACTGCGGTTGGGCCAGGATATTGTCGCATCCGTAACGCATCAAGTGCCTACACCATACGCACTCGTGAGCGCCTTTCCTCAACCGGCCACCCACCATGTGCAGTTCACCTGGCAGGGTCATCGCATCTCCCGGTGGCGCATTCGTTCGGTCTCCGGTGCCCTTATGGCCGAAGGGACCTGGAGCGGTACGGGGTTGGAAATAGCTCACTTCCCCCCTGGTTTGCTCGTGGTGGAATTGGTGGATGGTGAAGGCCTGTCCACCGCGGTCCGCGTGTTGAAGGACTGAGGGTGTCGAGCGGGTAGCCTTGTCGAAGAACGCACCGCCTCGATGTTCGTACTTCCCCGTTCAATACCTCGATCGTGGTATGCTCCGATATCCGGCTGGGCCGCATATTTGCCGCTCGCATGGAGCAGGAGAACATGGGTGCGATCGGTCTGGACAGGTTACCGGAGGACCAATGGGCCACGGTGAGCGATGTGACCGTGCCCACGGACGCCACCGACCGCGGGCTGGTGCTACGCCTGCTGGAACTGGGTTTTGTGCCCGGTGAGCGAGTGCGTGTGGTACGGGAGGGCAGGACGGTCCGGGAACCGCTGGCCGTGCGTGTAGGCCACACCACCTTCGCCCTGCGCCGCCATGAAGCCGCATTCATCCGGGTGATCCCTGCCGAATAGATGGAAGCGCCCGTTCCCAAGCAGCCCCTGCGCATCGCCCTGTTGGGCAATCCGAACTGCGGCAAGACGGCGCTCTTCAACCTGCTCACCGGCAGCAGGCAGAAGGTGGCCAATTACGCCGGCGTCACCGTGGAGCGCAAGGAAGGCGTGTTCCGCACCACTGCTGGTCGACAGGTCAGCGTCCTGGACCTGCCCGGCGCTTACAGCCTCAACGCGCTCTCGGGCGATGAGGCCGTGACGCGAGACGTCATCACCGGACACAGCCAGGAAGTACTGCCCGACCTGCTGGTCTGCGTGGTCGATGCCACCAACCTCCGCCTGCACCTTCGCCTGGTGCTTGAGGCCCGGCGTCTGGGCCTGCCTCTGGTGGTGGCGCTGAACAAGATGGACCGTGCCCGCCAGCTGGGCATCCACATCGACACGTCACGCCTGGCGCGGGAGCTGAACCTGTACGTGACCGAGACGGTAAGCGTGCATACGCATGGCGCCGACACCCTCCGCGAGCTGCTGGATGAGAACCTGCCCAGCACTGGGCCTTCCACCTGGCGCGAGTCGGGCATCGAGCAGGTCATTGCCACCCAGCACGACGTGCTGCGCATCTTCCAAAGCGTGGTCACCGAGCCGGCCATCGACAAGGATCCCAGCGATCGCATGGACCGTTTCCTGATGCACCCGGTCTGGGGCTTCGCGGTGCTGGCGGTGGTGCTCTTCCTCACCTTCATGGCCGTGTTCTCCGGTGGCGCCGTGCTCAGCGGCATCATCGAGGAAGGCTTCGGCGCGGTCGCCGGCTTGGTGGAGGCGCACATGGACGAAGGCCTCCTGCGCGGGCTCCTCGTCGAAGGTATCATCGGTGGAGTGGGGGGCGTCATCGTCTTCCTGCCACAGATCCTCATCCTCTTCCTCTTCATCCTGGCGTTGGAATCCTCGGGTTACCTGCCCCGTGCGGCCTTCCTGCTCGATCGGCCAATGAGCGCTGCTGGGCTCTCGGGTCGCTCGTTCATTCCGCTGCTCTCCAGCTTCGCATGTGCCATTCCGGGCATCATGGCCACACGCACCATCAGCCATTGGCGCGACCGCCTCACCACCATCCTCATCGCCCCGTTGATGGCCTGCTCGGCGCGCATCCCCGTGTACACCCTGTTGGTGGCCGCGCTCTTCCCGGACGATGCCGTATCCGCCGCGTTGGTGATGGTGGGGCTCTACATCCTGGGCATCGTGGCGGCCATGACCGTGGCTTGGGTCATCAAGAGCACCGACAAGGACCATGCACGATCGCCCTTGATGATGGAACTGCCCGCCTACCAATGGCCCGACGTGCGCAGTTTGGTGATCGGCCTGTGGGAACGCGCCATGATCTTCCTGCGCCGGGTGGGTACCATCATCCTCGCGATCACCATCGTGATGTGGGCGTTGTACACCATCCCTTCACCGCGCCGCACGGCCGATGGTGCCCCGGTGGAACGTAGCCTTGCGGGCGAGCTGGGCCACGCGTTGCATCACGTCTTCGCGCCCATCGGCTTCAACGAACAGATCTCCTTCGCCCTGGTGCCGGGCATGGCCGCACGCGAAGTGGTGGTGAGCGCCTTGGGGACAGCCTATGCCATGCAGGGCGATGAAGGCGAAGTGGACGAGCAATTGCGTGAACGCATCACCAACGAATGGCCGCTGGCCACCAAGCTATCCCTGCTGCTGTGGATGGTCTTCGCCCCGCAGTGCCTCAGCACCTTCGCGGTGGTGAAACGCGAGACCGGCTCCTGGAAACAGATGTGGATCATGGGTGGATACCTTTTCGCGCTGGCGTACCTTGCATCCTTCATCACCTACCAGCTCACCACTGTGCTCACCGCCTCTTGATGCAGACGTTGCTCGCCATCGTGATCGTGTTGCTCGCCATGGCTTATTTGGCGTGGGTCTGGTGCCCAAGGCCGGCGGGAAAAGGCCTCACTGCGACCGGGCAAGGGGTGCTGACCTCACGGGGCTGTTCGAGTTGTACAGGTTGCAGCGGCTGTGCTGGTTGATCGGGTAGGCGTGTTGATGTCGGACGGACGCTGGGCCGTTAGCTACTGTGCATTTCCTTCGAAGAGTGGCGCAGTATTCCTCCAATAGATCGTTAGGGTGCATCGAGGCAAGGATAGCCGCTAGCTTGCCATACGATCACGGCGCTTCGACCGCACGCTGGATCATACCGGTTTCGGAGTAGTCGTACAGGCCCTGAACCGCAACACGAACTCCGCACCACCTTCCGGTCGGTTCGCGGCCGTGAGTTGTCCGCTCATGCCTTCCATGATCTCACGCGAGATCGCTGACCCAAGGCCGGTGCTGCCGGGAGCATGTTCGCGTGATCGGGCGAAGCGTTCAAAGAGATGGGGGAGCATGTCCGCTGGAATGCCCGGGCCTTCATCTTGGATGCGCACGAGGACGTATTCACCCTCATGTTCCACGCGCATGTGGATCTGTCCGCCGGTCGGGGAGTGATGAATGCCGTTCACAAGCATGTTCACCAGCACCCACACTGCTTTTTCGGCATCGGCCCGTACGTTCAGTTCATCCGGAACCGCGTCAAGTTGTAGCAAGATGCCTTGTTCGCGGACCTGGGTCTTCACAGCCCCTATCGCCCGCTGGATGAGGTCGTGCAGTGGATGGTCGACCATGTTAAGGCGCATCCGGCCGCTTTCCAGTTGTGCGGCATCGAGCAGTTCGCTCACGATCTTCACCAGGCGCTGGTGGTCCTTCCGCAGGTCCGTAAGTATGGCGCGTTGCTCTTCCGAAAGGGGCTCACCAGACGAGCGTTCCAGTAGATTCAGGCCGATGTCGGTGCTGGCCAACGGGGTCTTCAGTTCGTGGCTGATGGTTGCCAGGAAGTGTGACTTGGCGGCATCGCGTTCTTGGAACGGTGTGATGTTGTGCAGGATATGGACGGTGCCGAGTTCCCCTTGAGCGCTGCGAATGGGAGAGTGACTGCTGGCGAAGAACTGCTCCTTACCATCGAGCACGGCTTTGAACGGTCGACCTTCACCCTCTGAAAGGACATGCCGCAACAGGTCGTTCCTTAGGATCAGTTCGGGGATCGCCTGACCCACCAGTTCGTTCTCCCCAAGGCCAAGTAGTTCGGAGGCTTTCCGGTTCGCGAACAACACACGTCCTTCGTTGTCCACGCCTAAAGCAGCATCCTGTAAGCTGTTGAGTACGGCTTCCACGCGGCTCTTCTCGGCCATGATCAGCGCCAGGTTGCTGTTCTGCCAGCGTTCCAGTTCAGCTGACATGTTATTGAAGGCGTGTGAGAGCGAACCCAGTTCATCGCTACGGAAGGTGGGTACCCGGTGTCGGTAGTTGCCCTTGGCCACTTGTTCAACGGCTTGGCGCAACCGGGCGATCGGTCCAGTGACCAAGCGAGGGAACGCCAGACTGAATGCAAGGCCTACGATAAGCGTCAATGCTGCTATGCCCCATAGCCATTGCTGCGCCTCCTGTGCAGTGTTCAATGCCGCCTTGTTCTTGCGGTCGATGGCCTCCAGGTTGAGGTCCATGATGGTCTGAAGATCATCATGAAGAACCGGGGGGGCTGAGCCACTCGCCTTCCACCGTTCCAAGTCCCTTCGTACGGCAGCGGTCCGCTCGCCTTCATTCGTTTCGGTGATGTTCGCTTCCTGAAGGACCAGTTGTTCTTCGAACGCTTTGGCATCGCCCAGTTGGAATGCGCGCTGCATGCCCTGCACATACCGAACGGTCTCGTAGTTGTCCTCGAGTATCGCTCGGGCATCCTGCTTCAGTCGGTTCAACTGGAAGATGCCCAACCCAGCGCTCAGCAGCAGCAGCGCGAAGAGGAAGAGTGTGCCGAAGGTGAGCCTACGTCGGATGGTGAGCGCCATGTCAGGAAAGGATGACGAGATCGACGTTGCTCACCGATAGTGCATTGAGCAGCTTGTTGAACACATTCGTACGCAGCAGCACCTGGAACAGACTGAAATGCGGCTTTCCGATACACACCGTGGTGATGCTCTTGTTCTTCACCGTTGTCATGATCGCGTCGGCGACGTTCGCGTCCACTAAGTTCAGGACCTTCAAAGGAAGTCCGGTGATCGGCGAACTGTCCTGCGCGCTGCTCTGGGCCTGGATCACCTCCGCGCCGAGTTCAACGGCCAGTTTGAAATGGTTCAGCAAGTGCCGTTGCTTGTCCAAGGGAATGCGATCCAAACGTTCCTTCGGGGTCTGCACGTAAAGCACGTACCAGTCGCTGTGGTAGTAGTTGGCCAGCCGTGCGGTCTTGCGGATGATGCGACCGGCTGTTTTGTGGTTGCTGCTAATACAGGCCAGGAAGCGCTCATGCCGGAGTTGCATCGGCTTCTCCACTTCACGCTCCACTTTGCGTTCCACCTGGCCAGCCACTTCTTTCAATGCCAGCTCACGCAGTTGCAGGATCTTGTCCGGCTGGAAGAAGTTGCGCAAGGCCGTTTCCACTTTGGCATGGTCGTAGATCTTGCCCTCCTTCATGCGGGTGATCAATTCATCGGCCGTGAGATCGATGTTCACGACTTCATCCGCACGTTGCAGGAAGCTGTCCGGCACACGTTCGGTGATGGCGACACCCGTGATGCGCTGTACTTCCTCGGTGATACTCTCGATGTGCTGGATGTTCACTGCGGTGATCACACTGATCCCGTTGTCCAGCAGTTCCAGGATGTCCTCCCAACGTTTCGGGTGTTTGCTGCCTGGCACGTTGCTGTGCGCGAGCTCATCCACGATCACCCACGTAGGGCCCAGCAACAATGTGGCGTTCAAGTCGAACTCCTCCAGCCTCTTGCCCTTGTAGAACAACTCCCGACGCGGGATCACGGGCAGGCCTTCCAGCAGGGCATGGGTCTCTGCACGGTTGTGCGTTTCGATGTAGCCCACCTGGATGTTCACGCCTTGCTCCAGTAGCCGGTGCGCCTCCTCCAACATGCGGTAGCTCTTCCCCACACCAGCGCTCATGCCGATATAGACCTTCAGCCGACCCCGTTTGGAGGCCGGCTGAAGCAGGAGGTCGGTGCCATCGGAGGTGATCATGGTAGCGCGAAAGCTATGCTGGCAGTGAAGAACGTGTTGTTCGTGGTGGGTTCGCCGTCGGCATCCACGAAGATCTTGTCCTCGCTGCTGAGACTGCGTGCCTCGATGCGCCAAAGGACAGTGGGACTCACCCAGTGGTCGAAGTTCAGCGAGTAGCCCAAGGTCTGGCATCCGTTCGGGGATCCAGTAGCGATGATCACGCCTTGCTCGTCCCGGTAATATTCGACGCGGGCCGCTAGGTAACTCTTCTCGCCAAGCTTGGTGCGCGGTATCAGGATCGGGGTGATCCACGCGCGGGTGCTATCTCCGCTGGCCGCCTGTTCCATGCCAATGTCACAGCCTACGATCACGCCGAATCGCTCGGTCAATTGCAGTTGCGCATAGAGGTTGTTGAAGATGCGCACCTGGCTGAGGGTATCCGGTTTGTCATTGCCCACGAAGGTGCTCCAGTTGAGCGTGGTATTGCCGTTGGGCTTGTAGGTAAGCTGCGTTCCGAAGGCGGGGGTGTTGTTCCCGTCCACCCGGGCGATGCGCTGCCAGCCGTTGAGGAGCAGGCCGCTCGCATACCATTTCCCGTTATCGCTCGTGTAGCTCACGCGGGCTCCAGCCTCGTAGTATGGGGTATTGTCCGCCAGGATGCTTCGTGTCAGGTTCCAACAATCCTTGCCAATGGCGCTCTCGAAACCGATGTGACTGGGCATGATGCCGGCATCGAGCCAGAGGTTCTTCTTGCTGCTCAGCTTCACCCCGGCGTTGGCCTCGAACACGCTGCGCAACAGCTCGGGTTCAGCAGCCAGGTTGTATTGCGGGTAGGTCCCGGCCATGAGGGCGAGGTTTCCTCGCACATTGTTCTTCGTATAGGCCAGCTTCATCATGCCCATGTTCAAGTTCACCTCGTTATGCCGGTTGAAGCTGTAGAAGAACCCCGGGCGCAGGTGGTCGTCCGGCTGTGATATGTCGAAGCTGTAGTAGGCCTCCGCGTAGGCGCTTAAGGTGATGGCACTGTCCAGCTGTTGGGCATTCGCAGCAAGGGCAAGGCCCAATGCGGGTAGGAGCAGGATGCGTTTCATTTGGTCGCAGCGTCGATCGCCAGGTTGAGTTCGAGTACGTTCACGGTCGAAGGCCCGAACAGCCCCAACAAAGGTCCGTCTGTATGGCTGTCGATCAGTTCCTGAACGGAGGTGGCTGTGAGCCCTCGTGCTAGTGCAATGCGTTCAGCCTGCACGGTTGCGGCCTTCACGCTCAGGTGCGGGTCGAGGCCACTTCCACTGGCGGTCACCAGTTCGCTCGGGATATCTGCGCGTTGCACACCGGGGTTATGCACCAGGAACGTGTCGATGCGGGCCTGTACCGTGGCAAGGTGGTCCGGGTTACTTGGCCCCTTGTTGCTTCCGCCCGAGCCTTCGGCATTGTAATCTATGGCCGATGGACGACCGTGGAAGTATCCATCACTGGTGAAGAGTTGGCCCACGTTGGAAGCGCCCACCGGGATGCCGTCGCGTTCGATGAGTTCAGCCGCGCCGCCTTTCGGGGCGACAACCTTGGCGAAGCCTAGGACAACGAGGGTATAAAGGCCACTGCATAGCACCAGCATAACGGTGCTCATACGTAGGGCAGGGATCAGATTCGTTTTCATTTTCTTGTTCTTGGTATTCCGGGCTCGACCCGGAATCGCGTTTAGGTTTCAGAAGAACGGCGTGATCAACATGTCGATCAGTTTGATGCCGATGAAGGGCACGATCACACCACCAAGTCCGTAGATCAGCAGGTTGCGGCGGAGGATGGCGCTGGCACCGATCGGCCGGTAGGTCACACCTTTCAACGCCAGTGGTATGAGCATTGGGATGATGATCGCATTGAAGATCACCGCACTGAGGATGGCGCTTTCGGCGCTCTGCAGGTTCATGATGTTCAGCGCTCCCAGTGCCGGAATGCTCACCATGAAGAGGGCGGGCACGATGGCGAAGTACTTGGCCACGTCGTTGGCGATGCTGAAGGTGGTGAGCGTGCCCCGCGTCATCAGCAGTTGCTTGCCGATCTCCACCACCTCGATGAGCTTGGTGGGATCGTTGTCGAGGTCCACCATGTTGCCGGCCTCCTTGGCGGCGGCGGTGCCGCTGTTCATGGCCACGCCGACGTCGGCCTGAGCGAGGGCAGGGGCATCGTTGGTGCCGTCGCCCATCATCGCGACCAGCCGGCCGCTTTGCTGTTCCTTCTTGATGTAGGCCATCTTGTCCTCGGGGGTGGCTTCGGCGATGTAGTCGTCCACACCGGCCTTCTCAGCGATGAACTTCGCGGTGAGCGGGTTGTCGCCTGTGACCATCACCGTCTTCACGCCCATCTTCCGCAGACGCTCGAAGCGCTCGCTGATGCCGGGCTTGATGATGTCCTGCA
Source organism: Flavobacteriales bacterium (assembly GCA_016718655.1). Classification (GTDB taxonomy): domain Bacteria; phylum Bacteroidota; class Bacteroidia; order Flavobacteriales_F; family PHOS-HE28; genus PHOS-HE28. The sequence goes on along the minus strand of JADKCV010000012.1, from coordinate 42,714 downwards.
GTTCGATGCACCCGATCACCTGCTCGTTCTCGGTGACGACCAGCGGAGTTCCACCATTGGAGGAGATCCGCTTCACCACTTCGTCCACTTCCATGGGCATCTGATGTCCGGAGCGTTCGGCCAGCTTGCGCATGGCGTCCTGTGCACCCTTGCGTATGCGACGACCATCGGGCAGGTCCACGCCACTGCTGCGCGTTTCGGCGGTGAAGGTGATCAGCTCGGCGCCTGCGATACTCAAACCTTTCACGGCATCGGCACCGGCCAGTTCCACGATGCTCTTTCCTTCAGGCGTCTCATCGGCCAGCGACCCCAACGCGGATGCGCTGATGAACCGCTCCCGCGCTACGCCCGGTGCGGGGAAGAAGGCCGTTGCCTTACGGTTCCCGATGGTGATGGTACCGGTCTTGTCGAGCAGGAGTACGTCCACATCACCGGCCGTTTCCACCGCCCGACCGCTCTTGGTGATGACGTTGGCACGCAAGGCCCGGTCCATGCCAGCGATGCCGATGGCACTGAGCAACCCGCCGATGGTTGTGGGGATGAGGCACACGAAGAGGCTGATGAACGAGGCGATCGTGATCACCGTGTTCGCTTGGTCGGCAAAGGGCTTCAGCGTTACACACACGATCAGGAACACGAGCGTGAATCCGGCCAGCAGGATGGTCAGCGCGATCTCGTTCGGTGTCTTCTGGCGGCTCGCACCTTCCACCAAGGCGATCATGCGGTCCAGGAAGCTGGTGCCCGGTTCTGAGGTCACCTGCACCGTGATGCGGTCGCTGAGCACGCGTGTTCCACCGGTCACGCTGCTCCGGTCACCACCCGCCTCGCGGATCACGGGCGCACTTTCCCCGGTGATCGCGCTCTCATCGATGCTCGCCAGACCCTGGATGATCTCGCCGTCCGTGGGGATCGTATCACCGGCCTCGCAATAGAAGGCATCACCCTTGCGCAGTTCGCTGCTCCGGATGGTCTTCAAGCTGCCATCGGCGAGCTTCAACTTGGCGGGCGTGTCCTCCCGCAGCTTGCGCAGCGATGCGGCCTGCGCCTTGCCCCGCGCTTCGGCAATGGCTTCCGCGAAGTTCGCGAAGAGCAGGGTGATGAAGAGGATCAGGAAGACGACGGCGTTGTAACCGAAGCTGCCTTGGGAGTCATCGCCGCTGAAGGCGCTGTACAGCGTGACGAGCAGCATGATCGCGGTGCCGATCTCCACGGTGAACATCACCGGATTGCGCAACATGGTGCGCGGGGCGAGCTTCATGAAACTCTGAATGAGGGCTTCGCGGAATTGATCGCGTTGGAAGAGGGAGGTTGAGCTCATGAGGGATCAGAGAATGAAATGATCATTGCGCCATATCGAAGTATTCCGCCAAGGGACCCAGGGCCAGCGCGGGGAAGAAGCTCAGCGCGGCCAGGATGAAGATCAGCGTGAAGGTGAGCCCGCCGAAGGTGGCGGTGTCCGCGCGCAGGGTGCCGTCGCCCTCAGGAATGGCCTTCTTGGCGGCCAGCATTCCGGCGATCGCCATAGGACCGATGATGGGCAGGAAGCGACCGAGGATCAGGACCAGACCCGTGACGAAGTTCCAGAAGAAGTTGTTGTCGCCCAGGCCTTCGAAGCCGCTGCCGTTGTTGGCCGCCGCGCTGGTGTTCTCGTAGAGCATCTCGCTGAAACCGTGTGCGCCGGGGTTGTTCAGCCAATTCGCGGGCACCACGCTCCAAGCAGCATCGCCATGGTGCGTGATGGTGTAGCTGGCGATGGCCGTGGCCACCAGGATCAGGAAGGGATGGAGCAGCGCGATCAGCGTGGCGATCTTCATTTCCCGTGCCTCCACCTTCTTGCCCAGGAATTCCGGCGTGCGCCCCACCATCAACCCGGCGATGAACACGGCGATGATCAGGAACACGAAGTAGTTGAGGAAGCCCACGCCCACGCCGCCGTAGAAGGCGTTGATCATCATGTCCAGCATCTGCAATGCACCGGACAGTGGCGTCATGCTGTCGTGCATGGCGTTCACGCTGCCATTGCTTGTTGCCGTGGTGGCGATGCCCCAATAAGCACTGGCCTCCGACCCGAAACGCACTTCCTTGCCTTCCATGCTGCCCATCGGCTGGTCGATGCCCAGTGCGGCGATGGCCGGATTTCCGTGGCTTTCGGCAAGGATGGAGCCCGCGGCGAAGAGCACGAAGCCCATCGTCATCACCCCGAAGATCGTCCACGCGAGTTTCTTCTTCTGGAGATAGAAGCCCAGCGCGAACACCAGGGCGATCGGGATCAGTAGGATGCTGATGACCTCCACCATGTTGGTGAGGTAGGTGGGGTTCTCCAAGGGATGCGCACTGTTCACGCCGAAGAAGCCACCGCCGTTCGTACCCAGTTGTTTGATGGCGACCATCGCCGCAGTGGGACCCTGGGTGATCTGTTGTTCCGTGCCCTCCAAGGTGGTCACGGTACTGCGCCCATCGAAGGTCATCGGCGTGCCTTGCAGCACCAGGATGAAGGCGGTGACCAGTGAAATGGGTAGCAGGATCCTCGTGATGCTTCTCGTGAAGTACATCCAGAAGTTCCCCAAACCCGTTGCCGAACGTGCGGCCAAGGCTTTGAAGACAGCCGCCAATGCCGCCATCCCCGTCGCCGCGCTCACGAATTGCAGGAACATGATCACGGCGATCTGCGTCAGGTACGTAAGGCCGCTTTCGCCGCTGTAGTGCTGCAGGTTGCAGTTCACCACGAAGCTGATGATGGTGTTGAAGGCGAGGTCCGGCGTCATGCCAGCGTTGCCATCGGGGTTCAGCGGAAGACCCCCCTGCCCCAAGAGCATGAAGAAGCCGTAGACGAACCACAATGCATTGATAGTGAGCAGTGCACGCAGGTGCTGTTTCCAGTCCATCTCGCTGTTCGGGTCCACACCAGCGAGTTTGTAGATGCCGCGTTCCAAAGGCAGCAGGAAGTCGCTCCAGTGCTTTTCTGCCTTGTATACGCGTGCGATGTAGCGTCCCAGTGGGATGGCCAGGACCAACGTGATGGCGTAGGTGGCAATGACGCCGAATAGTTCAGTGCTCATGGTTCATGGTGTTGCGATCACGTCGCATCGTTGCGTCGTCGCGGTTCATGGGATTCAGTACTTCTCGGGTTTCACCAGCACGTGCAGCAGGTAGGCGAACACGGCGATGCAGATGATCAATAGCGCGGTGAACATGGTCTCAGATGTTTTCGAACCAGGTGGTGGATCGGAAGAAGAGGGCGAAGCAGAGTAGGCCGGTGGCGAGTAGCAGGAGTATGGTCATCGGGGTTTCTTCAATTGTTCTTCACGTTCGCGTCGTTCGCGTTCGGTATGGGTGCGCCGCATTTGGTCCTCCAATTCTTGGCGCGTACTTCCTGGCCAAGGATGCCGGTCGAACCAGCGACCGTGGATGACGAAGGCCGCCAAGGCGATCACCGCGATCAGGACCATGAGCCAGGGGATGTACGTTTCCATGCTTGTCCAACACTGACGTTGGGTGCTGGACCGTGAGCGATCGGCATGCCCCGATAAGGCCGGAACGTCCTGTAGCGTAGAGGGACGTGGGAAAGCGTTGGTCGATAGAAGGTTGACCGATGTAGGGCACCCTACTGAAATGGAAGGGTGGGTTGCAGGAATGGAAGGGTTACAGCTCCCACCGCTTCACCTTCGCATACAGCGTGGTGAGCCCGATCCCCAGCAGCTCCGCGGCCAGGGTCTTGTTGCCGCCAGTATGGGCCAGCACACGCCGGATGTGTTCCCGCTCCACCTGCTCCAGTTCGTAGATCGCACCGAGCTTTTGCTCCGGTTCGCCTTGGAGTTCCAGCGGTAGTGAGGCCGCGTCCAGCAGGGTGCTGTCGCAGAGGATACAGGCCCGTTCGATCACGTTGCGCAGTTCGCGGACATGGCCTGGCCAGGTGTGGTCCATCAGTTTTCGCTTCACATCCTCGTCCATGCCGGTGATGGTCTTTCCCAAACGGGTAGCGAAGCGCGTGATGAAGAGCTGTGCCAGCAGTGGGATATCGGCCTTGCGTTCCACCAGCGCCGGTATGCGCAGCGTGAAGGTGGCCAGACGGTAATAGAGGTCCTGACGAAAACGTCCCTCCGTGCTTTCCTTGAGCAGGTCATGATGCGTGGCCGCGATGATGCGCACGTCGGCCTTTTGCACGGCAGTGTCGCCCACGCGAAGGAAATCGCCGGTCTCTAGCACGCGCAGCAGCTTGGCCTGCAGGTCCAACGGGAGTTCGCCCAATTCATCGAGGAAGAGTGTTCCGCCCTTGGCCGTTTCGACCAAGCCTTTGCGGTCCTTCACCGCTCCGGTGAACGCCCCCGCCACGTGACCGAAAAGCTCGCTCTCCAAAAGTTCCCGACTTAGCGCTCCGCAGTTGACGGCCACGAAGGCCTTCTTCGCCCGTGCACTGGCGGCATGGATAGCCTGCGCGAACACTTCCTTGCCTGTTCCGGTCGCACCGTTGAGCAGCACCGAAGCCTCCGTGGGCGCGACCTTTCGTGCCAGCTCGATCACTTGCTGGATCGCCGGTGAACGTCCCGTGATCGCTGCGAACGGATCATCACTGATCACCGGTTCCACCTGTCGTTGTGCCTTCGCCTTCTCCAACGCACCGCTGGCGGTAGGGATCAGTTTGGCGTTGTCGTCGCCCTTCACCAAGTAGTGGAAGGCCCCGTTCTGCACGGCCTTTACCGCATCGCCGATGGTGCCGAACGCCGTGAACACGATCACCTCCGCATCAGGCTGCTGGCTCTTGATCGCTTTGGTCAGTTCCACCCCATTGGCATCGGGCAACTTCACATCGCAAAGCACCACATGGAAACGTTGGGCCTTCAGCCGTTGCATGGCCTGAGCGCCGGTCTCTGCAGTTATCACAGCGTAGCCTTCGCTCACGAACAAGCGCTGCAGCATGTTGCGCAGCTGCGGTTCGTCGTCGATGATGAGGAGCCTTCCGTTCTCTGCCACGCAACAAAGCTATCTGGAAGTCATGGGCCGGCAGCGCACCAGCATCACCTCGTATCGGAAAGTAGTATCATCGATCTTGTGTAGTGAAGTCCACCGGATACGGCACCAATTGGCGGAGGCGCTCGTCGCGGTATCCCTCCTCCAACACCAATTGGTAGCGCTTTCCGGGTGCCAATTCCACGTGGTACACCACTGATCGACCATCCTCCGCGAACCGGATGTCCTTGATGGTGACAGCCGCCTCTTTCCCCAATGGCCCCAGCTCGGTGGAACGGAAGTCCTTGGCCATCGGGCCATCGAAGTGCAGCGTGATGGTCTTTGTGGATGGGTCCACTGTGGTCGAGCCGTTGCTGAACTCTGCGATGTGTGTGACCCTGGGCCGCGCAGCCTCGAAGGATGCCCGCACATCAGCGATCGGCCTGCTCAACCACCCCGTGCGCTCGGCGAAGTCCATTACCGCTGAACTGTCCTCACAATTCAACCCGATCAGCTCGGCGATGGCCTGTGGCTTGTCCTTCGCGTTTTCGTAGTACCGCTGGGCCATGGAATAGCCCACGAAATAGCCCATGTCGCGCACCGGGAACGGACCGTGGGTATCGTTCCAGATCCAGCGATCGATCCAATACGCGAAGAGTTCCTCCTCGAATACCGCTCGGACCTTCTCGGTGTTCGCCTCACCGTAACGTACACTCGCCGCGTACGATGGCCTGGCCATGGCCAACGTGGGAATGAACTCGGCAATGCCTTCATGAAGTGATTGGGAAAGCAGGTCATACCCCCATCGTCCTGGCTGTTGCGTATGGATCAGTTCATGCACATTCGCAAAGGCGATGTCTTGCCTAGGATTAGTGGCGAAGTGACCAGGAAGGTGCCCGAGCTCCACTGGGAATTCATCGGTCACGGTGCTGCTATCCGCCAGAGCGATCTCACTGCCGATCAACACCATGCCGTCCGTGATCGTACCACCACTTCGCAACACGCCCACAGTGAAGTAGATATCGGCAGGACGCATTTGCGGGTACAGCACGCGCAGTCGTTCCACACCATCCTGCATGGCCTGCACATGGATGTCGGCGCTCAACATGTGCTCACGCACCGATGCCCAGAAACGTGGGTAGCTGCGGATGGCATGGAGGTATTCATCGGGCGTATAGCGCCGCGCCTCGAACATGGCTAGCTGCCCGACCGAGGCTTTGGCAATGAAGTGGCTGTGCAGGAGCTGACGTTGCTCAGCAGTATCGTTGGTGGCCTTTATCCGGTCATACGCTTCCCAGAAGTGGGTGATGTCGTGCGTGGTCACGCGGGTCTGGGCGACGGAACTGCTCGACAAGCACAGAAGGATGCAGAGCACGAGGAGCGGGCGGATGGGCATAGGACGAAGTTCGCATCTGCGCGCGACATGGCGTGGGACCCTGCACCTTTGTGGCATGCATCCCGTCCTGAACCCCATCGTCCTGCGCCATCCCCATGCGGTCCTGGAACCGCTTTCCCATGATCATCACGACGGGCTCTGCGAGGCCACGCGGGATGGTGAGCTATGGAACCTCTGGTACACCATCGTACCATCGCCGGATGGCATGCGCGCCGAGATCGAACGTCGGTTGGCGCTGCACGCGCAGGGAAGTATGCTGCCCTGGACCGTTCGTCACGCGGAGAGCGGCCGTATCGTGGGGATGACCACCTACATGAACGTGGAGGCCACCAAGCCGCGGGTGGAGATCGGTTCCACCTGGTATGCACGCTCGGTGCAACGGACAGGGCTCAATTCGGCCTGCAAACTGTTGCTGTTGGAACACGCCTTCGATACCCTGGGATGCATCGCGGTGGAGTTCCGCACCAGCTTCCACAATCACCAGAGTCGAAAGGCCATTGAACGACTTGGAGCGAAGTCCGATGGCATCCTCCGCAACCACATGGCCATGCCCGATGGCACCCTGCGCGATACCTGTGTGTATTCCATCCTGCCGCATGAGTGGCCGGCGGTTAGGAAGGGGCTGGGGTTCAGGTTGGAACAGCACTAGGGTCCCCATTGCGGGATGTTTGCCGTCCTGCCGCGCAGTCCATCAGAATGCCACGAAAGGGGACCTGGCTGGTACCAGCGCACTGGCCCGGATGCACACCTCGCCGAGGTTGACAGGATATATGATCTGGAAGGATCCCTGCCATGGTTGACAATTCACCTCCGTTCGGAACACGAAACGCTGGGACTCCAGGTCGGGTGTGACAGTGACCAACGGGGACTGATGCCCATAGCCCCAGTACGCCACTTGTACTTGACCATCCGTATAGAGCACCTTCGGGATCTGGTAGTCATCCTGAGGTCGGGTGGACTGGGCAGGAATGCGCTCTCCCTTCGCACACACCTTGGTTCGCCAATAGCCCTGGTTGTCGCGTGTGTTCAGAATGTGGTGCCGGGCAGGTTCATCACGTACAACGCGCAGGTGCCCGAACTGCTCGGCTCGTCGTCCGTGCCGATGCGGACGCCCTGTACCACCAGATCAGGGATGCCGTCGTTGCTGATGTCGATGCTGTCGTTCGGCGGGAAACCACAGGGGTTCTCCCAACCTTCAGGCTGTGCAGATGCACGAAGTGCAAGAAGTAGGAGCGTGATGATCAGGGGTCTCATCGTTGAAAGACGGTGATATCCAATGCGGCGTATGGCCGCTCCTCCGGATACGTGCGATAGACGAGGTCATCATACCGACCGCACAAGGAATAGCCCACCTCCAGGTCCACCGGTACCACCACTTGCCGGAATACCGGGCCGGATCCCCATGGTCGTTCATCCTGCACCAGCACGGAACAGCCGCGCAGGTCCATCCCTCGGTCGACCACGAGCACGTAATTGTCCTGCGCGAACGGATAGAGGTGGTCCACGTCACGGCCCGGTCGATGGTTTACACCCGGTGCATCCCACGATCCACGGTCGGTATTGCGGAAGAAGGGCTCGTACGGTCGACCGCTGTAGGTGACGGGTACGTTGTTGCTGTCCAGGAGGGTGATGCGTAGCCCGCCGATCACGGTGCTATCGCCCATACCATGCGGGTGTACCACGATGATCGCCGCGCCATCGTAGCCGCAGTGTTGTGCAGCAAGCGCGTAGGGTAGGAGGAATAGGAGGGTGCCGATGCATCGCATGCCCACCCGTACACGGCGCGAAGCAAGAGGTTCAAACAGCCCCTAATCCTTCGCGCTTCTGAGGCGCACCAGGTAACGCCCGCTGTCACTGGTCACCGAGATGATCTCTTCCTCATTGGGTTCGTAGTTCACCCTGCGGAAATACTGGGTGGTGCCCAGCGCATCCGTGGTGATCCGCTGCCGAGGACCGATCTCTGCATCGCCAATGAGCACTGCGTAGCACGGTGTTGTCTTGTCACCGTTGGCGTTCTGTTTGTTCCAGTCCTCCATGTTCGCGCAGGCCTTGCCCACGTTGCTCCGCACCTCGTTCGCCAACAGGTGGTCCACACCACCCAATTGGGTGACATGGAAGTTGAACAGGCTTTCCTGGTTCGGGTAGAAGGCATACTGGCGTTGCGCACCGCATCCCCAGGGTTTCTCGAATCCGGTTTCGAGATCCAACCGCAGTCCCCAGAAACTGTTCTCACCTCCGGATCCGACCTTGGCGAAACTCTCCGAGCCATAGAAGTTCAACTTTCCATCAGGCTGGAAGGAGATGTCCATGATGTTGCAGTTGCTCATCTCGTGCTCACCCGGTTTGTTGTTCTGCCCAGCAGGATAGCTCGCGACGAACAGATGGGTCCTATCCAGGGTCCGTTGAGCGCTCTGCGTGTCGAAGGTCTGCAGCACCACCCCCCGCAAGGCGAATCCGCGCACATCCTCATATTGGTTGGGGTCGGCAAGGGGAGCGACATACGTGACCACGCCATGGTGGTCGTAGTAGAATCCATTGTCGTCGCGGTAGTCAAGGTCCTTCGGCGGCTCTGGAAGGCACCATCGGGTACCAGCACCACCACCTACCGGCACGGTGAACACAGCGTTCTGGCATTCATCCTTTTTCCCTTTGAAGTGGGACACGCGCAGGTACGCGTTCCCATTGCCATCCGCGGTGAAGTCGCGAAACATGCAGTGCCCCGTGGTGCCGATGGTAAGGGGGCTGTTCACACGCACGTTTCCCTCTCCATCCATCGTGATCACCTGCATGACCGGTTCGAACCAGCCGAAGGATGTTGTCAGGGTGCACGAGGTCCGTGTTCAGGATCAAGGTCATGCCCGACCGGTTGTCGTGGTTCACGATGAAGCGCTGCGTGGTCCGCTTCTTAGCCGCAGGTACTTCGATCAATTCCTGTGCATCGCCCACCATCCTGCCTTGCTGGTCGAGTGCGGCCATGGCCAATACCACGCGCCCATCCTCCCGACTGTGGAAGCTGTAGAACAGTTGAAGCCCACGGTCCCCCACGATCACCTCGTGAACGGAGAAGACCTCCGCATTCACGACCGGCACTTCCAACGGGGTGGAGAACACTTTGGACAGGGTCTCACGCGACCAACCATCGATGAAACCTGTGCGCCCCTTCTTCTCTTCCACCGTGCGCAGGGTATAGAACAGCTCGTCATCGGAACCCAAGCTGCGCCCGAGGTCCTCATCGCGCTCCATACGTGGACCTATGAACACGTCAAGGTCGCTTTGAGCATGGGCCAATTGCCCCATGGTGATGAACAGTAGAACGGTCGCCCCGAAGCGGACGGTCCGGAAGCGAAATGGAATGGTCATATGGTTTCCAGAATGTGGGCGCAAAAATAGTCCATGTAGGAAATGACCCGGTCCCGGTCCGCCTTTGAACGTGTATCCATATCAGGTGTACGGGTGTTCATGAACGCACGGACCTCACCAGGATCTGCACATGGTGCGGCAAACCCAACGGCCTTGTGGAATGCGCCGCAATTGGTTCTTCTGACGAGTAGGACGTGTGCGATAGGTTCTTGGTGCAAGGACTGCTATCCCGTAGTGTGTGACCCCTACACTGCATGCTTGCATAACGGTGTGCGTACCGGGAACCGGCACTTACTGCTTCGCTCATGTCCGTATAGCGAGTGCCGATCCCGGGTCCAACCTGGGTGGCGTGCGGTACACAACTCCGCGGCATCGATCCGATCCCCAGTACGCACCTTTACTTCGCCGTGTGCGAGCGACGCGAACCATGAACCCCATGCACCACTTGTTGCTACTACCCTTGCTCACGTGTGCACCGGTTGAGCCTTCACAACAGGACTCCTGTGCACAGGTACCTGTTGCGTTCCGTGAGCACATCCGGCAGGTGACCTCGGATACCACCGGACGCTTCTTCAACGACTATCCGACACCCTTGCCACTCACCTGCGAGCTGCTGGACCTGCTTTACGCCGAACAGCGGGACGATAGCGTCAGGTATCACATCGAGCATGTCCATCAGCGATACGGCGACGCGCGTGCAGGCGCTGCGTTCAGTTACATCGCGCGACACAACCACTTCCACTTGGCCATGGTGCTTGCAACGCACTGGAACCCCGATACCCGCATCGAAGCGATAAGAGCGGTGTTTGAATACCGCCGCATCCGGCCGATGGTATGCGCCACCAAGGAGCACTATGCGCAGTTGGAGCGGCAGGATCGAGCCGCCGTGCGCTATTTCATCCGCGTACTTGAGAAAACACCACGCTCATTGGTAGGTGGGGAGAACGTCGTCATCCACGGTGTGTACATGGGGGATGTGGTGCGCGTACTGGACCTTTTCACCGGCCAAACACACAATACCACGGGAGATATGCGAATGACCTTCGATATGCCAGAAGGGCGTATGCAACAGGCTTTGGAAGATTGGCGCCACTGGCTCGAACAATGAGGTCGCTTCTGCTCTTCCTCTTCTTGGTACCACTGGTGTCTCCAGCGCAGAATTCGAAACGTTTCCAGCGTGCGCTCCTTTCCAATAGTGAACGTGCCATGGACCATTGGATGAAGCGGGAGATCCACCGTGTTCGCAATGGGCAATTGGTCACTACGCCTTCCGGTGGTTACGCCGAACACCACAGTACGCATGATAGCCTGGTCGCCTTCCTCCGCCGACAAACTGGTGTGGAGGATGCCGCTTGGGACAAGTGTTTGAACAAGATCGCCATCTGGCCGGGCCATAGCACCATCGGTATGCGCTGGCGCAATGGTGCTGTGGCACATGAGCGGTGCTGGATCGTGCAGGAAGGCATACCGGGAACCATCAACCTGTTCGGTTGGCGTCCCAAAGTGCGCAAGAACCGCGAATACCTGAAGTACCTCCGCGCTGTTGACCGTCCGGGATCTGTGGAGCAACAGCGGCAGTATTGCGCGGAGTGGGCCAGGTAGTGGACCTCCTTGATCCTTTCATTCGTCGCGTCGATCCTTCACGCAACGCCTCTTCGCGTCCCAGGCATCGTTGGTTCCATCATCATCGCCGTGCGCGCCCTCTACGACATCGATCAAACGATCTCCGCTCCTAGGGGGGCGCGTCCTGGTGGCGTCCAAACTGATGGCGGGGTGCCAAGAACACCGTTTTCTTCCACTGTCCGCTTGGCATGGGATCGAACCGTTCGAAAGCACAGGGATCGACGATTGGGGAAGAAGCTGTGGTCCCGAAGACCAAGGCAACGGTCATTGCGACGATGCACACGGAGCATGCGGTGATCGGCGATGCCTACGACCCATCTGTGATATGATCGGTCCGTAATGGATCAGGCCAAGTAGGATAACGAACATTGATCGGCCGAACAAGAGGGTCGTTATCCATATGCTCCTCGGACAACCCGAACGCAACGGGTTGCGTCAACTTGGCATGTGCGGTTACTATACGAATTCCCTCCTTTCGATAGCGCTGGTGATGACCGCTCTTCCGGTGGTTGGCCAACGCGTACCCGGTTGTTCATCGCAAGGCTTGACCGATGGTCCGAGTATGCAGCGTGCCCTCCAAGCCGATGACCGGCGCGACCTGGTGCGCTACATGCGGGTGAAGGTGGTGATCGCAGCCCAGGACGATGGTGAGGGAGGGCTGGAGTTGGCCGCCACCCCCGGACGTGTCCAGCGTGATCTGGATTTCGCGAACGAGGTCTTCGATCGCTGTGGGACGGGCATCCAGTTCCACCTGTGCGCACCGCCCTCCGTGGTTGTCGATCCATTGCTTTGGAACACCAGCACCGGCGATGGTGCACCGATGATCGCGAACCGCGAAGCAGGGCTGATAACCATCTTCTACGTCAATTTCATGTCGCTTGGGCTGGAAGGTGGTTATGCCAACGACTTCGTTCTCGTGGCTGCCAATGCGCGCATCCACGTGTTGGCGCATGAGTTCGGTCATCAATTCGGCTTGTCGCACACCGACAACCTGTTCAACCCCGAACTGGTGGACGGCAGCAATTGTACCACGGCCGGTGATCAGTTGTGCGATACCCAGGCCGACCCCGGCTTGATCGGTGCTGCCGATGTCGATCCGTCCTCATGCACCTACATCGGCAATGCGACGGATGCGAACGGCGATGTCTACGATCCGCCGCTGACCAACATCATGAGCAACTCCATCTGCCTGCAGGATAGCATCACCCCGCAGCAAGGGCAGTTGATGCGCTACATCGCCGACAACTACTGGTTGTCCCTGCGACGTACGACGGTGCCCATCACCATCGATCCGTTCCCCACCTTGCTCTGCGCCAATGCTGCACCGCTGCCGCTCACGGCATCGCCGGGCCCTGGTGTTTTCATGGGTCCACTGGTGGTGGGCAATGAGCTGGTCAATGCCCCGAACCCTGCCGGTGGTTACCACGTGAGCTACACACCGGACACACCTCCTGTCGGGCCGCAGGAGCAGGTCGACCAGCTCTGCATCGCGGGCAACCCACTTCCGACGGCGCATACGGCATACCCGACGGACAGTGTGCGTCAGACCTTGCGCGCCGATGAGGATGCCGAGTTGCGCGCGATAGAGGTGAACCTGCGGGCCACTGCGGCCATCACCTATCGGCTGCGTTTCTACGCTGGGGTCGATGCGGATACCACCTTATTGTTCGACGGTACGGTGAACCACACCGGTACCGACACGGCCTGGATCCGCTTCGACCTACCACCGGGGATCATGCAGGCCAGCGGGGACCGGTTCACCATCATCCTGACTGGAGACGCGCCCTTCGCCGTGATGACCCCGGGCAGTGTCTACAACGAAGGCACGAGCAACCTGGGTGTTTATGATGTGGAATTCAGGACCTGGGTGCTGGGCGAGGCTCCATGCCAGACGGCGACACGTCTCTACGACCTGTATCAGGTGCCGGACCGCCCCGTGCTGAACCTGCCCGATGCGGTCTGCATGGATGATGCAGCAGCGATCCCATTCCTGGTGGACGGGCGGTCCGTCACGAGCAGCCAGTTCCTTCTGGATGGCGACGCAGCCACCGGCCTGGTGCCCGCATCGCTCGCCCTCGGCGATCACCTGGTCCAACACATCTACACCATCAATAGCTGCACCGATACACTGGAACAGTCCTTCACGTTGAGCGCGCCGGTTGTGTTCAACTATGCGGAAATTCCTTCCGTGGTCTGCTCCACGGATGAAGCGCTGCTCCTGCAGGCCTCCCCTCCGCTCGGTGCCTTCACGATAGACGGACTACCCACCGCACTGCTCGATCCACAAGTACTAGCACCGGGTACACATGTGATCGGCCATCTCTTTGACGGGGCCTTGGACACGATCACGTTCGCGGATCAATCCTGCCTGCCGGAGACCTATGGGATCAATGGCTTTCTGGCGCCCGACTCCGTGGTTTGGCAAAGCTTCGTGGCCCAGCAGACCGGCGATCTGGAAGGCATCGCAATGACCGTTGAACTCTATGGACTGGAGCGCACGTTGGTGTTCCAACTTCGCGAAGGGGAGGGCCCGGACGGTGCGCTGCTCTGGCAGGATACCATCACCACGGAGGTGTTCCCCGCGCTCTTCGCCACCGGCACGGGCCTCATCATGGAAGCCGGCACCACCTACACGTTCGCGCTGATCCCCCAGGCGGGTGGATCGGACATCCTGTATCCAACCATCCAGTACATGTGGACCGATGTGTATACCGCAGGCATGGGCCAGGTCACGGGTGTATCCACGCCACACGACATCATCTTCCGGGAGTTCATCACACAGCGCTTCGCCTGCCCCGTGATCAACGAATTGCCGCTGGAAGTGGAGGTCTGTTCCGGTATTCCCGAGGACGGGCTTACGGAAGTGGTGCTGGGCCCGAACCCGTTCACGGATCTGCTGACGCTGCGCACGGGGGACTCGGGTATCCACTATGTGCTTCAGGCCTATGATGGTCGCTTGGTAGCCCAAGGCTCGGCCGCGGCGCACAGCGTGGACCCGCTCACCCTGCCCGATCTGGCAGCGGGTAGTTATGTACTGCACCTGTGGACAGCGGACGGCCGCGTGGCGCAACGGCAGGTGGTGCGGGTGCGGTAGGGGACCTCCTTGATCCTTTCATCCGTCGCGTCGATCCTTCACGCAACGCCTCTCCTCATCCCAGGCATCGTTGGTTCCATGTTCATCGCGTTGCGCACCCACAATGAGATCGTTCACGCCATCGCCGCTCGTAGGGGGGGCGCGTCAGAGTGGCGTCCACAGCGATGGCGCGGTGCCATGAACACCGTTTTCTTCCACTGTCCGCTTGGTATGGGATCGAACCGTTCGAAAGCACAGGGATCGACGATAGGGAAGAAGCTGGGTCCTGAAGACCAGGGCAACGGTCATTGCGACGATGCACACGGAGCACGCAGTGATGGGCGATGCCTGCGATCCATCTGTGTACGATCGGTCAGTAATGGATCAGGCCAAGTAGGATAACGAACCGTGATCGACCGAACAAGAGAGTCGTTATCCATGTACACATCGGGACAACCCGATCGCAACGGGTTGCATCAACTTGCATGCGCGGTTATTTCACGAATTCCCTCCTTTCGATAGCGCTGGTGATGACCGCTCTTCCTGTGGTTGACCAACGCGCAACCGGTTGTTCATCGCAAGGCTTGACCATTGGTCCGATTGTGCAGCGTGCCCTCCAAGCCGATGACCGGCGTGAGCTGGTGCGAGAAGCTGGCGGTCGCAACTGAGGAGCTATGAACTCTTGGAACGTGGTCGCATCGCATCAACGGACGGGTCGAAGCGCTCCTTGCGAAGGTTCACAACCAGTTCCAAAGTTTTAATTCTTGATGAACCTGTGCGACCGAGGATCACTAGAGGATCGGATCACATAGAGCCCAGGTCGGAGCCTTGATATATCCAGTTGTGCGGTCGCTTGGTAGGTCGAACCGCTCATGACGAGCGTACCACTCGTGCTATGCACCTCATACTCGCCGATCGGCACGTGATCATCCGATCGCACCGTCAGCATGGAACTGGCCGGATTCGGGTAGACGATAAAGGCATTTGTTCCACCGGGCCGCTCAGCAGTGTTCATGACGATCGTCGAGTTCACGATCTTCCATGCACTGTTCGACGAGATGCCGCACATATACCACAAAGCATCATTGAACACGGTAGTGGATTGTGCGTGCCGACTCCCGGCAGGCCAATTGCCGGTGGTGCTTTTCCACCGTACCAGGTGATGCCATCCTCGGAGTACCAGACATCGTTCATTTCAATGGCTGTGGCCATGCCGCCCATCACCCAGAGTTTCTGGTCGAACCAAGCAGTGGTATGCCAGTACCGGCCTGCCCATGGTGCGATGGGTTGACAAGGTCCCAGGTCATACCATCACTGGTGCGCCATACCTCGTTGAACGACCTCCTATCGCCCTCGTTGGATCCGCCGAGCATCCAGATCCGGCCAAGGTCATCCACGCATGAGTTCACCTGCATCCCGCGACCGCTCCAGGGAGCATCAGGAAGCTGGGTCCAAGTGCTACCATCCGGACTTCGCCACACCTCGTTCGATCCCACTCCACCGCATTGCTCGCCGCCAAAGAGATAGAGATCATCATTGGCATGCGCGTAGTTTGGATTGTTACGCTGCGAATAGCCTGGTATGGTGTCTTCCATCAAGATCCAATCGGTCCCGTTCGCACTGCGCCATACATCGGTAAGACAGCCTGACTGCGGATCGCCACCGATCACATACATGTAGGTGCCATCGGAGTACCACGCGGAACAATGGCGGGCAGGCCACGGAGCAGGGTCTCGAAGTTCCATGTGGCGCCGTCCACCGAAGCCCATACCTCACTATGGGTATGGTTGGGTGCATGGAATGGAGGGTCCCATCCACCGAGCAGCCAAAGTTTGTTCAGGTGGGATAGAAGTCCGGCACCATCACGTGCAGTGAAGGAGGCTCTCCTGCACGCTCACCCAATCATACATGCTGACGTGAAAGGCGCCCGCATCTTGCCATATGGATGGATCTGCCCTGTCAGATACACGGAATGCTATGGTCGTACCGACCGGGTAGGTGCCGATCGAAGTAGAAGGCGTTCTCGTAGGCCATGTTCGAATGGTCGGCGTAGGGCTGCTAACTCCCACCATCGACACTGTATTCCACGTTGATCGAATCACCACCGCATCGTTGTACTCCCAGTACACCAGCGGAATGGAGTTCTGCACATAGGCGTCCGTGGGCCGTGGTGAGATGAACTGGAACGGTCGGTCCTCGAACCAGAGTTGGTCGATCTCCTGTTGGTCCAAGCCTTTGGCATGAAGCCTCAGGTCATCGATGGCCCCCTCAAATCGGTGCGGTAAAGCGCTGAATAAAAGGTCCACCGCGTCGCCGAGAATTCCCCCGTAGGCGTTGTCGATGCTCAATGTGTGCAATTGGTGGTCGCGATAGATACGCAGCGTATCTGCGACCCTGGTGAGGACGAAATGGCACCATTCTCCCTTTGTGCGAAGGCCAGGTGCGCCTTCAGCGATCGCGTTCCCGTTCCTCCCGGTTCCGTTCCAGTGAACGAAGGTCTCATACCACGACTGTTTCAGATAGGTCAGGTAGTACAGGTCATGGCTGTTCAGCTGGACCTCGAAGTTACCGGTCGTGTCGTCCGGGCTTTGCTTGGATGAGAACAGGTTCATCACCTTCGATGAATTCGTCCTATACCATAGTGAGATCGTGTAGTCGCCTTGGATCGGCGCGAATTCGGGGACGGGGATGGTCAGGGAATCGTTCACACCATCGAACAGGAATGCACTGTTCGCTTGTCCGAACCGGTCCGTGGTGAACACACCGGAAGCGGAAACGATGTGGTTGGAATTCCCGGATAGGTCCAAGAGGTCGCCGTTGAACGCGTAGTGTCCCATGAGGCTGTCCCCCGGGATCTGCGCAAGGCACCAGTTGCTGATGAGCAGCAACAACATGGAGGAATGTCTTTTCATGGTTCCCATGCGCACATACACCTCTGTCCGCACTGATCAAGCAGAAGCGGTCAAAGGCATTTGTTCTATCAAACTTAGCGCTTCCCTTGTGTCCGGTGGGGATGTGCATCCCTATTGCGTCATCGAATACATCTGTTGGAACATGACGTGCAGTATGACAGTCCACTACCACGGACCTTCGCGTGGCACATGCCGGAAGCTGGCGTTCTCTTCTGCTGGATCCAGCCGAACAGCCCGCCGCTGAAGCTGCACCAGAGGATGCCCTTCGCATCCTCCGCCATGCCTTGCAGCCCGAAGATGGCGTTCATGTCAGGGGGGAAGTGGTGTTGAACCAGGTGAACGACTTTCCATCATTTCCTGTACCCCCGCACGTTCACCACGGATAGGACCCGAAGCCGAGTACCGTTGCACACATCTTGCGCGCAGTGCTCACCTCAGGACGCTTCACTTCACCCCCCTCCGCATCACCTTCAACGCCCAGTCGTAGTGGCTGGTTTTAGGGGAGAGCAGGTAGGCACCCAATGATCTGGTTCCGATCCAGTGATCAAGATTTACATCATTGGAGGACGCAACGCACCGAGAACGAAGTTCGGGCACTGGTTCGACGATAGCGCGCAAGAGTATGAATGGTCTGTTCCGTTCCATCGCCTTGGTTTCCCGATTCATCCGGATCATCGCCTTGTTGGACCATAGGGGTGACGATGGTCACTCCTGCCTAGGGAATGCGCAGCAGCTTTGACCGTGATCCTGATACGCCTTTCCATGAAGAACATCCTACTATCCAGTTCCATCGTGCTCCTCGCCACGTTCTCGCTCAGTGCCCAGGTCACCGTGGATTGGAACGTGCTCGAGGTGGGGCTGTCCATCGCCCTGGACCAGCAGAACAACGTGTTCACGGTCAATTACGACGGGAACCTGGGGGGCGATATCACCCTCACCAAACGCTCTTCCACCGGCGCGCTGCTGTGGACCGCGGCCTACGACCAGACCAGCACCACGCGCACCGATCGCGCCACGTGGGTGGCCACCGACCTGCAGGGCAATGCCATCGTCACCGGCACCATCACCAGCGGCTTCTCCAACCCCGTCAATGCCAACAGCCTGGTGGAAAAGTTCAGCCCCACGGGCCAGTTGCTCTGGCGAGTGGTGTATGAGAACGACTTCGACGGTTCTTCCACACGCAAGTGTGTGGTGGACCGGGCGGGCTTCATCTATGTGCTGGGGATCGGCACCGGTCCCAATGGCCAGGTCACCAAGGTGAAGAAGTTCTCGCCGGCGGGTGTGCCCGTGTGGGACTGGTTCGATGTGGGCATTGGTGGACCCATCAACATCAAGTTCACCCCGGACAGTGCATTGGTGATCGCGCACCGCGGTGTCACGGGTAGTGTGAACGGTTACACGAAGCTCACACGGAACGGCGCCACGATCTGGAACTACACTGCGAATTCGATCACGGTCGGTGACCTGGCTGGGGATGCATTGGGCAACACCTATTTGGTACATACCGCATATCCGAGTTCCTCCAGCAGTATCATCCGTAAAGTGTCCCCCAGTGGCACGCTCATCTGGCAGAACAGCTATCCGATCACCGCCTATCGCGTGGAAGTGGGCAGCGACAACGCCCCGGTCATCAGTGGTTTCCCCTCGGGCGGCAGTGGTGGTGCGGCCTTTCTGAAGGCTGATGCCAGCGGCACGCAGCTGTGGGTGAACAACAATGTCGACGGACCGGAGAATTACCTGCTGCACGCTCAAATGATGATGGATGCTTCCAATAACGCCTACCTCTGCGCGGGTACGCTCTTCGCCATGGGCATCTGCAAGGTGAACAGCGACGGCAGTACCGGCTGGTTCATCACCACTCCCAGCAGCTACAGCAACGGCTTCGTGCTTGGAAGCGACCAGGCCGTGTACGTAACGGGCGGTGGTACGGCACGGTTGGCCCAGCAGGTACCTGGTGTTCTCGTGGCACCGAGCGTATTCCTGGAAGGTCCGTTCGTGAGTGCTACCGAGCTCATGAACGATGGCCTACGCGCGGCTGGACTCCTGCCGCTCGCTGATCCCTACCCGGCACTGGGTTATGTACATGTGGGTCCGCCATCACCATCCATCTCGGCAGGGGTATTATCGACCACCGGTCCGAATGCTATCGTGGACCATGTTCTACTGGAGTTGCGCGCCGCGAACAACAATGCGCAGCTCGTGGCCTCCCGTACGGCACTTGTGCAGCGCGATGGCGATGTGGTGGACATGGATGGCACCAGTCCTGTGACATTCACCGTTCCGGCTGCGAGCTATTTCGTGGCCGTGAGCCATAGGAACCATCTTTCGTGCATGACCGCCGCGGCTGTACCACTAGGTGGCAATAGTACCCCCGTGGATTTCACTTCGACTTCGACCCTCACCTACGGAACGGATGCGCGAAAAGCGGTCGGTTCAGTGCAGGTGATCTGGGCCGGCGACGTCACCTTCAATGACCAAGTGAAGTATGCAGGTGCGAACAACGACCGCGATCCGATCCTTGCGCGCATAGGCGGCTCGGTCCCTACGAACACGGCGAACGGCTACTACACGGAGGATGTCAATATGGATGGGGTGGTCAAGTATGCCGGCGTGGATAACGACCGCGACCCCATTCTGCTGACCATTGGCGGCGTGGTGCCCACAGCGGTCCGGAACGCACAGCTGCCCTGAACGCCACTTCACCTCTGTTCCGCTTGGTTGAGCCCCTTCCGCATGATCTTCAACGCCCAGTCGTAGTGGCTGCTTGTAGCGGAGACCAGGTAGGCACCCAACGATGTGCTTCCGGTCCACCGGTAACGTTTCTTGGTGAAGAGTTCCGCATCCGTATGGCGTTCGATCAATGACATCACTTCGGCGTGGACCGTTCGAACAAGGCGTGTGCCTTGTTCAGCGGGACATCACTATAGGTGGCATGTATCCAGCGGTTCGGCTCCGGTGTGGTGGCCCAGGTGTAACCGTGCGCCGGCATCTCCGGCTTGTCACCACGCATGCCCACCCTGTACCAGTCCAACGATAAGGTGTGCCAATGGTGCAGATGCCCCAGTACATCGCGGATGTTGCGGTTCATGGTGCCGGGCTTGAAGGCACGCATGCGATCGGCACGGGATAGGCCCTCGATGAACGCGTTCAATGCGTCATGCTTCATGCGGCTTTGGACCAACAGGTCCTGCTTGGTGGTGGGGCGTGGCATAGCGCTGCTTTCCACCGAAAGATGCACACGCCGATCCAAAAGGGGGTGATGATGGTCATACCGCGCTTCCCCACCTTTGCCCCATGCCTACCATCCCGTTCCGCACGGCCGCTTACATCCTGCTCGGCCTCTTCACCGCAGCCATCATCTTCCAAATCGTGGTCCTCTTCGGGTTCATCCCGACGGAGATGGTGTGGGGAGGACGCTTGCGGACCGGTGAGGAACGAACGGTGGGTGCGTTGGTGAGCATCACGTTCCTGCTCGTCTTCGTTGTGCTGGTGCTGGTGCGCATGGGACTTATCATGCGTTCCATGCCTGCGCTCGGCAGGTGGGGCATGTGGGTGGTGTGCGTGCTTTTCGCAATGAACACCGTGGGCAACCTGTTCGCATTGGACTTGCGTGAAACGCTGATATTCACTCCGATCACCTTGGTGAGCGTGGTCTTGGCGGCGCGTGTGGCGATGGGCGAATGATCCGTAACGTTGGGAACCGATGCCACCCACTCTTACCATCACCGAGAACGGCCGCGACGGCCATGTGGAGTACGCCGAGGGGTTGTTGCACACCATCCAAGGCTACTGGGAGTTCGGCGGCAACGACGTCGTCACCATCGTCAGCATGGGCACGCGCGATGAATGGCAACGCCACCAGCCTTGGGCCGTTGAACGCCGCGCGACCATCCTACGCTTCGTTGCCCAAGAGGTCATCAGCCAACGCGCACCGACCTGCACGGCGGACATCGACGAGGAGGAGGGTGTCATTCTGTTGCGTTTATCCGGGGCAGCTGCCGCGCGCCCTCAGGTGGGTGAGGGGGGGCCATCCACCAAGGCGGTGGAATTCGTTCGTCGGTACACGAACTACAAGACCATGTTGGGGACCGCTGTATTGGCCATAGCGCTCATCGGTGGCGCCATCGGGTGGTTGGGCAGGAAGGTGCTGAGCGTGGCGCCCGCCAAGGGTGTGCCCCTGAACGAGTCCGTGCGCTATGGAGGTCCGATCCAGCGCACCCGAGCGGTATCGCCAACTGATCCAATACACCGATCCCCACCTCCCCGAGATCAGTGGTCGCGGTGGCAACACCACTACCAGCATCAGCGTCCTCCTGATCCCGTCTGATGGCGCAGAACCCCACGTAGTGCCCTTGGTGAAGGAGGTTGCTGGTCAAGGCCATGCCCTCGCCCGCATCATCGGCAGTGATGGCCATACACTCTGGTGCGATGCCACGGGACTCTTCGGCGTGCGCCTCAATGATCACAGCATCGTCAAGGCGGAAGATCTCCAGGAAGCGAACCCGACCCTCGACGCACGATGGTGGAGCGACCCGCGTGGCATGGACATCATCGACGGGCGCTTGCACGTCACCAACGACGACCGAAGTGCCGGTTTGGACGTGGATCCGATCACGTTGAAGGCCCTGCCAGGATCGCCGCGTATCGGCACCGATCGGTTCAACAAGCCGGAGATCACCGATCACTTTGCGGCTGGCTTCATTGCATCACCCGGCACCTGGATCGGTGTACATGCGGTCGAGGAACTGGAAGGGGAGTTCCAGGAGGGCAAGTGGGTGCGTGCCATCGAAAGCGCAGAGGATGCGAAACGATCACGACGCTTGTTTTCAGGCGTCCTGGAGCCTTCGGACGATGGCACACCACCGCATCCGTTCCATGCGACCGATCAACGACATCGATCACCTCAACGCGGCTTTCCTGCGCCTGCACGACAAGTCCGAACCACTACGTGTGCCAGCACCCGAGAGCGTATTGATGGTACACACCAGCGATCCCGGCCTCGGTGGAACACTGGTCGTTTCGCGCGTGGACCTCGAAGGCCGTATCCTTTGGAGCTCCGACACCGGCCTCGACCGCTTCCTCCTACAACAGATCCTCCCCGCCACCGATGCCTTCGCTTCGTGGGCAACCCACCCGCGGTGGAGGGCAAGTTGAGCGAGCCCATGGTGGTGTTGGTGGACAATGTCACCGGCAAGCTGACGCGCCATTCGTTGTGGCGGTAGACCGAAGTTGCGTTGTAGGACCAGCGTATCACGTGCGATCGGTTACCTTCGAGGAAACAAGGACCCGATGCTGCGTTCGCTCTTTCCGATCGTATTCTTCAGTGTTTCGTTCATGGCCCGGTCACAGTCCACCTGCGACAGTGTGAACACCATCCTGGGCGATTTCTTCCAGCATCAAGGGGTGATGTTCAGTGTGGTGGCGAGCGCGCCGATCACATTGGACCATCTTTCTGCCAACCTGTATCCGGGTACCAGTGACTACAGCCTGCATATGCGAACGGGAGGATATGCAGGGCATACCATGGACGCCAATGAGTGGACCGCCTTGGACACGGTCACTGTCGCATCCGCCAATACGACCCTCCTAACGGCCAATACGGCGGTCGTCCCTATTCCGCTTGCCATCGCGATGGATGCGGGTGACACGGTCTCCTTCTTCCTCGCCGACCAGAGCGCCAACAGGATCTACTCCTTCGGCAGCGGCGCCACGGCCGGCCAATTACTCGCGAACGACGACAACCTGGGCATATCCGTGGCCTATGCGATGACACGGGATTACGGAACCCCGCTGGGTACCTATGAGTGGAGCGGTAGGGTCGTATACTGCGCAGCCGAAGGACAAGGCGTACCATCCCTGGCCGATGCGGGTGTCGTGGTCAGCGTATCGTCCGATGCGGTGACCCTCAATGTTCCGAGCAACGCACTGGCGGCCACGTCGAGCGTGGTCGAACTCCGCGACCTCGGTGGGCGGCTGGTGAGCAGCGCCCTATTGGCAGTGCCGGTGACGCACTTGGACATAGGCGGCCTTGCCGGAGCACCCTACGTGCTGTCAGTGCGGGGACTTCCGGACCAGCGGTTCGCTCAGTTGGTGCTGGTGCCGTGATCGGATCCGACCCGATGGTCGGATCCTGAAGTCCCAGCAAAGGCACGCCGCGATCGGTGAGGAGCTACTTGCCGGCCACGACGCGATAGCGCAGTTGCACCGCGCTCCAGACACTGTTCGCACCGGAGGTGGTGGCATCGCGTAGGGGTGCGGGCGTGCTCCAGGTGGCGTTGGCCACAGGCTCCGGAGGTAGCGGTAGGTCGAAGGCCAGCCAGCGCTCCGTGCCGATGTGGAAACTGAGGATGCGTGTGGCAGCGCGACTGAACAACGTGGCCGTGGCCGGTATGACCAGCACATCACCTTCCTCGCGGTAGGATGCGGTATCCAACGCGACCGTGCGGTTGTCGTTGTCGCCCGCGTAAAGGCTCATGCGCAACACATCGGGCGTGCGCACATCCGTTGGCACCTCGGCGCGCGGCACCAACACCTCCACTTCCAGCGCCAAGGAGGTGCCCAATGCCTCGGGTGCTCGGGGGATGCTCAACAGGCTCAGGCCCGCGATGCCCAGCACCGCTCCCACGCTCATGCCCAGCGATACGCCCAGTGCCCTTCCGAACTGCACCCATTCCACCGCGCCCGCCAGTTTGGTGCCCAAGAGTCCAAGCAACAGACCACCGACCAGTGCCAAGGGCGCCAGAAAGAAGACGATGCCCATGGCGCGCGCACCTTCCCGGTCGCTTACGCCGTGCATGCGGGTCACATGGTCCGCTACCGGGATGGTCACGAGCGCGGTGATGATGCCTGTGAGCAAGGCGACAACGATGGCGATCTTCCAGGACATGGTGCTGTGGGGTATGGGAACGGAGCGCGATGTTGCGTGTGGTCGAGTCTTGCTCCGCAAAGATCCTCATTCCCCAGCGACCCCTTCACCATGCAGCCAAGCACCGTCACCATCACCGAGGAAGGCCGATCCGGTGCGGTCATCCATATGGAAGGAGAGAAGCGCATCAGTGGTTGGTGGGAGTTCGCCGGGGGCGATGCCCTCGCCATCGGGAGCACGGGCAGCGCTTCTGAATGGGAGGGAGCGCATCCATGGGCGGTGGAGCGCCGGATCACCATCCTGTGCTTCGAAGCCGATGCGGTACTCCGACAGAAGGCATCGGGCTGTAGCGCTGGGATCGAGGAGGAGGGTGGGTGGATCACCCTGTGGCGCTGAGCTTCGCTTCCTAGCGAGCGATCACGCTTCATCATCCTGAATGGATCGGGCAACCTACCGCTCTGTTCCACCGTCACTGCGTTCCTTTGGCACCGCATCCATGAACGCGCTCCGCAACGCATACCGCTTCTACGTCGGCTCCTTCGCCGGCTTCAGCCGCGCGATCTGGTTGCTCACGCTCGCCTCCTTCGTGAACCGTGCCGGCACCATGGTCGTGCCCTTCCTTTCGCTCTACCTCACCAAGGACATGGGCTTGTCGCTGGAGGAGGTGGGCTGGATCATGACCAGCTTCGGCGCCGGTTCCGTAGCGGGGTCCTGGCTCGGTGGCAAGCTCGCGGACCGCATCGGCACGCACACCGTCATGGTCGGCGCGCTCGTCACTTCGGGCCTCGCCTTCATCGCGCTGCAGTACGTGAAGGGATTCCTGCCCTTCTGCGTCGGTGTTTTCGTGCTCATGGTGCTCAGCGATGCGTTCCGTCCGGCCATGTTCGTGGCCATTCGCGGCTATGCGCCGCCGGACCAGCGCACGCGTGCCGTCACGCTCATCCGCCTCGCGATCAACCTGGGCTTCAGCCTCGGCCCGGCCTTGGGGGGCTTCATCATCGCGCACGGTGGCTTCAGCGGCTTGTTCTGGGTGGACGCGCTCACCTGCCTCGCCGGTGCGGCCATCCTTTGGCTCGGGCTACCACGCTTGCCGCGCGCTGCGGCCACCACCGCGGCCGAACGAGCCGCCGCCGCATCGCCTTACCGCGACCGGCCCTACCTCTTCTTCCTGCTCATCGTCACCCTCATCGGTATCCCCTTCCTGCAGTACTTCAGCACCGTACCGCTGTTCTACAATCAGGTGCATGGGCTCAGCGAGGAGTACATCGGCCTCATCCTCGGCAGCAACGGCCTGCTCATCTTCCTGGTGGAGATGCAATTGGTGCGGTACATGGAATCGCGCGGCATCGGCCTTCACCTCATCCTGCGCGGGAGCGTGCTGCTCTTCGCGGCCAGCTTCGTCGTGCTGAACCTGGTTCCCCACGTTGCCTTCCTGTGGTTGGGGATGCTCTTCATGACGGTGGGGGAGATGCTCTGTTTCCCCTTCACCAACCGCATGGCCAACGAACGTGCGGACCGCGGCAGCCCCGGTGCCTACATGGGCCTCTATACCGTGTCCTGGAGCGTGTCCCACATCATCGGCCACAGCCTTGGCCTCCACCTCATCGCGTGGACCGACTTCACCAGCACGTGGTGGATCTTCACCGGGGTGTTGCTCCTGTGCCTGGTGATGTTGTTCGCGTTGCAGCGGATGATGAAGCGGGAAGCGGCTTAACGGTTTGAGCCGATGGGATCACCTGCGTGGCCTCACGTGTGGCTCGGGTTCCTTCAAGCCTATTGTCAAGTCGGGCTGACTTCGACGACGAGCAGTATGTTGACGACCACGTGCAGTGTTCATGGCTCGGCGTTTCCATGAAGCATGCGCGCTTCTTCCTCGCGTTGAAGCCGGGTTTGGCTGCCTCCGCGCAGCTCCCCAACGGCAGCACCGCGCCCGACTTCACCCTCACCGACTACCACGGCGTCACCCGCCAAGCCATGCCGCTCCGATCAAAGCTTGATGATCCGCGTATGGCCAACAATAGCGCCCGCGAACGTCACCCGCAGGAAATAGGGTCCCTTCGGAAGCGCGGATAGGTCCATGTTCGGCAGCGACAAGGTGCCCAGCACCTGCTTCCCGCTCAGGTCGAACAGGTCCAACCGCTCCACGGTCAGTGCACTGCGCACCGTGATGTGGTCGCTTGCCGGGTTCGGATGGACAGCAATTTCCATGGCGCTCAGTGATGGCGTACGCGTCCCGATGACGGTACCCTCGTACATGCGGGCCTTCCCTTGCTGCGTGGCGAAGGGGTTGACCGGTCCGGAGCCCTGGCTGGAACCGATCCCCAGCACCACCCCATCATCGCTGAGGCCTACACTGTGGCCGCAGAACACGTTCACGCCATCGCCCAGGATGGGATCTCCGTTCTGCGCCCATGTTGTGCCGTTCCAGTCGAACACGCGTACTTGGCCACCACCGGTGAACGCGAGGGTGCTTGCGCGGTAACCCACGGCCACACGATCGCCATCGCCGGAGAGGCTGACGGCATAACCGCATTGGTCGAGGATGTTGCTGCCTTCGATGGCGTTGCCGCGCTGCACCCACTGGCTCCCGTCCCAATCGTAGATGGCGGTCTGCCCGATCTCGTAGGTGGTATTGTTCGGGTTGTCGTCCCAGCCTTTGATGCCCACGGCGATGGTGTTGCCGTCGTTGTTGATGCTCACATCGAAGCCGAATTCATCGTAGTTGTTCACGCCCTCCAGGGTCTGACCGCGCTGTGTCCACGTGTTGCCTGTGCGTTGGTACACATAGACCGCGCCCCGGTTGGTGTTGGCCTTGTAGGCGCCGATCACCAGGTTGTTACCGGTCTCATCCAGGTCCAACGAACCACCGGCATAAGTGCCGGGCAGGAGGATGGGCACCCCCGTGATCATGGGCATACCACTGCCGGCGGAGATGTCAGCGATCCAGACCTTCCTCGCCAAAGGCGCACCCATGGCCAGGATGTGTCCGTTACCGCTCAAGCTCACCGCGTGTCCTGCGCGTTGCGGGTCCTCGCTGGTGTAGATGTTGAAGCCGTTGCCGCGCTGCACCCAGTTGTTCTGGCCGTTGCGATCGAAGACGCGTGTCTTGTCCCTGTTCGGGGAACCCACGGCCACGGTGTTCCCGTTGGTGGTCACGGCCACGCTGTAGCCGGCCTCCTCGTCCTGGTTGGTGCCGTCGATGTCAGCACCCACCTGCCCCCAGCTCCAGGAGTTGAATTGGGCGTTGTAGGTGTTCTTGTACACCCGCGCATGGCCGGCGGGTTGGCCACCCACAGCGGCCCCGTCGTTGTCGATGGCGCCAATGATCACCGTGTATCCATCGCCCGAAAGGTCAAGGGACCATCCGAACAGGTCATTGCTGTTCTGGCCCACCAGCTCTTGCTGGAAGTCGAAGGTCACCTGCGCCGTGGCCGACAGCGTGCAGCCGAGCAGTGCTAGCGCGGCCAGTGATCGAGTGCTTATGCACAGACGTGATCGGTCAAGGGAGGAGTGGGTCATCGGTATCGGGAGAATGGTGGGTGATGTAGGCAGCATGCCCCTTTCAGTTGGGGTGATGGGTATCATCGAGGAATGTGTTCATATCCTGGATGCTACACATACGTGATACGAACGTGGCCGAAAGTAGAAGTATGGTTCGTGAACGTGAGGGTTATCGATCCTGCGAGCGCTCTCATCGCGTAGGCGTTGGTCCCTCATCCGTATCGCATCGGAACGTGTATGCTCGTGCGCCACGGCGACCGTATCATGTGATCCTGCACCTCGAACATACAATGGAATACGCCCACGGAGCGCGGCGTGCACAGCTCAGCGCGGTGTTCCCGTTCCTGAACCTTGGTGATGGGATCATGGCATCCGTTGGTCGCTCATGCAGGCGCGGTGCCGGTCCCAGGTGTCGGCGGTAGCGTTTCTCCGATGCGCAGGCTGTACCAGTTGCACACCTTCCCCTCGAAGGTGAACGACTCACCTTGATGCATGCCGATCTTCCGGAGGATGTGGTTGGAGGCGTGGTGCTGTGCTTCGGCGGCGGCACAGATCTCCGGGTAGTTCAACACGTCGAAGCCATGTCGCAGACAGGCCATGGCCGACTCGGTCGCATAGCCCTGGCCCCAGTACTTCCGGAGCAGTCGGTAGCCGATGTCGTGATACGGGAACGGGCGGATGTGATTCTCCACTTTCAAGCCGGTCCAACCGATGAACGCGCCGGTGGCGCGCTCTTCCATGGCCCATCGGCCGATGCCGTTCTCTTGGTATTGCTGGCGGATCAGGGCGATCACCTTCGCCGCCTCCGATCGTTCCTTCATCACCGGTGTACCGATGAAACGTAGCACTTCCGGGTCGGAGTCGAGCGCGAAGATGCCGTCCACATCGGTCTCTTCGAGGTCCCGGAGGATGAGGCGTGAGGTGGTGATGTGGATCATGGATGCAAAGATGCAGGGATGGGCACCGCGCCGCTGCGCGTGTGCCCCAGGCGAGTGGCACGCCTCTATGAAGTCATCGCTCCCCGACGGGTCCAGCAACACGGCCTCTGGCACCTTCGGTCCGACCAACGTGGGGCTTGATAAGGGGAACGCAGGGAGCTGCCCGTCAACAAAAACGGGAGCGCGAAGGGAGGATGGTTCCCACACGCGCATCCAGTGTCCCATTCCGGCTTTCAGCACTTCCGTTCTTCCATGGAATACCTACTTTTCGGTGATCCCCACCACCATGCGCCACGCTTTTGCACTCTCCTGCGCTCTGCTCGGATCCACCCTCGCTGCCCAACCCTTCAACTGGCAATGGGCCTCGGCCGTGCCAGGCGGCGAAGGCACTCCACCCGGTATGGCCAACGATGCCGACGGCAACACTTACCTGGCCGGCAAATTCAGCTTTGCCGTCACCTTCGCACCGCTGGCACCGCTCACCGGTACCGATTTCGACGATGGCTATGTGGTGAAGTACGACAGTGAAGGCCAGGCGCTATGGGCCGTGCCCCTCACCGGCACCGGCGTGGACGTGTGCCGGGGCCTCAGCCTCGACGCGGAGAACAACGTGTACGTCACGGGCGATTTCAGTGGACCCACACTCACCATCGGTCCGATCACTCTCACGGGTAACGGCAATGCGAACACCTTCGTGGCCAAGTTCACCACCGATGGTGAGCCTGTGTGGGCGCGGAACTTCACCGATACCAATGGCCTGTTCGAGACCGGTCGCTCCATCGCCACCAATGCGGCCGGCGAGAGTTATGTGACCGGGAACTACGGGGGCACCATGGCACTTCCGGATGCGCCCACACTCACCTCCTGTACGAACAACACCAACATGTTCCTGATGAAGTTGGACACCGACGGCAACGTGCTCTGGAACCAGAGCCCCGCATGCCCGGACGATCCCGGTTATGCCACCTGGGGCGATAAGTTGGTGCTGGATCCCGATGGCGACCTCTATGTGGCCGGTCGCTTCTCGAGTGAGAACTGCACCGTGGGCGACACGGTCCTAGTTAACGGCAACTCCGGTTCCGCGGACATCCTCTTTGCGCGCTATTCGCCCGACGGCACCATGCAATGGGCGCACGGGATCGGCAACTTCAGCGACGATGTGGTGCGCGCGCTGGCCACCGACGCCCAAGGCAATTGTTACCTGGGCATCAACCGCAATGGCGACCTCGAGTTGCCCGAGCTTACGGTCAGTGCGAGTGGGTCGGTCGGGGCCTACCTCATCGCCATCCTCAAGTGCGATCGGGAGGGGCACTTCCTCCTCGGCGATCGCATCGGCAATTCGGACGCCAACCACTCCGTCTTCTCGATCACCGCCATGTCCGATGAAAGCTTCTATGTCGGTGGCTGGTTCAGCTACAACTGTGTCATCGATGGCTTCTACTTCCCCTTCGTGGACTTCGAGCATGACCACCGCGCCTTCCTCGTGCGCTACAACGCGGCCAGTGTGGCCCAGCAGGTGGTGCTCATCGAGGGCGAACAGGTGTGCGCCTTCCAATCCCTCAGCCGCGACGAGGCCGGTAACCTCTATGCCGTCTCCACCTTCAGGGATACGGCCACCATCGGCGACCTGCCCATCCTCGACATCCCGTCCAGCGGAATGCTGCTCGCACGCAGCGGCGACTTCAGCACCGGAGCATCCGCCGGGGTCCCGGAAGAAGCCGGTTCATCGCTGTACCCCAACCCCAGCGCGGGCCGCGTCCACATCGATGCCCTCCTGCCGTTCGATCGGGTGGAGGTGACGGACATGCAAGGCAGCCTGCTGCTGGACCACAGCTTCAACCCGCGCCGTGCCGTGGACCTGGACCTGAACGCGCGCGGAACCTTGCTGTACACCCTTTGGTCCAAGGGGCGTTTGCTCGGGAAGGGTAGGGTGGTGCGGGAGTAAGAGGCGGCCTTTTTCCTAGGATGATCACCGTTCGATCAGTTTTCACGCCGTTCGATCGGTTCGAACCCACCTGACCTCCGTGCACCGCTAGGTTTGAAGGACCAACACCATCACCCCATGGGACCCGATCGCTACCGCACGTTGCTTTTCACCGGACAGTTCATCATCACCCTAAGCGCTGCCGCCCAATGGGTGCCTGTGGGTACCGGTGGCAGTGCCTACAGCATCGAAGCACACAATGGTGCGCTCTTCGCCGGGAACCTGGGGGGCGTCATCCGGCGTTCCACCGATCACGGCGACACGTGGACCGAAACGAACACCGGCATCACCGCAGCGTCCAATTGGTGGTTGTCCTCGGCACAAGGCATCCTCTTCTGCGGCACGCAGTTCGGCGCGGCGTTCCGCAGTACGAACGATGGTACCACGTGGGAGAACATCGGCCTGTTGGGGGCCGCGCGTGGCTTCATCGAACACAACGATACCCTGTACGCCTGCCAGTGGTACAGTGGTGGGGTGGACTATTCCACCGACGGTGGTGCCACGTGGCAGGACACCGATACGCTCATCGGAGCCTATGGACTGTGGCCCATGATCTCCGTGAACGGCGACCTGCTCGTAGGTGGGCAAACGGGAGGCGTGCGCCGCATCACGCACAGCACCGATGCCTGGACCGCCAGTAACAGTGGCCTTGCCAACACGACAGTGTACAGCTTCACCACAGTGGGCGACATCCTGTTCGCCGGGTTGGGCAGTGGTGTCTACCGTTCGGATGACTTCGGTGCAACTTGGACCGCCAGCGGGATGGGGGGAAATATCGTGTATGCCTTGCACGCCATGGACTCATTGCTTTTTGCAGGTACGTCCAACGCTGGCGTCTTCATGAGCAGCGATAGCGGCGCCACATGGACCGCGTTCAACACGGGCCTGAACAGCCTCCAGGTGGCCCGCCTGACCGATGATGGGGTATACCTCTACGCAGGCACCTTGGGTGGTGGGGTGAACCGTTACGGGATCACCACGGATGTGGCAGAACAGCGCGATCGGACCATCGGGATCAGCGCGTATCCCGTGCCGTGCGATGGAGGGTTCACCACGGCCATCGAACTGGATGCCGCCTCCGAGATCTTCGTCCAGGTGCAGGATGCTGCGGGCCGGGTGGTGGCCGAGCAGCGCACGGGTGTTCGACCAGCGGGTCCACACCAACTCATCTGGAACCTGGAAGCGGTCGCGCCGGGGATCTACTGCTGTCGGGTGGTGGTAGGCGCGGTGCAGGGAAGCGTGCGGGTGGTGGTGGAGTAGGAGCGGTGGATACTCATCGCGGGGTCGCTTCCTTCACGGTACGAAAGCGGCAGGACCGATCGTGTCGATGCCACACGCAACGCAGCGGTGCCTGCTATTTCCCCCACACCTCCACCAGCCGATCGATGTCCCCCGTGTTGTTGTAGAAGTGGATCCCCACGCGGATGCCCGTGCCGCGGAAGGCCACTTTCACCCGGTGCTCCTCCAAGCGCTTCACCTGCGCTTCGTCGCCCTGCACCAACAGGATGCCCGCGCGACGGTCCGCATCACGGCCGTGTAGCACCGCGATGCCCGCTGCATCGAAACGCTCGATCGCATAGGCGCACAGCGCGTTCACATGATCGGCGATGTGCTGTGGACCGATGGCCGCGATGCGTTCCAATGCGTGTTGCAGGCGCGCAAGGGCCACCGGGTCGCGGTGACCGGCGTTGAGCAGCGCGATCGGATCCACGCTGTTGCGCTCCTTCAGTTCCGCACGCACCGCTTCGCTGAGGTGCATGAAGCCGTTGCCGAAACCCGCCAAGGGCCACTTGTAACCACTGGCGCCAATGATATCGATACCGGTGGCTTGGACATCCGACGGCACCACACACCACGACTGTGTGATGTCCACCACGGACCACGCACCGAACGCACGACATAGCGTGGCCAAGGCATGCAGGTCGATGCGGAAGCCCGTCAACCACTGCACCTCGCTGATGGCCACCAGCTGCGGCCGCTCGCGTTCCATCACATCGCGCACCGTGTCGAGGGAGATCGTCCCATCCGCTTCCGGCGGCACCACCACGCGCTGGAAACCCGGTAGGGCGAAGGGTGCGTGCAGGGTGGGGTAGTCGTGACCGATCACCAGCACCTTGGGCCGATGCATCAGCAAGGGCGCCAGTTGCGCGAGGCCTGCCGTGAAGCATTGCGCGAGCGCTGTGCCTTGCTCCGTACCGCCGATGCTCGCAGCCACGGTGCGGATCACATCCGCATTACCGCCGAACATCCACTGGAACAAGCGGGTACTCCCTTCGCGCATCAAGCGTTCGTGCTCCCACTGGGCAGCTTGTACCGTGCTGTCCGCCATCAACCCCATGGACGAGGTGTCGAGGTAGGTGATGTCGTTGAAAGCAGGGTGGGCGGCACGGATGGCGGCGTGGTCGGTGAGGGTGCTGGACGATGAGGGCATGGTGCGAAGATCGCTCGCTACGGATGATCCATGGTATACACGCGGGAGATCATGGGGTTCGCTGAGGCGCCGAGCGGCTTGATCCGCCGGAACTATATTCGATCCCTATAACCCCACCAGATGATAGCCTTGGCCGTGATCCTCGCCCTCTTCGCTCTAGTTGCCTTCTACGCCATCGGCATCTACAACCGTTTGGTGAAGTTGAAGAACCTGGTGGCCGAAGCGTGGAGCGGCATCGATGTGCAGCTGAAGAAACGCTACGACCTCATCCCCAACCTGGTGGAAACGGTGAAGGGCTATGCCGCCCACGAGAAGGAGACCTTCGAGAACGTGACGAAGGCACGCGCGGCCGCGCAACAAGCCACCACGGTGGAAGGCCAGCAGGCGGCGGAGAACAAGCTGAACGGCGCGTTGATGAACCTCATCGCCGTGGCCGAACGTTATCCGGACCTGAAGGCGAACACCAACTTCCTGGAACTGCAGCAGATGCTGAGCGTGGTGGAAGGCGATATCGAGAAGTCGCGCCGCTACTACAACGGCACCGTGCGCGAACAGAACACCCTCATCGAGAGCTTCCCGAGCAACTTCATCGCCAACGCGTTCAGCTTCGCGAAGTCCGCCTTCTTCGAATTGGACAACCCGGCCGAGAAGCAGAACCCACAGGTCAAGTTCTCGTGATGCGCGGCGTCCTTTCAGTTAGGCTTGCTGATCCATCGCCTGCGATGGAATTCAACTCTGCCATTGATCGAACGCACCTACGCAGCGGTCATCTCAGAGCTCACGGGTGCAACGTGCGGTGGCTGTCCACGATCCGCGCGGTCGCTTCCGGCTCGGCAGCCCGTGCTGCGGGCCTGTGCGAGCCGGACTGCGACTTGGATCGTGGTCGCCTTTTGGCTCCACCTTTTGGCGAAGCAAAAGGTGGAAGTGGATCTTTCACCTCGAACGGCGATGTCATGCTCTTCGGCGAACAGGGACATGACATGTTCCGTGGTGCACTGTTGCTTATGGCGCTTCTGTTCAGTGCATTCGTCCACGCCCAATCCGAAAGGATCAACTCCTGGCACACCGACCTCACCGTCGCCCCCGACGGCCAGCTCACGGTGACCGAGGAGATCAGCATCCATGCGGAAGGCGTCGCGTTCAAGCGCGGCATCGTTCGCAAGTTGCCGCTGCACTTCACCGACCACACCGGACGGGAGCACCGTGTGCAGTACGACCTCACTGCCGTGGAGATCTTCGGTGCACCCTCGCCGCACCACACCGCCACGGAGGGCGACGACCTCGTGCTGTACGTGGGCAGCGAAGGCAACTTCCTGGCAACCGGCGACTACCCGTACCGCATCACCTACACCACCAAGGGCCAGGTGGACTTCTTCCCGGACCATGACGAGATCTACTGGAACGTCAACGGCAACGGATGGGCCTTCGCCATCGACAGCATCTCGGCGTTGATCCACCTTCCGCCAATGGCCCAGGTGAAGCAGAGCGCCTGCTACACCGGCACCTTCGGCAGCACGGAGCAGGCCTGTTCCGACAGCCTCATCGACGCGCGCACAGTGCGCTTCACAGGCCGCGCCCTGGACCTGTACGAAGGCCTCACCGTGGCCGTCGGGTTCCAGAAAGGCATGGTGGCCGAACCGCCGCCACCTTCGTTCTGGGAGCAGTACGCGGTGCTGTTGGTGGGCGGCATCATCACCCTGCTGTTGCTGCTGTACTACTTCATCACTTGGGCCCGCCACGGTCGCGATCCGGACATGCCCACGGTGATCCCGCTCTTCGAACCACCCGACGGCCTGTCGCCTGCATCCATCGCCACCGTGATGAACGGCGGAGCCGACAACGCGCACATCACCCCGGCCATGATCAGCTTGGCGGTGAAGGGTCACATCCGCATCGAAGAGAAGAAGGAGGAAATGTTGCTTGGGTTGATCAGCAAGGAGACCTACACCATCGTCAAGGTGAAGGGCGGCTCCGGTCTGCCCAAGGAGGAGCAACAACTCCTCAACAGCATGTTCGGCACTGGCCAGGTGCAGTTCGCTATCGACGGCACCTACGATGCGGATGTGCAGCGCATGGCCAGCGCGTTCCGCGGCACCTTGCGCGACCAGTGGCACGGCTTCCTGACCAAAGGCAACAACTGGCGCTTCTGGTGGATCCCCGTGCTCACCGTGATCGTCTGCATCATCTCCATGATCGTGCTGCACAACTCGACCTGGGGTGACAACGACGTGGTGTACATCGCCGTCTTCCTGGTGGCCAACGTCATCCTCTTCCTGCTCTACGGCTACCTCATCAGGCGGCCCAGCGAAGAGAAGCAGGCGTTGTGCGCACGGCTGCTCGGGTTCAAGATGTACCTGAGCGCGGCGGAAGAACAGCAGCTCCAGCATTTCAACCCACCGACGATGACGCCCGAGGTCTTCGAGAAGTACCTGCCCTATGCCATCGCGTTCAAGGTGGAGAAGGTCTGGGGTAACCGTTTCCAAGGCATGATCAGCAGCGCGTTGATCGACCCCAACTACCGGCCGGGATGGTATCGCGGTTCCATCATCAATTACGGCGCATTCTCGGCGCACATGAACAGCTCCCTCAGCAGCAGCGTGCAGTCCTCCAGCACCCCACCCAGTAAGAGCGGTGGGTCCGGTGGTGGTGGCTTTTCCGGCGGCGGGGGAGGCGGCGGCGGGGGCGGAGGGTGGTAGGTGGTCTCGGTCCGGACCGATCTGGACCGTCATCCCCTCGCGTGCGAACACCTACACCAACTTCTAGCGCAAGCGGTCATCCAAGCCCAGGTACCAAGGCAGGTGCTGCGACCACCGGCTACTGCCGCGATCTTCGGACCCAAGCCATGCGTAGTCTATCACCTTCGCCTTCAGACCCGGCTTTTCCTACGCGAACAGCCTCACCGAACGCATACCATCGTTGAACGCGATGGGCGGGAACGCCACCCCGGTCGGCCACCTTTTCTGCTTTCAGGGTTCGAACCGATGGTTATTTTGGCATCATCC
This sequence comes from Flavobacteriales bacterium, assembly GCA_016718655.1. Classification (GTDB taxonomy): domain Bacteria; phylum Bacteroidota; class Bacteroidia; order Flavobacteriales_F; family PHOS-HE28; genus PHOS-HE28. The sequence continues at coordinate 6,682 of JADKCV010000012.1, read as the reverse complement.
CGCTTACCGCCAAACGCGGTCCCTGCGCATGAATCCTACCAACTCCCAACAGCTCATCGGCACCAGCTGCGCTGGTATCGCCACCCTCCTCTTCCTGCTGCGGCTGCAACCGTTCCTATGGGAGTGGGCACGCAAGGAGACGAGCAGCGACCAATGGGTGACACCCGCGTTGTACATCCTGGCGCCCATTTGGGTGCTGATGATGGTCGCGCTGCTCTGCATGACCGCCAGCGGCGGCTTCGACTGGATCGGCCTGAGCCGCACCAAGCTCTACCTGCTCACCATTGCGGCTGCGTTCGCACTGGCGATGGCGTCCTACCTGTTCATCGGCCTGTACCTCCGGCCCGGCTTCACGCCGCGTGGCCTCTACAGTCCGTTCCTCTACCTCATCCTGTTCTCCACCGTGCTGCTGGTGGTCGTGAGCTTGAACCAGAAGCTCGTGCCGGGGTTCTCCGTACAGTGGCTGCTTCGACCATGGACCTGGTTCACTGCCTTGAGCCTCATCGGCAGCCTGATCTTCTCCGGCCAGTGGATCGCTACCAACGGTGGTCGTGGCCTGTCCAGCGTCGCCATGCGGATCATCGTCCTCTTGCCAGCCACCGAAGAAGAGCTCGCGCAGATCGATCGGCTCGATCCGAAGGACGATCTGGAAACGCTGCTCAGGCGGGCGAACCGCGATGAGAAACCGGCCGTGTGCGCGGCGGCCACTGCGCGCCTGCGTTCGGATCCGGCATTCCTGGAGCGTATGGCTGCCATGCTTGATTCCGGGTATTCGGAACCTGCGCTGTCGTTCGTGCGCGATGCGGAGCTCACCCCCGCCGAGAAAGCCCGCCTTGCCCGACCAGCGCTCAACGCCCTGGGCCGTTGGGTGAATAGTGCACCCGCGCCCAACTACACGACCTCAGAGAATTTCAAGCGCACGCGGCGTTGGGGCGATGAGCTGTTCCGCATCCTCCCCGAGAAGTTCGCCGGTACCGGCGTTGACTTCTCCGAGCAGCAGGCGTGGTACGAGGAGAAGATGAAGTGAAGACGTGGATCCACGAACGGACCGATGACGATCCCCGATCCCTACCGCCAGCAGCTCGCGGAGTTCCCAGCGCCATTGCGCGCACTTGTGGAAGCCGAGATCCAAGCTGGCAACAGCATCGCCGCTATTGAACACGGATTCCCCGCAGCACCGTGTGGCGCGTCCGTCAAACTGGCGAAAGCGGTCCAGGACGAACGCCGGAGATCGACGGACGATGTGAAGTTCTACGCGCGCAACAACTCCTCCTACGCGGGCGAGTTCACCACCGAGCAACGGCACTTCTTCGTGTTAGAACCGCCCTTGCCGCCCGAGCCTTATCCTGACATGGATGCCATTCGCCGCTCGCTCGAACCGAAGCCGGCTGCGTTGACCCAGCTCGCCGAGCGGGAAGCGCGCTCCGATGCGGATCTCGGCCGGTCGATGATCGGAGCGCGCACTACGGATGAGCAGGCGAAGCCCGCCCCCATGCCGAAAGGCGCGCTGACGTCCGTGGAGACCGCCACCAGTGCGAAGTACCTGCTGCACTTCAACGATCACCGACCGCCGCACGCGATCCAGTTCGCGTTGGAACGGGACCTCATGACCCTCTTCGCGATCTCCATGCAGAACGAGCGCTTGATCATGACCGCCAGCGCAAAGATTGTCGGCGCGCGGTATGACTTCACGCTGCGCTTCGAGGCGGCGATGCCACAGCACAATTGTTATTCGCTCTGCGTGGAGACCTCCTGGGCCGATGCGGCAGCGACGCACCACGACTACTACCGCAAAACAGCGGGCAGTTGGTTCGAACACTGGACACGCGATCTCCAGCCCGCCGAACCACCCGACGCCGACGGTGCGCCCGAACGCTATCAAGCGATCTGCCTTGCGTCGATGAACGCCGAGGTCCATCTCGACTCCATTCCCGCACTGCAACAAGCGATCGTAGCAACGATGAAGCGCGGCGGGCGTTTCACCACATCGAGCAAGGAAGGCGACACGAACCTCCGGTGGAGCGGCGACCGCTTCGTACGCACCGATGTCGGCGACTACCCCGGCACGGTGGTCTATGCCAGCGAAGCGGAATTCCTGGACATGCTGCGGAAGTACTACGACTGGGAGACCTCGAAGAACGTGTATCCCGAAAAGGTCTCCGAGTTAGTAGCGTGGAAGCTGATCTTACGGTTGATGCGGGGGTAGTGGGACGAAGTTGATCGATCCGTTCCATGCTCGGGACGCCATCATGCGGCCTGCTTGCGTCACATCACATGACCGTGAGAAATGCATGTCCACGAACAGGAAGGCGTCCGATCCCTACTTTACACCATGATCCATTTCCTACGCCTTCCGCTCTGGGCTGCGCTTGCCTTGGTCGCATGCACGGCCATCGCACAACAGGGTGCGCGCAAGCAGATCCTCGTGCTCGGCACCTTTCATTTCGCGTCGAACCAGGACGCGATCAAGCACGGTGAAATGGACATCCTGAGCACCCAGCGGCAAGCGGAGATCCAGGAATTGAACGACAAGCTGGCCGGCTTTGCGCCGGACCGGATCATGGTGGAATGGAAGGTGGTCGAGGATCAACCGTACGTGGACAGCACGTATGCCGAGTACCTGGCCGATCGCTTCAAGCTGCGGGCGAACGAGGTGTACCAGATCGGGTTCCGCCAGGCGCGTCGCTTCGATACCGGCCCCCCGCAGTGCATCGATGCCGATGGGCTCTTCCTGTACGATACGCTCAATTACGCAGCCGCAAAGAGCGGTAGCACCGCATGGTTCGAGGCCTACATGGACAGTGTCGTGCAACTGGTGATGGAGCAGGACTCGCTGCACATGCATCAGCGCATCACCGAGGCCTTGCGGCAATTGAACTCGGCGGAGGGTACCCGATCGGCGTTGGCGGTGAACAGTGTGTTCGCCGCTGCACGACTTGGCCCGCTCGGTGACGATGCCGGTGCGGAATTCCTCGGTCAATGGTACCTGCGCAACATTCGTATGTACGCGAACATCTGCCGTTCCACACGGGCTACCGACCAGCGCGTCCTTGTCATCGTGGGCAATGGCCATCGCCCCATCATCGAACAACTACTGCGTGCCGATCCGGACTGGGAAGTGATCGACGCGGAGCGCTACCTGCGTTGAGGGGGTGTCCCTAGTACCGCGACTTCCGGCAGGTGATGGATCCAGGTGAGATTTTCCGGGCCCGTTCGCAGATCGGGACGGACCGTGTCGGTGCGTACGGATACGGACGTGTTCGGCGAAAGCTGGCCACACCGCGCCACGCTCCACTTACCGCCGAAGCTCGGGTACCTCCGCTATATGGACTTCCTGATTGGAAGGGACCTGTACTGCACGGTGGGGGAGCGGGAAGAGCCGTAGGGCATGGCCAAATGACGGTGACCAACGCCGCCAAGTTGGCGCGGCGCATTGGTGACCGATACTGCCGTACCAAGGTGCACGACCCTATTACAGCGGAGGTCGTAGTACACGCCCAGCACACGATGCTGGATGTCCGCAGGAGCGCTCGTCACCGCCGTTCGCTAACGGGACCGCCTGACGAACGTCAACCGAACCTAGGCGGGGTGTGCCGACATTTCGAGGGTGAGCAGCGACATGCGTGGTACAGGTATCCTTGACGCGCTCGACCTTATGCGCCCTACCGAACCGCACGCCCGAGGTCGGACCGGCGAAGCCGGGATGGCCATGATCGTGCTGCGCCTCACCGGGCTGCGCAAGATGCGCAGGAAGACCTGGAGCGAAGGCAACGAACTGGCGCTGAGCACGTCGACAGTCAAGTGGACAATCGCCGTTGACAAGCAGAGAACGTATTGCTTCTTCACCACATCGCACATGACGCGAGTTCGTTGACCCCATGACGCTCGAAGACCTGGGATACACCGATGCGCTGGAGCAGTTCAGGAGCGGACATGCCCTGAATGGCTTCGGGATCGGTCGCGTGGTCGCCGAGCACAGGGAGCGCTACGTGGTGCGGACCATCGACGGTGATCTGGAAGCGGAGGTCATAGGCAGGCTACGCACGGAGGCCCGCGACCGGCTGGACTTCCCGGCCGTGGGCGACTGGGTGGCGCTGAAGGTCCACGAGCCGGGCCACGCCATGATCTACCGGGTATTCCCGCGCTCGTCGGTGATCACCCGCAAAGCCATCGGTGAACACGGTGGCACCCAGGTCATCGCCACCAACATCGACCATGCCTTCCTCGTGCAGGCCATGGACCGCGACTTCAACATCAACCGGCTGGAGCGGTACCTGGCCATTTGCCACACCAGCGGGGTGCGGCCGATCATCGTGCTCACGAAGACCGACCTGTTCGAAGCTGGGCAGGTGGATGGATTGAAAGACCAGGTCCGGGCCCGCATCGCGAACGTGCCCATCCTCGCCTTGAGCAATGTGACCAAGGATGGCTGCGAGGCCGTGCGGGGGATCATGGAAAAAGGGAAGACCTACTGCCTGCTGGGTTCCTCCGGTGCGGGCAAGTCGAGCCTGCTCAACAACCTGCTCGGCACAGCCACCCTTCGCACGGGCGCCATCAGCACCAGCACCGGTAAGGGCAGGCACATCACCAGTCACCGGGAACTCTTCGTCCTGGGGACGGGCGGGATCCTCATCGACAATCCCGGCATGCGGGAAGTGGGCGTCACCGATGTGGAGGGCGGGCTGGAGGTCACCTTCGACCGGATCGCAGAACTGGCCCAGGACTGCAAGTTCACCGATTGCACGCACACCACGGAGATCGGTTGCGCGGTGCTGGATGCCGTGCAGCATGGCGAGTTGGACGAGGCCTCCTACACCAACTACCAAAAGATGAAAAGCGAGGCCGCGCACTTCCGAACAACCCTTGCCGAGCGCAGGAGGAAGGACAAGGAATTCGGAAAGATGGTGAAGCGCTACAAGAAGGACACCGGCAACCTGTAGACCCGCATCGCCCGATCGACCACTCCTGATCGGCAAGCGCATCGGGCACAACTTCCGCAGCACCATCAAGTCCCAGCGCCGGACCGATCGGCGGCCGGGTGGACAGTAATAAGGTAGTATACGGAGAACGATGGTCCGATGGTTACACGACTCGTGTCCAATCGTTCGGAGGTGGCCGCAGGCCAATGGCTTCTTTGGCTGTTAGGCCTTAGCGCCTTAAGCCTGAAAAACCACTAGCCTATTGGCTGATGGTTTCCAGGCCATGGGTTCCGGAGGTGGCCGGAGGCCAATGGCTTGTTTGGCTGTTAGGCGGCTGAACCTCGAACCTGAAAACCACTGGCCTATTGACCGATGGCTTCCGGGCCAAAGGTTCCGAGGTGGCCGCCAATGGCTTGTTTGGCTGTCAGGCCGCTGAGCCTGGAACCTGAAGAACCACTGACCTATTGGCCGATGGCTTCCGGGCCAAGGGTTCCGAGGTGGCCGCAGGCCAATGGCTTCTTTGGCTGTTAGGCCGCTGAGCCTGGAACCTGAAAACCACCGGCCTATTGGCCGATGGCTTCCGGGCCAAAGGTTCCGAGGTGGCCGGAGGCCAATGGTGCTCGGTCCAGGGTGGCTTTCTTCGTAAGGTGGCCCTCGGCCAATGGTTCCAAAGCATCAGGTGGGCATCGGTTCAGCTGAACAACTGGCATCGCTACCGCCGCCATAGGCCTCCCTGTTCGTGTTGTCGGCCTCCCTGTTCGTGTTGTCGGACCCAGTGTTCGTGTTGTCGGACCGGATGTCGGTGCTGTTGGACCCGCTATTCGCGTTGTCGGACCTGACGTTCGTGTTGTCGGACCCAGCGGTTCGCGCTGTCGGACCCAACGTTCGTGCTGTCGGACCCAGCGGTCGCGCTGTCGGACCCAACGTTCGTGCTGTCGGACCCAACGTTCGGACCCAGCGTTCGTGTTGTCGGATCCAACGTTCGCGTTGTCGGACCCAACGTTCGTGTTGTCGGACCCCCTGTTCGCGCTGTCGGACCCGATGTTCGTGTTGTCGGACCCAGCGTTCGTGTTGTCGGACCCCCAGTCGCGCTGTCGGATCCGATGGTCGTGTTGTCGGACCCGACCTTCGCACGGTCGGACCCCCTTTTCGTGCTATAAGGTGATGTTTTGTGCTTGAATGAGCTCCGGAAGAGGGCAAGGGGGGCAGCGGCGTGCTTCGCACCAGGCATTCGAGCTGGTACAAGGCTGATGACGGGTATCGGAAGAATTGCGGCCGATCACGGCACCCGGCTCAGGGTGCCAGTTCCTCGAAGTGGTCCCATTGGCGGTTGTCGATCCGGTCATGGGTGGCACGCAGCTTCACCAGCAGCCATTCGCCATCGGTGCCGGTGCGCGCGTGGTGGTCATGTACGAGGGCCTCGGCACTGTCGATCATCGCGGCGCTCTTGGCGTATTGGCCATCCTGGTAGAGGAGCCAGCTGTACCTGTACCAGTTGCCGCAACCTGTGTTGTGGAAGCGTTGTGCTCCGGGTGTTCTGAACATCATGTAGCCATAGAGCGCATGCACCGGCACGGCCATGAGCAACACCGTGGCCAACACGGCTGCTCCTGCTGAATAGCGCGCTACCCGTTGCCCCGGTGAACGCTGATCGAGGAACGACCACGCAGCCACCGCCACGACAAGCAGGGCGATGAGCACCGCTCCAGGCCAGTACAGCAACCGGAAGGTGGCGTACAGGAAGAAGAGCCCAAGGGCAAGAC
>JADKCV010000011.1 GCA_016718655.1 Flavobacteriales bacterium | reverse complement strand
ATGTGGCTTATGCTGCAGGCCAAGAAACCCGATGACTTCGTGCTCGCCACCGGCAAGACCTATACGGTGCGTCACTTCATCGAACTGGCCTTTGCCGAGGTGGGCATCAAGCTCGAGTGGAAAGGCAAGGGTGAGAAGGAGAAGGGGATCGACAAGAAGACCGGCAAGACCCTGGTCGCCATCGACAAACGTTATTACCGTCCTGCCGAGGTGGACCACCTCGAGGGCGATCCCCGCAAGGCCCAACGCGTACTCGGTTGGAAACACAAGTACGACCTGAAAGCCTTGGTGAACGAGATGGTGCAGAGCGACCTGGAGCTCTTCAAGCGCGATGTGTATTTGAAGAAGGGAGGCCACAAAATTCTCCACGAACAGGAATGATGCACGGGCGCATCATGATGCGCCCCCACCGATCAGCTCATGAACAAGACCGATAAGATCTACATCGCAGGCCACCGGGGCATGGTGGGAAGCGCCATTGTGCGCCGCTTGCAGAAGGACGGCTTCACCAACATCGTCACCCGCACCAGCAAGGAGCTCGACCTCAAGGAGCAACAAGCCGTGCGCGACTTCTTCGCACTAGAGAAGCCCGATGTTGTTGTGTTGGCCGCCGCCAAGGTGGGTGGGATACATGCCAACAACGTGTACCGCGCCCAGTTCCTGTATGAGAACTTGATGATCCAGAACAACGTGATCCACTCCGCCTACACCAATGGCGTGAAGAAGCTGCTGTTCTTGGGTTCATCATGCATCTACCCGAAGCTGGCCCCCCAGCCGTTGAAGGAGGAGAGCCTGCTCACCGGTCTACTGGAGCAGACCAATGAGCCCTATGCCATCGCCAAGATCGCTGGGATCAAGATGGCCGAGAGCTACCGTAGGCAATATGGCGTGAACTACATCAGCGCCATGCCAACCAACCTGTACGGGCCCAACGACAACTACGACCTCAACAACAGCCACGTGCTGCCCGCGCTCATCCGCAAGTTCCACACCGCCAAGGTGACGAACGCGCCCAGCGTGGAAGTATGGGGCACGGGATCGCCCATGCGGGAGTTCCTGCATGTGGACGACCTGGCCGATGCCTGCTTCTTCCTGTTGCAGAACTACGACGAGGAGATGTTCGTCAACATCGGCACCGGTGAGGACCTCACCATCAAAGCGCTGGCCGAGATGATCAAGGACATCGTTGGGTATGCGGGTGAGTTGAAGTGGAACACCGAGAAGCCCGATGGAACACCACGCAAGTTGATGGACGTGTCACGCCTGCACAACCTGGGTTGGAAGCACCGCATCGGTCTGCGCGAAGGCATCGCTGCCGTCTATGCCGAATTCGCCAAGAGCGAGATGGCCAAGGCCTGAACCGGACCACCGGTATGAATGGGCTGCTCCGATCCGGAGCGGCCCATTTGCTTTTACCCATGCGCGTCCAGGGACCTGCACCGACGCCATAGCTTCATGCGCGCTACCTTTCCTGCGCCGGTCGTCCGTCCTCAACCGCATGTCCACACGCGCGCTCATCCTCCTCCACCTCTCATGGGGCACCTTTGTTGCCCGGGGGCAGAACAACGATGTGCCCTTGCAACGGGATATTTACAGGGGCTTGGAACAGCAAGCTGCACACTTGGATGCCAAGGTCCATAGTGGGTTGAAGCCGCTCATCGAACAGCGCGCCGACCTGTCCACCACAATGGGATCCGCGCCCGATACCACCAAGTACTACTGGTGGTACACGGAGAAGCTCTACCGTGATCACCTCATCCAAGTACGCAAGGATGATGTGCGGATCAGCATCGATCCGTTGTTCCAATTCGAACTCGGTCAGGATCTCGGTGATGCCACGGCCTACCAGGATACCAATCGGTACTATAACAACACACGTGGCTTCCTCATCAAGGGGGACCTCGGCGAGCGCTTCTCGTTCCAGACCATGTTCCACGAGACCCAGGCGCTGGTGCCCCAGTACCTGTTCCGCGAAGTGTTCGTAAGCGGTGTGATGCCGGGGCAGGGACGTTTGAAGATCCAGGAGCGACGGGAACTGGACTACGGATGGTCGCAGGCCAACATCTCTTTTCCCCTGCGCGCTGGCTCAACGTCCAATTCGGGCATGGTAAGCACTTCGTGGGACATGGCTACCGGTCCATGCTGCTCAGCGACCTCGCGATCAATGCTCCATACTTGAAGTTCAGTGCATTGTTCCTGAAGGACAAGGTGCAGTACACCACTTGGCATAGCAAGCAGATGCATGGGGTCACCCGGGACGATCGTTTGCCTACGGGTGACGCCAGCGAGTCCTTGTTCTACTGGTACAGGGCGCGATATAACCACCTGAGTATCGACTTGGGTCGTTTCCAGTTGGGTCTCTTCGAGGCGCGCCTCTATCGCACCATCGACAGCACGGGAGTACTACCGTTCGATGCTATGGAACTGGTACCTGTCATCGGCTTGGCCACCGTGTTGGACGCGGGCCACGAGGGAAGCCGTTCCCTGCTGGGCCTGGACCTCCGGGTGAAGCTTGTCGACAAGCTATACGTATATGGTCAGTATGCCTATGACGGCCAACGTGCCTGGCAGGCTGGCGTACGGTCCTTCGATCTACTGGGCCGGGACCTCGATCTTCAAGTGGAGGTCAATTCAGCGGATCCCTACATGTATATGAACGACCCTGCGCAATTGGCCTACATGCATGCTGGGCTGCCATTGGCCCATCCCCTGGGGGCCTCGTTCCAAGAGGCCGTGGCCATCGTGGAGAAGGGGTGGGGCAGGGCTCGGCTCCAAGCGAAGGTCAACCTTTCCCGCTCGAACAGTGACCCGAACAGCACTACGAACATCGGTGCGGACCTGCGCAGGCCATCACCGGAAATGCGGTCGACCGAGGGCGCCGTGGAACGGGAGGTTCTCTACCTGGACCTCAATGCGAGTTACCTGTTCAACCCCAAGACCAACCTACGCGCCGTCCTGGGCGTGATACGCAGGGATGAGCCCGGGGCAGTGGACAACGTACAGAGCACCTATGTTTACCTTGCCCTACGCACGGGCCTCTTCAACCGCTATTACGATCTTTGACCATCCCGCGTGAAGGAACACGGATACATATTACTGTTGGGTGCCATCACCGCCTTCGTGGTGGTGCTTTTCACGATGCCAAGCCTGATCAAGGTGGCACGCATGAAGCACCTGGTGGATGAACCCAGTGAGGAGCGCAAGCTGCACCAGCGAAGCGTACCCACCATCGGCGGCATCATCATTTTCGCGGCGGTGATCTTCTCCTATGCATTGTGGTTCCCCAAGGCCTCGCTGATCGGCGTGGAGGACCATGGCTACGATTACCGCCACCTCTATAAGGCCATGGGGGCTGCCTACTCCGATTTCAAGTATATGCTGGCAGCCATGGTGCTGCTCTTCTTCATCGGGGTGAAGGACGATATCATCGGGTTCTCTCCCGTGAAGAAGCTCGTGGGTCATATGATCGTGGGCTATATCCTGGTGATCATGGCGGATATCCGGATCGGCAGCATGCATGGGATATTCGGGGTGTACGAGCTCCCAGCTAGCATCAGTATCGCCTTTTCCTTCTTCGTGTATGTGGTACTTGTGAATGCCTTCAACTTGATCGATGGGGTGGACGGGTTGGCCGGTGGCGTAGGGCTTATCGCAGCAGTGGCCTACGGGTCCTGGTTGTTCCTGGCCGGCGATGTGGCGCTTTCGCTCCTGGCCTTCGTACTGGCGGGCGCTTTGCTCGGCTTCCTGGTCTTCAACTTCAACCCGGCCCGGATCTTCATGGGCGACAGCGGGTCGCTCATCATCGGTGCCATCCTGTCCGTACTGGCTATGAAAGTGGTGGACCATGACACCACGCGCCTTCCCGAATACCTCAAACAGATCCCCACTCCTGTCTTCGTCATGGCCGTGGTGGCCTATCCGCTGGTGGATACCCTGCGCGTGTTCATTCACCGCTCCGTGCGCGGTATTTCCCCGTTCGCGGCGGACAAGAACCACATCCACCATCGGTTGCTGGCACTGGGCTTGGGACACAAGGGGACCACCGGTGTACTCTACGCATACGCCATCGCCATCATCGCCCTCAGTTTGGTCACCCGCAAGTGGCACCCCAATATTGGCCTTATGGTTCTGGGCTCCTCGGCCGTTGCACTGGCCATGTTGCCCTTCGTATGGCCCCGCAGGTCAGCATGAGGGCGCTCTGGTCCATCACGTTCACCTTCGGAACGCTCCTGAGCATGGCTCAGCCAGCGTGGATGCCCTTGAGCCGCCTGGTGGAGCATCCTTATGCCGCAGCGATGCATGGCAAGGGGAGTACCATGCACACGGCCATACGACCCTACCGCCGCAGCGAGGTCATGGCGTTGGTCGGTGCGGACAGCCTTCGCCCCACCGCCGCTTGGAACGCGCTGGACCGCTGGGCGGGTGCCGGGAATGGACGACGCTTCCGTTTCGGTCCGTTACTGGAGGCCACCGGAGGCTTTGACGCCAACGCACAGAACACCTTTCTGGTCCGATCCGGTGGAGGCGCTTGGCTCGAAGCCGATCTCGGTTCCAAGTTCCATGTTCACCTCAATGGCATGGGCTGGCAGGAGCGCCTGCCGCGCTATCTGGACTCCCTCGCTGGTGCCACACAAGTGACACCTGGGGAGGGTTATGCGGAGACCTCGGGCGACGGCCGATCCCACTACGACCTCCAAGGGCACCTGAGCTGGGATCCCGGCAAGTACTTCAATATCACGTTGGGTCGGGGGCGCAACTTCTTCGGCGAGGGGTATCGCTCGTTGCACTTGTCGGACGAGGCGTACAGCTATCCCTATCTCCGCATCACCACGACGTTCTGGAAGGTGAAGTACGTGAACCTCTTTTCCCAGTTGCGCGACATCCGCGGTGCCGGGGGGGATCCCACGCGTTTCGCCAAGAAATACACGAGCATGCACTACCTCTCCTGGAACATCTCCGACCGGGTGAACCTTGGCATATTCGAGGCCATCGTGTGGAGCGCAGGGGATAGCCTCTATCCGCGTGGATTCGATGTGCAGTACCTCAATCCGGTCATCTTCTATCGTCCTGTGGAATTCGCGATCGGCTCGCCGGACAATGCCCTCTTGGGTGGAGCCCTGAATGTACGTGCCGGGCGCTCCACCACCCTGTACCTTCAGGTGATGCTCGATGAATTCCTCTTGGAACAGGTGCGTAGCGGCAACGGATGGTACGCGAACAAACAGGCCGTGCAAATGGGGGTCATGGCACGCAACGCGTTCCGGGTGGACGGATTGGACCTGCGCGGCGAATGGAACCTGGTCCGACCGTTCATGTACACCCATTCCGACACGCGCCAGAACTACGCCCATTTCGCACAGCCTCTCGCGCACCCCTACGGAAGTAACTTCCAAGAGGTGTTGGTCCACGTTGATCGTTCCAAGGGCAGGTGGGACCTGGGTGCCCGGGCCAGCATGGCCTGGTTGGGGTCGGATAGTGCGGCCAGCTATGGGAATAACATCTTCCGACCCGAGTCGGACCGTCCCAGATCGCTGGGCGAGCCGGTGAACTTCGGATACCGCATCGGTATGAACGGCCCATACACGCTGTTCCATGCCGAGGCTCGTGCCGGTTGGACGCTGGACCCGCACACCGCCACCCGGTTGCAGGCCAGCGTGTTGTGGCGCCAACGCTCGGTCCCGAATGGACCCACTACCGATGATCTCGTCCTCCGGTTGGGCCTGGTGTGCCATTTCCGCGAGCGGTATGTCGATCAAGAGGTCCGATATCGCTTGCAATAAGCATCGCTGATCCGGTCCCGATCGGTACTTTTGCAGCGCTTTGGACCGGACCCGAGGATATGTTGCCACGCTGCCGCTGATGAAACTGCGCGAGGTGGCTGTGTTGTTCAAGTTGCGCTTGGCCTCGCTGGTTGTGGTCAGCGCTGCGCTCGGCTACTTGTTGGGGATCCCTGAGGGGGCCTTCACGTGGAGTGGTATCCTTCTCCTGGCACTGGCCGGCACCTTGCTCACCGGCGCTTCCAATGCGTTGAACCAAGTGCTCGAGGTGGGTGAGGACGCACTCATGTTACGCACGGTCGAACGACCGTTGGTGCGCAGGGCGCTTACCACCAATGAAGCGGTCCTTTCGGCCTTTGTCGCTGGTGGGATCGGAACGGCCATCCTGTGGTTGGTCTTCGGGCCGTTGACAGGGATCCTGGGCTTCATTTCCCTGTTCATGTACGTGGCACTCTATACGCCCTTGAAGAAGCATTCGCCATGGGCCGTGTTCGTTGGCGCATTCCCAGGGGCCTTCCCGCCCATGCTCGGCTATGTGGCTGCCACGGGCGAGTTCGGCCTCGGTCCGGGGCTGCTGTTCGCCATGCAGTTCATGTGGCAGTTCCCTCATTTCTGGGCCATCGCATGGGTGCTTGACGAGGACTATGCACGTGCGGGTTTCCGCTTGCTACCCTCCCGGGAGGGGCGCGATCGTCGCAGTGCCTTCCTGATCCTTTTGTACACCTTGTTCGTTATCCCGGTCGGAATGCTGCCGTGGGTGTTCGGAGTGGTAGGTCCATGGGCCATGGCGGTATCTGTGGTATGTGGAACGGTGATGCTGGTGCCGGCCTATAACCTCTTCCTGACAAGGGAGAAGGCCGATGCGCGCCGGTTGATGTTCGCCAGTTTCCTCTACTTGCCTGTGGTGCAGCTGGCTTACGTGATCGACCGACTATGAACAACGCGACATTCACACCCGAAGAGGAGCTTCAGCGCAAGACCCGTTCGCGCAAGCTGATCACCTACCTGATCGTTTTTGCGATCGTCATGTTCTTCGCGGGGCTCACCAGCGCTTACGTGGTGAGTATGAGTGGCGGCTATTGGGTGGATATCACGCTGCCGAACGCGTTCTACGTGAGCACCGTGGCCATCCTATTGAGCAGTGTTTCCATCCAGTTCGCCCTGATGGCCGCCCGTTCGGGCGCTCATCAACGGATCGCTCCATTATTGGCCGTTACACTGCTCCTGGGTGGGGTCTTCACGTGGAGCCAGTTCCAAGGTTGGAAGGAATTGATCTCGAAGGGGCAGTTCGCGGTAGGGCGCATGGTCCAAGCGACGGGTGTGTATGGTAAGGACTATACCATCCTCCTTCAAGGGCAGGCCTTGGTCATGGAGGAGGGGTCCTACTACGCTGCTACCGATGAAGGGCGCGCCAAACCACTCAACGCTGATATCGACGAGCAAAAGAACACGGCCAGTTCCTATCTCTATGTGCTCACCGCTGCCCACCTCGCCCACTTGGCATTCGGCCTTCTGAGCCTGATGGTGATGATGGCCATGGCAGTGCTTGGCCGGTATCAACGGAACGACCATGTGGGCTTATGGTCGGGTACCGTTTATTGGCACTTCCTAGGAGGACTTTGGGTCTACCTTCTTTTGTTCCTCCTGTTTGTTCATTAACATTGCGGCCGGAATACGCAGACCATGGCTGGAGACGCAACCAAGACCCTGAGCAACGACGTCCTGTGGGGCGGAGGACGCTCCCCGTTCAGCATCAGCTACGGGAAGATGATGATGTGGTTCTTCCTGGTGTCCGATGCATTGACCTTCTCCGGCCTGTTGGTGGCCTATGGGTTCGTGCGTCACAGCACCACCGATACCTGGCCCATCGGCGAGGAGGTGTTCCGCGCCCTGCCCGGTCTGACCGGCAGCTATCCATTGATCTATGTGGCCTTGATGACGGCCATCCTCATTTTCAGTTCCGTGACGATGGTGCTTGCCGTGGAGGCCGGTCATCGGATGGATAAGAAGGGTGTGATCAAGTGGATGATCCTCACGGTTGTAGGCGGGGCCTTCTTCGTGGGCAGCCAAGCATGGGAATGGAGCCACTTCATCCACGGCGGTGGAGGTTACATGACCACTTCCGACGGGGCCAAGTATTGGGTGCATAACGACACCCATGATACCCATGACCCTTCCAACGCACCGGGCTTCCACTTGGTCCCCGCCAAGGAGGGCCATTATTTGGTTGCCGCTGATGGAGCCCATCATTTGGACCATGACGCATCGTTGAAGCTCTGGGCCCAGCGCGTGAATTATGTCGATGGGGCCAACATGACCCACAATGAATATGGTCCGCCGCAGTACGCCAACTTCTTCTTCTTCATCACCGGATTCCATGGCTTCCACGTGTTCAGCGGGGTGGTCATCAACCTCATCGTCCTGATCATGGCCATCCAAGGGGTGTTCCATCGCCGCGGACACTATGAGATGATCGAGAAGGCCGGTCTGTACTGGCACTTCGTGGACCTGGTCTGGGTCTTCGTGTTCACCTTCTTCTACCTCCTCTGATCCACCTTTCATCGCTGAACCACCATGGAACGCGACGACATCATAGAATACAGCCTCGACGCTCATCATAGTGAGGAGGAGGGCCGCAAGATCCGCCGGAACATCTGGATGGTGACCTTGTTGCTGGCCGTGGTGACCACGGTGGAAGTAGCGCTGGGAGCCTACTGGAAGGAATGGTTCCCGGGGAGCTGGGGGGCGGTGAAGCTGATCTATGTCATCCTGACCTTGGTGAAGGCCGGGTTCATCGTGTCCGTCTTCATGCACCTGGGCGATGAGCGCCGTAACATCCGCGCGATCATTTTGCTGCCTTACGCGTTGTTCATCCTGTACCTGCTCTGGATCGCGCTGACGGAATCCAACTTCGTGCACTGGAGCTGGAATACGTGGCAGTGATCCCGCCGTACAGCCCCACCGCTCGTCGCAAGAAGATCGCCATACTCGGCGGGATAGCCCTGTTCGTCCTTTCGCTGTTCGTGTTCTTCTCTCCCTTGCTGGGTCTGGTGAAGCACACCTTCAACTACCTGCCGTACTACGGCCCCAAGGAAACACTGGTCGTGCAGCGCGATGGTAGACCCATTGTGGATACCATCTATGCGGAGATCCCACCTTTCCAACTCATCGACCGCTACGGCCGGCCGTTCACGGAAAAGGACGTGGCGGGCAAGATCATCATTGCGGACTTCTTCTTCACACGCTGCACCACCATCTGCCCCAAGATGAGCGTTCAGATGCAGCAACTTCAACTCAAGCTGAACGATGAGGCCTACAAGGATGTCGTGTTCCTGAGCCATACCGTCGATCCGGAATACGATACGCCTGCGGTCCTGAACGAACATGCAGAAAAATTGGAGGCCGATAGCGCGCGATGGAAGTTCCTTACCGGATCCGCCCAGGACATCTACCGGCTGGGTAACACCGGTTACCTCCTGAGCGCACTGGAGGACAGTGCCAGCGCGGAGCAATTCCTGCACGATAGCCGCTTTGTACTGGTGGATAAACAGCGCCATATCCGGGGTTATTATGAGGGCACCACCTCCACGGGCATGAACGCGTTGGCCGCCGACCTCAAGATGCTGTTGAAGGAGGAGCGCATCAAGGCCGCAGAGGCCGAACGAGCCTCCCGTAAGTGACACCCACCCATGGAGCAAGCCTTCCCCCCTGCCCAGCTTTCCACCCCGGAGCCCCTCGCTAAGCGCATCATTTGGATCCTCTCTGCGGTCGTGTTCCTGGCCGTGGTGTTGTTGAACCGTGTGCAGGTGCCTGCCCCTGCCGGTTGGGACGTTCACCTCTTCGCCGCCATCAACGCCGTCATCAACAGCTTGGTGAGCGTACTCCTCATCCTCGGCGTTTCCAGCGCCAAGGCGCGCAACTGGGGGCTTCATCGGCGGGTGATGCTCACTGCCATCATCCTTTCAGCCTTGTTCCTGGTCTCGTACATTCTGCATCACCTCTTCGCGGGCGACACTCCTTTTGGCGGCACGGGCTTCATGCGCATCGTTTACTACGTCATCCTCGCTACCCACATCCTGCTTGCGGCTGGTACCCTGCCTTTCATCCTGTTGACCGCTTATCGTTCCCTGAAGGGTGATTATCCGGCCCACCGCAAGTTGGCCCGCCGGGTCTGGCCGGTGTGGTTCTATGTGAGTGTCACAGGTGTGGTGGTCTACCTGATGATCAGTCCGTACTACTGACCAAGGGATCGATCCCGCGGTTACCTTTGGTCCATGCGTAGGCAACTTTTCCT
This sequence comes from Flavobacteriales bacterium, assembly GCA_016718655.1. GTDB lineage: Bacteria > Bacteroidota > Bacteroidia > Flavobacteriales_F > PHOS-HE28 > PHOS-HE28. The sequence goes on along the minus strand of JADKCV010000011.1, from coordinate 65,872 downwards.
CCTCACGATCGTCCTGCTGGCCATGGCCGCACCGGCCGAGGTATGGGCACAAGGTTGTTCCATGTGCAAGGCCGTGGTGGAAAGCGGCGAAGGAAGTGGCCGCATCTTCGGAGGTGAACAATCCGTGGGAAAGGGCCTGAACACAGGTATCCTTTACCTGATGGCAGTTCCATATGCGCTCTTGTTCCTGCTCTTCCGCAAACGCATCGTGGGCTTCTTCAAGGAGTTCTCGGGGGCGCAGGGCTGAACAAGCTTCAAGTCACAGGTGGCAAGTCACAAGGGTCAAGGGACGAAGGTCACTTGGGGCCTTTCCGTTCGTCCCAAAGAGCGAACATGACGCACAAGCCTTTTCGCCCTTCTTCGTTCATTGTGTCCACATTCCCCGAATCCATGAAGTCGCTTCGTACCATCGCCGTCGCCGGTCTCATTATGTCTGTGGCCGTCCAGGCCCAGCCCAAGTCCCCCTTCACCTACCAGGACTTGCTGATGCTCGATCGCATCAGCGGCCTGGCCGTGGACCCCGCTGGCACCACTGCGCTGTTCAACGTGCGCGCCACCGACATGGAGAAGAACCGCGGAGTGAGCACATTGTGGATGAAGGACCTGGTGGATACGAAGAAGCCCGAGGTGAAGGTGCCCGCCGGTGAGGGTGGCGCCAGCGATGTGCAGTGGGCGGCCGATGGCAGCGGCTTCTACTTCCTCAGCGGCCGCGGCGAGGGCGGTACCAGCCAAGTGTGGAAGGCCGATGCGAAGGGCACCAGCGCTACACAGGTCACACGACTTCCGCTGGATGTGCAGACCTATCACGTAGCGCCCGATGGCAGCGGTGTGGTGGTGGCCCTTTCCGTGTTCCCGGATTGCGCTGCGAACGCTATCGCCTGCACCATCGAGCGCATGAAGGCCCAGGAAGGGGTGAAGAGCACCGGCACGGTCTACGACCGCATCTTCATGCGCCACTGGGATACGTGGAAGGACGGCACGCGCAACCACCTCTACTACGTGTCGCTGAAGGAGGCCAACACCCAGCCTGTGGCGCTCATGCCCGGCTTCGATGGCGACTGCCCCACCATGCCCTTCGGCGGCAGCGAGGACTTCACCCTAAGCAAGGACGGCCGCACCGTGTACTTCAGCGCCCGCGTGGCCGGGAGGACCGAGCCGTGGAGCACCAACTTCGACCTCTTCAGCGTGCCGGTGACCGGCGGCGCTGCGAAGAACCTCACCGGCGGCAACCCCGCCTGGGATGCGCAGCCGGTGATCTCGCCCGATGGCACCAAGCTCGCCTACAAGGCCATGAAGCGTCCGGGCTACGAGGCCGACCGCTTCCAGCTCCAGGTGATGGACCTCGCCACGGGCACGGTCACCGACGTAGCGTCCAACTGGGATCGCAGCGCCAGCAGCCTTGCGTGGAGCCGCGATGGCGAGAGCCTGCTCGTCACCGCCGATGATCAAGGCTCGCATCGTCTCTTCAGCCTTCACGTGGCTGGCAAGGAAAGAGCTGCCGGACCTGTCGCACCGATCTCCCATGAAGGCCACATCGATGCGTTCGCTCAAACTCCGAACGGCTTCGTCTTCTTGAAAAGCGCGATGAACAGCCCTTCCGTGCTATACGCTTCGGGGCCCAGTAAGCCGATGAAGGATGGCAAAGAAGCAGTGCATCGTTGGCGCATGATCGACGACAACCCGATGAACCTCACCGGTGTGAACGCCGTGTTGAAGGACAAGGTCTTCGGTGCCTACGAGCAGTTCAGTTTCCCCGGTTGGAACAACGAGACCGTGTACGGCTATGTGCTGAAACCCGCTAACTATATGGAAGGCAAGAAGTACCCGGTGGCCTTCCTCATTCATGGCGGTCCGCAAGGCAGCTTCGGCGACGCGTGGAGCTACCGCTGGAACCCGCAGACCTACGCCGGACAGGGCTTCGCGGTGGTGATGATCGACTTCCACGGCAGCACCGGCTACGGCCAGGCCTTCACCGATGCCATCAACGAGCACTGGGGCGACCGCCCGCTGGAGGACCTGCAGAAAGGCCTGGCCTTCGCGCTGGGCAAGTACCCCTTCCTCGATGGTGGCAACGTGGCGGCGCTCGGCGCGAGCTACGGCGGCTTCATGATCAACTGGATCGCCGGCGTGTGGAACGAGCCCTTCAAGGCGCTGGTGTCGCACTGCGGCATCTTCGACACGCGCGCCATGGGCTACAGCACCGAGGAGCTCTGGTTCACCGACTGGGAGAACGGCGGCAGCGTCTTCACCAAGCCCGCCAACTACGAGACCTTCAACCCGCTGCTGCATGCGGACCAATGGCGCGTGCCCATGCTAGTCATCCACGGCGACAAGGACTTCCGCGTACCGCTCACCCAGGGCATCGGCAGCTTCACCGCCTGCCAGTCCAAGGGCATCGAGAGCAAGTACCTCCGCTTCCCCGACGAGAACCACTGGGTGCTGAAGCCGCAGAATTCCATGCAGTGGCACACCGAGGTGTTCGGGTGGTTGGAGAAGTACATCGGCGGGGGGCGGTAGCCAGTGACTATGCGCAAGGAGAAGGAACCCGACCGCCATAGCATCAGTGCGTTGGGAGGATGGACATGGAGCGATCCAGTACCCGATGTAGGGGATAGTGGGGTTGTTCGGCGCTTCCACGCACTGCACACGGTGCCCATAGGTCTGTTGACCCCAGCCGACCTGCGTTTCCTGATCGGTCAGAACGAGTGCCTGCGCCATCTCGTGCCGAAGGCGTTCGCGTTGTTGGAGACCGATCCGTGGATCGAGAGTGAGTTCTATCCGGGCGACCTGTTGAACGCGCTGCTCCGTATCAACCACCCCGCAGGGTATTGGAGCGTAGACAACCCCTATCTACCGGGATTCGCGGAGCTGGCAAGGAAGGCGTTGGCCACTGCTCCCAACGGGGTGGCGCGCAAAGACCTAAGGTTGCTTGAGGAGGTAAGCCATCTGGGTGGTCAACACGGCTTCTGATCAGGCGCTTATCTTCGCGCCACGTTCTTTTCCATTGCTTATCCAGAAAGGCGGAGGGACTGGCCCTGCGAAGCCTTGGCAACCGTCCGCCGTCCGGCGGATAGGTGCTAAATCCAGTCCGCCGTACGGCGGAAAAGATGAGCCGTGATCAGGAAGCAATGTCCCGCAAGGAACAATGATGCCTCATCCGGTCCATCGGGTGGGGCTTTTTCGTTTCTGGGAGCGCTGGTGAACGACCGTACGATGAAGACACTCGAACAACTCGCCCAGGAGCGCATCCTCGTCCTCGACGGGGCCATGGGCACCATGATCCAGAAGCTCGGCCTCACCGAGGAGGACTTCCATCCGAAAGGCATGGAGGACCACCCGATCCTGCTGAAGGGCAACAACGAACTGCTCTCGCTCTCGCGCCCCGAGGCCATCCGCACCATCCACGAGCAATACCTGGAGGCCGGCGCCGACATCGTGGAGACGAACACCTTCAGCGCCACCAGCATCGCGCAGGCCGAGCATGAGTGCAGCCACCTGGCGCGCGAGATGAACCTCGCCTCGGCACGCTTGGCCAAGGAGGCCTGCGCGAAGTACACCGCCATGGACCCGAGCAAGCCGCGCTTCGTGGCCGGCGCCATCGGGCCCATGAACAAGACCGCCTCGCTCAGCCCCGACGTGAACGATCCCGGCTTCCGCGCCGTCACCTTCGACCAGCTCGTGGCCGCCTACAAGGAGCAGGTGGAGGCGCTGCTCGATGGCGGCGTGGACATCCTGTTGGTGGAGACCATCTTCGACACGCTCAACGCGAAGGCCGCCTTCTACGCCATCGACGAGGTCTTCGACAGCGCGTGGCACGCGCGTGCCGCTCATGTGCAGCGTCACCATCACCGATGCCAGTGGACGCACGCTGAGCGGACAAACGATCGAAGCCTTCCTCATCAGCATGCAACACGTGCCGCTCTTCAGCATGGGCCTCAACTGCGCGCTGGGCGCGGCGCAGATGCGTCCGTACCTGGAAGTGATCGCCGAGCAGAGCACCTGCCGCGTGAGCATCTACCCCAACGCCGGCCTGCCCGACCAGATGGGCGAGTACCGCGAAACACCCGAGGTCACCGCCAAGCTCGTGGGCGAGTTCATGGCCAGCGGCTGGGTGAACGTGGTGGGTGGGTGCTGCGGGACGACGCCGGAGCATATCGCGGCGCTGGCGAAGGAGGCGGGGAAGCATGCGCCACGCGCAGCGCCTGTGAACGGCACGCAACGAGCGACGATAGCGTGGTGGTGAAGTGTTGACCAGAGGTGTGAAGTGGATGGCGACCAACATGCCGACCTCGCCTACGCCGCATTTCGATGGGAGTGGGGTGACCCCTCGCCGACCTCAAGGCGATTGTCGCTCCATCACTTCAACAAGCACGTCGTGGCGCTCCGTCGCGCATTGCGGGCTGTCCGCTGCAATCGTTCACTGCCGGCCAAGAACCCGAGCTTTGCCTGACTTCAATCGTTATCGACGCCGATGACTGGTAGCTTATTCCCCGACCTGCCGTCTGTTCGTTCAACTAGCTTCATGTCCGCCTAAAGTCGGCGTACAAGAAGATGTCAAAGCTCGGTGACGAGATTCGATGAAGCGATAGATACATGATGGCGCATGAAGGCTAACCATAGGATCGTTCGAAGTCTCCCCTGGGCTATGAAGGATGCTGGTCCTTTCCGCAAGGTGAAGTGGTTGAAGCCGAAACATTCATGCGGGAACAAAGCTTCTGACCATCCATGTATGGGGTGGGCCTTCCAATAGCGACGAACCATGTTGGAAAATGGACAGCCTGATAGTCTTCACTTACCGGTACAACTATTTCCTGGCCAACAGAAGGAGGGTCGTCTATGACTTATCTCAGAGTAAGTGGTACTCGATTGGAGAATATGGGAGGTGATGCGTGTAAGCCTCAGACCTGAAGAGTGACGTGTACTGGATTCGTGATAGAGGTCCATTCAAGGTGCCTCACCGTGCGTGCCTTCGTTGCGGTGATCCCCGTTTGAATCGAAGCATCCCCACCTACTCCGGCCTCGAGCCCCTCCGCATCTTCCCCGGCAGCAACTTCGTCAACATCGGCGAACGCACGAACGTCACGGGCAGCGCGGCCTTCCGCAAGCTGATCAAGAACGGCAACTACGATGAGGCCGTGAGCGTGGCCCGCCAGCAGGTGGAGAACGGCGCGCAGGTGATCGACGTGAACCTCGACGAGGGCATGATCGATGGCGTGGAGGCCATGCGCAAGTTCCTCAACCTCATCGCCGCCGAACCCGACATCGCGCGTGTGCCGGTGATGGTGGACAGCAGCAAGTTCAGCGTGATCGAGGCGGGCCTGAAATGCCTGCAAGGCAAGGGCATCGCCAACAGCATCAGCCTGAAGGAAGGCGAAGCGGAATTCCTGCGGCAGGCGAAGATCATCCGTCGCCTCGGCGCCGCCACCGTGGTGATGTGCTTCGACGAGCAAGGCCAGGCCGACAACTTCGAGCGCCGCATCCAGATCGCGCAACGCAGCTACGACCTGCTTACGCAGAAGGCGGGCTTCGCGCCGCACGACATCATCATCGACGCGAACATCCTCACCGTGGCCACCGGCATGGCGGAGCATGATCGTTACGCCATCGACTTCATCGAAGGCGTGCGTTGGATCAAGCAGAACCTGCCCGGTGCATTGACCAGCGGCGGCGTGAGCAACGTGAGTTTCAGCTTCCGTGGCAACGAGCCCGTGCGCGAGGCCATCCACACGGCCTTCCTCTACCACGCCATCAAAGCGGGTCTGGACATGGGCATCGTGAACGCGGGGCAAGTGGGTGTGTACGACGACATCCCCAAGGACCTGCTGGAACATGTGGAGGACGTGCTGCTCGCTCGTCGCCCCGATGCCACCGAGCGCATGGTGGCCTTCGCGGAGCAGTTCAAGGGCGCGCCTTCCGCGGAGGCCGTGGCCGCACAGGCCGCCTGGCGCGAAGGCTCCGTGGAGGAACGCTTGAAGCACGCGCTGGTGCACGGCGTCACCGAGTTCATCGAGCAGGACACCGAAGAGGCCCGCGTGCAGTACGTGGACCCTGTGCTCGTGATCGAAGGCCCGCTGATGGCCGGCATGAACGTGGTGGGCGACCTCTTCGGCAGCGGTAAGATGTTCCTGCCCCAGGTGGTGAAGAGCGCCCGCGTGATGAAGCGCGCCGTGGCCTACCTCGAGCCCTTCCTCGCGGAGAAGAAGGCCGCACAAGTGATCGGTACGCAGAAGGAAGGCGCGAAGAAAGTCCTGCTCGCCACCGTGAAGGGTGACGTGCACGACATCGGCAAGAACATCGTGGGCGTGATCCTCGCCTGCAACGGCTGGCAGGTGATCGACCTCGGTGTGATGGTGCAGAGCGCGACGATCCTCAAGACCGCCCGCGAGATGAAGGTGGACATCATCGGCCTCAGTGGCCTGATCACGCCCTCATTGGACGAAATGGTACACGTGGCGAAGGAGATGGAGCGCGAAGGCTTCGACTTGCCGCTCTTGATCGGTGGCGCAACAACGAGCCGCGTGCATACCGCTGTGAAGATCGCGCCGCACTACAGCAAGCCCGTGGTACACGTGATCGACGCCAGCCGCAGTGTGCCCGTGGTGAGCAACCTGCTCAGCGACAATGAGCGCGCTCGGTTCGAGGTGGACATCCGCGCCGAGTATGACAAGGTGCGCACCCAGTACGAAGGCAACCAACGCGAGAAGGAGTATGTGCCACTCGCCGAAGCACGTGCGAAGAAGTTCACGATCGACTGGAACGCCGAACCACTGGTGGCTCCGAAGAGCACCGGCATTTTCACCTACCGCAATTACCCGCTAGCCGAGCTGGTACCCTACATCGACTGGACGCCCTTCTTTATGGCCTGGGAGCTCGCAGGCAAGTTTCCGCGCATCCTGGAGGACGAGGTGGTGGGTGCCGAAGCCACGCGCCTATACAACGATGCGCAGAAGATGTTGGACCGGATCGTGAAGGAGCAGTGGATACAAGCACACGGCGTCGCAGGCATCTGGCCCGCGAATACCGTTGCGCACGACGACATCGAGATCTACTCCGACGCATCCCGCACCAACGTCATCGGTCGTTTCCAGACCATGCGCCAACAGAGCAAGAAGGCGCCGGGTGTTCCGTATATCGCGTTGGCCGACTTCATCGCGCCGCAGAGCACGCCCGATTTCCTCGGTGGTTTCGCGGTGACCGCAGGCCACGGCGTGGAAGAACGCGTGAAGCGCTTCGAGTCCGCGCACGACGACTACAGCGCCATCCTATTGAAGGCATTGGCCGATCGCCTAGCCGAGGCCTTTGCCGAGAAACTACACGAAGTGGTGCGCCAAGAACTATGGGGTTACGAGACCGTCCGCCTCAGCAACGACCAGCTGATCAAGGAGGAATACCAAGGTATCCGTCCGGCACCGGGTTACCCAGCCTGCCCCGACCATACCGAAAAGCCAGAGCTCTTCCGCCTATTGGACGCCACCAAGCACACGGGCATCACCCTCACCGAGGGCATGGCCATGAGCCCGGCGGCAGCGGTCAGCGGCTTCTATTTCGCCCACCCGCGGAGCAAGTATTTCGGCATCGGCCGCGTGGCCAAGGACCAGATCGCGGACCTGGCGCAGCGCAAGGGGGAGTCCGTGGAATGGATGGAACGCTGGCTTGGGAGTAACCTGGGTTACGAAACCTGAGCCGATGGTCCACGTAGAACGGGGCCACACGGATGAGACTCCCCTTCATCGCGATAGCGTTCCTCGGCCTCGGCAACCTCGTTCTGGCGCAATCCCCTATTGGGTTGACGCAGGAGAACGGCGATTGTACGGGTGCGATCGTCATCGCTGATTCCATCTATCACCAGTCGCAAGCGGTCCGAGGCTTTGGTAACAAGCTGGAGATCAAGGAGAATCCCATGGAGGACCTACAGTGGTTCGAACGGGAACACCATAGCACATGGTACAAGTTCCGTAGCCCGTCCGATACGCGGATCACCTTTGAGATCATCCCGGATAACATCGAGGACGACATTGATTTCCTGGTGTTCGAGGGCGCTATTCCGGGTATCTGTGATAAGATCGCTTCACGTCAGGTCCAGCCGATCCGTAGTAACATCTCCAGGAACGACAAGAGCAACCGCTCCATCTGTGGGCTAAGGATGGACGCACCGGACGATTTCGTACGGAGTGGTGTGGGAAGCAGTTTCAGCCGAGCCATCGACGTGAAGAAGGGCGACTTGCTCTACCTCGTGGTGGATTATCAGGACCGACCACTGGCAGGATACACCATCCATTTCCATTACGACCCGCCTCCGCCGCCTGAACCGGTGGAGACCGAAGCGGAGAAGAAGCTCAAGCAGCAACTACTGATCAACGTGGTGGATGCGGCTACCGGTGAACCCATTGAGACCAACCTCACCATCGACGGCATGCAGTTCGACAAGGTGGTGGAGGCCAAGGGAAAGAGCAGTTACATGTATGAGATGGACGCTTACCGCAACCTGAAGATCGGCTGCGTGCGCAAGGGCTACATGTTCCAGACGGTGAAGGTCAAGGGAACCATGGACCCCACAGTGAAGGTGGAGGTCCGGCTCACCCCCATTTCACCGGGTGCCCGTGTCATCCTGGATGACATACGGTTCGTGGGCAACGAGGATAAGGTGATGCGTCAATCGGAGGCATCCATGCTCATGCTCCTGCGGTTTCTTCAGGAGAACGCCAAGGTGAAGATCGAGGTGGAAGGGCATGTGAACGGGCCGACGTTCAAGAACAAGAAGGAGTTCGTGGACCTGAGCACAGCACGGGCCAAGACCGTGTATGACTTCTTGCTGGTCAACGATGTCGAACCGGGCCGCATCTCCTACGTGGGCTTGGGCAATTCACAGATGCTCTACCCCGAGCCCAAGAACAAGGAACAGAGCGAGGCCAACCGTCGCGTGGAGATCAAGGTCCTGGGTATGTGAGCCGGGTGCACACCTTTCGACACGCAGGTCCACCGTTCGTCATATGACCCGCTCCCTGCGGACCGTACCGGATAGTTTTGGTGCTTGGGGTCGCTATTCGGCCCCGTCGAACACCATGCGTGCTTCACTGGTATCCGTTCTCCTACTCGTAACCGTAACCCTGCAGGCTCAGCAACGCTGGACGCTGGAACAGTGCGTCCAGCTGGCCGAAGAACGCAACCTCACCATGCGCAATGCCGCCTTGGACGGGGAGTTCGCCGCTACCAGTGCGGACCAGGCCAAATGGGATCTCTTGCCCAACTTGAACGCAGCGGGCACCCATGGATACAACTACGGTCGGGTCGTGGACCGGTTCACCAACACGTTCGCCACGGACCGGGTGCGCACGAACAACTTCTTCCTGAGCTCCGACCTTTCGCTGTTCGAGGGCTTCCGAAAGCAGAACACCTTGCGTCAGGCGCGCTTGACCGAGGACGCAGCCATGAAAGGCCATGAAGCAGCGCGCAACGATATCCGTACGCAGGTGGCCAACGCCTTCCTCAACGTGCTGGCGTTGCGCGAACGGGCAAGGGTGGCACAGGAGCAGATCGGCACCACCCAGCAACAGATCGACCGGGTGGAGCAGTTGGTGGACGCAGGCCGCAGCCCCCGAGCCGAAGTGCTCAACCTGGTGTCGCAACGGGCACAAGAAGAATTCACCCATACCGACCTGCTGAACCAATTGGACCTGGCACGGCTGGACCTTGCCACGCTCATGCAGTTGACGCCGGAAGAAGCCGCTTCGTTCGATGTCATGGCACCGGGAGTTGAGCTGCTGTCGATCACCGAACCCACCCAGCAGGCGGATGCCGTGTTGGCCGAGGTATTGCGGAACAATCCAGCCTATGCTCAGGCGGAGCTCAATGTGCAGAGCGCGGAGCGCGGCATATCCGTTGCGCAGTCGGGCAGCCTTCCCAGTCTGGTCTTCAGCGCTTCCGCTGGTACCGGGTATTCGGGTCGCAATGTGGAGCCTATCGGAGACCCCATCATCGGAGACCCCACGGTCATCGGGTTCACGGGGTCCGGCGAGGACGTGTTCACTCCCACGGTGGACTTCGACACGCGCACCAAGGCGTTCGGGACCCAATTGGATGACAACCTGAACGAATCGTTGAGCTTCACGTTGAGCGTGCCGTTGTTCAACAACATGCGCAACAGGACCCAGGTGGATCAGGCACGGATCCGGAAGGAGCAGGCTGTGAACCAGCGCGAGCAACGTCGGAACGCCCTGCAACGGGATGTGCTCAGCGCGATCACGGCACAGCGGTCCGCATTCCGTCAATTCGAGAGCGCCAGGCGTGCCACCGAAGCTGCGGAAGAAGCCCTGCGCTACGCCCAGGAGCGGTTCACGGCTGGTGTGATCACCGCTGTGGAATTGAACGCGACGAAGAACAATGCCAACCGCAGTGCGGCCGATATGATCAATGCCCGGTACAACTACTTGATGGCGGTGAAGAGCTTGGAGATCCTTCAAGGCCTGCCGATCACGCTGTAGGTCGGTCTCGACACTTGCACGCAGCCTTCGAATGCGGTTCCTTCGCGGCCCATGGCCTTGATCCTCGCATTGGAGACCGCAACGAAGCTCTGCTCAGTGGCTGTGGGCCGTGATGGCGTGTGTATTGCCACGCGTGATCTCTTGAGCGAGAAGCTCAGCCATGCGGAACGTGTGAATCTCTTCATTGCCGAGGTCATGCAGGAAGGTGACCTTGCGCTCTCGGATATCGATGCCGTGGCTGTTGGTATCGGACCCGGCAGCTACACGGGCTTACGGATCGGCCTCAGCGCCGCAAAAGGACTGTGCTACGCCTTGGACAGGCCGATCATCGGTATCCCTACCCTCGCAACACTGGTGCAGGCAGCGCGCAACACGCATGGTCCATTCACTGCTGAACCATGGCCCATGATCGATGCGCGACGGATGGAGGTCTTCACGCAAGCCTTCACGAGCACAGGTGGGCCGATCGGTGCGGTGTCTCCGTTGGTGTTGGACACCTCCTTTACCGGGGTGGAGGTTACTCGGCTGGTCTTCGGTGATGGAGCGGACAAGGCATCGGAGCTTTGGTCGGGAGCCACGAACGTTGACCATCTGCCTGGGGTCGTACCGTCCGCACGCCATATGTTGCCCCTAGCGGAAGAACGGTTCCGCTCCGCACGGTTCGATGATCTGGCCTATCTGATACCTGACTATGGCAAGGAGGCCAACGTGACCCAGCCACGGAAGCACGGGGCTGGTTAGCGTGGTCAGTCGCGTCCACGTTTCGTGCGGCCCCTGAAGGGATATCAACCTACAGTCCTGCAAGGATCGTCAACAAGGCGATCATGGGCACATCTCCGACCACCTGAAGGATGGCATCCGTGCGATGGACGAATGGGCCTTCAGCCAGGAACACGGTGTTGCCATCGATGAGGAAGGCTCCATCAGACCTTGTGCAGAACGCCCCTTCACCCCGGTAGACCTTCGTCCCTTCCAGGATCAATGCACACGCTCCCTTCGTACAAAAGGTGCCCTGACAGCGGAACAACTTGTCACCGTCAGCCCGGAACGCGCCTTGCCCTTTGGTCCCGAAAGCGTCCTGACTGTGGAACACTTCCTCTTCAGTGAACACGTAGATGCACGGTCCACGCTGCCCGAATGGGCCAAGGGCTTGGTAGATACGACCATCCTCCACCACGAATGCAGCATCACCAACAGTCCCGAAAGGACCATACGCCCAGCGCACCAGCCCGGACCCGGCCACTACCAAGTGGGCAAAGGGCAATAACAGCAGGAGGAGGGTCGTGCGCTTCAACGGAACTCTGTGGTATAACGCACCACATGAATGATGCCGCTTTTGATGTCCTTGGTGAGGCGCCCCCGCAGGAGTAGCGTACTATCCTCGTACACGTATTCGTCCTGCTGCACGTGTTCATCATCGTGCCACAGCGTTCCGGACCTCACGTTCCCGGCGCTATCATAGGTCCAGGTGCGGCGTGACATCCGTGGCTGGGCGATATCCGGTTGTTCCACGCGCTCGGACAATCGTCCTTGTTCGTCATAACGAAAGGTGATGCGTGATGATCGGTTGCTGATCAGGTACCGGTCCTCGATGATATGTAGGTACCCCAAGTGGTCCTGGATCCGGAGTTGCTCGCGGTAGGGGAGGCCAAGTTCGTTGATGAAGACCTGTCTGGTGGTGCTGTCGTTCACATGTTCATGCCGGTAGTGCTCGTCGCTGATCGCGGTGACCTCACCAGGGATGAGCGCGTAGCGATCGGTGCCCAGATTGGCCACCCGGGCGTAGGTCTGACGCACTGGCCGGCCTTGTGTATCGCGCAGGATTCGCAGGGAGAAATGACCAGTGAGGTCGTTCCTCAGCCGCTCCAATTCGCGGCCCTGTGCATCGAAGGTCACGGCCACCGAGGTGGTGTCACGCCCGCTTCCTGGCTGACCATAAGAGTGGTTCGCATAGGTCGTGCGGCCCTCCCCGTCGAAACGGTACATGTGTTTCTCACGCTGTGGCGACATGGGCCTATCATCGCGCTTGATGAGCCGTTCACCCACCATGGCCGCGATATGGTTGCGTGCGATGAACGTGGGATTGAAGCGCAGTTCCCCAGGGTCCTCGGTACCAGGAGCGATCAACACCATCTGACCGTGGGTCGCCGTGGTGCCCAAGAGCAGGAACAGGAATGTGGAGCGGATCATGACAGGAGACGAAGGGCTTCTTCCGTGCTGGTCACGGGCAATTGGCAGGTTTGGTCCACGCATACGAAGATCCGGGTGTCGGGTCCTATGCGGTCGTGCATCAAAGGCAGGTCCGATGCGTGTGTTGCACCTGCGAAGAGGCAGTTGGGGACCGATCGTGTGTGGAAGCCAGCACGCACGCGCAGGGCATCAGGACCGGTAATGACCACTTCACGGAATGGGTACGCGAACTGGTGCATCAGTCGGATCCAGTTGGCATGTCCGGCGGGATGTTCGAGTACCTGTGATCGCATGGCTTTTTCCATACGTGCGCTCGACGCAATGTACCGGTCATCGGCGCATAGGCGACCCAACAGGAACAAGGACCGCGCGAAGGAGGAATTGGAGGAAGGCATGACGGAATCCGCGATCTCACGGTGTCGGGTGATCAAGGGAGGGTCAAGATCGCTGGTGAAATGGAACAGGCCGGTGACCGGATCGTGATAGTGACGAATGGCATGCTCCGCCAAGGCCCGTGCCTGCTGGATCCAGCTTTCCTTGAAGGTGATCTGGTACAGGGCGAGCAGTGCGTCGATCACGAAGGCATGGTCCTCCAGGTAGCCATTGATACCGGCTTGTCCATCCTTCACGCTGTGCCAGAGCCCACCATCGGATCGCTTGCAGCAGGACAAGAGTTGTTCCATGCCACGCACCGCCCGTTGCGACCAGGCCTCTTCGCCGAACGCGTAATGGGCATCGCAGTAGGCCTTCACCATCAGTGCGTTCCAACTGGTCAGGCACTTGTCGTCCAACCCCGGTGGCGTGCGCTGGTCCCGGGCCTTCATCAATACGGCGCGGATCGCGGCGATGCGTTCACGCAATTCCGCTTTGGGAATACCGAACGACAAAGCGAATGTGTGGTCGTCCGAGGCGCGGAGCAGGATGTGGTCACCATTTTCCCAATGCCCGCGCTCGTTCACTTGGAAGTACGCCGCTGCAAGGTCGAACTCGGATCCGAGCAGGTCTTCCATTTCGCCCCGTTGCCATACATAGAAGCGCCCTTCCACACCGTCGGTATCGGCATCCAGGGCGCTGTACCACAGTCCATCCGGTGCGGTCAACCGGTCCTCGATGAAAGATAGGGTGAGGCGCACCGTGTCGGCATAGAGTTCATTGGGACGGTGCTGATGTGCGGCCGCATATACGCTCACCAATTGAGCGTTGTCGTAAAGCATTTTCTCGAAATGCGGCACCTTCCAGATCACGTCGGTACTGTAGCGTGCGAACCCGCCCCCCAGTTGGTCGAAGATGCCGCCAAGGGCCATGCGCTCGAGGGTCAGATGTACATGCTCCACCAATTCCTGGTCATTGGCCAAAAGACCGTGTTCCAGCAGCATGTGTAGTTCCACGGGTAAGGGGAACTTGGGCGCACGGTCCATTCCCCCGTGGCGTCGGTCGAAATTTGGCACCAGGCTACGGACCGCGTTATGGACGGCCTTCCGATCGAGCGGGGAATCAAGTTCGACAGGTTCCACCACGTTGCTGGCCACCAGACCAAGCCGCAAACGTTCGGCATGTTGGATGACCCGGTCGGGGTCTTGTTCATAGGTCCTTGCCAATCCTAGGAGCACCTGTTCCCATTGGGCGCGTGGGAAGTAGGTTCCGCCATGCATGGGTCGACCATCGGATAGTGCGAAGCAGTTCAATGGCCACCCCCCGCGCCCTGTCATCAGTTGCACCGCGCTCATATAGACGTGGTCCACGTCCGGCCGTTCTTCGCGGTCCACCTTGATACAGATGAAGTTCGCGTTCATCACGGCCGCGATGGATCCGTCCTCGAAACACTCGCGTTCCATCACATGGCACCAGTGGCAGCTGCTGTAGCCGATGGAAATGAGGAGCAGTTTGTTACTTGCTCGTGCCGCTTCGAAGGCTTCCTCGCCCCAAGGGTACCAATCCACCGGGTTGTGGGCATGTTGGAGCAAATACGGGCTCCGCTCGGTGATCAAGCGGTTGGCGGTACGCTCGTTGTGCTGTTCCTTCGCGGCCATGGTCCATCAAAGGAACACCTCCTTGGAGCCGCAAGGAAGAGGTCCGCGGCCTGTGCATCAACAGCCTGTCGTGAAGGGCATCGTAAAGGACCAACGATGGCCGAGCACATTGATGGGCTTGGGGATCTTCGTCGGACTGGGCAGCATGGTCACCGTCGTACCCTGGACACTGATCGCGCCCGGGCTGTTGTTCCGGATCTTCTTGATCCTGTGCTTTGCGGGGAATTTGTTCGGGTATGCTCGTTCCGGCTTGCGCTTGGGCATGGAGCGCTTGGAGTGGTTCCTCTTCAACCTGCTCGCTGTGGGGCCCATCGTGATGTCGTTGCTCCTCTGGTTGAACTACCTGGGCCATGGTCCCGAAGTGGTCACGGACCATGATGTACTGGAGGTGAGGGAGGTCAATGGCTTCCTGGTCTATACCTATCGCGATGATTTCTTACGGGAGCACCACCTGGCGCGATGGTCGCATCGCGACAGCTATCCCATAGTCGGGAACCGTATGCATATCAGCCTGGCAGCTGGGCTGTTGGGTGTTCCCGTGGTGGTCCGGAAGCAACCCTTCGTATCAGGGTCGTGAGCTGCGCAGGTCGATCCGCTCCTCCAATTCGAATGGGAAGCGCTTGCGCAACATACCGGAGCGAGCAAGAACGGTGCCTTTGACACCCAACTTCATTTCGCCGCTGAGCGCCCCACCGATCATCATCATCAACAATGGTCCGCCAGCAAGGTCAGCGTGCAGGTGAACGGGGTAGATCTGTTCGGACCGCTTGTTCAGTGTCAATGCGGAATCCAAGCGTCCCTTGCCCACATATGTGTCATTGAGATAGAGGTCCACATCGGGGTCCTCCACACTGATCCGATAGCCGTTGGGGTTGTTCACCAGCACGTCCACGCGCAAGGCTATGGTCCTGCCATCCATCCTCAACACCTCCACTTCCTTGATATCGCGCAACTCCACCTCCTCATACGCCGAGCAGCTGGAGAACAGAAAGGGTATGAGGATGCTCAAGAGGAAGAACGCCCCCGTTCGATACGCTCGGGAAGTGTCGCCAAGGTGTTGCATTCGTTGACAGGGGCAAAGGCCGTACCGGACCGATCAAGCCTTGAAGCCGCTGGCTGCGAAATGACGGAAGAACCGGGGAATGGTGCGGATGCCGATGAAGTAGTTGAATACGCCGTACTTCTCGTTGGGACTGTGGATGTTGTCGCTATCCAATCCGAACCCGAACAGGACGGTCTTCAGTCCCAACTCCTTCTCGAACAAGGCCACGATAGGGATGGAGCCACCACCACGGGTGGGGATGGGCTTCTTGCCGAACGTCTCCTCCATGGCCTTGCTTGCTGCCAGATAGGCCGGGCTGTCGATCGGTGTCACTGCGGCTTCGCCACCATGGTGGGGCTTGACGACCACGCGTACACCAGGAGGTGCGATACGCGTGAAATGGTCCTGGAAGAGTTTGGTGATCACATCGCTCTTTTGGTCAGGGACCAATCGCATACTGATCTTGGCGTAGGCCTTGGAGGGTAGTACCGTCTTTGCACCCTCGCCGATGTAGCCACCCCAGATGCCGTTGACGTCCAAGGTTGGGCGGATACTGCTCCGCTCCTCGCTCGTGTAGCCCTTTTCGCCGCGCACCGCGTCGATGTCAAGGTCCTTCATGTAGTCGGCTTCATTGAACGGGGCTTCGGCCAGGGCCTCACGTTCAGCCTTGTTCAGTTCCTGCACAGCATCGTAGAAGCCGGGGATGGTGATCCGACGATCGGCATCGTGCATGCTGGCGATCATCTCGCAGAGCGCATTGATCGGATTCGCCACCGCTCCACCATAGACACCACTGTGCAGGTCACGGTTGGGGCCGGTCACCTCCACCTCCAGATAACTGAGGCCACGAAGCCCGGTATTGATGCTGGGCACATCGTTGGCTATCATGGATGTGTCGCTGATGAGGACCACGTCCGCTTTGAGGCGGTCCTTGTTGGCGGCTACGAAAAGCCCGAGGTTATCGCTACCCACCTCTTCCTCCCCCTCGATCATCACCTTCACATTGCAGGGCAATCCATCGCTCTTCACCATGGCCTCGATGGCCTTCACATGCATGTAGAACTGGCCTTTGTCGTCTGCACTTCCTCGGGCGTAGATCATGCCCTCCTTGATCACCGGTTCGAACGGACCGCTATGCCAAAGATCCAGAGGGTCAGGAGGTTGCACGTCATAGTGGCCATAGACGAGAACTGTCGGTAAGGCAGGGTCGATCATCTTCTCCCCATATACGATGGGGTGACCCGCGGTCGGGCACACCTCGACCTTGTCCAAGCCAGCCTCTACCATGCGTTGTTTCACCGCTTCGGCACATCGTGCCACCTCTGCCTTGTACTTGGGGTCCGCACTCACACTTGGTATGCGGAGGAGGTCCAATAATTCGTTCAGGAAGCGGTCCTCGTGGGTCTTGATGTAGGCGTCGGTGGCGTTCACGGTTGCTGCGTTCTAAGGGCACCAAAGATAGACCCGGGCCCGTGTATGGAACGTTCAGGAGGACAAGGTCCGACCATTTCTGTTGGCATCCGGGCAACCTTTTGGACCTGCGTTCGGTCCTCAATCCGATCGGATCCCTTAGTTTCATCGCTCCATTGACCATGGCCCACTTGAATCAGCGCCCCATCCTCGCCGTGCTCGCCTTAGCGGTCTCGTCCGCAGCCATGGCACAACTGGCGGTGGATAACACGTTGTTCCCGACCCAGTTGGTGCAGAATGTGCTGCTTGGCGGCGGTGTCACCGCCACGAACATCACCTTCAATGGCGGGCCGGGGAACATCATGAGCGAGCAGATCGGGAGCTTTGATGGCACGGCCAGCAATGTGGGCCTGGACGCAGGTGTGATCATGGCTACCGGCGATATCCAAGTGGCGCTCGGTCCGAACGACCAAGGTGGATCCACCGAAGGCGGGGGCAACTTCGGTTCAGGGGATCCGGACCTGGAACTGTTGAGCGGAGTCTCGACGAACGATGCAGCCATTCTCGAGTTCGATTTCGTCCCCACAGGGGATAGTTTGAAGTTCCGCTATGTGTTCTCCTCGGAGGAGTATGATGAGTACGTGTGCGGGACGGTGAATGACGCCTTCGGGTTCTTCTTGAGTGGACCGTCCATTGCCGGACCCTACAGCAATGGCGCGATCAACATCGCGTTGGTGCCGGGTACACAGATACCGGTATCGATCAACACAGTGAATAATGGTAGCGTGGGTTCCACCGTATTCCCCCCGGATGATGGGACGAATTGCGAGAACCTTGACCCCAATTGGCAAGCCAATAGTGGATTCTTCGTCTCCAACACGGGTACCACGATCGAGTTCGATGGATCGACCGTGGTATTGACGGCCTTCGCCATCGTGGAGTGCGGGCAGCAGTACCATATCAAGATGGCAATTGCCGATGGTGGGGACACCGCGTTCGATTCGGCAGTGTTCCTGGAGGCCGGCAGCTTCACGAGCACGGGTCAGGTGCAACCCACGCTGACCAATGGCTTCGGGGTGAACGGCGATATCCTATTGGAAGGCTGTGGCCCATATGAACTGGTCTTTACGCGCCTGGGTGACCTCAATAACTCTGATACGGTCACGTATCTCTATGCAGGAACGGCAACGGAGGGCGTGGATTACGCGCCGGCCCTGCCCAACCAGATGATCTTCGACCCCGGTGTGGAGTCGCTCGTGTTCAATTTGGATGTGCCGTTCGATCCGGATGGCCCTGAGACCTTGGTCATCAATGTGGAGCAACTGGTGGCGTGCGCCGGGGTCGTGGTGGAGACCGTGTTCACCTTCACCATCGACAGCCCTCCACCCTTGGATGTGGTGACCACGGACATCAATGGGGTGTGCGGCCAGACCCACTCATTGGCACCCACGGTCACTGGTGGCATGGGTGAGTATGAGTTCGTTTGGAGCACCGGCGAGACCACCCCGACCATTTCGGTGGCTCCCGAGGTCACCACGACCTATTACTTCACGGTCAGCGACATCTGTGCGGTGGTCCCTGTCCAGGATAGTATCACCTTGACCTTGCCGGTCTACCTACCGTTGGAGATCGAAGTTTCCCCTGATATAGCAGTGGATTGCCTCGCGACCGAGGAGATCGCTGTCGTCAACGCGACCGGCGGCGACGGGGACTATGACTACGCATGGACCTTGGCCGGTGTGCCGGTAGGGAATGGTTCCACGCTCACCGTGCCATCCAGTTCCCCTGTGTACTATGTGGTCACCGTTTCGGAAGGATGCGGCAGTTCAGTACAGGATAGTGTGCAGGTCAGCACGGTGCCCTTGGACCCGATCGTGATCACGACAACAGGTGATACCACAGTGATCTGTGCAGGGGATTCCGCTTCGGTCGGCATCGTGTCCATCACGGGTGGCAACGGCGTGTACAACAGGACCTGGCGTGACCCACAAGGGAACATCCTCGGTTCCGGAGCATCCATCGAGATGCCGGTCCCCCTCGATGCGACCTATACCATCGAGGTTGCCGACCAATGCGGTAATACGGCTGATGCCAGTGTCCGGATGCTGTTGCCCGTCTATGCTCCTTTCCAACTGATGATGCCGCTGGACAAGCTCCTGTGTGCCGGGGACAGCATGCTTGTTCAAGCCGTGGTGACCGGCGGGTCGGGCTATTATACCATTGCATGGATGGATAGCATCCACAGCGATCCGGTGCGGTGGGAGGCACCCATGGCGGATACCCGCTATACGGTCTCGGTGACCGATCGATGCGGGGAGCAGTTGACAGGTTCCACGGATATCGCGGTGGAGCATGTGAGTGTGGGCATCGTGGTGACGAACAAGGGCCAGGATGATTGGTACCTTCAAGCGGCCACGCTGCCCTACGCACGCACCTGGTTGTGGGACATGGGAGATGGCACCCGGTACCGTGGGGACGAACTTTACCACAGCTACTTCGATACCGACGACCATTGGGCCTCCTTGTCGATCATCACCCCTAATGGCTGCGTGGGCAAGGACTCCGTACTGCTCAAACCACCTGCGCAGTTCCACTTCCCGAATGCATTCACACCTGATGGTGATGGGATCAATGATCTGTTCGCTCCAGTGAGTGCCGAGATCACGGAATACGAGATCGCTATCTTCGACCGGTGGGGAGAACAGGTGTACACTTCATTGGCATTGAACACCCCTTGGGATGGTTCCGTGAATGGCAGTGGCCCTGCGACAACCGGTGTCTACGTGTACAAGTACCGCGTCGCAGGCCTTTATTTCGCCCCACAGGAAGGATTTGGTCACGTCACCCTGCTCAGGGGTACCACTACAGCACCGTAACGAATGAACATGCGTAAGGCACACCTTTTCTCATCACTCGGTCTTGTACTGTTCGCCGCACCGGCGTTCGGACAACTGCAGGTGGATAATACCCAGACCCCACTCGAACTGCTTCAGAACGTGTTGCTGGGCGAAGGTGTCACGGTCACCAACGTGACCTATAATGGCGTCCCCGGGGATGTGGTCGATGAGCAGGCGGGGTCCTTTACAGGGGCGCTGGGAAGCATCGGCTTGGAATCGGGTATCATGCTGGCCACCGGTAACGTGAGCGTGGCCTTGGGACCCAACGATGAAGGAGGATCCACCGAGGGCGGTGGCAATGCCGGTGTCGGCGACCCTGACCTGGAAATACTTGCTGGAGTGACCACGAACGACGCTTCCATCCTGGAGTTCGATTTCGTCCCGGTGGGTGACTCCATCACGTTCCGTTATGTGTTCGCATCAGAGGAATACAACGAGTATGTCTGTGGAACGGTGAACGACGTCTTCGGTTTCTTCCTCAGCGGTCCAGGGATCACTGGACCTTTCAGCGGGAATGCCGCCAATTTGGCCTTGGTGCCTGGGTCTGTCATTCCGGTATCCATCAATACGGTCAACAACGGTACAGTGGGTGACTTCGGGCAGGAAGTGAATTGCTCCTCGCTCGACCCGAACTGGACCGGGAACAACATCTATTACCTCGATAACGGAGCCAGCATCGAGGTGCAGTTCGACGGACAGACCGTGGTACTTACAGCCCGGGCCGAGGTGGTCTGTGGCGAGACCTATCACATCAAGATGGCGATCGCGGACGGAGGTGACACCGCGTTCGACTCCGCCGTGTTCCTGGAGGCTGGAAGCTTTCTTAGCACTCCGTTCATCCCCACCCTAACTCCCGGGCCGGGCATTGTAGGGACGAACACCATCCTGGAGAGCTGCTATCCGGTTACGCTTGATTTCCTGCAACAAGGAGCTGGTGAGGACACGAGTGTGGTATACATCACCGTTGGTGGTACTGCGACCCCAGGGGAGGATTACGTTCCAGCCTTCCCGGATTCGCTCATCTTCCTTCCCGGCGATACCGTTCAATCGTTCACGTTCACCTGTCCGATCGACCTGGACGGTCAGGAGACCATCATCCTGACCTTGACCTCCGAGTCGGTATGCTCGGGTATCAGTATTGTCAATGAGTTCATATTCTTCATCGAATCCGTTCCCAACTTGTTCATTGAAGGTGGTTTTGCGGAGATCCCGTGCCTGGGTTCCACCGTGCTCACACCTACATTGGGTGGCGGATACCCGCCATATGCCATTTCGTGGTCGGATGGTTCCAACGGGACAAGTCTAGCGGTGGCCCCGTTGGACAATACTGTGTACACCGCCACGGTCACGGATGATTGTGGTTCCACAGCACTCGCGCAGTTCTTCGTGGACCTGACCCCATTGGAACCCGTTGTCATGACCATTCTGGGCTCCAACACGCTGCTCGAGGCGTGCGAAAGCAGCCAATTGAACATCATTCGTCCACAAGGGGTGGCGGGTGACCTGACCGTTACCCTGACCGGCAGTGGCGATGCCCAGGCGGGTGCGGATTACGTGTTGCCGGGTAGTACCATCATCCCAGCCGATGTGCTCAACGTCCAGGTGCCTTTCGCACCGCTTGAGGATGGCATTTCAGACGATGGGGAATTGGCCACCATCACAGCCACGGTCACGGATGCCTGCGGTAGAACAGCCACGGCTTCAGTGACACTCACGATCCTTGATGCACCGCCGATCACGTTGAGCGGGGAGGACCTGCTCATCCCCTGTTCCAATGATTCCGTATTGCTGGTTGTGGACGCCACGGGCGGTGTAGGCATCCTTGACCTGGAATGGAGCACGGGTGATATCGGGAATGCGACGTGGGTGTCCACAGCCGTGAACGCGAACTACACGGTATCCGCAACGGACGATTGTGAACGTACCGTTCAAGAGACCATCGAGGTCGAGCTCATCTGCGACGTGGTGATCCCCAATGTCATCACTCCGAATGGCGACGTGAACAACCAGACCTTCTTCATCGAAGGCATCCAGTATGTGTCACACACCGTGCGCATCTATAACCGCTGGGGTCAGAAGGTCTATGAATCCAGCGACTATCGGAATACTTGGAAGGCCGATGACCTGCCCGATGGGACCTATTATTACGAAGTGGTGGTGGAGCGTCGCGAGAAGCCGTACACCGGTCATGTGACGGTGTTGCGCTGATCGGACCTTACCGAACGAGCAAGGAAGAGCCCGTCATTTCGACGGGCTTTTTCACGCCCATCAGGTCCAGGATGGTCGGCGCGACATCAGCCAGCTTGCCATCGCGAAGTCCGTGGATGCCAGGAGCGATCACCACCACGGGTACGGGATTGGTGCTGTGAGCCGTGTTCGGAGTGCCGTCCGGGTTGAGTGCCTTGTCCGCATTGCCGTGGTCGGCAATGATCACGAAGGCATAGCCATGGTCTTGCCCAGCGGCTACGACCTGTTCGGCGCAGGAGTCCGTGGTCTCCACCGCTTGCACCACGGCATTGAACACGCCGGTGTGGCCTACCATGTCAGGATTGGCGAAGTTGAGCACCACCAGGTCCACCTCACCCTTGCGCAATTCAGGCGCGATGGTATCCACGATGCCCTGTGCGCTCATCTCGGGTTGCAGGTCATAGGTGGGCACTTTGGGCGATGGTACCATCAACCGTGACTCTCCCGGGAAAGGGGCCTCGCGCCCGCCACTGAAGAAGAAGGACACGTGCGGATACTTCTCGGTCTCTGCGATACGGATCTGCCGTAGGCCAGCGTTCGACACCACCTCGCCGAGGGTCATTGCCAGATCATCCTTACGGAAGAGCACCTCCACTCCGACGAAGGTCGGATCATACTCCGTCATGGTCACATAGTGCAACTCCAAGGGAATGGTGCCTTGATCGGGAAAGGCTCGTTGCGTGAGCATTTCGGTGATCTCACGGCAGCGGTCGGTGCGGTAGTTGAAGCAGATCACCACATCACCCGGCATGATCGTCGCGATCGGTGACCCATCGGGTCCGGCTACGAAATGGGGTTCGATGAATTCGTCGGTGGCCCCGGCCGCGTAACTGGTATCGAAGACCTCCAAGGGGTCCTGTACCGGTTCTCCCATGCCGCGGACGAGCAGGTCATAGGCCTTTTGTACCCGTTCCCAGCGTTTGTCCCTGTCCATGGCATAATAGCGCCCTATCACACTGGCCACACGGACCGGAGAACCGCTCATGTTCGCCAAGAAGCGTTCCATGTAGGCTTTCCCACTGCGCGGATCGGCATCACGCCCATCCGTGAAGGCATGCACGAACACTTCGGGAACACCCGCATTCGCGGCCAGCTTGCAGAGCGCCTCCGCGTGGTGACGCATCGCATGGACGCCTCCATCCGAGAGCAACCCCATCAGATGCAGCCGTTTTCCGGGCAGGCAGGCGTTAGCCAAGGCTTGCTGTAAGGTCCGGTCGTGCCTCAGGTCGCCATCACGGATGGACTTGTCGATGCGAACCAGGTCTTGGAACACCACTCGGCCAGCACCGATGTTCATATGCCCGACCTCGCTATTACCCATCTGACCTGCCGGAAGGCCTACGTTCTCCCCATCGGTCAGCAGGGTGGCATGCGGCTTCGTGTTCAACAGGTTGTCCATGAACGGCGTGTGCGCTCGGGCAATGGCGTCGGTGGCATCACCGGCTCCGATACCCCATCCGTCCAAGACCATTAGGACGACCTTTTGATGGTTCATGTTCAGCGTTTTGGAAAGGAGGCTGCGAAGGTAGCCCCCTTGTCAGTGCCCGTCCTGACGGTGATCACTCCACCGAGTCTGGTCACCAGACGTTGAACGATATACAAACCGAGCCCGGTGCCTTTGGCACTGCGGGTCTCTTCGCTTCCCCCCCGATAGAACTTCTCGAAGATGCGCTGTTGCTCAGCACTCGGTATCCCGGGCCCCTCATCGCTGACCAGCAGTCGCCATTGATCACGTTGATCATCCACGGACACGGTGACCGTGGATCCTGGTGGGGCATATTTCGCTGCGTTCTCCACCAAGTTGTCAGCAATGCTGCGCAAGGCTTGCTCATCACAATTCACCACCAGGGAATCCGGGCCGATCAGCCGGATGTGGTGGTCGCGTGCGATGTGGGTGCGAGCGCGATCGATCACTCCGGTCATGGTCCCGACCACATCGACCATGGCCAATTCCAACGGCAACACGTCATCATCCGCCCTGGTGGCCATCAGCACCTTGTCGGTTAACAGGGATAATCGATCGGCTTCGGTCACCGCGGTGGCGCGCAAGGTGGCTTGCTGGTCCGGCCGGAGACCTTCGCGAGCGAGGGTTTGTAGTTGAAGCTTGATGGCTGCTATGGGAGTGCGAAGCTCGTGGGTCACGGCCAGAAGGAAGTTCCGCTGGGTGCGAGCCAAGGCCAGGTCCCGCTTCACGGCGCGGAATGTGAGGAACAACAGGACGATGAGCAGGACGAGGAAGACCACGGCCTCGCCCATGATCATACGGGCTCCTCGATCGGCATCACCATGTTCTCCCGGTGAACCCCCGAGGGAATGCACCTGTGAAGCGAGTTGATGCACCTCATTCTCCTTTCGCAGCAGCAATATGGCCCACCAAGTGAACTGGAGGACGATATAAAGGCTGAGCAGTGCGAAGAGCACCAAGGTGCGGCGCTGCGAACGGTCCGTCATCTGGAACAAATGTAGCGGGTACGGGAAGGGTCTTATCTTGGCTCACTGAGCGCAGATGGACGTAGAAGGTGCAAGGACATACATCCTGCGACGGCTCCGTGAGGAACTGCCGATCACGCGTACGTACCATTCCTTGGCACATACACTGGATGTCTACGCCACAGCCATCGACATCGCTGAAAAGGAGGGTGTGTCCGGGGAGGACCTGGTATTGCTGAAGTTGGCCGCGCTTTACCATGATTCGGGTTTCATCCTCCAGGACAAGGAACATGAAGAGGCCAGCTGTCGGTTGGTGCGCGAGGTGCTTCCAGGGTTTGGCTCAACGACCGAGCAGATGGATGTCATTTGTGCCATGATACAGGCCACCCGCATCCCGCAAGCACCCTTGGACGTACTTGCCCGTATCCTATGCGATGCCGACCTGGACTACCTTGGAAGGGGGGACTTCCAGCTCATCGGCAGCACCCTGTTCGAGGAGATGCGGAGCTACGGCGTATTGAACACGGAACGGGAATGGAACGAATTACAGGTCCGTTTCCTGGAGCGTCATCGGTTCTTCACCCCCACGAACATCTCCTTGCGGGAACCGGTGAAACTGGAGCACTTGTCGCGCATCCGAAGTTGGCTGGTGGAACACCCGGAATGACGAAAGCCTCCAAAAGGAGGCTTTCTGTTGGTGGTGCCTCCCAGAATCGAACTGGGGACACATGGATTTTCAATCCATTGCTCTACCAGCTGAGCTAAGGCACCATTACTTTGACCGACCGTGCTGGTGGCGTTCGCCGGACAAGGGCCGCAAATATAACGAAGTCTTTCATCCATGCCACCCCAAGGCCATCATCTGGCGATCGACGTCGGGAATACCCGGAGCAAGTTGGTCCTTTTCCGGGATGGGACACCGGTACGTTGGTCGCGTGGTCCGGAACTCACCGCTGCGGTTGTTGAAGACCTCTTACAGGGCCTTCGACCAGCAGCGATCGTGGTGGGCTCGGTAGGTGCTCCAGTGGATACGATCATTGCTACCCTGAGCGACATTGCACCGGTCCTTGTGGTGGATCCGGCCACGCCATTGCCTATCGGGAATGCCTACGGCACCCCGGCTACCTTGGGTGTCGACCGGATCGCCAATGCCGTTGGGGCCGCGATGCGGTGTCCTGGTCGTCCCGTTCTGGTCATCGATGCCGGGACCTGCATCACGTATGATCTTGTGGATGCATCGGGGGTGTTCCAAGGGGCGCCATATCCCCTGGGATGGGAATGCGGGCCTTGGCCATGCATGAGCACAGTGCAAAGTTGCCCATCGTAGGCCTGGAAGGTGATGTCGCGTTGGTTGCGACCAGCACAGAGGAAGCGCTCCGGTCGGGGGTCCGGAATGGATTGGGCTATGAATTGGAAGGTTTCGCGCGTGACCTTGCACACCAATTCCCGGGGCTGGTCGTTATGGTCACGGGAGGCGATGGGCCTTGGGTCGCCAGCGCCTTGAAAAATGGCATCTTTGCCGTCCCTTTCCTCACCCTTGAAGGTCTGTATGCGATACTACTTCATCAGTTTGAGCTTGGCCGCGGCCCTGCCGTCGGTCGTCCTCGGCCAGGGTCAACAGGGTAGTGGATCACCCTATTCTGCCTATGGCTTCGGAGAACTGTTGGGTAGTACACAGGTGGTTCGTGCGAGTATGGGAGGCGTGGGGATCGCCACCTATGATCCGTATGGGTTGGACCCCTCCAACCCGGCTTCATACACGGGACTCATCCGACCTGTGTTCGAAGCGGGCATCGCCATGCGTACCATGCGGTTCGAAGGAGCGTCGCTCTCCACGAAAGGGAACCGTACCGACCTGCTTGGATTATCATTGGGCATACCGTTCAAGGCTGGTCGTTGGGCGGTCGGGTTCGGACTCAGCCCATACAGCGATGTGGGCTACCGGATCACGAGCGCTGCTCCCTTGAGCACCGGCGAGGGTGATGTTCGCTACATATACACGGGTGATGGTGGATTGAACAAGGCGTTCTTCGGGTTGGCTCATGCCTGGGAAAGCAAAAGGGACAGTCTGGGCAATGGTTGGCGGGTGAGCGCCGGGGCCAATTACAACCATTTGTTCGGCCAACTCGTGGAGTCCCGGCAAGCCATCTATCCCGTTGGTGGTTTCTATAACAGCAATGCGAGCAATAGACTCTTCCTAAGGGACGGGGTCATTTCCTTGGGTACTCAGGTCCAAAGCGATCTGGTCAAGCGGGTCGTACGTAGTGATGAGGGGCTTCGCTTCATGGTGGGTGTTACGGTGGAACTGGGCACTTCCCTGCGTGCGGATCGGACCCAAGTGGTGAACAGTTTCAGCTACAGTGCTTCAGGTGTTGAGTTGCCGTTCGATACCGTCCAATACCTCAATGAAGTGGCAGCACGGGTCGAGTTACCGGTCGCTTTCGGTCTCGGTTTCGGGGTTTCCAACGCCCATTGGAGCCTGTCCATGGAGCACAGGATGCGGGATTGGACGAAACTGGTCGCCGACGAAGCCAGTGGGGCCCGTGTCAACGACCTTGGCGTCCAACGTACGACCTCTCTGGGTGGGTCCTTCCGACCGGCTGGAGATGTGGGTGGCAATTTTTGGGAACGGACCATCTACCGGTTGGGCTTCAGGTACATGGAGGACTACCTGGTAGTGAAGAACACCCAGCTGGACGAGATCGGCATGTCCTTTGGGATGTCATTGCCCGTGATGGGAAGTTCCACACGCAGTAGGCTCAATATCGGAGCCGAACTGGGCGAGCGTGGCTCACTTGAGAACGGTCTCCTTCGCGAACGTTTCGCGGATGTGTACATCGGGATCAGCATCACCCCCGACCTCAGGGAACAATGGTTCAAGAAAAGACGGATCGAATGAAGACCTACCAACACAGTATCGCTCTGGTGCTCATCTCGGTCACCGCCATCGGTGCCCAGGCCCAGAGCAAGTACGGCAATACGCCGGAGGACAGCGTGAAGTGTGTACAGAACCTATCGCTGTACCAGGAGTTCATGAAACAGTCAAGTGTTCATGATGCATACGCTCCGTGGAAGGAAGTGGTGAACACTTGCCCCGCCTCCAGTAAGGGATTGTACCAGAACGGAGTGAAGATCCTGACCACCTTCATCGAGGCTGAAAAGGACCCTGCTCGTAAAGCCCGGCTCATCGATTCGCTCGGCGTGATCTATGATCTCCGGATCACCCACTTCGGGGAACGGGCCTTCGTCCTGGGTCGGAAAGGCGTGGACCTGATGGTCTATGATCCAAGTAAATGCACCGAAGCTTTCGCCATCCTCAAAGAGAGTGTTGAACTAGGAGGGTCCAAGAGCGAGGCCGGGACCTTGAGCACCTACTACCAGACCTTGAATTGCTTGTATGGCAAAGGCGAGGCTACGAAGGAACAGATGTTACAGGACTACGTCATGATCATGGGGCATGTTGACGCCGCCCTTGGCTCCGAAGACATCAAAGAGGATGCGCGGGACCGCTACAGCAAGGCACGTGATCAGGTGAACAGCTTGTTCTTCAAAGTGGCCGAATGTGGGGACATTGGTCGTATCGTAGGGGACATGGTGACCGCCAAGCCCGACGATATGGACATGAAGAACCGCTTGTTGAAGGTCCTCAACGGCAAGGATTGCACCGACGAGACCGTGTATCGCTCACTTGCCGAGGATGTGCATCGTGCCAACCCGAGCAGCGAAAGTGCCTACAGCCTGGGCCTGTTCCTGGCCAAGCAGAACGACATGAACGGAGCGCTTCGGTACATGAAGGAGGCCGTGGACCTGTGCACCGGATGCAGCGACAAGGTGAAGTACCTGCTCAAGGCAGGTCAGGTGGCGAGCGCGAGCAGCAACCATGGTCAAGCGCGTAGCTATGCCAATCAGGTCCTTCAGGTGGAGCCCAAGAACGGTGAAGCGTTGATCCTGATCGGTAATGCCATCGCAGCACAGGGAGCAAGTTGTGAAGCACCGGATTCGTGGGGAGCGTATTGGCTTGCCTACGACTATTACCAGCGTGCCCGCAGCTTGGACCCGAGCGTGGCCGACAAGGCCGGCGACCGCATGGGTTCCATGTCCGCCCGCTTCCCGACCCAATCCGATGCGTTCTTCTATCAGTTGACGGACGGCAAGACTGTGACCGTCGCCTGTGGTGGGCTGGGAGAATCCACCACGGTGCGCACGCGCAAGTAGGTCCCGTGTCCTTCCGCAGGTCCATCATCCTATGGTGCATTCCCGCCCTGGTGGCGGGAATGCTTGTTTCCTGCACCAATGATCTGGACAAGGTGGCCGCTGTGGCGGTATCCGATGATGCCCCGGACCGGGTCACACACCAGGCAGAGTACCTGTATACCGATGCGGGAAGGCCGAGGTACCGTTTACAGGCCGGTCGCATCGACGAATGGACCAAGGACCCCCAGCGGTATGAGATCACGGATGGATTGAAGTTGCAGTTCTTCGACAGTGTGGGCGCCCCGGGTAGTACCCTCACGGCAAGACGGGGTGTGATACTGACCCAAGAGAAGCGTATGGAGGTGTATGAGGAGGTGGTCTTCATCAATGTCAAGGGTGAGCGAATGGAAACGGAGAAGGTGGTATGGTACCAGGATAGCGCACGGATCTTCACGGACAAGGCGGTCCGGATCCAACGAGGTCAGGATATCATCCATGGACAGGGTCTGGAAGCCAACGAGGACTTCAGTCGCTATACGCTACGCAGGATCACGGGTACGCTGCGTATGTCCCAGGACGATACCTTGTCGGACGAATGAACAAGCTGGCCCGTTTCATGGAGCACTTCTGGCTGGCCGTGGCCATCGGATCGGCCTTGGCCGCCGCTTGGGTGGTGGTGAACGAAGGCTGGGGTGCATCACGTGATTGGTGGTTGTTCCCAGGCGTGGCATTGGCCATGTTCTTCTTTCGCAAATTCACCCGCAAGCGATTGGAGGCCATGGAGCAGCGCAAACACGGCTCCTGAACCTGTTGAGCTAACTTCGCGCTGCCTGCAACAAGGTGCTCACTTCCGTGTCCCCGAACCTTTCCGATCTGGTCCTTATCGTCATCTCGGTGGTCGTCTCGGCATTGTGCTCCGGTCTCGAGATCGCCTTTCTCAGCAGTAACAAGCTTTATATCGAACTGGAGCGGAAGCGGGGCGCCATATGGGCTCGCTTGATCAGTCCGCTACTGAAGCGCCCCGAGCGAGTGATCGGTGCCTTGCTGGTCGGTAACAACGTGGCCTTGGTACTTTACGGTATCGCCATGGCCGAATTGCTCGAACCATGGTTGCGTACCTATGGGATGGGAGAGGCCTTGGTGCTGGTGTCGCAGACCCTGCTCAGCACAATGGTCATCCTTGTCCTTGCCGAGTTCCTGCCAAAGGCCTTGTTCCGCATCGATCCCAATGGTGCGCTCAGTGTGTTCACCGTCCCATTGCAAGTGCTTTACGTCGTCATGTGGACCCCCATGATGATCATGACCGGTATCAGCGCGCTCATTCTGCGTTTGTTCGGGGTCAAGAGCGCGAATGCCCAATTGGTCTTCGGTCGTATCGATCTGGATGAATTCCTCAAGGAAGTGAGTTCGGATGGTATCAAGCGGACCCATCTGGATGCCGAGGTGGAGTATTTTCGTAATACACTGGAACTGAGCAATATAAAGGTGCGCGAATTGATGGTGCCTCGAGCGGAGATCGAGGCCATCGACGTGGACAGTACGACGGATGAACTGCATCAGCTGTTCGTGAGCTCGGGCATGAGCAAGTTGCTCATCTACAAGGACAGCATCGACAACATCATCGGGTATGTGCATGGTTATGAGCTCTTCCGGCATCCCAAGTCCATCAAGGCAGTGATGCGGCCTGTCAATTTCATTCAGGGCACCATGCCAGCGGATGAGGTCTTACAGCTCCTGATCAAGCAACGGAACCACGTTGCCGTCGTGGTGGACGAGTTCGGGGGTACGGCAGGCATGCTGACCATGGAGGATGTAGTGGAGACCATTGTGGGCGATATCGAGGACGAACACGATACACCTCAGGAAGTGGAGGAGCGATTAGGCCCCGATGAGTTCCTGTTCAGCGCTCGGATCGAAGTGTCACATCTTCGCGAAGCGCATCGCTTGGCCATTGCGGAAAGCGAGGAATACGACACACTTGCAGGTTGGCTGATGCATAGTACGGGTGAACTGCCTGAGCAGGAACAGGTCATCGACCTTGGCCCGTATCGGATCACGGTGGCACAGGTGGAGCATGGACGTATCGATCTACTGCGCTTGCAGGTGCTGGATCCGGAGCTGGGTTACCTGCCCTGACAGAGGTGCCGGTGGCGCTGGTCGCCCTCGATCCACGCGGCTTTCCGCACCATGACCCGCTGGATCGCCCCGGATCCTATATTTGCACCCCTATTCCCCCAAGGCAAATGGCAGTAATTGGTAAGATCCGCGAACGCAGCGGACTGCTCCTGGTGATCGTTGGTGGCGCCATGGCGGCGTTCATCCTGACAGACCTCTTCTCCGGTCGTGGCGGTGGTCGCCAGGACGCTGTCCTGGGCGAGGTCGGCGGCGAAGAGATCAGTGTGATGGACTTCGAGAAACGGGTGAGTGATGAGGTGGAAAGCTACCGTAACGACTTCGGCCAACAGGTGAACGCGCAAATGCAGGAGCAGGTGCGCACCAGTGTTTGGAACGAGGTGGTGAAGGAAAGGGTCATGCTCGATCAAGTGATGGATGCTGGCTTCACGCTGACGGAGGAGGAATACAACGACATCCGGTTCGGTAACAACATCCTGCCTGACTTCCGGAATCAGCCCAACTTCCAAGGAGCCGATGGCAACCCGGATCCCGAGGCGTTGAAACAGTATTTCAACAATGTTCGGGTCAATGCGCCGGTATATCACGAGATCCAGAAGCGTCGGATCACCCAGAACCGGTTGTATGCCAAGTACAACACCTTGGTGAAGAAGAGCGTGTATGTGAACAGTGCCCAGGCAAAGGATGAGTTCGCTGCCAAGAACTTGAAGGCCACGTTCAGTTTTGTGGCCAAGCGCTACGATTCCGAACCGGATAGCCTTTACCCGGTGAGCGACAAGGACCTCCGCCGGTTCTATGATGAGCACAAGACGGAGCTGAAGTACAAGCAGAAGCCTTCCCGTAAGTTCGGCTATGTGCTCTTTCCGGTGAAGCCCAGCGAAGAGGATCGCACGGCCACCATGGCGGATCTGGCCTCATTACGCGAGGACCTGCTGAGTACCACGGATGATTCCCTCTTCATCGTGGCCAACAGTGATGATCGCACCTACAACAAGGCCCCTTACACGGAAGGAACAGCGGACAAGATCAACGATTCCCTCATCGTGAATGCCGCCGTGGGTGAGGTGGTCGGTCCGTTCGCAGAAGGTGAGGTGTGGAAGCTGGTGAAGGTGAAGGAACTGGCCGACTTGCCCGAGGCACGCGTGCGCCACATCCTCCTGAGCACACAGCAAG
This sequence comes from Flavobacteriales bacterium, assembly GCA_016718655.1. Lineage (GTDB taxonomy): Bacteria > Bacteroidota > Bacteroidia > Flavobacteriales_F > PHOS-HE28 > PHOS-HE28. The sequence goes on along the minus strand of JADKCV010000011.1, from coordinate 33,645 downwards.
GGAAGACCGAGGAAGAGCAGGGAAAGCGTGCGGACAGCTTGCTCGCTGTGGTGAAGAAGGACCGCAGCAAGTTCGAGGACCTGGTCACCAAGTTCAGTGACGATCCGGGAAGCACGAGTACCGGAGGGGTGTATGAATGGTTCGACAAACAACGGATGGTGCCGGAATTCACAGCTGCTAGTTTCGATCAGAAGGTCGGTGCCATCACCATCGCGAAAACGACTTATGGTTTCCATATCGTGGAGGTCCTTGGGCAGCGGACCCGTCAGGAACGTCGTGTGGTCAGCCTTGCCCGTACCATGCGTCCCTCGCCTGCCACCTTCAAGGAGGCCTATAAACTGGCCAATGAGTTCTCATTGAAGAACAAGACCGAGGACGCGATGAAAGCTGCCGCGGAGGCCGCTGGCATGCAGCTCACGGCAGTGGAGGAGCTTCGACCCGATCAGCGTTTCGTGAGTGGGCTGCAGGAGCCCAACAGTACCATTTCCTGGGTGAACCGGGCCAAGGTGGGCGATGTGAGCGAACCACTGGAGGCTGGTGACAATTACGTGGTGGCATTGCTCACGGGTATCCGTGAAGAAGGCATGCCTGCACTGGAGGACGTTCGCGAACTATTCACGAAAGAAGCCGCCAAGGCGATGAAGGCCGACGCGTATTTGGCGAAGATGCAAGGCAAGACCGACCTCAATGCCTTGGCCACCGAATTGGGGGGAAGTGTACAATCGGCGTCGGACATGGCCTTCAACACGTTCAGTATCCCAGGTGGGTACAGTGAATTCGAGACCATCGGCCGCATCTTCGCATTGGAGAACGGACAGACCAGTGTGCCGTTGAAGGGCGACAACGCGGTGTATGTGGTAAGTATGACCAATAAGGTCGCTCCGGGTGAAGCCGGTGACCTGGCCGCTGACAAGAGCAGTATGCTTCAACGCATGGAGGGTCGTGTGGAGAATGGCGTTTTCAACGCGCTTCGCGAATCCGTCGGGGTGAAGGACAACCGCCACCTGTTCTATTGATCAGGGAACTTTTCTCCTGAAGAACGCCGGTCCGAACGACCGGCGTTCTTCGTTCCGGGGTCCACATGACCGGCCTGGGTCTTGGCCGGTCAACAGCCGACCCTGTTGAACATTAGCGATACCCAAGCGACGACGGGCTCAGCGCAGCTGGCTCAATCGCTCCGCATCCAAGCGCAGTAGTATGCCTAGCAGCACGGTGAAGCCCATCATGCTGCTTCCTCCGTAACTGAAGAAGGGCAATGGGATACCGATCACGGGCGCCAAACCGATGGTCATGCCCACGTTGATCATCAAATGCAGGAAGAAGATGCTGGCGACGCAATACGCATAGATGCGGGTGAACTTGGATCGTTGGCGATCACTGATCTGGATGATGCGTAGGATGAGCACCGTAAGAGTGATGACCACGAAGGAGGTACCAAGGAATCCCCATTCCTCGCCCACGGTGCAGAAGATGAAATCGGTGCTTTGCATGGGCACGTACTTGAACTTCGTAAGGGTACCCTCCAGATAGCCCTTGCCTGCAAAGCCTCCACTGCCGATGGCCGTCTGGCTTTGTTTCACGTTGTAGCCCAGGCCTTGTGGATCCTCCATTTGACCGAGCATCACAAGGATCCGGTCCTGTTGATGTTCGGCCAGTACGTTGTTGAAAGCATGGTCCACACTGCTGATGAAGACCACCGAGGCCAATGAGCCCAAAGCGATGTAGCCATAGAAACGCTTTCGCTCTCGCTTGATGAGGAATTGGTGGACGAAGACCCACGCCAGGATGGCCACCACGATGATCACGACCATGAGGAAATACTGCCCGCCGAGGACGTGGTCGGTGAACGGCAGGTTGAAGGTGCTCTCCTTGAAGATCAGCGAGAGGATGGATACGATCGCGGCCAGGATGGCCAACAAGAGCACGTTGCCCGAGAGACCCTCACGGTAGAGGACCAGGATGAACGCACCGGAGACCAGCGCGGTCCCGGTATCGGGCTGTAGCATGATAAGTGCCACCGGGGTCAGGATGAGGATGGCGCTGATCACGCGTGAGCGCAGGTCCACCAAGGCCTTGAGGCCGCTGAGGTAGCGAGAAAGTGCGAGTGCGGTAGCGAACTTGGCGAATTCCGCAGGCTGTATACCAAAACCGCCAATGGCGAACCAGGCCTTTGCTCCGTTGACCTCCTTGCCGAAGAGCAGCACCGCCACCAGTAGGACCAGGACCCCACCGTAGATCACATTGGCAGCGTCGCGGAACACCTGGCCCCGGATCAGAAGGATGCCTCCACCGAGCAGCAGACTGATCCCCATCCATACCGCCTGCTTACCGTACTCCTTATCGAGGTCGAAGATGCTGGCGTGGGCGGGGTCGTATGCCGCTGAATAGATATTGGCCCAACCCATGAACATGAGCAGCAGGTACAGACCGAGGATGGGTCGGTCGAAGTTGGCCGCTACATTGTCCCTAGCGCTCATCGGCGACGTGGCTTCTTGGGTTTCTTCACGAAGGTGGCCTCCTTGGCGATCAGGTCCGCCTCCAACATGCGCTTCATCACTTCGGGGCGCTTGATGGTGTCGGTGAGGTACTGCTCCATGAGCAGGCTGGCGATCGGTGCGGCCCACGTACCTCCGAACCCGCTGTTCTCCACATACACCGCCATAGCGATCCTCGGGTCCTCCATGGGGGCGAAGCAAACGAACACGGCATGGTCCTGGCCATGTGGGTTCTCTGCCGTGCCGGTCTTACCACATACGGTGATGCCTTCGATGCGCGCATTGCGCGCCGTCCCCCCCGGTTCTTCGACCACCCGTCGCATACCTTCCTGGATGGGTTCGTACCACTTGGGGTCCACACCGGTGTTGTGTTTGGTGAGGTACTTGCGCTGCAAGCTGTCCGGATGGCCCACCGCACGCACCACGTGTGGATCGTAGTACCAGCCCTTGTTCGCGAAGATCGCGGCCAGGTTGGCCATTTGCAGCGGTGCGACCAGCACTTCGCCCTGCCCGATGCTCACGCTGTAGATGGTGCTGAAGGCCCAACCCTCCTTTCCGTACTTACGATCGTAATAGGCCACATCGGGGATATTGCCACCCTTGGCAGAAGGCAGGTCTATCGGCAGCCGCTGCCCCAAGCCGAAGGTGAGCATGTACTCGTGCCACATGCGCATCCCGATGGCTGCGTCCTTGAAGCGGTTCGGGTCCTTGTCCTGCTCGACCATACGCTTGAAGACCTGATAGAAATAGGGGTTGCACGAGTATTGGATCGCGTGGATGATATCACCAGCCCCCGGATGGTTGTGACACCCGACCAGCGATTTCTGGCAGGGGAATCCGGTGTTGACATCGATCACTCCTTCGTCCAAAGCGATGAGGGATTGCACGATCTTGTAGATGGAACCCGGAGGGTATTGGGCTTGCAAGGCGCGGTCGAAGAGGGGTTTGATGGGATCCTTTTGGAGGATGCCGTAGTTGGTGTTGCGCACGCGGCCCACGAGCAATTCAGGGTCGTAGGTGGGGCTGCTCACCAAGCAGAGCACCTCCCCTGTGCGAGGGTCCAGGGCCACGATGCTGCCTTTCTTGTTCACCATGAGCTGCTCACCCAGGCGTTGCATGTCCAGGTCGATCCCGGTGAAGAGATCCTTGCCCTCCACGGCAAGCGTATCGTACTGCCCGTCCTTGTAAGGGCCTTTCACATTGTTGTGAACGTCCACGAGAACGTAGCCGACCCCTCGTCGCCCCCGCAATTGTTCCTCGTAGTGGGACTCCAGACCGCCGATCCCGATCACATCGCCTGCCCGATAGTAGGGGTCCTTCTCCACCTTGGCCGGGCTCACCTCGCTCAGGTACCCGAGCAGGTGCGCGGCAACATGCGGTGGGTAGGTGCGCAAGGTCCGGCTTTGACCGTAGAACCCGGGGTATTTGTGCAGGTGTACGCTGATGCCCGCGAACTGGTCCGCGGGTATCTGCTTCTCGATGACAGTAGGTTTATAACGTGAATAGCCGGTAGCTTCCTTCAAACGCTTGCGAAGTTCCAACGGGTCCACGCCGACCAGCTCCCCGAATGCGATGGTATCGAAGGGGCCCACCTCCTTGGGTACCACCATCAGGTCATAGACGGGTGTATTCGCCACCAACAGTCGTTCCTTTCGGTCGTACACCAATCCCCGCGAAGGATAGACAGTGACCTTGCGTTCGGCCATATTGGCGGCTTCCGCACGCCATTTGGTGTCCACCACCTGGATATAGAAGAGGCGAAGGATGAACACGCTGCTGATGAAGATCACCGCTGCGATGAGCACGTATTTACGTGACTCGAAGTTCATGTGCGTTCGCGTGAGGCGGCCCGAGCCGTGAGGAACTGGGTGAGCAGGACGAGGACCAGGGTGAAGACACCGCTCAGTACAGCACGGAAGAAGGTGCCGAAGAAGCGGTCGAAGCGGAACAGTTCCACATAGAACAGCCAAAGGTGGTGGATGAGGATGAGCACGCTGGCATAGGTGAGGAACCAGGCGATCCCCATGGCAGGCACCGAGGGTCGCATACCATATTCGTACCCCTCGCGCGGGGCCAGTAGCCGAAGCAGTTGGATACGGGCGAACATCATCGCCGTGCAGGCGCCCATATGCATGCCCGGGGTGCTGCTGAACGTGTCCATGACCAGACCGGTGGTCGCGCCGATGATCAACGTGCTCCATTCCGGAAGCTCGAAGGGGAGCATAAGCAGGAAGAGCACATAGAGGTAGGGGACCATATACCCGTTCGCCACATCCAGGTGATCGAGCACCAGCACTTGCAGGAGCATGAGCACCGCGAAGCGGAGAAGGTTGGATCCGATGGTACCGATCATGGCACTTGATGAGCTTGTTCCAACGTGTCCCGCTCCGCGCGTTGCAGGTCCTTCACCACGTACACGAACGTGCTCCGGGTCATATCCTCGGCCAGCTCGATGAGGATCTCGTGGTAATTGCTTCCGGGCTGAACGTTCACCTCGGTGACCACCCCGACAAGCACACCTGCCGGAAAGATGCGGTCGCCCCCGCGGGTCTCCACCGTATCACCCACCTGCACCCGGGCATGTTTGGCGATATCGATGACCGACGCGGTCCGAGGGTCGTTCGTGTTCCAGTAGAGCAAGCCGAAGTGGCCGGTTCGACGGACCTGCACACTGTGCTTGATGTCCGGGCTGAGCACGCTGATCACCGAGGCGAAGTGAGGACTTACCTCGCGCACCACGCCCACGATCCCATCGCTACCGACCACTCCCATGTCCGCATGCACGCCTCCTGTGGCACCTTTGTCCAGGGTAAGGAAGTTCTTCTGCTTGTGCCAAGTACTATTGACCACCTTGGCGGTGATCACACTATACTCCTGCCGGTGGATGGTGTCGTTGATACGCACATAGAGGTCCTCAACGGGGGTGTACGAACTGCTGTGACGGTTCCGCCAATCGGCGTTCTCCTCTGCCAACCGGCGGTTCACCTCCTTCAGGTTGGCATAGTCCGTGATCTCCTTGCGCCATTGGAAGATGGTGGCCACTGCCTCATTGCTGGAACTGATGGCCGCCGCCCGATGGTGTGCATTCCCACTGGACAGGAGCGCGAAGGACAGTGCGATGAGCACCACGAAGAGTAGTGCGTTGCGGATCCGGTAGAGGAAGCGGAAGAGATCGCGCATCTGGGTGCAGGCGTCACCTGTCCCGGAATGCGGAGTAGGGGCGCGACGTATCGCTCCTCTACTCCCGCATCAGGAACTGGAATCGATCGATGTTCTTCAGTGCGATACCGGTACCGCGTGCCACGGCGCGCAAGGGGTCCTCGCTCACGTGCACCGGCAGTTTGGTCTTGATGCTGATGCGTTTGTCCAATCCACGCAGCAAGGCACCACCACCGGCCAGGTAGATGCCGGTCTTGTAAATGTCCGCGCTCAGTTCGGGCGGTGTCGCCTCCAGAGCGCTGAGGATGGCCTCCTCGATCTTGCTGATGCTCTTGTCCAGCGCCTGCGCGATCTCGCTGTACGTCACGGTGATCTCCTTGGGGATGCCCGTCATCAGGTCACGGCCGCGCACCGCATAGTCGGGCGGCGGATTGTCCAGCTCGGTCATGGCGGCGCCCACTTCGATCTTGATCTGCTCGGCCGTGCGTTCGCCCACCAGGATGTTGTGCTGGCGGCGCATGTACTCCTCGATGTCGTTGGTGAACTCATCACCCGCCACACGGATGTTCTTGTCGCACACGATACCACCCAGGGCGATCACGGCGATCTCGCTGGTACCACCACCGATGTCGATGATCATGTTGCCCATGGGCTCCTCCACATCGATGCCGATCCCGATCGCCGCGGCCATGGGCTCGTGGATCAGGTACACCTCCTTGGCGCCTGCATGTTCGCTGCTGTCCTTCACCGCGCGCTTCTCCACTTCGGTGATGCCGCTGGGGATGCAGATCACCATGCGCAGGTTGGGGGTGAAGAGCTGACGACCGGGCTTGATCATGCGGATCATGCCCTTGATCATGTCCTCCGCGGCCTTGAAGTCGGCGATCACGCCGTCGCGCAGCGGCCGGATGGTCTTGATGTTCTCATGGGTCTTGCCATGCATCTGTTGGGCCTGTCGCCCTACAGCGATGACCTTGCCCGTGGTCCGGTCGATGGCGACGATGCTCGGCTCGTCCACAACGACCTTGTCGTTGTGTATGATCAGCGTGTTCGCCGTACCGAGATCGATGGCGATCTCCTGGGTGAAGAAGTTGAACCAGCTCATGGTCGGTTCGATCAGTGTTTGAAGTGACGGTTGCCGGTGATGCACATGGCCATGCCGTGTGCGTTGCAGTAGTCTATGCTGTCCTGGTCACGGATGCTACCACCCGGATGGACGACCGCTGTGATACCCGCTTGGTGGGCGATCTCCACACAATCGGGGAAGGGGAAGAAGGCATCACTGGCCATGACCGCTCCATTCAGGTCGAAGTTGAACTTTCCGGCCTTGGCGATGGCCTGTTGCAAGGCATCCACCCTGCTGGTCTGGCCGGTGCCGCTGGCCAGGAGTTGGTCGTTCTTGGCCAGCACGATGGCGTTGCTCTTGGTGTGCTTCACCAGTATGGTGGCGAAGACCATATCGCTCACCTCCCGTTCGGTCGGTGCCATGCTGGTGGCGGTGCACATCGATGCGATCGAAGGGACCACATGGTCTGCGTGTTCACTGAGGATGCCGTTGAGTGCGGTCCGCACTTTCACGCTCGGCCTTGGGCTCCCGGTGCGCTTCAGGATCATCCGGTTCTTCTTCTTCATCAGCACCGCCAGGGCATCGGCTTCATAATCGGGTGCTGCGATGATCTCGAAGAAGAGCGGATCGATCGCTTCAGCAGTGGCCTTGTCGATGCATGCGGTGGTGATGAGCACCCCGCCGAACGCGCTCACCGGGTCGCCAGCGAGGGCGGCATCCCACGCCTCACGCACTGTGGGGCGTACAGCTGCCCCACAGGCATTGTTGTGTTTAAGTATCGCGAAGGGCACTCCCTTGATGGTGCCAAGGTCGTCGATCAACTCAACCGCAGCGTCCAGGTCGAGCAGGTTGTTGTAGCTCAGTTCCTTGCCGTTCAATTGCTCGAACATGCCACTTAGGTCACCGTGGAAGGCGCCCATTTGGTGTGGGTTCTCCCCGTAACGGAGCACGGTAGTGGGCCCGGCGCTCAAACGCAGGTCCCCTTGGCCCTTAGCGAACCAGGAGTAGATGGCCCCGTCGTAGTGGCTGCTGACCGCGAATGCTGCTTTGGCGAACGCACGCCGCTGGGCCGCATCGGTGCTGCCGTTCTGTTCCTTCAACAGGTGAAGGAGATCGGCGTATTGGGCCATGGATGCGATGATCACCACGTCAGCATGGTTCTTGGCCGCAGCCCTGATCAAGCTGATACCTCCGATGTCGATCTTCTCGATGATGTCCTCTTCCGATCCTCCTGAAGCCACAGTGGCTTCGAACGGGTACAGGTCCACAATGACCAGGTCGATAGGGGGGATGTCGTATTCCTCCAATTGGGCTACATCGGTGGCCAGACCCCGCCGTCCAAGGATGCCGCCGAAGACCTTCGGGTGGAGTGTCTTGACCCTGCCACCCAGGATGCTGGGATAGGTGGTCAGGTCCTCGACAGGGGTAACAGGAAGCCCCGACTTTTGAATGAACTCTTGAGTTCCGCCCGTGGAATAGAGGTGGACGCCCAAACGGTCCAGTTCCCGCACAAGAGGCTCAAGCCCATCCTTGTGGAATACGGAGATAAGGGCGCTTTGAATGCGTTTCTGCCCGTCCAATGTGGTGCTCGGCGCTGAAGTGCGCCCTATTGGGGCACAAGTTTACACCAAGTACCCCCCTGAATTTCGGGGTTTCCTACGCTGTTACGCAAAGGTTACCAACAGCGCGATCCGACCTTTTGTCCGAGCGAGGAACGCGATCGGGTCGATCGGACGAACTAGAACCGAAGGCCCACACCCAGGTGGATGTTCATGACATGGGTCCCGGAACGCAGCGTTGAGTAGGTGACCTCACCGTTGGGGTCGATGATGATGGACCGCGGGTCCACATAGTCGACCTTGGAGCCGTTGAGCCTTTCCACCCGCCCTTCGACGTAGAAAGCGCGTGCCGGTGCGACCTGTAATCCGAGCGCCCAACCCGAGCTCCAAGCGAGCGCACTTTCGTTGCGGTCCTTTCGAAGGGGTTGGTCGAGTCCGTCCACTTCAATGGTGGTGCGTGTCACGAAATGGCGGGCGCCAGCGAGTACTTCCACATACGGGGCCACCTTTCCGTTGAAGGGTTTCAGTCGCAGTTGCCCATGATAGCCCATTACGCTGCTCCGGATACGTAGGTCACCGGTGGTTGCGGTGAGCGCCTCTTCATCAATGGCGACCACCGTGGATTCCCCACCGAGCGCGCCGAAGGAATAGTCGAAACCCCAGTCGAACGGCAACAAGCGCATGGGAGCGGTGAAGTTGGCGCTGAAACCAGCGATCTCACGTCCCCAGCTATCGTTGAACGAACCTCGCGGAACACCGATCTCCAACCCGATGCCCAAGGTCGCGGTTCGGGGGTTGTTCCAACGGTCGTTGTTGTTCCGGTCACGGTCGTTGCGACCCGTTGCGGAACCCTGTGCGAGGAGCTGCGTGGTATGAAGCAGGAACAGCAGGAGGGTGAGGAGCTGGCGCATGGGATCCGAGCGAATGTCCGACAACCCGAGGCCAAAAGGTATGCCGAACTTCCGCAGGGTAGCTTTGGCCGACCGCATCGGACCATGGAGATCGACGAAGGATGGCTATCAATGGGGCTTTGGGGCCTGTTCCTGGCCAGCTTCCTCGCTGCTACGATACTGCCCTTCAGTTCGGAGCTGCTGGTACTGGCCATGGCCACCGGTCCGTGGGATCCGCTGGTCGTTGGAGGAGTGGCCAGTGTGGGCAACTGGGCAGGTGGCATGAGTTCCTATGGACTGGGCCGCCTCGGCGACCCGGACCGTATCGCCCGATGGCTGCGATCGGACCCGATCAGAGCCGCACGCTGGAAGGACCGGCTGGCGCGATACGGACCATGGGGTGCGTTGTTGTGTTGGCTGCCGGTGATCGGCGACCCCATCGCGATCGCGTTGGGTCTGGGTCGTAGTCCGCTGATGGCCACTGCCGCCCTCATGTTCGTGGGCAAGGCGGCACGCTATGCGTTGCTCGTGTGGCCGTTCATGACGTGACCCCCAAAGGGAAGGCCCCGCTTGCGCGAGGCCTTCCGGGGACCGAGCGGGTCGTTGCGATGTACCGTGCTCAGTGTGTTCAGGTCAAAGTGCCACCGTCCAGCCGGCGGTCCAGTCGTCCGAGGCTTGCACAGCTCCTTTGAAGGTGACGCTGGAGAACCAGCTATCCACAGCAGAAGGGTCCACGGCACCAGCGGTCTCCGTGCCGATGAAGCCGTCCAAGCTAGCGCTGGTGGTCGTGTTGCCGTAGGTGACATCCGTCTCGATGATACCGGCATTGTTGAAGGTGGTGGTGTTGTTCCAAAGGGCGCTGTTCTTCACGAAGAGGCTTCCATCGGCCACGTAGGCATCGCATTCGGTGCCAACGCGGATGCCTTGGGCGAATCCGGTGATGAGGCCGTTCCAAAGCTTGCCTTTGGTGCCGTGGCGCAAGCGGAGACCATGGTTGGCAGAGCCATCATCCGCGCCCACCAAGGTGAAGTTGCTCACCTTGGGTTCGCTGAACGGTGTCACGGTGTAGGTGGTCTCCCAGTTGTCGCACTCCATCCCGTTGTCACCTGTGGCGGCATCCTGTTGCACCACCCAGAACTGACCGCGACCGCGCCAGCCGTGCGACCAGTCGAAGCTGTCATCGCTGTTGCCGGTGCTTACGGCCCACTTCAGGTCCGCGGTCCCTCCGAAGAATTCGAACCCGTCATCGCTGCCCTTGTAGGCCTGTAGGTGCTCCAGCACGGTGGCGTTGCCCACGCCGTTGAAGGAGAAGCCATTGAGCTCATTGTCCGTACCGAGGATCTTGCCGGCATATTCCACCCGCACATACTTCATGGTACCGGAGTTGTCGGCATCATTCGATCCGCCATAGGTGCCCGAACCGCCTTCGCCTTCTGCGGTGCAATCGGATGTTCCACAGATGTTGATGCGTGCGAAGCCGTTCAGTACGACACCACCCCAGTCACCGCGGGCAGCACCACCGGTAACGGTCTTGATGGTGGTGAACACGATGGGTGCCGCTGCGGTACCCACTGCATTGATCCGGCCACCACGCTGGATGCTCAGGAAAGGTGTGGTGGCATCGTTGGCTGCGTAGATGCGGGTACCCGCTTCGATGGAGAGCGTGGCACCGTTGCTCACGAAGACCCCTCCGGAAAGCAACCACCTACGGCTGGCGCTCAGTGTGCGGCTCGAGGAGATGGTGCCGCTCAGGATGTAATAGGTCTCGCCACCGATCGTCGTTGTGGGCTCATCCACAACGGGTGCGTATTCGCAGCAACAATCCTTATCGGCATCGGGGTTGTAGTTGGTGGCCGTAGGGTCCGTGCAGCCTTCCGTCTTCTTGCAGGAAGTGAGCGGTGCGGTTACCAACAGGGCAGCGAATAGGCCCAGGCCAAGGGGTAGTCGAGAGTGGTTCATGAAGGGTTGTGCGATTGATGTGCTTTTCTGGCATCAAAGGTCCAGGCCTGTCATTACCATCATGTTCGTCCGGTCTTATCATTCCGTTAAGGAAAAGCGCCCCTGGGTTAACCCAAGGGCGCTTTTCGGGAACGAGGGAGGAACGTTAGAAGATGCGGTAGCTGACACCGGCACTGATGGAGCGCCCGATGCGATAGGTATTGATGAGGCTCTTACCCGCCGGGGTCTCCTGTTCGATCCGGAATTCGGCGTCGAGCAGGTTACGCAGGTTCAGGTTCACCTGCCAACGGGAGGAGAGGTCGGCGCGCAGGATGAGGTTGAGCGTGTTCACAGGAAGTTCGAACTGATCACCAAGCCCATTGGCACCAGCGGCGAAGACTCGCGGGCCGAACACGTTGTAGGCCAAGGTGGCCGTGGCCTTGCGGTCCGTTCCGATGTTGCGCGCGTAAGTGATGTCGAGGTTCACCAGGTAGGGCGATGCACCCTGCAAGGCGCGACGCTCGTTGGTCAGTACGATATCGGCCGCGTCCGTGGTGGAGGGGCTATTGTCAATGGTCAGTTCCGAGTGGATGAGCGACATGTTCAACCCGACGTTGAGGTCGTTCCACACGGTGCTGTCGCGGCCCATGAGCTTGCCGAGGTTCCGGATGAACTCCATTTCCACGCCAGCGACCACAGCAGACCCGGTGTTGCGGAATGACTGGAGCTGACCGCTGGCCGTGGCGAGGGCCACTTTCTCGATGGTATTGTCCAGCAGCTTTCCGAACGCACCGAAAGCGAGCAGTTCACCACCCGTGCCGAAGCGCTCATAACGGAGGTCGGCGTTCAGGTTGGTGCCGTTCTGCAGATCGGGATTTCCGATGTTCTTGGTGCCTGCGAAGAACTCGGTGTATTCGAACGGACCCATCTCCCGGAAGCCTGGGCGGCTGATAGTGCGGCTGGCACTCGCCCGCAACACATCGTTCTTGCTCACGTCATAGCGGATGGAACCGAAGGGCAGCAACTCGGTGGAGTTCAATTGCGCGATGCGTTTGGCCTGGTAGAACGAATCGCTTTGCTTGCGGTAGATGATGCGTTGTTCGCCATCCTCCACCCGAAGTCCCCCCAGTACCTTCAGCTTGTTGGGTAGTACATCCACTTCGGCCGAAACGTGTGCGGCATTGATGTCCTGCGAGATCCAATGGTCGGATTCCGGGCCTGTCACATTGGTGATGGAGAAATCACCTTGTTGGAAGCTCTCGTTGTTGAGGTAGCTGTCCGGGGTGTTCACATCCACACCTGCAGGGTTGGCACCGTTCACGTTCTGCAGGTCGTAGGTGACGATGTCATATCCGAAGCTGCGGTCCTTACGCTTGATCTGCGCTCCGGTCCTGAGGGTGAGGGCCGCTTCCGGTCCATCGGTCCCTTCGCGCTGCACCAAACGATAGGACACACCGACACGGGCAGCGGTCTCCTGCTCTTCAAGCGCGCTGGACCAGCGGTGGTTCTCCAAGCGATCGATGGCGTTGAACCGTGTGGTGCCGTCAGTACGGTCGATGAGGTAGACCAACTGGCGCCGATCGGGTTCAGCACTGGTGGTGGTACTCCGTGATCCGCTCCACTCCAGCAGCAGACGGTCCTTCGTTCCGAAGCCATGGCGACCGAACACCTGCTGGGTGAAAAGACCGTTCTGACGGTAGGTGAAGCGCCGTGCGAGGATGCGGTCGTTGTAATCGAAGTGGTCACCCTCGTTCACCCGATGTTCATCGCTGCTCATGTTCACCCACAAGGCGGTGTATCCGATACTGTGGTGATCACCCAGGTTCAGCACGGCGGTCCCCAATGCGGAGGATTGGGTGTTGAACTGCCAACTCTTCATGGTGTAATCGACCAAGGGTGTGTTCGAGGAGTTGATGATGCGTACCAGGCCATCGCGGTAGCGGTTCTCGTTGCGGTAATTGGCGGTACCCACCAGATCCAAGGAGACCTTCTCGAGCAACTTGATCCGCGTACCCCCATAGATGCCGAACTGAAGGTCGGGCATGGCAGTAGCGGAGGTCGGGTTCAGGTTGGTGGCCAAGGGAGAGCGTTCCCCCACGAAGGAGCCAGGTTGACGCGTCAGTACAGAGGGCAGTGTACGGGTGCCATCCTCACGGCCCCAGAAATCGTTGGCGCCACCCCGATAGCTGTTCATGGAACGGAAGGTGCTTTGGCTATTCATGCCACCACCCAAGGAGACCCGAAGGATGTTCTCGCCGCTGGCCTTCTTGGTCTGGATGTCCACAGCCCCGCCGGAGAAGTCGCCGTACAATTCAGGGGAGAAGCTCTTCGTGACTTGAATGTTCGATACGATGTCGGTGGGGAAGATGTCCAATGGGGCCACCTTCATATCGGGGTCTGGCGATGGCAACGGCAACCCGTTGAGGTAGGCCGCATTGTAGCGGTCACCGAGTCCACGCACCACCACGTACCTACCACCGACCGTGCTTAGCCCCACGATCTTCTGGACCCCTTCAGCCACATCGCTCGCGCCCTTCTTCTTGAGCTCTTGGGCACCCAGGTTCTGTACCAAAGAGCTGGCCTCCTTTCGCTCCATCAGTAGGATCCCTTCCTGTTCACGATCCTTGATGCTTATGACCTCGAATTCTTTGATATCCACTCCAGCAGCTAGCAATTGCACATCCACCATCGTGCGTGTTCCGCTGGTCACCACCACTTCCTTCTCCACAGGCTCGTATCCGACGAAGCTCACCAACAATATGTAGGTGCCAGGTTCAGCATCAAAGCTGTAGCGACCGTCCAGGTCCGTGGTGGCCCCGGTCGTGGTACCCTTCAACAACACGTTCACGAAGGGCATGGGCTGCACCTTACCGGCCTCTGGTGCATTGATGGTGCCCGCCACAGTGCCCTTCTGGGCCAGTGAGAACAGCGCGAACAACAGGGAGGGAAGGAGCAGAATGGTACGGTACATCGCAGAAGCGTTCAGCGTTGGGCTGTTCGCGCTGCAAAGGTCCCCCGCCCATGTTACCCGGTGCTTGATCCCGGGTTAAGGCTGTGTTAGGTGGCCGACGACTTCCTTAACCTTGACTTAACGCTATCCTCCAAGAACCACCACTTCGGAGTGTCCTTCAGCGATCGGGCTTCCTGCCACATGGTCACCAACCGGTCCTGGAGCAACAAGGTGGCCTCTTCCACGGTGTCCGCTACGAACATGAATTCCAGTTCCGATCGCCCTATGGTCCCTTCGGCCACCATGCGTTCGATCTGCGCCAGCATCGGAGCCCAGTAATCCTTGCCATAGAGCAGTATGGGGAAGTTCTTCACCTTTCCCGTCTGGATGAGGGTGATCGTTTCAAAGAGCTCATCCATGGTTCCTGCTCCGCCAGGCAGAACGACGAATGCCACGCTATACTTCAGGAGAAGCACCTTCCGTACGAAGAATCGCTCGAAGGTGAGACTGACATCGAGGTAGGGGTTGGCATATTGTTCATGGGGAAGTACGATGTTACAACCGACACTACGAGCGCCCACATCACGAGCTCCGCGATTCGCGGACTCCATGATCCCCGGTCCACCACCGGTCATGATGGTGAAACCCACCCTACCGATGCGCCGAGCAAGTTCACGTCCGGCCTCATAGTAGGGATGGTCCTCCTTGAATCGCGCACTCCCGAAGAACGTGACACAGGGCCCCACGAAGTGCAACTTGCGGAACCCGTAAATGAACTCGCGGGCGATGCTGAGCACACTGACGAACTCCTTCCAACGGGACCTGGGGCCTTCCAGAAAGCTCAGGTCGATGGTGCGGGACGGTTGACTATTGTCCATTTTGGAGCCGACGAAGCTAGTGCTGCGACGTTGAATGCAGGAACATTGAAGGACGGGGAGCGCGATGGCGGTCCGTATGATGTCGGAACAAGTTCCGGTGTTACCGTGTTCCTTTGGTGCATGCCATCTCGTCAGCTACGTGTGATCATCGTGATCCTGGGTGTCATTCTGTTCGTTTCAAGTGTGTTGGCGCAGCGTCAGCTTGATGAGGCGGACTTCGAGTCGTGGACGAATGTGGGGATGGTCACCCAAGAGCCCAGTAATTGGAGTTCGTTGAAGAGCAGTGATGCTGGGGCGTTCATCAATGCATTGGTGCCACAGTTATGTTGGCGTAGTGCGGATGCCCACTCGGGCTCCTATTCGGTGGAACTGCGCACGGTCAACTCGGCGGCAGGCACTGCGAACGGTCTGCTTACCAACGGTCGCGTCCATGCGGAACTGAACATCGACAACAGCTACATGTATACGGATCCGGACGATACACAATGGAACACCATTGCCATTGGCAGGCCGGATAGCTTGGTGGGGTGGTACAAAGCCGATCCACAGGTAGGCGATCGGGCGAACATCGGTGCATTGCTCCATGTGGATGAAGGTCGTCTACCGGCTTTCGGGACGGAGGCGAACTACATCGCCGGTGCTTCATGGAAGGCGCCTTATCAGGCCGTTCCGGAATGGACCCGTTTTTCCACGCCATTCCAGTACCTCGATGAGCGTGATCCGGAATGGGTGTTGTTGATCCTCACTTCGGGTGACAGTGCCGGGAGTGTCATCGGTTCGCGTGTCTGGTACGATGATCTGGCGCTGATCTACAATGTTCAGTGTGCGCCGGAGGTAGCGGAATTGCAACTTGCCATGGATGGGCCTACCAACTTGCAAGTGGCCTTTTCCACGCAAGGGCCGCCAATGGCTCCTGTCCAGTTCCGAGTGGAGTTGTCCGATGCGGACGGGGGCTTCTCTCAACCGGTGAACCTCGGTACGCTCACGACGAACGCAGCGCAAGGCATGATCAGCTGCCAAGTACCAGCGGGTGTTCCGCCGGGAACCGGGTATCAGGTGCGTGTGAACACATCATCTCCGTATTATGCGCCGATCCCAGTGGGACTTCCGCTCGTGATCGCCACAGGTGTTGGCGGACCTGCCGTTAGGAACGCCCGTATCTGGGCTTCGGGTGATGCGATCCTGTGCGACCTACGCGGATCCAGCTGGAACGATGCCTACCTGGAAGTATACGACTCGAATGGCCGAATGATCGAGCGGCGTGCGCTACATGGAGGTTCCCTTCATGCCGTGGCGATCCAAGCTTCTGAATGCGTTCTACTGCTCCGTGTCACGCACCAGGATGGAGTATGGTCTGGTCGCGTGGTGATGCCCTGACGATCGTGAGACAACCCAGGGTGGGACCTTGCATCATCAGCCCGACCGATGGACTGCGCGACCACTGAAGATGCTGTGCGATCCAGGGAAGGATGAGCGCTTTGCAGCTCTTGGCATGCTTCGATCCGAGAGCGACGGTACCACGGAACCCGAACCTGTCATAGGCAATACAGGTCGGTCCATCACCTTCGGATGACGCTGCTCCCCACCTAGCGGCCGCTTTGCGGCCAACGCATGCCCTTGCTCTCGATCCGGGCGATCTGTAGAACACGGTAGCGGACCAGTGGGGTCGCCTGGCCATCCCTAAGCTCAGCGAAGTGTGCACTGTTGGCAGTCGGCTCAACGACGGTGCCTCCGATCACCTGCATCTGTTTTCTGCCGTTGCCGCGGAATAGGCGGGCTGGCATTTGCGCGGGGTGCTTTCATGGTAGCATTTGGCCGGGTAATGCTCTTGGGTGGAGGGTGGAAGCCGCCTCCGTTCATGGATCACGCCTGCTGTTCATCACCGGTTCCAGCACCGTGGAGGGGTGAGACCCGGTATTTCTACTTGGTCCTGTCAAGTGGCCGTTGTGCATCTTTACGGTCCACCGCTCTACAGATGCCCTATCGTGCCACTCTCCCTAGCTTGAACAGGAGCATTGCATTATTCCTGTCAGCACTGCCGTTCGCACTTTTCGCGCAGTTATACACCTACAATGCCCGCTACGATTCGCTCGACACGCGCCACGACAAGTCGCGGCCAGTGATCGAGCGGTACTTCATCACCAGCAACCATGGCGCAGCCCTCTTCAACCTCGGGTTGAAGGATGAGATCAGGAAGAACGCCAAAGAGGAATTCGCGCTGGCTGAAGAGCTTGGCATCGACACGCTGCTTGCTACCGCTTCCCAGCATTTGGGCGATGCGCTCAACGGCTCTGCGGATGCTGCATTGCAGTTGAAGTACTTCTACCAGGGGCTGGACTACGCGCAGCGGTCAGGGAACGCGAACCATATCGGCACGGCGTACAAGCAGATCGCCACGGTGTACAAGTCCCTTGGCGACCTGCCCCGCGCGCTGGAGCTGCTCCAACTCGCCCTCGCCAACGTGACCTCGGACTACCAGACCAACCGCACCTGCTGCCACTTGAGCGAGTGTTACCGGCTCATGGGGAAGCCCGATTCTGCGCTCTACTGGGCACAGCGGTCGAACATCATCTCCGACCCGGGAAGCGATCCCTATGCCTACGCCCGCTCCTACTACGTGCTCGGCGCGGCCTACGCAGCGAAACGCGAGCGCCAGCTGGCCGATGTCCATTTCGCCCGGGCGATCGAGGTCGCGGATTCCTTCCAAGTGATGATCCCGCTTTTCGGTTCGCTGCTGGGTCGCGGGGAGATGGAACTGGATGCGGGTGACATCCCGAATGCCATCGCCGATGGCAGGCGTGCCTTGCGCGTAAGTGTTGATGGTGGCAATTTGGAAGGTCTCGTCGGCGCCTCCGACCTCTTGCGTCGATCGTTCAAGGCCAGCGGCCAGTCTGACAGTGCCTACCGCTACTTCGAGCTGCGCGTGCTGTATGCCGACAGCCTGATCAACGCCACCAACCTGAACAAGCTCCAGAACATGGCCTTCGCGCAGGAGCTGAAGGAAGGCGAGGAGGCGAAGGCCAAGGCCGAGGAAGCAGCCGCCCGCTCCCGCAACATCCAGTTCGGCATCATCGCGCTCATCGTCATCACGCTGGGCATCTTCCTGCTCGTCTTCAGCCGGACAGCGGTGGTGGGTGCCAAGGCCATCAAGAACCTCTCGCTGATCGCGCTGCTGCTCTTCTTCGAGTTCATCAACCTGCTGGTGCATCCATTCCTCGGCGAGATCACACACCACTCACCGATCTTGATGCTGTTGTGCATGGCCGCCATCGCCGGGCTGCTGATCCCACTGCACCACCGCATGGAGAAGTTCATCACCAACATGCTCGTGAGCAAGAACAACCGGGTGCGGTTGGAGGCGGCGAGGAGGACGATCGAGGAGTTGGAAGCACGACCGACCGATATCAACGCAGGTTGATGCCTATGAATGTTTGCATGCTTCACCAACGGACCATTTCCCGGGGTCTCATTTTCCGAACGCTGGCAGTGGTCGTTGCATTGGTCGGTATCGGCCAACTGCGCGCCCAGCCCCTCGACACGCTTGCGGCCCGGATGCGTGGAATTCCTGTCGATTCCTTGATCGCACGTGAGGCCGCGGCGACCGACCCGCGGGTGAAATGCGCCGCCATTGCCAGGCTCGTCAGCCAGTACCTCTTCCTCGGTCGCCCGGAGGACTGCATGAAAGCAGCTATTCGTGGTCTGGAAGCGGCCGAGCCGACCGGGAACGATACGCTGATCGGTCGCGCCCACTTCGGCATCGGCGGGGCATTCACGCAGCTCAACGAGGTGAACGGGGCCCTGAAGCACTTCAACATCGCCTTCGAACGCTTCCAACATGCCGGCGATAGCTTGGGCATGGGGGCCGTTTGCAAGGAGACCGCCATCGTGTACCAACGGGCCGGGGATACGGAGGGCACCTTGCGCTATATGCGTAAGGCGCAGGCCTATGGCTTGAGTGAGGGGATCTACGGCCGCTCAATGTCCATCCTTGCCCGGTGCCACATGGAACGCGGCGACCTTGATTCCGCGCTTTACTATGCCCGCAAGGCCGATGTGCTGAAGGTGCCCGGAAATGATCCCTATGGCTATGCGAACTTCCAACTCACCCTGGCCGTCGTGCATGCTGCTCGAGGGGAGAACGACCTGGCTGAGCCTTACTTCAAGCGGGCCTTGGCAGTGGCTGATTCTGCTGAGGTGCCCGAGCCGCTCATCAACGCTGCGGCCGGTTACGCCAAGCTGCTGATCGGCCAAGGGCGCGGGTCGGAGGCGTTGGTCTGGGCGCGTAAGGGCTTCGGATCAACCGAGCATTTGCGGCAACCGGGGTTTCTGGTGAAGTCCACGACGGCCTTGTCCGATGCCTTTGGCGCGAACGGCATGACCGATAGCGCGCTGGTGTACTCGAAGCTTGCCCACGCATGGCGCGACTCGCTCACGGCCTTGCAGAACCGAAGCCAGTTGCAGAACCAATTGTTCACGCAGGAACTGAAGGACCGCGAGGAAGCCAAGCTTCGCGCGGAGGAGCTCGCGGCACGCTCCCATAACATCCAGTTCGGCATCATCGCCCTCATCGTCATCACGCTGGGCATCTTCCTGCTCATCTTCAGTCGCACGGCGGTGGTGGGCGCCAAGGCCATCAAGAACCTCTCGCTCATCGCGCTGTTGTTGTTCTTCGAGTTCATCAACCTACTGGTGCATCCGGTGCTGGGTGAGATCACACATCATTCACCATTGCTCATGCTGTTGTGCATGGCGGCGATCGCCGGGCTGCTGATCCCACTGCACCACCGCATGGAGAAGCTCATCACCAACATGCTCGTATCGAAGAACAACAGGGTGCGGTTGGAGGCAGCGCGTAGGACGATCGAGGAACTCGAAGCAAGGCCTACCGACACCAACGCCAGTTGATGCCCATGTACCTGATCACGCTTCAACAACGAACCATCGCCATGATCATCTACTTCCGAGCACTGGCATTGGTTGTTGCCTTGGCCGGTATCGGACGGCTCCAGGCCCAGCCCTTCAATACCCTCTTTGCCAGTATCAGTGACCTTCCTGTGGACACACTGATCGCCCGTGAGAAGGCCACGGACGATCCCCGCATGAAGGTCGCGTTGCTCGCACGGCTGGTGCAGAGATACCTCTACATCAACCGACTGGATGAGTGCATGTCCACCTCGATCCGGACACTGGCGATCGCGGAACCCACGGGGAACGACACGCTGCTCGGCAGGGCGCACCTCTCGATCGGGGTCTCCTTCGTGATCGCCAACGAGGTGAACGGCGCATTGAAGCACTTCAACATCGCGCTCGATCACTTTACGAGCGCGCGTGATAGCATCTGGATGGGCGCGACCTGCAAGGAGCTCGCCGTGCTCTATCAACGCGTGGGAGACCATGATGGAACCATGCGCTACATGCGGAAAGCGCTGGCGTTGGGCATGCCTTCGGGATCCGCTCGCGAGGCTTGTCAACATTAGCCCGGGTCTTCATGAACCGAGGCGAACTCGATTCCGCGCTTTACTATACCAAGCAAGTGGAAATGGTCGATTCACCGGGTGAAGATCCATGGACCTACGCCTATTCGAACGGCGCGCTCGCGACGGTGTATGCCGCACGCCATGAAGCGGACCTGGCCGAACTGCATTTCAAGCGCGCCATCGCGGCCGCCGACTCGTTCCAGCTCCCGCTTCCGCTCGTTCAGTTCGCCGCAGGGTATTCTTCGTTGCTCTTGGAGCAGGGCCGCACTGCGGAAGCGCAAGCCATCGCTCAGTTGGGTTTCCGTTCTGCGGAAGGGGTACGCAATCCGAGTCCTTTGGAAAAAGCGGCCGAGGCCCTGGCCGATGCGTTCAAGGCGAACGGCATGGCGGATAGCGCGTTCTTTTACGCGAAGCTGTGTATTGCCTATCGCGACAGTGTGATCGCTACCCAGAACCGCAGTCAGCTTCAGAGCCAACTGTTCTCGCAACAGCTCAAGGACATGGAGGACGCCAAGTTGCGTGCGGAGGAAATCGCTGCCCGCTCCCGCAACATCCAGTTCGGCATCATCGCCCTCATCGTCATCACGCTGGGCATCTTCCTGCTCATCTTCAGTCGCACGGCGGTCGTGGGTGCGAAGGCCATCAAGAACCTTTCACTCATAGCGCTGCTGCTCTTCTTCGAATTCATCAACCTGCTGGTGCATCCGTTCCTTGGCGAGATCACGCACCACTCGCCGATCCTGATGCTGCTGTGTATGGCTGCCATCGCCGGGTTGCTGATCCCGCTGCATCACCGCATGGAGAAGCTGATCACCAACATGCTGGTGAGCAAGAATAACCGGGTGCGGTTGGAGGCGGCGCGGAGGACGATCGAGGAACTGGAAGCACGACCGAATGAACATTCTGGGACATAGCATGGGAACCAAGGGACACCCAGCGCAGCCGTTCCGTTACACGCTGATCGCTGTGCTTGTGCTGTCATGGTTAGCCGGCAGCGCGCAATACGGCGGCATGGCCACACTGGACACGCTCGATGTGCGGCACGACCTGACAAAGCCCGCCGCTGTGCGCATGGAAGCGGCGAAGAACCACGCTGTTGCTTGCCTGTATGCCGGGCGCGCGGAGGAAGTGCGTATCACGGCGTTGTTCGCGCTGGACCTGGTACTCGAGCTGAAGCACGATACGGCGCTGACCAAGGCGTACCTCGTCACCAGCCTCTCGTGCAAGGAGAGCGACCCAGGTAAGGCCTTGGAATACCTGTACAAGGCATTGGACCATGCGGAGCTCAGTGGCGATGCGGACTTGATCGGCTGGGTGGAGAAGGAGACCGGCATCGTATTCAAGCAGATGGGGCAGTACCGGGAAGCGATCCGATGGCTGAAGAAGTCAGAAGCGCATGTGGTGAGCACAGTGGAGCGCAACCGCACGGCCTGTCACTTGAGCGAAGCCTACGCCGCAGTGGGTTTGCTGGATTCCGCCTTGCAACAGGCGCAGGGCAGCAACATCACGGACAAGGTTGCCGACGATCCTTACGGCTACGCGCGGTCGCAATTCGTGATCGGCAAGGCGTACGCAGCCAAAGGCGAGTCGGACATGGCCGAGCTCTTCTTCCAAAAGACCATCGCGGTGTGCGACTCCTTCCGCATTGCGCGGTTGATGCCGTACGCCCTGGTGAGCCTCGGCCGGGTGCGACTCGACGCGCAAGATGCCAGCGGTGCCATCGGCCTTGGAAGGCGAGCGCTTGCTGAAGCGGAGCGAACCGACAACCTGCCGGCCGCTCTGGAAGCCACTGGCCTCTTGGAACTGGCTTACCATGCTGCGGGCAATGCCGATAGCGCATACGTGAGCCTGAAGCTGCGCTCCACCTTGCAGGACAGCCTGTTCAGTGTGCAAGCGCTGAGCAAGGTGGAGAGCATGCGCTTCGGGCAGCAGTTGAAGGAGAAGGAAGAGGAGCAGGCCCGACTCGAGGCACTGGAGGAGCGCTCCCGAAACATCCAGTTCGGCATCATCGCCCTCATCGTCATCACGCTGGGCATCTTCCTGCTCATCTTCAGTCGTACGGCGGTGGTGGGCGCCAAGGCCATCAAGAACCTCTCGCTCATTGCGCTGTTGCTCTTCTTCGAATTCATCAACCTGCTGGTACATCCGTTGCTGGGCGAGATCACGCACCACTCACCGCTGCTGATGTTGTTGTGCATGGCCGCGATCGCCGGGCTGTTGATCCCACTGCACCACCGCATGGAGCACCTGATCACGAACATGCTCGTATCGAAGAACAATCGTGTGCGCTTGGATGCGGCGCGGCGGACGATCGAGGAGTTGGAGGCCAGGCCGTCTGAGGCGACGGAATGAACCTGTAGTGGGCTCGGTTGTACCGGGGCGTATAACCTGGTCAACATGCGCCCCTGCCTCCTTGCCTTCGCCCTTCTTCTCGCGGCCTCCCATAGCCACGCCACCAACCTCCTCGACCAACTCCGCGCCTTCAACCCCTACTGGGCCGACCACGCAGAGCAGTTGACCGGCAAGCCCGCCAAACCCATCAGCAATGATGTGGACTATGTACAGGCGCATCTCGCGGAGGTGCTCGGAGTGCTATCCCAGGCACCTACGAGCCAACTGAGCGCAGATCAGCTCAGGTCGCGCCAGGAACTCACTGCCGTGCTCGCCGACTACGCACGCCAAGGCCGTTTCCCGATCAACTACTACCGGCAGGAGCGCATCCCGGTCTTCATCGACGAGCACGATACCTATTGCGCTGTCGGATACTTGATGCGGCATACCGGTCAAGAGGCCATGGCACGCCGCATCGCTGCCGCGAACAACTACGCCTGGGTGCGCGAGATCGAGGAGCCGGGCCTTGGTGCATGGCAACAGGCTTCGGGCTTCAGCTTGGAAGAATTGAAGTTGATCCAAGGCGCCTACGACTACTACCTGCCCGATGCCTTCCTGCTGCCCAACAAGTACGAAGTGCCGCAGAAGCCCGAGCGGGTGGTGCGCTACTTCGAAGGAGCGGATAAGGACAAGGTCTGGTGTTCCGGCGAAGGGACGCTCAACGAACTGCACGGCCAATGGATCCAGAACTATTCAAGCAAGCTGCCGTGGATCGTGGGCTACTTCGAGCATGGCAAACGCTCCGGGCGTTGGAAGGAATACTACAAAGGCACCGACAAGCTCTGCCGCACCGAACACTGGCGCGATGACAAGCTCAACGGCATCCGCACGCGTTACGACCGCGATGGACGGGTGATCGAGACCATCCTCTTCAAGAACGGACAGGCCGTCACCAAGACCAACATCGACCACGAGAAGGCCTTGCGCCATGTGCGCACCCCGCTCGACTCCGCAACGGTCTACACCGAGGTCTTCACCGAAGAAGGCTCCTTGATCGCAGCAGGGAAGGAGCGCATCCACAATCTCGAGGGCCTGCAGTGGTTCCAGAACATCGAGCTCACTGCGCTCAACACCTTCGCCATCACCGCCCGCGATGGTGCGCCACGCCCGGAGGAGGGTGTCTTTGTGCGACAGTCGCGGCTTTTCCCATTCGAACAGTCCATGCAACAGATCCCCGGCTCACATGCCTTGGTGCAGTACAGGAAGGAAGGCGCGTGGATCTACTACAAGGACTACCTGAGCACGCCGTGGCCTGCTGGCACGGCCGCCAGTGCCGAGCAACGATTCTCCAACGGATACAAGCACTTCGGCCCGGAACTTCACGCGAGGATCGCCCGCTACGATCACCTGGAGATCCGGGCCAGTTACGACTCCATGCGTGTGGTGTACACCGATGATCGCCTGGTGGACTTCTTCGGCTACGCGACCGAGAAGCAGGATCACTTGCAATTCACCTACCACCCTTCGTTCCAGCGTTTGGTCATGCATGGCAGGGGTCGGCGTTGGAACGACATGGAGCTGACGCCAGCGGTCAAGCAGATCGCCCGGCTCGATCCCCAAGGCCAGCTCATCGGCGTGCGGGTGGACTACGATGCAGAAGGAACGGCCACACGCGAGGAACGCTTCCTGGTGCCGTACAAGCGGGAGGAGGAGTTGTTGGGGGTGCGGTGAGGGGCTGAGTGGGCAGTTGTCCGGGACTCCCTGACAACTGAAGCATGCTTGGCGACGTGTTCGGGAATTCCGGGCAGTTGGAGCAGCTGTCCTAGGGGCGAACCATTCGAGAATTTCGAATAGTTGGGGGCGAAGCAGTTGTTCGAATTCTTCGAATAATTCGATCCGCTTCAAGTTCAGCCGGTTGGAAGATCTCCTGCAAGCGGATCGTTCTCGGTCCTTTTCAGGCTCGCGAACTTCGCGGCCATCGTCGGGTTCTTGCGCGTCAGCTTCCTGATCGTCACGTCTTGTGCCTTGTCGTTCGCAAGCCGCAGGTTCCGGTCGGTCCCCAACAGTGCGTCCTTGGTCTTCTGCAAATGATCGATCGACTTGTCGATCTCCTCAACGGCCTTTTGGAAGTGGCGCGAGGCCAGGTCATAGTTCCTGCCGAAGGCGGTCTTGAAGGCCTCCAATTCGCTCTCGAAGCTCGTGATGTCCACGTTCTGGGCCTTCACCAGCGCCAGCTCCGTCTTGAACTTCAGTGAGTTCTGTGCGGCGTTGCGCAACAGGGTGATGATCGGGATGAAGAACTGTGGGCGCACCACGTACATCTTCGGGAAACGGTGCGACACATCCACGATGCCGCCGTTGTACAGCTCGTTGTCGGGTTCCAGCAGCGACACCAGCACCGCGTACTCGCAGCCCTTCTCGTTGCGGTCCTTGTCCAGTTCCTTCAGAAAGTCCTCGTTCTTCTTCTTGGTGGCGGTCCCGTCGTTCTCGTTCTTCATCTCGAACATGATCGACACCACTTCGATCCCGCTCTCTTCCGTATCGCGAAAGATGAAATCGCCCTTGCTGCCGGACTTGGCGTCGTTGTCCTTCTCGAAGAAGGCCTTCGGGAACGCCGTGGCGCGCATCTTCTCGAACTCGATCTCGCAGTGCTGTTCCAGCGTTTCGCCGACCATCTTGGTCGACAGCCGGGCCTTCATGTCGCGCAGCCGCTCGATCGCGTCGTCGCGGTCCTTGATCTGCGTTTCGTACTTGTCCTTCAGCGCCTTCTCGGCCAGCTTCTTCTCCAGCTCCACCTGCTTCAGCCCGTTCTTCAGCTCATCGCGTTCCTTCTCCACCGCGTTCACCGCCTGGGTGATCGCGAGGGTCTTTTCCACCTCGATCGCATCGAGCTTCGCCTTCAGTTCCTGGATCTGCGCCTCCTTCGTTGCTGCCGCTTTCTGCAATTCGTTCAGCAGCTTCTGCTCGGCCAGTTGGGCTTCGGCCTTGTTGGCGTGTCGCAGCTGCTTCAACTCGTTCGCAAGGCCGTCGCGCTCCTTCTCCACCGCGCCCAATGCCTCCTTCAGCGCCAACTGCTTGGCCGCCTCCGCAGCGTGCAAGCTGGACTTCAACCGCTCGATCTCGGTGTCCTTCTTCGCCGCTTCTTGCTGGAGCTGTCCGGCGATCTTGGCTTCTGCAAGCGCGATGGCCGTTCGCTTCTCCTTCTCGGCGAGCTGCAGTCGCTCGTGGATCGTCTTCTCGAACTCGTGGTCGCGCACCTGTTTCAGGATTTCGGCATAACCGGCTTCGTCGATCTTGAAGGCTTTGCCGCAGTGCGGGCAGATGATTTCGTGCATGGCATTCTCTTGCGGATCGAAAGTTAGGGGGTGTGTGGGGCTTGTGTAAGGTCGGCTGCGGATACCCGTGGATGCTGGTTTGTTACATAGCAGAGTTCCGTGTTAGATGGAAGTGACACTGACGCACAGTGGGTTAGCGCCACGTACTGCGTTATGTAACCAAGAACAGTTACATAAACCCGAGGGCAGGGTGGTATGGTAAGGTTTGGGCGTTCCGGCGCTCCGAGGCAGCGCCGTCAGGCTTTCCCCCTTCAAGTCCTCGCCTAGGAAGGCTCCGGGCTTTTCGGTTCAATCCCTAACGCACTCTGCTACTTTGAGAATGGTGGCTGGACGGCAACTGGCTGTGCAGATTCAATGTGTACTACGCGCCAACCAAACTCTTCGGCTGTTGAAAGGTAATCCTGGAAGTTCGCCTCGTGAATGGCTACGCAAAGTAGGTGTGGGTCTAGAGAAACCGACGTACGCAGTAAGTGTCGATTGCTTCACCCGAAGCCCCAATGTGCCAGCGTGGGGTTGACCAAGAAAGCAAGGAGCAAGTCGTTGCGATTCATACGACTTCGGCCGAGCCTTTGTGGATCCATCTGAATAGAAAGCTGTTTCGGCAACAACGTTGCCGTATGTGTCTGGCCTTTTGCGGAATGCACACTGGCGACCTCAATGTCGAAGCCGTGGAAGTTGGCAATGTTCGTTCCCATTTCGTTTGTGGCAACTGCCTTCGGTGCAACTTCCTCTTCTCCGAAAATGAAGTCGTGCGCCTTGCTGACTTCCGCAGAAAGAAGTTCAAGAATTTCAACAACAGCGGATCGAACTTTCGACAATACGTCATTGATGTCCCCGCTAAAGGAAATTTCACAACATTCGTACAGAGTCGTACGCCATTGTTCGTGATGTTGTTGATTGGTCTCCCGTAGGAAACTCATAAGACCGGTCTTGTTGAACGGCTGATTTGTTCTTGGGTCAACTGCATCGGCTAGTCGTAGTGCCTTCAGCGCGCCTGACATCAACGTATCCAAGATTTGATGACTTGGACCGACAGGGCCAATGAGGCCTTTGGCTAATGATGAGAGCGACGGATAGTCGTATTCCTTACCGCTTTTGTATCGCTCATAGCGTGGCCAATAGTCGACTAGACGACGCTTTCCTTGTCTTTGTATTTCATTTTCAGCACTCCAGGTCGTGTTCCAGCCAATGACTTTGAATGTGCAGTCCTCTAGCGGCGGTAGAACACCAGCGTCAAGAGATTCTTTGACTAGCGCGGAGAAGGCAGGAATGACTTCCGTGGTCGTGTTATCTGAGTATACCAAGATTGTTGGGGGCACGTCTGTCTCAGCGCAACCTTCAATGCTAAAACCGTCACCCCTATACAGGGCGAAGGGTTCGAGCACCCTGGCTAACTGGGGAGAGAGCCTTGCGCTCTTCTTGAACGAAAGGGAAGGTTCTCTCGGGGTCCACAAGCACTCATCCCTTTGGCTGTGCGGAACATAAATCGCTTGATTCCGATCCCCAATTCGCTGATAGCAGACACCGGAGTTCTCATGACCAAAAATCCGATTCAGAAGATCGTCTTGATGTCGTGCCATATCCTGCATCTCATCAACGAATACGAACCGGAATCGGCTGCGCAGCAGTTCGCCAATCGCAGGACGTTTAATGAGATATCGTTGTGCTAAGAAGTATGCATCGTCGTAACAAAGGACACCCCAGGACATCACTTGGGTTTTGAAGTTGGTAAGCCATGTTCGAACTTGGGCTTTCTCCGCCATTGTCCAATCCACATATGGTGCCTTCTGATTCTTGCGCTTTGGCTTGCTGATATTGAGTTCATTCCCTTCAACACTCGATGCTAGCACAGCCTCCCCGTCCTTCAGGTGGAATCTGTACTCCATGCAAAGGCTGAGGTTGTGGCTTAGCAGGCTGCGTGCCATTCTCGTTTGATCCGGCGTGCCCTGCGGTGGGGTGTGCGTCATAAACCTCCGCATATGCTCCGCGTAAAGGGCATCGTCAATTCTTATGGGTTGCTTACCGTTCTTCGAGGCGTAGAAAGGGATGGCCAAGAACCTATCTACGAACCCTTGTATAGTGCCAACGTAGTTTGGATAAAGAGAACAACCGGGTGCAATGTGGTCCCAACTTCCTTCGGATCTCTGCCACAGCGGAGTTCGTATGTGAGTACAAGAACACCGGAGGCATCCGATTTGGGCATATCCCGGTCCAAGAGGAGGAGCTTCGCTTGAAGCGCAGTGGTTTTCCCACTGCCAGGTACAGCATGCAAGTCGAGGCTGTCCCACCGACGAATGAATGCGCGACGCTCGTCATCGAATTCCCTGCCAGGAGGCAAAAGGATTTGCTCGGCGAGTGCGATATCACTCTCGCTAACCTTCGGCGCCAATAGCATGCTTGATGGAGTCCAACATGTACTTGATGTGAACATCGGTTTCACAGAGAACCAATTTGGGATTGGGGCTGTGTGAATCCTCCATGATGGTCTTTGCGACCCGGGCTGCGATTGCAACCTTCGAGAGCCTCCGCTTGCTGAGCATTTGTACAAGCTTGCTTTCAAAGTCTCCCTTCCCAAGACTCGGGTGTACAGCTATTGCCGCTGCCTTAAAGGAGTTGGAAAGGGAGCTTGACTTGTGGAGGCAATATTCCAATGTCCATTCTGGCGCGACAAACGCACGCACGCTTTGTTCGTCAAACTTCTTTCGGAGCTTTTCTGCCTTTGCTGCTACGGCTTTGGCAGCGCGTTCTGTCGGGAGCCTCTGGAGCCGAGAAACTGGCATATCGACGTCAGTGACTACTGATACTGGTACATCAATCTGAGGCCCATACGCGCGAAGGAAAATCCTTGCATAACGCAGTTGCGAAGTTCCGCCCACGTTCACCACCGAAACGCCAGCTTCTGTGAGGTCTTGGCTGATCAGTCTTTGTTGTTTCATTTTCGAAGCAAGTGCTGGCCACAGTATTTCCTCCGACCAACCTTCAACCATAATGAGGCCTTTCGCGAAGAAGAGGTTGGATTTGGTTACGTCCAAGAACCATTCGAGGAACTGCTGGTCATCGTCGTCCAGTCCTGTGTAGGAGCTTCCGTCAGGGGCGTTTCCCAGCGGATACGCATTGGTTCCATTTAGAAGGATCAATGATTTAAGTGGAACCTTGGAAGCGAGATTTGGGCTATGCGTTGTCAGGATGATCTGCTGGTCCGGGTTACCCTGCAACCCATGGATGACCTTCATTTGAGCTTGAGGGTGAAGGTGCGCTTCAACTCTTCTATAAGCGCCAATCGAAGCCCTGTCCATTCAGGAAATATGCACCCACTTGTGCATTGAACGCTTTGAACAGAGTTGTGAGTTTGTGGCTCTTCTCCTGGCCCTTGAAAGCAGCATGGCCAAGTAGAATTTGGGAGAGACGTGAATTACGCCTTGCAACAAGTTCTGACTTTGCATCACGTAACGGCTTGAGATATGTGACTCGAAGGAGTTCCTTGGCTTCGGCATCGAGTCTATGTCCTTCACTACCAGCGCCAGCTCTCACGTCGTATGGTAGGACTGCACCGGCCTTTTGAACTACTTCACAGAAGACCGTAAGAAAGGAACGTGGTCCATCGACCGTATCCACCCACTCGATCCACTCGGTGAAATTCTTGCCTTCTGGTTTGGTCAATCCTTCAAAGCGGAGTTCAATCCTCAACCGCTCAGCGCCGGTGTGGAAGTCTTCTGATGCAAGCCTGGCCCACTCAACACTGTTAGTGCCGAGTACGATGCGTATCGCGTCCACAATGGCGGTCTTGCCCGCGTCGTTTGGACCAATAAGGACATTGACTCCAGGACTGAACTGGACTGTCAGACTTGGCTTGGTTCGGTCAAACCCCGCTGCTCCATACTTCCTGAAATTCCAAAGCTGAATTCTCGATAGGTACATGAACGAAATATAATAACCATTCTTGGCCTAGTGGTAAATGCTGTGCAAAGTTCAACCGCGTGAGCGATTGCAGCGGAAAGCCCGCAAGCGAGGAGGAACGAAGAGTGCGGACCTGCCTGTCCGGCAGGCAGGCTTGCAGCGGAAAGCGCGACCCCGAGGCTTTTGCGAGGGGGCACGCCCACACTTCGATTAAGCTCAGTGTGACACGTGCCTATACCACTTCCTTCACCCCAACCCTCCAACGCCACCTTCGCCCCCTGCACGTTCTTCACATCCTGCACGCTGATCCTCAAGGTCCCCGCCTTCTCGTACACCTTGAACTTGCGGGGCTGCGCCTGCACAGCGCGCAACACGGAGTGGAAGGTCTCGCCCTCGAAGAACGGATGCTTCTGATCGGCGATGAAGGTGCCGATGAGGGTTTGTTTCTTGAGCACCATCTTCTCCAGGCCCATGCGTTGGCCGAGCCAGCGGAGGCGGATGGCTTCCATGAGTTCGGTGACCTGTTGGGGGATGGCGCCGAAGCGGTCGGTGATCTCGGCGGTGAATTTCTGGAGCTCGGTCTCGTCCTTGATGTCGTCGAGTTTGCGGTAGAGCGCGAGGCGTTCGGCGGTCTCGCTCACGTAGCTGTTGGGGATCAGCATGGTGAGGTCGGTCTCGATGATGCAGTCGTCGCTCTGGTCGCGGCGTGATCCGCGGGCGAGGGCGTGGCTGCCTTCTTGCGCGTCGTCGAAGAGGTCCTTGAAGTGCTGGTCCTTCAGTTCGCGCACGGCTTCTTCGAGGATCTTGTGGTAGGTCTCGAAGCCGATGTCGTTGATGAAGCCGCTCTGTTCCGCGCCGAGCAGGTCGCCCGCGCCGCGGATGTCGAGGTCCTTCATGGCGATGTGGATGCCGCTGCCCAGGTCGCTGAACTGCTCGATGGCTTGCAGGCGTTTGCGGCTGAGGTCGGGCAGCAGGTGCGGACTGGGCGCGAGCAGGTAGCAGTAGGCCTTCTTGTTGCTGCGGCCCACGCGTCCGCGCAATTGGTGCAGGTCGCTGAGGCCGAAGTTCTGCGCCTCGTTCACGATGATCGTGTTGGCGTTCGGGATGTCGAGGCCGTTCTCCACGATGGTGGTGCAGACGAGCACGTCGGTGTTGCCTTCGATGAAGTCCATCATCACTTCTTCCAGCTTGTGGCCTTCGAGCTGGCCGTGACCCACACCCACGCGCGCGCCGGGCACCAGCTTGCGGATCATGTCGGCGATGAACTCGATGTTCTTCACCTTGTCGTGCAGGAAGTAGACCTGGCCGCCGCGTGAGAGCTCGTATTCGATCGCACCGCGGATCACCACTTCATCGTACGGTTGCAGCATGGTGCTCACCGGATAGCGGTTGGGCGGCGGCGTGCTGATGATGCTGAGGTCGCGCGCGCCCATGAGGCTGAACTGCAGCGTGCGCGGGATCGGTGTGGCGGTGAGCGTGAGCGTGTCCACTGTGGCGCGCAGGGTCTTCAACTTGTCCTTCACGTTCACGCCGAACTTCTGCTCTTCGTCGATGATGAGGATGCCGAGGTCCTTGTACTGCACATCCTTGCTCACCAGGCGGTGCGTGCCGATGATGATGTCGATCTTGCCTTCCTTGAGGTCCTTGAGGATCTGCGTTTGCTCCGCGCTGCTGCGGAAGCGGTTGATGTACTCCACGCGCACCGGCATGCCCTTCATCCGCGCCGAGAAACTCTTCCAGTGCTGCAAGGCGAGGATCGTGGTGGGCACGAGCACCGCGGCTTGTTTGCCGTCGCACGCCGCCTTGAACGCCGCGCGGATCGCCACTTCCGTCTTCCCGAAACCGACATCGCCGCAGACCAGTCGATCCATCGGCGTGGGTTTCTCCATGTCGCGTTTCACGTCCTGCGTGGCCTTCAGCTGGTCGGGCGTGTCCTCGTAGATGAAGCTCGCTTCCAGTTCGTGCTGCAGGTAGTTGTCCGGCTGGAACGCGAAGCCCGGCTTGCTCTTGCGTTGCGCGTAGAGCTTGATCAGGTCGAAGGCCAGCGCCTTCACCTTCGCCTTCGTTTTCTCCTTCAGGTTCTTCCACGCCGGACTGCCGAGCTTGCTGATGTTCGGCGCTTTCCCGCTCTCCTCGCCGCTGTACTTGCTCACGCGGTGCAGGCTGTGGATGCCCACGTAGAGGATGTCGTTGTCGCGGTACTTCAGGCGGATCGCTTCTTGCATGCTGCCGCCGGCGTCGATCGTTTCCAGTCCACTGAACACGCCCACACCGTGATCGATGTGGACCACCAGGTCGCCGGGTTTCAGTTGCGTCAGTTCCTTCAGCGTGAGCGCCTGCGCGTTCTTGCGGAAGCCTTCCTTCAGCCGGTAGCGGTGGTAGCGCTCGAAGATCTGGTGGTCGGTGTAGAGCGCCAGCTTCAGCTCGGGATCGATGAAGCCTTCGTGCAGGTCGAGCACCAGCGGCGTGAAGGCCACCTCGTGCTCCATGTCGTTGAAGATCGAGTAGAGGCGCTCGCTCTGCTTCGCGCTGTTGCAGGCGATCAGGTTGGTGTAGCCCGCGTTCTGCTTGTTGTGCAGGTCGCCGCTGAGGACCTTGAACTCCTTGGCGAAAGTGGGTTGGGGGCGGTGCTGGAAATCGACGGTTACAGCCGCGTGCTTCGAGCCTTGAGCCGCGAGCTTGTCCCCGTCCGGGAGCAAGCTCGTGGCTCTGCCAGAAGACTCGAACCGCAAGAACACTTTCCCAACCCCAGAACGCCCCTTGATCAACGCACTATCCGTGGCAAGCAGCTCACTCGGTGTCGCGTGTTTGTCCTTGTCCGGCAGTCGTTCGTACGTTTCGCTGAGCAGCTTCAATTGCTTCTTGGCCGCATCACCGATGGCTTGCAGGTCGCGCAGCCAGATGGTCGCGTTCTCCGGCAATTGCGCGAAGAAGAGCTGTTGGCGCGCGGCATCCTCATCCTGCAGGTCGGGCACGATCACTGCTTCCGCCAAGCGCTCCACGGTGAGCTGGTCCTGCGGATCGAAGCGGCGCACGCTTTCCACGGTATCGCCGTAGAGCTCGATGCGGTAGGGCTTGTCGTTGCCGTAGCTGAACACGTCCACGATGCCGCCGCGGATGCTGAACTGCCCCGGCTCGTACACGAACTCCACGCGGGTGAAGCCGGTCTCCTCCAGCCATTCCTGCAGCGTGTCGATCGGCAGCTCCTCGTTGCGTTTGATCGCGAGGGTGTTCTTCTGCATCACCTCCTTGGCCACCACCAAGGGGACCAATGCCTCGGGATACGTGACGATCACCAACGACTTGTGGCGCTGATCATCGCCCTCGCGCTGCTTCATCAACACCTCCAGCACTTCCGTCCGCGTGACGCGCTCCCCGTCGTGGTGGCCTTCGCTGTCGTAGGCGGAGCGCGACGGTGCCGGGTAGAAGAAGAGGTCGTCGTGCTTGCGGTCGGCGGAAGGTTTGCCGGGTTGATCGACCGTGCGCGAAACGCCGCGCAAGGCCTCCAGGTCATTGATGAAGTACGCCGCTTCCTCTTTGTCGGTGAGGACGAAGACATGCACGCCCGGGGTGCGATCGATGACCGATGCGGCGATCAGCGCTTGCGCCGAACCGATGGTGCCCGCGATCTGCACCCTTGCGGAATCGGGTTGCAGGCCTTCGGCGATGC
>JADKCV010000010.1 GCA_016718655.1 Flavobacteriales bacterium | reverse complement strand
CTAACGACGATCGTGCTTGACGTGGGGTGAGGTCTTGACGTTGCCTCAAGCATCAATTGACCCATCTGGTAACGTCCTTGTTCCATAACCCATCGGATATGCGCACCCTGATCTTCACTCTTCTGGTCCTTTGGAGGGGCCTAATGCTTGGCCAAGGAGCCAATTGTGATCAGTTACAAGCAGGATTCACGGCCTTCGTGAACGGCACAACTGTTCTATTCTCCAACACCTCTCTGGGAACGGGAGATGGCACCCAGTGCTTCTGGAGCTTCGGAGATGGCACGAACGCACAGGGGACCCAGGTGCCTCAAACCTATATCCTACCGGGAACCTATGAGGTCTGTATGACGGTAGTGACCATCCTCGTGGACACCAACGGCCAGGCCCTGACCTGCCAGGATGCCTACTGTGCACCGGTCACGGTGTTCAACGGAGGACCCTGCAGCCCGAACTTCGTGGTTGAGATGGATGCCCAACAGCAGGGCAATGGCCTCGTCACCTTCGTGGCCACTTCCACCATTCCCAGCACCAACTTCATCTGGTACTTCGGCGATGGTACCCAGGCGAACGGCGCCACTGCGAACCACACGTATGCACAGGATGGCACCTACGGTGTGTGTGTCACCGGTTGGTACTTCAACGAAGCCACCCAGGACACCTGCTGGATCGAGGACTGCGAGCCGGTGGTGGTGAGCGGAACGCCCTGCAATGGCCTCGAAGCGTGCTTCGTCACCAACGACCTCGGTGACGGCATGTACTTCTTCGACAATTGCTCCAGCCAGGGCGGCAACGCACAGTATTTCTGGGACTTCGGCGACGGCAGCAGCAGCACGGTGGTGAATGCAGAGCACCTCTACGAGCTGCCTGGTGTTTACTCCGTCTGCCTCGTCGTTTACGAAGGCAACTGCGTGGACAGCACCTGCACCAACATCTCCATCGCAGGACCGTGCAATTCGCTCGCGGCCAACTTCGGGTGGTCGCTCGCCGGTGGTCAAGCCGAGTTCGACAACGTCACCGTGCCCGTGGGCCTTTCCACCACCTGGTCGTGGAACTTCGGTGATGGCAGTACCAGCACGGAAAACAGCCCTTCCCACTTCTACACGGCTCCTGGTACCTATCAGGCTTGCTTGACCGCGATCAGCATCCTTGAAGGCGGCTTCACATGCACGGATACCTACTGCGTGACCGTCGTGGTGCAGAACAGCGTGCCTTGCCAAGGCTTCGAGGCCTGTTTCGAGGCCTTCCCGGTGGATGGGATCATGCTGTTCGAGAACTGTTCGACACCGACCAATGGGCAGTATTTCTGGGACTTCGGTGACGGACAGAGCGCCACGGGTCCGAACGCATCACATACCTACGCGCCCGGCACCTACACAGCTTGCCTGAGTGCCTATTGGGGCGTGTGCGCCGACACCACGTGCACCACGTTCACCGTGGTGGGCGAGAACCCTTGCCAGACCTTGCAGGCCGACTTCGGCGCCTTCACCCAGGGACAGACCGTCTCCTTCTTGAACAGCAGTTTCGGGACCGGCATCCAGTCATCGTACATCTGGGCCTTTGGGGATGGACAGCACAGCACGGAGTTCTCCCCACAACATACCTATGCTCAGGCTGGAACTTATGAGGCCTGCCTCATCATCACGAGTTTATTCGCCACAAGCACGGGCACCATCAGCTGTCAGGACACATACTGTACCGTGATCACCGTGGGGAACAGCGGCCCGTGCGACCCCGGATTCGCAGTGGAACTGGCATGGAACGCGGGACCCGACAATCAGGTCTTCCTCACTGGCACCTCCAACCGGCCCGACACCTACTTCATCTGGTACCTGGGCGACGGCAGTGAAGCCTACGGGCCGAGCGTGACACACACCTATGCCGAAGACGGCACCTACACGGTCTGCCTGGCCGGGTACACCATCGATCCGTTGACCAGTGATTCGTGTTGGGTCGAGGATTGTGCCATCATCATCGTGGGTGGTGACAACCCCTGCGATGCACTGAATGCGGAGTTCACACCGGTGGTCGGGGGCCTAGGGGTCAACCTACAGAACGCCGTGGTCAACAACACGTGACCTACCTCTGGGACTTCGGGGACGGTAACCAAGGGTACGGGCCCAACACCGGTCACCAGTACAATGCTCCCGGCGTGTACACCATCTGTCTCAGCGTGTACACGTGGGATCCAGTGGCACAGGACACCTGTTTCTTGCACTACTGCGAGCCGATCATCATTGGTGGGTTACCGTGCAGTCCCAACTTCATCGTGGAGATGGACGCACAGCCGCAGGGCAACGGCCTGGTCACTTTCGTGGCCACCTCCACCATTCCCAACACCAATTTCATCTGGTACTTCGGTGATGGCGCACAAGCGTTCGGCCCCACTGCCGACCACGTCTATGCACAGACTGGCACTTACGGCGTTTGCGTGACAGGCTGGTACTTCAACGAAGCCACCCAGGACACCTGCTGGATCGAGGACTGCGAGCCGGTCATCGTAGGCAATGGCAACCCCTGCGATGCACTGAATGCGGAGTTCACGCCATTCGTGGGTGGCTTCGGTGTCAACATCCAGAACGCGGTCATCAATAGCACCTGGACCTACCTCTGGAGCTTCGGGGACGGCACCCAAGGATATGGGCCCAACGCCGGGCACCAGTACAACGCTCCGGGCGTGTACGATATCTGCCTCACTGTCTACACCTGGGACCCGGTTGCGCAGGACACATGCTTCGCCTACCACTGCGAAGTGATCACCATCGGCGACACACCGTGCGACCCCGACTTCGCCGTGGAGCTGGCGTGGAACGCGGGCCCGAACAACACGGTGTTCCTCAGCGGCGGCTCCAACGTTCCGGAAACGTATTTCATCTGGTACCTCGGCGATGGCAGCGAAGCCTATGGCCCGAGCGTTACGCACACCTACGCACAACCAGGCACCTACACGGTGTGTATGGCCGGCTGGTACAACAACATTGTCACCGGCGATAGCTGCTGGACCGAGGATTGCGCCATCATTACCGTGGGCGGCGGCAACCCCTGCGACTCCTTGCAAGCCTGCTTCGTCACCAACGAGCTCGGCAATGGTGGGTATTTCTTCGACAATTGTACAGGAGGACCCTTGGGCACGCAGTACTTCTGGACCTTCGGTGACGGTGCCACTAGCGATGGCACCAACGTGGACCATCAGTACACAGCACCGGGCACGTACCAGGTCTGCCTCACCGCCTTCTGGCAGCAATGTGCGGACTCCACCTGCACCACGGTCACGGTCTTTGGCGAGCCAGGCGCAACGCCGTAGAGCACCTTCCAGCCGGGAGCTTCGGCGATGGCGCCTCACCGGTGCGCCCCTTCCCGATGCACGACTATGTGCTGTTCGGTACCGCCTGAGGTCTGGCCTCATCAACATGTCGACAGCTTCGCGGTACAGATGCCTTGGACCCGGGCAGCCCGTTCGCCTTGTGGCTGTGCCACCAGTCCTAGCATCAACTTCACCTGGGCTTTGGCGACGGCAACCAGGGCCGGCCCCCGCCAGCAACACCAGGCCGCTACACCTCCACTCCGGTCGGGTTGGTTTACGCAGCACGCTGAGGACCTTTCCTTGGGGACCACGGAGAACACGGAGGGCTCGGCGACCCTTCGGTGACTGGTCTCCAACGGCCGGCGGACCTGATCCGAGGCCACACCCTATGCTGCTTTGGGTGTGGCGCCACCAGCGGCTCCGCATCCAGACCGTGTTCGAAGCCTTCCCGGGATGGCCTGTGAGCTTCTGCACCGATTCCATCTGCTATACGGTGGACGTGGGCTTCTTCGACCCCTGTTCGGGCCTGGAGGCCTGCTTCGCGCCGCTGCCCTTCGAGAATGGCGCATACCTGTTCGAGAACTGCTCGCAACTCCTGCCATTGGGGATCCCGGCCTCCTACTTCTGGGACTTCGGCGATGGCAGCACCAGCACGGATGCATCACCGGCACACAGCTTCGGCCCGGGGATATACACCGTTTGCCTCACGGTCACCCATGGCGATTGTGTGGACAGCACCTGCACCACCATCACCGTGAACAGCGGTGGCGAATGCGACCCCAACTACAGCGCCAGCTTCACCTACGAGGTGCAGAACAATGCTGTGATCTTCCTCGCGAATGAGGTGACACCGACCATCGGAGTGGTTTGGACCTTCCCGGATGGCACCCAGGCCTATGAGTGGGTGCACACCCACCTCTTCGAGCCACCCGGACCCTTTGAGGTATGCCTTTCCACGTGGTACTGGAACGAACTGACCCAGGACACCTGCTGGGCGCACACCTGCCAGTGGATCGATCCCTTCAAAACCGTGAACAGCGTGGGTGACCTGAATGACAGCGCCATGTCCGTCTTCCCCGTCCCCGCCCACGACCAGCTCACCATCACCGGCCTGCCCGCGCGCGCCACCCTCCAGCTCTTCAGCCCCGATGGCCGCCTGGTGCGCAGCGCCCAACCCAACAGCGACACCCACCGCCTGCCAGTGCAGGACCTGGCAACAGGCACCTACCTGCTGCTGGTGGAGGCAAGCGGCGAACGCGCCTACCGCAGGGTGGTGGTGGAGTGAGTTGAGCGATCGACCCTTCCCTGAACGGGCAGTTGATGCGGAGGTGCATCGGCTGCCCGTTCGGCGTTCACTCCCCCACATCCCACACGAACCGGTACCCCGGCACCCCGCGCTGACCGGCCAGTTCCTCGGCGGTGCCTTCGCGGTAACGCACGCGGGTAGCAGGCACACCCTCGGCCAACAGCAACTGCATCACGTGCTCGCGACGGGCGTATTCGATCTCGCCGGCGATGCGCTCGGCCTCGGCAGCGCCCAGCAGGGCCAGCGCACGGTCGTGCAGGGAGCGGCCGCCCATGGTGGCGGTGCGGCCTTCCACGTAGGCGGTGAAGGCACTGTCGCGCGCGCTGAGTTCGGCGATGCGGGCACTGTCCGCGGCATCGATGGCGGGCTTGTCAGGGAAGAGGAAGGCCTGCTTGGCGTGGAACACGGCCACCTCGCGGGCTTCAGCGGCGGCATCCACGATGGGCACCAGGTCCACGGTGAGCTCGGGCTTGTTGGCCAGGGCCTTGGCCAGTTGTTTCAAGGTCTTGGTCTGCGGTGCGTTGGGCGCGGCCTGCAGGTGTGTGAAGCGCACGCGCTCCAGGTCCTCCTCGTCCACGCCCTCGAAGGCGCGCATCAACAGGCGACCGGGCGCAGTGGCGGCCTTCACGATCAGGTTCTTGAACACCTGCCACACAATGGGCCAGGGCTTGAACTCGGGGTCGTTGAGGTCACCGGTCACGGGCACGTCCAGCTCCACCACGCCGTCCTTGTCCTTCAGCAGGCCCGCGGCCAGGCGTAAGGGCAGCACGAAGATCTCCGGATCGTGCTCGTCCACCTTCTTGCCCACCTTCAGCTTGTCCACGCGCAGGCTGTTCTGCGATTCGATGCGACCGTCCTGCACCACGGTGCGCGTTACGTAGTCCAACAGCCCGTCCTCCAGCGGATGCGCGGCGTACCAACGGCCGTAGGCATCGAGGTGGTTCAGCGCCAGGTCGTTCACCGTCAGGTCCACCGTCACGTTGCGCAGGTTGCGCGGGTCGAATACGGCATCGGCGCTCAGGGTGCCCGTTTCCTGGAGCACGGCGCTGGCGGTGACCTTGCCCGACTCCTGCTCGCTGGTGATGCGGTTGGCGGCCAGTTGCAGGCTGGAGATGACGTAGCGCAGGGGCTGCGCCGGGGTATGGTCCTCGAAGTCCACCCGGCCGTTGGTGAGGGCAAGGGTGCGGGCGGTGTAGTCGCTGGCCACGATCTGTTCACCCAGGTAGCTGAGGTAGTCGGCCAACATCACGAACACGTTGCTTTCGCTCACCTGCAGTTGGGTGGTGGCGGAGTCGGTGCCGGCCGCCGCGGTCGTGTCCAGCTTCAGCAGGCGCGTCCAGTTGTCGGTGCCATCGGCCAGCATCACGAAGCGCAGGTCGGCGCCATCGAGCAGCACCTCGCCCACATCGATGCGTTGGTCCTTC
Organism: Flavobacteriales bacterium; assembly: GCA_016718655.1. GTDB lineage: Bacteria > Bacteroidota > Bacteroidia > Flavobacteriales_F > PHOS-HE28 > PHOS-HE28. Next base: position 59,739 of record JADKCV010000010.1, on the reverse strand, counting down.
GCCACCAGGGTATCGAGGCCTGCGGCGGCCTTCTTCACTGCGATCAGCGGGTCGCCGTTGGGGTCGGTGAGGCGAAGGCTGTTCAGCACCAGGTCGGCGCTCACGGCCAAGCTGGTGGTGTCGGCGTAGCTATCCAGCAAGTTCAGGTCCAGGTCCATCGATCCGGTAAAGGCCTGGCATTCGAAGAAGTCCTTCAGGTAGGGCGTCAGCTGGGCCAGGTCGAAGGTGCGCAGGTGGGCTTCGATGCCGTAGCGGGCCTGTTCGGTATCGATCATGAAGCCACCGTCCATGCGTCCCCCCGCCTCCAGATCGAAGCCCAGGGCGAAATCCATGCGCGCATTGTCCGAGGAGATCAGGTTACTGGTGGCCTCCAGTGCACGCACCCCCACCGGCGCAGCCAGCAGATCGCTCTGGTAATCGATGCGGCCGTTGCTGAGCACGATGTCCGCCATGCTGAAGTGCACCGGAGCGCTGCTGTCGGGCGTGGCTTTGGGGTCCTCCGCCCCGCCCAGTTCCATCAGGTCGCTGAAGTTGAAACGATCGCCGTTCTGAAGCAGGTGTACATAGGGATCGATCAGGCGCACCCGGGTGAAGCGCCACGCGTTGTTGCGGTAGCCGCTCCAGAGGTCGGCGCGCACGCTCACCTCCTTCCAAGACACGAACACCTGTTCGCTGAGCGGCTCGTAGCACGTGAAGCCGGTGATGGCATAGCGCAGGGTGAAGGGGTTGAGCACGATGCGGTCGATGGTGATCTTGCGATCGATCCACTCCTCGCTGTGCGTCTCGATGGTGCGCTTCAGCAAGTAGGGCAGCAGGAAGGCCACCACCAGCAGGAATACCACCAACAGGGTGGTGATGATGATGAGCCAGCGTTTCCAGTGGCGCTTGCGGGCGGGTGCAGCGGTGGCCATGGTGCAAAGGTGAAGGGATCGGGCGAACGCAGAACGGCCCCGGGGTCGCCGGGGCCGTTCTTGGAAAGGGCTGTAGCGTAACAGCTACGCGGCTTGGGCCAGGTCGTCACGCTTTCCTTGAGAAAGCAACTGGAAGTCGTTCATCACGATCTCCGTCACGTAGCGCTTGATGCCTTCCTTGGTATCATAGCTGCGATGCACCAAGCGACCTTCGAGGGCAACCGGGGTCCCCTTGCGCAACAAACGCTCCACCTGCTCGGCGGTGCGGCCCCAGGCCACCACGGTGTGCCACTGGGTATCGGTGACGCGCTCACCATTGGCGTTACGGTAACTATCGTTCGTGGCCACGGAGATCCGGGCCACCTTCCGGCCTTTGGCGATCTCGCGCACTTCAGGATCGAATCCGAGGTTTCCGATCAGGCTCACTTTGTTCTTCAGCGTGTTCATGGGTCTTGGGTTTGAGTGTTGTGTTCTTGGTTCGGTCGGAAAGGTTCAGGGCATGTGCTCAAGCGGCTTTTGCAGTGGTGACCGCACGTTTGATACTGGGCAGCAGCTGGAATCCGTTCATCACGATCTCCGTCACCGTACGCTTGGTACCGTCCTGCCCATCGTAGGTGCGGTGCACCAAGCGGCCTTCCAGGGCCAGCGGGCTTCCCTTCCCCAACAAACGCTCCACCTGCTCGGCGGTGCGGCCCCAAGCCACCACCGTGTGCCATTGGGTGTTGGTGACGCGCTCACCGCTGGCATTGCGGTAGCTGTTGTGGGTGGCCACGGTCATACGGGCCACTTTGCGGCCTTGGGCTACTTCCCGCACTTGCGGCAGGGCGCCGAGGTTGCCGATCAGGTTCACTTTGTTCTTCAGCGTGTTCATGGGTACTGGGTGTTTTGTGTGTACTTGAGGTTCTTGGTCCACGGTGCTGTTGCCGAAGACCGATGCAAAAGTCCCCGGGGTGGAAAGCGGCATTCGGGTAATAGTCGTTTATAGGCGATTACAGCCGTTTGCTGTCGTTTGCTGGATACCGCCATTGATCGCTCCACCCCTTCTTGAACCCCGCGTTCGACGCGGGATCCCTTATCTTGGCATGACCCGTTCCCGCAGCCAGGCAGCGTTTCCGTGCCTCCACCTGTCTGTAGTGCTGGAAAGGCCTTCCTGTTGAGCGAATTATCGGAACGCGAGCTGGTCCAGGGTTGCTTGGATGCGGACCGCCGTTGTCAGGAGCTCCTGTACGCGCGGTATGCGCGGCGTATGTACGCCGTGTGCCTGCGCTATGCCCGGCACGAGTTGGAAGCGCAGGACCTGCTCCAAGAGGGGTTCATCCGCGTGTTCGACAAGCTGTCCGGTTTCCGACTACAAGGCTCACTGGAAGGCTGGATCCGCCGGATCATGGTACACACCGCCATCAATACGTACCGTAAGAAGTCGTTCCAACAGGAACGCTTCGGGTTGGAACACCTTCCAGAGGAACCCGTGGAATCCGTAGCACTGGACCAACTAGGAGAACAGGAGGTGCTGAAGCTCGTATCGGCCCTTCCTGACGGCTACCGGGCGGTATTCAACCTGTATGCCATCGATGGTTATGACCATGCGGAGATCGCCGAGATGCTGGGCTTCGGCGAGAGCACTTCGAGAAGCCAATTGGCCAAGGCCCGGCGTATGCTGCAACAACGATTGAACGACATCACCCTCCCTGTCCATGCAGGAAAGACACCCCATTGACGAACAGTTCCGCAAGGCACTGGCAAACGCCGAGGCAGCACCGCCACCGAGCGTATGGGCCGGTATTGCGGCCGCGCAGGAAAAACGCCGCCGAGCGGCAGGTTGGCGTTGGTACATCATGGCCGGATCCGTGCTTGTCGGTGGACTCGCCATCGGCATAGCATCGTACTTGGGTTCTTCGGATCCGGAGCATCATACCCTGGAGCGACCACGATCGAAGGTTCTACCAGCAGCCTCCTCGGAAGGTGGCGCACCGTTGATCGCGGAGAGCACTGTGACAGCCTCTTCCAACGGGGATCAAGCCATAGTGACGACAGCCGTCGGGGTCGATCAGGTGCTTGGGTCCAATACCGACGGTGTGGCAAACGCCTTCGAACACCCGACCTTGGAGACCGGGACCTTGTTACCATCCACGTCTGGTTCACGGACCGGGGTCGAGAACTCCATTGCCTTCACACAGCACCCGGCGGCCACCGTTCCAGTACGCGCATCTTCCCCTCTAAGGGCAACCTCTTCCCCCGCGACCCAGCCCCCCGTTCCCGAGGGTGTTGTTGATATCACCTCGGCCGGCACTGAACGTTCGGAACCCGCGCTGATGGACCGAGAGCGGTTGGATCTGCTGAACCCCGTGCTGAACATTGGGCTCAGCGCGGCAGCACCACATGGCGTAACGCTGCCACGATACCACGTTCCCCATGGCGAGTGGTGGCTCGGTGCCACCGTAGGCACGAACCAGAGCCGGACAAGCTGGCAAGGCACGGATGAAGACCTTGCCAACGCGCTTGAACAAGGTGAGGGGAGCTTGGGGCAGTTCGTGTGGGGTCTTGCTGCCGGTCGCCAATGGCGCAGCGGCTTTGGCATTAGTACCGGGGTGATGACCGATCGCATGGAGCGCCCCTTCAGACACGTGGCCGTGGACCGGACCACGACGGTACGTGAAGAGAACTACTACGTGACCTTGAACAACGAGGTGTTCCTGAGCAACGTGGACACGGTGGTCACTACGACCACGAAGGAGACCGTGACCCAAGGAGTGGACCGGCGCAGTACCATACGCATTCCTTTAATGGGTCATTGGCGCACGGAATGGCGGAGATGGGCCTTCGGAGCACGTACCGGCTTGGCACTGGAGCTGACCCGTACCGAGGCCGGGCCAGCCCTCACCCGGATAGCTGATGGTACGGTGGGTGCAGCAAGGCTCACGCGAGCACAACGCGCAGAACGATATCCCGCCACCGTGTTGGGCGTGGTCGGGCTCGACCTGGCGTATCGCCTTCATGAACACTGGTCGCTCGAGGCGGGTTATGTGGCCATGCCAGGTGCGATGTCACTTTCCGACCGAGGGCCTGTCCAAGCCCTTACCACACGTCACGGTGCCGAATTCCGCTTGATCATCCACCTTCCCACCCGTCCATGAACCCGTTGCGAACATTACGCTTCTTGACCTTTTTACTGATCACGAACCCGTTGGTCGGGTGGGCACAATTGTTCCCGGAGAACGACGCGGAGCGTGGTGGCGGCAGCTTGGTGGGCTGCGACCCTGGCCTGGTGGTGGATTTCGATGAGCACATACTGGGTGGTTATGGCTACCTGATGGTGCCTCAAGTATCACCGGGTCAGACCTACGTGGTGAACAGCATCTGGAGTTCCTTCAGTGATATCCTTTCCCAGTCCACAGACCCTGAACTGTCCATCAACTTCCCCGGCCCGGGCGAATATCCGGTCTGCCTCACAGTGAACGCCTTGGATGCCGGAACGTTCGCTCCTTGCAGTACGTCGACATGCCGGTTGATCGAGGCACTGCCCGATAGTATCTGCTTGGAGCTGGTCGCCGACTTCAATATCAGCGGGATCTCAGGTCCGGAGATCACGTTCGTGGAACTTGGGGACATCCTGGCCGTCCCGCATGAGACGCTTTGGAGCTTTGCGGACGGCTCCTCCCTGACCGGTTCCACGGCGAGCTACTCATTCACTGGTGCTGGTCCCCACAAGATCTGCCTAACGCTACAAGGTGGCCCACCCGCTTATTGCACTGCGTCGGTCTGCAAGTGGCTTTACATCGGTCCGGGAACAAGCGATTGCAACTTGTTCATGGATCCCGGGTTCATCCATTTCAGCGATGGTCAGTTGGTGGGTGTGCTGGATACCTCTTCGACATCCGGTCTGGATCACGTGGTGGAATGGGATTTTGGTGATGGTACCGCGAGCACCGGACAGGTCGCGCTGCATGCGTATGAGTGGTTCGGTGAGTTCAACCTGTGTCGCACCCTTCGTTCATGGGGACCGATGCTTACGGATACCTGTGTGAGCACCGAATGCGTCCAGGTGTATGCCTTTCCTACGACTTCGGTGGCCGAGGGTCCGGACAGGTTGGTCGAATGGACGGCGGGGCCCGTTCCCACATCCGATCTGGTGGAGCTGCGCGGCCCGAGGGTGGACCAACTTCGAGTACGTGTTCTGGACATGAGCGGACGTATGGTGCAGGAACTCACACCGAGCGGTGCAGCAGAACGTATCAACCTGGACGTGAGCAGCTTGGGAAGCGGTGCCTATGTGGTGGAGTTGCATTCCTTTGGAAGCATCCGCACGTTGCGCATTGTGAAAGGGCCTCAGTGACCCGGACCAGATGAAAGCAGAAAGGCCCCGACACGATGCCGGAGCCTTTCTGGTTCGTGACCCTGTTGGATCAGTTCATCTCTGCCATGGCAGGAGAGGCTAGCAATTGGTATTCGCTGAGCACCACTTCTGTGGAGAAGCGCTTCTCGCCTTCCTTGGTCTCATAGCGGCGGTGCACCAATCGACCTTCCACCACCAGTCCCGATCCTTTGCGGACCTGGGTGGCGAGGCGTTCCGCCTGTTTGCCCCACACCACCACCGGATGCCATTGGGTATCGCTTTTCCATTCGCCATCGGCGCCCTTGTAGTTCTCGTTGGTGGCCAGGTTCAGCCGTAGCATGTGTTGGCCGTTGGTCATCGTCCGGAGTTCGGGATCGCCGCCCAGGTTGCCGATCAGCTGTACTTTGTTCTTCATCGTGGTGCTCATGTTGGTGAGGTTGTTGGTTTACGGAGTTGTTGTTCAGGCCAATGCCGCTGCAAAGGACCCCTGCACCCACCACCGGATCCGGTTGATCTCCATTTGTAAGTGTTTACAGCCGTTTGTTGTCGTTTGTCCATCGCCTCTTCGTCCCGCATATCAACCCCTGTCAAGCATGAGAGCCCAACAGGAAATGTGGTGATCCCCCTATCTTTAGCCGCCCTGAACGACTCAGGGAACCTGCCTGAGACCACACGGAAATGAGCCAGACCATTCGGAAGATCCTTGTGCCCACCGATTTCAGTGCGGTGGCCGTTAATGCCCTTGACCACGCCATAACACTGGCCCAGCATAGCGAGGCCGAGGTTTTCCTATTGCACGTGGTGGGCAAACAGAGTGACGTGGAGGATGCCCGCAAACAACTCGACGCGATCATTGGCAATGCTTCAAGCAAAGCCGGTAGCGTGCGATTGAACAAACTGGTCCGCGTGGGATCCATCTATGAGGACATCGGCGACGCGGCTGCGGAGATCGATGCCTCGCTGATCGTCATGGGCACGCACGGTATGCGCGGCATGCAATTCCTCACCGGCAGCCGTGCATTGCGTGTGATCACCAGTTCTCCAGTACCCTTCATCGTAGTGCAGGAGCGCTCCATCAAGGCCAATGGCTACGATTCCATCGTGGTGCCCTTGGACCTGCACAAGGAGACCCGACAGAAGCTTACGATGGTGGCCGATATGGCCAAGTATTTCAATAGCAAGGTCCACCTCATCACCCCTCGGGAGAACGATGAGTTCCTGCACAAGCAACTGGTGAACCACATCAAGTTCGCCAACCAATACCTCGACGAGCGCGGGATCGCACACGACGCCACCATCGCCGACGAGGACAGTGGCGATTTCGTGAAAGCGGTGGTACGCCATGCCGTGAAGCTGGATGCCGACCTCATCGCCATCATGAACCTGGCGCAGGGCAACATCTTTGGTGTGCTCGGGGTTCCTTATGAGCAGGAGGTGCTCACCAATGAGGCCCATATACCCGTGATGTGCATGAACCCGCGGGAAACGACGGTAGGCGGAGGCTGGACCATGCAGGGTTGATCGTGGGTACCGCTTCGCGGTCACACACGAACACCGATCACCAGAATATCATCCACCTGCTCGTGGCCTCCGCGCCATTTGCTGAAGGCATCATGTAGCGCGGCTCGCTGTTGGTCCACGGGCATGCCGCTGATCTCCACCAGAAGCTCGCGGAAGCGGCGGTATAGGAACTTCTTGCCCTTCGGACCACCGAACTGGTCCGCATAACCATCGGAGAAGATGTATACCACATCGCCCTCCTGGACCTTGATGCGGTGATCGGTGAAGGCACCCGTGGGCAGGTCGAAGCTACCGATCGCGTTCTTGTCCGGAGCGAAGATGAGCACCTCCCCGCCACGCACCAGGTAGAGTGGATTGTTGGCCCCAGCATACTCCAACACCCCCTTGGCCGGATCATAACAACAAAGGGCCATGTCCATTCCGTCACGCACCAAACCTTGTTCCCGGTCCTTGTGTAGCGCGTCATAGGCGATACGGTTCAAGTCCATGAGGATCTCCGAGGGGCGGGTACGCCCACGCTCCTTCACCGTCTGGTTCAACCCGTTGTGGCCGATCAAGCTCATGAAGGCGCCCGGTACCCCGTGCCCCGTGCAATCCACAGCAGCGAAAATGACCTTGTCCTCCACCCGTTCGAACCAGTAGAAGTCGCCGCTGACAATGTCCTTGGGGCGATAATACACGAACGACCCGGGTAAAAGTTCGCGGATGCGCTTGTCCGGCGGAAGGATGGACTCTTGAAGTCGCTTGGCGTAACGGATGCTGTCCGTGACGTTCTTATAGAGTTCGACCACTTTACGCCCCTGACGCTCCACCTCCTCTTTTTGGCGCACCACCTCCTCGGTGCGTTCCACTACTTTCATTTCCAGGATACGTTCGCGTTGACCGAGCTCATCGCGCATCTTCAGCAAGGCGTGACCAAGCATGTCCTCCTCGCTCAATGGCTTGTACTCGGCAGCAAAGTCACCTGCGGCCACGGCATGGGAGAATTCCGTGGTGCGCCTCAGTCCTTCGACCAGTGATGTGAGGGCTTTGCTCATATCGCCCACCTCATCGTTGGTGGTGCGGACCTTCGTTCGTGGGAATACCCCCCGACCCAAACTGAGCAACACGCTACGCAGGCGTTGCACCGGGCCAACGATGCCCCGGATGATGAAGAAGGCGATGATGGCGCCGACCACGACCAATGCGATCCCCATGTACAACACGAAGAACTTCAATGAGTCGAAGCTGAAGATCATGCCCGCGGCCAATTCGCGCCGCTTGGCCTCCTGCACAGCCAATAGCGCATCCAGCTGAGAAAGCACTTTGGCCTTCTGTTGGTCCAGCGGCCCACCTTCCTCGGCAAGATCACTACGTTCCATGTGGATGAACGGGTCGCTATAGCTCTCCAAGGAGGGCAGCATGATCTTGATCCGTTCATGGAGGTCGAACATGGTACGCATCTCGGAACTGATGCGGTTCATACGTGCCACCTCCTCGGGCTCCCAATGGGCCATGAGGGTGTCGATCCGATCCAGCAGACGAGGCAGTTCCTTGTTGGTCAGCTCCACCAGTGCGGTTTTCTCCGGGGCATCGGCAATGCTCTCCAACAAGGCCCATTGCTTCACCAGTGTGTGGGCATTCACCGTGAGGTTCCGCAGACGTACCAAGGCATCCACCGACGGGGAATAGACGGTGTTGATCTGATCATTGATGTCCCGACTGCGTTCCAGGGTACGGTTGGTGAGGATCACCACCACGAGCGCAAAGAAGATGAACAGGCCGAAGCCCATCCCGATCTTCCTGCCAATGGTCATCCTGAACGCCATACCTCTGCGGATCACTGGTCGTTCTGGGGAGGCATCATCTCATACAGTTCGCGGAACTTGTCGGAGTTCACGGTGTCCTGTAGGCTGTAGTAGATCCCCTCCAACCCTAAGAGGGTCTCCCTGCGATTGGGGTTCAGTTCATGTGCCTTGAGCATGTAGGGCAGTGCTTTCTGGAAGTACTCCTTGCTGGCTTCCTGGATCTGTTGGATGGTGGGGATATCGTCCTCTGCCTTGATGGCCCGGATCTCGAATACACCCCGGTTGTAGTATAGCGTGGCCAGGTTGTAGTTGGCCCCGTAGTTCTCCGGTTCCAGCTTCATCACCTCCTGGTAGGCTTCCACCGCCTTGAAGAACCAGGTGGTATCCTCTCGATCCTGATTGAACCGCTTGGTGAGAACGGTCCCGAGTGCGTTATGGAACTCGACCTCCTTGGCCTTCAGGTCTGCACCGGGGTCGCGACGCAGTGTGGCCCGCTTGAACTGTCCGAAGAGGTCCATTGCACGTTGTTCCTGCGACTCGCTGAGGGATTTGGCCGCTTCGTTGAAACAGCTTCGGGTCAAGTAGTCATAAGCCTGTACCGCATTGTCCCGGTAGGTCCCCGCCTCGTCCAGGTTCAAGGAATTGACCAGGCTGTTCATGGCCTCATCCCGGATCTTGTCGGCCTCTGTGCCCTGCGGCATGCCTTTGAAGAGGTCCTTGTAGATGAACCCACGTAATAACCAAGCTTCGGGATCCTGGGAGTGGGCCGGGGTCTCCACAGCCTCGTCAACCAGCAGCCGGGCCTTCATGAGCTCCCCTGACTGATAACTGCGAAGGGCCTCCACAAGCAGGTCGGGCTGTGCCATGACCGTTGTGGCGGATAGCAGAGCGAAGAGGGCTATGGACAGCAGGCGTAGCATGTTCATTCCTCCACGCGGTGGGCCAGGTTGCGTAACGTCAGACCCACGACCACCCCATGTTTGTTGGCATTGGCAAGGCTCAGCTCGTACTTCAACAGGTTGTTCACTCGCACGAAGTTGACGACGGCGCCATCCTCGAGCGCACCATCATACTCCGTGACCAGCAAGGTTGGGGCCTTGGCCAAATTGCGGTAGAGCTCCGGTAACAGGCTCAGTTCCGTGCGGCCCACGAAAAGGAGGTGACAGCGTTCCACATCGGCCGTTCGAGGCAACTTGCGGACCTCGATGGGCTGCTTTCCGATGGTACGGGTGGAATACTGTTTGATCAACTCCTGATAGAGGTTGGCGTTGCCGATCACCCCGATGATGAAGTTACCATTGCGCATGGCCGGGTCCTTCCACTCCACCAGTTTGGCGATGTTGTACAGGTAGTTCGCCTGCAGAATGGCCGTGGTGTCCTTGTCCGCGTCGCGTTGCTGAGGTACGGCAGCGCACAACAAGAATGGCAACACCAACACACGTGCATACCGGGACATGGCCATTGGCCGTAGCGTAGCTTTGAACGCCCCCATAACCGATCCCGTGCCGATCCGCATCAATCCCGTGCAAAGTAGACGCCTAGCGATGTTCGCCATGGTGATCATCTCGAGCATCTCTCAACACGCTCCTGTTAGCGCACAAGTGGTTCCTACTCATTGGCGGACCTTCGATATGGAGGCTCAGGAGGCTGCGGTCGGGTACGACTGGTTACGTTGGAGCACCGGTGCCATCGGACACCGGCTGACCGGGAGTATTCAAGGTTCAATGGCGGAGCGCGCTGCCGATAGCCTCTTCCGTCTAAGTGGACTGCCACGGGTGGAGCGATTCCCGTTCGAGGCGCAAGCATGGTCCCGTGGTATGGTCAAACTCACCATCGGCGATGGAACGGGCTTTCTGCACCTGGCAGCCGTAGCGCTAGCCAATACCCCTTTGGAATCCGACGTTGAAGCGACCTTGATCGATGCAGGGAACGGGCTCCCGATGGACCTGGATGGGCTCGGGGAGGCTTTGAAAGGCAAGGTGGCCTTGGTGAACATCGGGTTGGTGGATGCCCCGAAGGGAACGTCCAACCTGCACCGTAGTGAGAAAGCCGCGCTGGCCTTGGCGCGCGGGGTGTCGGCCATCCTCTTCGTCAACCAGGTGGAGGGGGGCGTCCTGCTCACGGGGACCGCATCCATCGATGGCACGCTCATCCCTGTGCCAGCAGCCTGTGTGGCCACTGAGGATGGCACGGAACTCCGTGCCCGACTGGCCCAGGGACAACAACTCACAGCACGGCTGAGCATGAGCAACCACAGCGACCGTGTGAAAGCGCACAACATCATTGCCGAGATCCCCGGAAGCCGGTGGCCGGAGGAGGTGATCCTGGTCGGCGGACACTTGGATAGCTGGGACTTGGCCACCGGGGCCACGGACAACGGTTTGGGCTCCTTCTCCATTCTTGACCTGGCGCGCGCCATGCAGGCACACACCACACGACCCGAACGAACCGTGCGGTTCGTGCTCTTCATGGGCGAGGAACAGGGCTTGCTCGGCTCACGCGCATTGGTGGAACATTACCGTGCCACCGGAATGATCGACCAAGTGAAATGCATGATCAACCTGGACATGAGCGGAAACCCGCGTGGCTTTGGTGTGGGTGGGCCCGGCACCTGGGCGACACAGGTGACGGAGGTGTGCGACCGCATTCGGGCGGTGGATAGCGTAGGCTTCAAGGGCGAAGTGCAAGAAGCCATCTGGCTCCATAGCGATCACCAGCCTTTCCTATTGGCTGGAGTACCGGTACTGTACCCGTTGAGCGACCTGGGAGGTCATGTGTATGGCTGCTATCACAGCAGCTGTGATGATATCCACCTCGTGGATCCCATGGCCATGGTGAACAACGTACGTCGTACCGGGCTTTTGATCTATGGGCTGGCTGCGCTCGATACCCTGCCCCCCCATTTCAAGACGGACCAACTGAGGGAACGCCTCATACAAGCAGGCCTGGAGGGACCCCTACGGATCGGTGGCGACTGGCCTTGGGAGTGATCAAGCCTTGCCCTCCTTGGCGGCCGGCTGGGCCACCATCCCCTGTAGATCCCTGTCGAAGAGGTACAACCCACCCTTGTCATTTCCGATGAGGTTGAGCTTATCGATCAGGGTACGGGCCAAGGCCTCCTCCTCGATCTGTTCGCCAACGTACCATTGCATGAAATTGTGCGTGGTGTAGTCCTTTTCCTTCAGGCAGGTATCCACCACACCATTGATCTCCTGGGTCACCTTGGTCTCATGAAAGAGCAAGGCTTGGAAGATGTCGGTGATCGTCTTGAAGTTGGTGCCTGGCTGCTTCAGTGCCGGGATCAAGGCCTTGCCACCACGCTCGTTGATGAACTTCACCAATTTGAGCATATGGAGGCGCTCTTCGTCGCTATGGCGGTAGAGGAAGGCGGCGGTACCGCTCAAGCCTTGGTTCTCGGCCCAAGAGGCCATGGCGAGGTAGGCTTGGCTACTGGCGGCCTCGATGGCCACCTGGCCGTTGAGGGCCGCTTCGATCTTCTTGGAAAGCATGACGTTGGACTTGTGTGACAAAGGTACGCTCGACCAGGTGCGATGGTTCAGCGGGTCATCGCTTGTTGAAGTTGTTCATGGCGCTATCCACACCCAGTAGACCGAACTGGAGGATGGCCTTGCTGCACAACTCCACCCGCTCGGAGAGCGTCTTGCGCTCCTCGGTGTTCCAAGCGCCAAGCACGTAGTCACTTTGGCGACCTTTCGCAAAGTTGCTGCCGATGCCAAAACGCAACCTGGGGAACTCCTCGGTGCCAAGGAGCGCGATGATGCTGGTCAGCCCGTTGTGTCCACCAGCTCCGCCCTTGGGCTTGATGCGGATGGCACCGAAGGGTAAGGCCAGGTCATCGGTGATCACCAGCACCCGTTCGGAGGGTATGTTCTCCTGTTCCATCCAATAGCGCACTGCCTTGCCGCTGAGGTTCATGAACGTGGCCGGCTTCAGGAGGAAGAAGGTTCGACCCTTGTGTCGCAGCTCGGCGAGGTCGCCATAACGGGCGGGGTTGAAAACGACACTGGACGCCCCGGCGAGGGCGTCCAGCACTTGGAATCCGATGTTGTGGCGGGTTTCCGCGTATTCGGTCCCCGGGTTACCGAGGCCCACGATGAGGTACTTCATCCGGTGCGTGGATGCGGGTGCTCACGCAGCTCGACGGAAGAATTCCGTCAGGTCGTGTGAGCACCCGTTATCAACGAGGATCACTTCTTGGCAGGAGCTGCCTTGGCGGGCGCAGCAGCTTTCGCTGGTGCAGCACCCTTGGCGTCCTTGCCTGCGGGAGCGCCACCGGGAACAGCGGCATCCTCCTGCTTCTTGGTCATACGCACGGCAACCACCACATCATTGGGGCGGGCCAGCAACGTAAGACCATCGATCTTGATGTCGGAAACGCTGATGGTCTGGTTGATATCCAGATCGGCGATGTTCAACTCCAAGTGACCGGGCATCTTGTCGGGCATGCCTTTCACACGAAGCTTGCGCATGGTGTGGGCGAGTTTGCCGCCCTTGCGCACACCCACCGGCTGGCCGGTTAAGCGCACCGACAGGGTGGCCTGGGCCTCCTTCTTCTCGTCCAACTGGATGAAGTCCACGTGGATCACACGATCGGTCAGCGGGTGGAACTGCTTCTCCTGCACCACGGCCAGGGTCTTCGTGCCTTCCACATCGAGTTCAACCCCCAGGAGTTCAGGGGTGAATATGATGTGGCGGAGTGCCGACTCCTCCACACTGAAGTGGATGGAGGAACCGGCGCCGTAAAGCACGCAAGGCACGCGTTTCTCCCGGCGAAGTTGGGCGGCATCCTTGGTGCCGACGGCTTTGCGGAGCGTACCGCTGAGCGCTACAGTGTTCATGGGTCGAGGTGTTAGGCGATGATGAAATGGCTACTGATGCTCTCGTGGCTGCGTACGCGACGGATCACGTCGGCGAAAAGTTGGGCCACGGTGAGCTGTTTGATCTTGTCGGTATGCTGCAATTTATCAGCACCGATGGGTATGGTGTCCGAAACGATGAGTTCGGTCAGGGAGCTGTTCTGGATGCGCTGGCAGGCCTCTCCGCTGAGCACGGCATGGGTGCAAACGGCACGCACACTGGTGGCGCCTTGTTCCATCATCATGTCGGCCGCTTTCGTCAGCGTACCGGCGGTATCCACCATGTCGTCCACGAGCACCACGTTCTTCCCCTTCACGTCACCGATCACGGTCATGCTCTCGATCTGGTTGGCCACCTTGCGCTGCTTGTAGCAAATGGCCATGTCAACGCCTAGGTGTTTGGCATAAGCGTTCGCACGCTTGGTGCCACCGGTGTCCGGCGCTGCCATCACCAGGTCCTTCAAACCCATTTCCTTGATGTACGGCAGGAACAGGCTGCTGGCGAACAAGTGGTCCACCGGCACTTCGAAGAACCCTTGGATCTGGTCGGCGTGCAGGTCCATGGTGATGATGCGATCCACCCCTGCGGCGGTAAGCATGTTGGCCACCAACTTGGCGGCGATACTCACGCGGGGCTTGTCCTTGCGGTCCTGACGTGCGAAGCCGAAATAGGGCATCACTGCCACAATTCGCTTAGCGCTGGCGCGCTTGGCCGCATCCACCATCATCAGCAGCTCGAACAGGTTGTCGCTGGGCGGGAAGGTGCTTTGTACGATGAATACCAGTTCACCACGCACGGTCTCCTCGAAACTGGGCTGGAACTCCCCATCGCTGAAGCGCGACACGGTCACTTCACCGAGGCGCTCGCCGCTGGCCGCGGCGATCTTCTCGGACAGGTACCGGGTGGCGGTACCACTGAAGATCTTGGAACTTTCCTGCATGGAACTCCGGGAGAAAGGGCTGCAAATGTAGTGATCTTCCGCAGGTTATCAACGATCGTTGGTGAAGGTCGTTCTCCCCCATGGCCCTAGGCCGGGCAGTGCCAACAACCGATCGGTGGTCAAGCGTGGTCCGGTCGTGAAGGGTCGCCTTGGGCCGCGGCTAACTTGCGCCGCCTATCGCCGCCGAACATGCCCCAGGACCGCAGTGCCGCCCAATTGATCGAGGAAGTCCTTTCCGCCGTGCGCCGCTCGGCCAGTGCGGGGATAACCAGCCAACAACTCGCCTTACAACTGGGCTTCAAGGACAAGGGCCAGCGCTACCTGCTGTTCGATGCCATCGACCAACTGTTGGATGATGGGCGCATCGAGAGCGGCAAGAAGGGCCGGTACACCGCCGCAGGCGGGTCCACGGGCAACACCGCCGAAGGCACCATCGACATCATTGCCAGCGGGGCGGGGTATGTGCGCTTGGGCGTGGTGGGCCTGGATGATGTGTACATCGGTCAACGGGATATCGGCACGGCCCTTCATGGCGACACCGTGCGGATCAAGCTGCAGTCGGGCCGAGGCTTCAAACAAGAGGGCAAGGTGCTCGAAGTGCTCAAGCGCCGCCGCACCGAGTTCGTGGGTACCATCCACCGGCGCGACGGCCGGATCATCCTGGTGGCGGATGACCAGCGCGTACAGCGTCCCTTCTTCATACCACCGGCCGACATCAACGGTGCCAAGGAGGGGGACAAGGCCATTGTCGAGCTCGGGGAGTGGAAGGACGCCAGGGATCTGCCCCGGGCCCGGGTGACGCGCGTGCTGGGTAAGGCCGGCCAACACCAGGTGGAGATGCACGCCATCCTCGCCGAGTTCGGCCTTCCCCTGGAATTCCCGGAAAGCGTGTTACAGGCCAGCGCCGACATCCCCAATGGTGTAACACCGGCAGAGATAGCACGCCGCCGAGATGTCCGTTCGATCCCTACGCTCACCATCGACCCGGACGACGCCAAGGACCTCGACGATGCATTGAGCGTGCGCAAACTGCCCAACGGCCACTGGGAGATCGGTGTACACATCGCCGACGTGAGCCACTACGTGACCCCCCGCAGTGTGGTGGACATGGAGGCCGCCCAACGCGCCACCAGTGTCTATTTGGTGGACCGCGTGGTGCCCATGCTACCTGAAAAACTAAGCAACGACCTGTGCTCCTTGCACCCCCACACGGACAAGCTCAGCTTCAGTGCCATCTTCGAATTGGATGAACAGGCACGTATCAAGGAGGAGTGGTTCGGCCGCACGGTGATGCGCTCGCAGCACCGCTTCGCCTATGCCGAAGCCCAAGCCATCATCGATGGGGGCGATGGCCCCTTCAAGGACGAGGTGCTCTTGCTCCATCGACTTGCCCAAGTGCTGCGCAAGGAACGCATGGCCAACGGTGCGTTGGAGATCGGTGGTAACGAGGTGAAGTTCAAGCTGGACAAGGACGGCAAGCCCTTGGGCGTATATGAGAAGGTGATGGGGTCGGCCAATTGGCTGATCGAGGAGTTCATGCTACTGGCCAACAAACGCGTGGCCACCCATGTGGGAAAGCCCAAGAGCGGCAAGGCCAAGCCCTTCGTGTATCGCATACATGACCTGCCCGACCCGGAGAAGGTGGCGCAATTGCGATCCCTGGCCAAGAGCTTCGGTCATACCCTCGACACCTCCAACATGGAGGAGTTGCCACACGCCATCAACCAACTGCTGCGTGCCGTGCAGGGCACCGAGGAGGAGAACATCATCAAGCAGGTGGCCATCCGCAGTATGAGCAAGGCCGTCTACACCACCGAGAACATCGGTCACTATGGCCTGGGCTTCACCCACTACACCCACTTCACCAGTCCCATTCGCCGCTACCCGGATCTGATGGTGCACCGCGCGCTGGACCATTACCTGGCCGATGGCAAGGCCTTGGATGTTCAAGCCTTGGAGCTCAGTTGCAAGCACAGTTCCCGCATGGAGAAGCAGGCCGCCGATGCGGAACGCGCCAGCATCAAGTACAAACAGGCCGAGTTCCTCCGCGACCGCATCGGTGAGGCTTTCGACGGGGTCATCAGCGGACTGACCAGCTGGGGCATCTATGTGGAGCTGGTGGAGAACAAGTGCGAGGGCATGATCGGCCTGCGTGAACTACCCGGCGATGTGTTCCGCTTCGACCAGGAGCGATACACGGTGGTGGGCCAACGGACGGACAGGCGTTTCCGCCTTGGCGATGAGCTCCGGGTGGTGATCAAGGCCGTGGACATGGACCGCCGCACCGTGGAGTTCGGCTTGGAGGGCGAGACCATGCGCACCACCTCGGGCAAATTCGAGCGCCGCGCACCCAAGGGAGCTCCGAACAAGAAAGGCTTCCGGCAAGCGCCAAAGGCCAGCAACAAAGGGAAGAAGAAGGGGAAGCGGTGATCCACGTCGGGGTCGACCCCATGTTGCCGTGGTCCAACGCAAGCCGCACCCTGCGTCATGGTCACTGGTCCGGCCCCCGTTCAAGGGTATCCTTGAGTCAGGTGATGCTCTTTGTCAGCCAAGGGCACCCTGCTTTTCAAGTGATCGAACCGGCCTTGACAATCCCATGTACGATGCCTTTCGCCGATAACGAGATCCACACCTATTCCGCCATCAACACATCGAGCGCGGTAACACGATCGCGCACGTAGGCCGCGCGGAAATGCGTGGCATCCGAATAGACGGGAACACCTTGGCTATCCGCAGCCCAACAGCGCCCGCTGTGGCATACCCAAGGTTCCGGGTCGATCACGGAAGCGCCTGCGCTATCGGCCATGCGACGAAGGTGATCGTTGATGAAGCCGGTGCGCGCACGATGTTCGGCCAAGGAACAGCTATTGGCTGGCGATACCTCGACCCCTCGCAAGCGGGCTGCGGTGGCATTGGCGGGGTGTGCCCAGTCGCCTCCCGGCGGGTTCAACAGGATATGCACCTGCTTGCCCGCCGCCACCAGTCGGTCGATGCGCTCCTGCAAGCGCTTCAAGGTCGTATCCAGATCGGATGGGTCGCCAAGGCTGAGCGGTGCGCGGAGGGGATCGTTCTCCATGTAGAGGTCGGTGCGTTGGGTCATACCCACCCATGAGCAACCAATGACGACCACGTGGACCGCAGGATCCATCGCTAGCCGCAACCCTTCTTCGGCCCAACCGGCACAAGCAGTATCCACGTGACTGGCCAGCCCGGGTAAAGGAGGGCAGCCCACTCGTACATGGAACCGTGCGGACCGCATGGTGGGTACCGTTTCGCGTAAATAAGCGAGGCGTGGATGGAGCTGGGCCACGTAGCTGTCCCCCAGGAAAAGTACTGTCACGGCGGTCGTACCTCGCAGTTCCGGAGTGGGCAACAGGGCCTTATCCCCCTCTGCCACGGAACGCACGGCACTAATGGAATGCAAGCGCTCCATGGGTCGGCGCTGTTCCACTGATGCACCCCATACAAGAAGGAGTAACATGGGTGCGATCAGGACGAGGGCACGGCCAGGTCGGACACTCCACCAACCAGACCCCCGTACGGGCTGTTCCACCCAACGGAAGGTGGCCCAAGCCAGCACCACGCTCACCGCCACCAATACAACGATGAGCGCAGTTGGGGGTACATTCCAATAGAGCACGCGTGCCAGCGAGAGCAGCGGCCAATGCCACAAGTACAGCGGATAACTGATCAGTCCCAACCATACCAAGGGCCGCGCGGCCAGGATCGTGGTGGAGAGCACCCCTCCCCTACCCGCGATGAGCAGGACCGTACCGAACACCGGTAACATCGTCATGAGAAGCGCAGAGCCGTGTTCGGGTGGTGTGCCGAAGGCCGCGACGACCACCGTCAAGAACCCGATGGCCTGTGCGGGGCTTCGCAAGCGTTCACGGACCAACAAAGGGCGATCCAGGGGCCAACGTGCCAGCCAAGCACCCGCCAACAGTTCCCAGGCGCGCAAGTGCGTGAGATAGAACGAGGAAAGCCCCGAACCATCGGGATGTGTCACGGCTGCGAAGAGGCTGAGGGCGAACAGCGCAGGGATGGTCCAGCGCAGCGGTGAACGCAACCGGTGAAGGATCCAAAGCATCACGGGCCACAGCAGGTAGAACTGCTCTTCAACAGCCAGGGACCACAAGTGACGCAAGGGCTTGTGCCAAGAAGATGCGTCGAAATAGCCGACCTCGCGCCACAATGCGAGGTTCGCATGGAAGGCGGTACCTGCCACGGTATGGTGGCCAAGGGAGCGGTACTCATGCTCCAACAACAGCACCCAGCCCAAGGCGAGCACCGCGGGCAACACCACGATCAGCGCTGGAAAAAGACGACGTACACGCCGTATGTAGAAATGGGCAAGATGAAAGGTCCCATCGCGAAAGGACTCCTTCAACTGGTGGGTGATGAGTAGCCCTGAAAGCACAAAGAAAAGGTCCACACCCAGGAATCCACCCGGCAGCACGTGTGGTGCCGCGTGGTAGACCACCACCAACAGGATGGCGATCCCGCGAAGACCATCGAGGTCGGGCCGGTGGATGGTGGGCGCAGCGGAGGGGGCTTCCATACGCGCGGTCCGGAGCAGCGGCGCACCAGCGCCGTATCGATCGGTACTAGACCAGGTTCAGGCGCTTGGCCAGATCATCCTTGTAGCTGCCACCGATGGGGATCACCTTCTTGTCGTTCTCCAGGATCAGGTTGGGCTGCTCGATGGCCACGATCTTGTCCAAGCGCACGATGAAGCTGCGGTGCACCCGGATGAAGTCGCTCTCCGGCAGCTTGGACTCGATGTCCTTCATGGTGCTGTGCACGGTGTAGCGCGTGTTCAGCGTATTGATCACCACATAATCCTTCAGCGCTTCCACGTAGTAGATATCCGTGGTCTTGAGCTTCACCAAGCGGCTGTTGCTCTTCACGAAGAGAATGTCCTTGGCGGGATCCTTGTTCTCCACGAGTGCGAACAGCATGTCGCGCTCCTTGAGCACCTCGGCCTCCTTCTTGTGCTTGTACAGGGCCATTTCGATCGACGTGTGGATGTCGATCTCCTTGAAGGGCTTGATGATGTAGCCGTAGGGCTGTGTGACCTTGGCCTTGGCGAGGGTGCTCTCGTCGGCGTACGCGGTGAGGAAGATCACCGGGATGTTGGTCTCCTTGCGAATGGTATCGGCCGCTTCGATACCGTTCATCTCCCCTTTGAGCATGATGTCCATGAGGATGATGTCCGGCATGTGCTGCTGCGCCAACTGCACAGCCTGTTCACCGGTGCTGGCCGCGCCAACCACATGATATCCCAGCTTCTTCAAGCTGTGCTGGATATCCTTGCTCACAATGCTCTCATCCTCCACTACGAGGACGTTCGTCTGCGCCATTTCCGGTGTTCTTGATACGCTCAAAAGTAAGCAAATAGGTCACGCCACGATCGCCACTGCGTTCGATGGCCCCATCCAATTGGTCCACCAGCGTATGGACCAGTTCGAGACCCAGGTTACCATGGGTATCGTGGTGGAAGTCCTCGGCCACTCCCACCCCGTCATCGGCCACGGTGATGCGCACTTGCTCTTCGCGCAGTTCGAGATCGATCCGGATGATGCCCGGCCGATCGTTGGGGAAGGCGTGCTTCAGGGCATTGCTGATGAGCTCGTTGAGGATGAGCCCGCAGGGAATGGCCTGATCGAGCACCAGATGCACCTGCTGGAGATGGGTGTTCAGAAGCACCTTGCCATTGAGGCTGTAGCTCATCACCAGGTTGCGACTCAATCCATCGATGTACTCGGCCAGGTCGATGGATGAGAAGTCCTTGGTTTGATACAGGCTCTCGTGGATGAATGACATGCTGCGGATGCGGTCGCGGCTGTCGCGCAACAGACCGATCATGCGCTCGTCCTCACCCACGTGAGCGGATTGCAGGTTGAAGATGCTGCTGACGATCTGCAGGTTGTTCTTCACCCGGTGGTGCACCTCCTTCAAGAGGACCTCCTTCTCATGCAGGCTCTTGAGCAATTCCATCTGGGCGAGCTTGCGGTCCGTGATGCCATAGGCCAAACAGGAGATCTCCTGCACCTTGCCATCCACCACGATGGGGTTGAGGAAGTTCTCCACCCAGATGGTGCGGCCATCGCGGTCCAACAATTCAGCCTCGAACTGTTGTGGCTTGCCACGTAGTGCACTGCGGTAGTGGTCCGTGTAGCGGCCGTAATTGGTCCCCATGGAACGCTGTGCTGCCTCCGAAATGAAAGGGTCCCCCACCTCCACATCCACACCGAGGTGGGTCGCTACGGTATGTTGGAAATGAGCATTGAAGCTGGTGAACCGGAGGTCCTGGTCCAGGGTCCAGATCATCATGTTGGCCGAACTGTCGAAGATGGCCTTCAGACGCGCGCTTTGCTCGCGCACCAACTCCTCCGCCTTGATCTGCTCGGTGACCTCGTGTCCGATACCGAAGACCTCCTTGATGGTGCCGTCGGGAGAGAACACGGGGCTCAGGAAGATCTCGTTGCACACGCGCAGTCCGGCAGTATCCACACGATCGGTCTCGAAGCGGACAGGCTTTCCGGTGAAGGCCTCATGGTACTTGGCCTCCCAGAAGGTGTGGTATTCCGGGTTCGCGAAGAGCTTGCGTGGCTTGTTGGCATCGCGGTTCACCTCCGGACGTGTGCCATAGAGCCGCTCGATCATCAGACCATAACCCGCGTTGTAGGAAGTGAGTTTCAAGGAGCGATCAACGGTCCAGAAGAGGTGTTCACTGCTTTCGAAAAGGGCACGCTGCTTGGCCTCATGCTCCTGCACTTGCATGTTGGCAGCACGAGTGGCGGTCACGTCATGGAAGATGCTGCGTGTGGCCACCGGACGGCCGTCCATACGTCGCACGTTCGTGGTACCCACCACATGGACCCGCCTTCCATCCTTCGCCACGAACACGGTTTCCACACGACCGACATCCAAGCCCTCCAGGGTCTGCTGGAAGAGTTGTTGGCACTGCTCGCGGTTTTCGGGTGCGATGACGTCCATGAAGGTGAGCCCGTCCAGGTCGGGTCGCTCATAGCCCAAGGCGCGCAACCAGGCGGTGTTCACGTACTCGAAGTGCCCACGCTCATCCACGCTTTGGATCAGATCGGTGGCGTTCTCGAAAAGGTCACGGTAGCGCTCCTCACTTGCTTTCAGGGCCTCTTGATCGCGCTTCAATCGGGTGATATCGCGGGAAACACCCATGGCGCCCAGGAACTGCCCATCCTCATCGTATAGGCGCGATGCGGCCAGGAAGCTGGTGAACACCTCGCCCGTGCGGGTGACGTTGCGGACCTCGCCTGCGAATATCCCATGGGAATCCAGCTCGCCCTGAACACGGGTGTATTCCGCCGGATCGGCGTAGAGGGAATGTGAGTTGGTGCCCAGGATCTCTTCGGGTTCATAGCCGAAGCGCAGGCTGGCCGCCGGATTGTACTCGGTGATGATGCCGTTGGGGTCGGCAGCCATGATCATGTCCAACGAACTGTCCACGAGACTGCGCGCGAAGCGTTTCGATCGACGTAACTCCTCCTGCGTGCGTCGGTGGTCGGCGATCTCCTGACGCAGCACCTGGTTCACCTCCTCCGCCATCTGCAAGCGCAACTGTTCACGCAACAATTGCTGCTGGGCCCGTTGGTCCTGTATGGTCACTTGCAACGCTCGATCACCGTGGTGCGGAGCAGGCGCCAGGAATAGCATGGATCCCGGGACCTGTTGTTGCACCAAGCGGACCGGAAGCGGACCTTGAGGACCGTCGAGTGTCGCTGGATCGAGCAGTGCCTTCATCCGTCCGTGTTCATCGGCATGGAACAGGTCCAGAACGAGGGTGCCTTCCAAGGCGTGCCCTACCAATTCGTTCGCGGCCGGATTGGCGTAGGTGATACGGCCATCCACGACCACCAGCAACCCATCGCGGATATGCTCCACGAGACTGCGATAACTGGCCATCAGCGCACGTTGTTCGATCTCCGCCACCTTGAACGAGGTGATATCGATGAGGCTACCCTGAATGGCCATGGGTCCATCACCGTCCTCATCCAGGAACACGTTCTCCAGGACGTTCACATCACGGCCCGTGCGGTGGCGCAGCGTGAGTTCGAAGTTCACCAGGCGTTTGTGCTCCAAGAGTTGGGCAAGGAAGTGTTCCCGTTCCTCCACGGAACGGTACAATCGCACCACGGGCAAGGTCATCAACTCGGCCGCATCGCGGTATCCGAGGATATGTGCCAGGGCATCATTGGCCTCCAGCAAGGTACCATCCAAGGATGTGCGGTAGATACCGGCCAGATTGCGCTGCACCAAGGCGTCGTAACGACGCTTCAGGTCCATGGTCTCGCGGATGTCCTTGGCGGTCTGCACGGCAATGGTCCTTTCACGCGGGCCACGCCCCGAACTTACATGCTTCCAGGTTCGCCACGGTGATCGTTCATTGATCCCCACCACCGGGTACGAATGGAGGAGGGACCTTCACCCCATCGATGCGCATCTCCACCCCGTCCTTGTACTTGATGGTGAGTACAGGGAAGCCTTCCTCGTTGTAGTGTACGAAATCACCTTGTTCCAGACCCGCCGCGTATTTACCCTCCAGTTTCAACTCACCATTGGGCCAGTACCAGCGGTGCTTTCCTTGTGGTTCACCGTTCACGAAGGTCCCGACGAAATTCTTGGTGCCATCGTGGTAGGTGAAGCGCCACAGGCCATCCTTCAGACCATCCTTGTAAGCACCCTCTTCGCGGTGGTCACCCACGTGATAGGTCCACGGGCCTTCCTTGTTGCCATCGATGTACTCACCCTGCGTAAGGATATTCCCCTCGGGATCATACTCCACGGAAGCACCGTCCTCCTTGCCGCGGCGGTAGTTCTCTTCGCGGTGCCGGCCACCACCTTCGTAGTACCAGGTCCACTGTCCCTGAGGAAGACCAGCGGCATAGGTCCCCTTCTGCTCCACGGCGCCACTTCGGTGGTAGAAGTTCCAAGGTCCATCGCGCTTTCCCTCCTTGTAGCTACCCTCAGCGCGTTTCTCCCCGGTCGCATAGTATTCCTTCCATGGTCCCTCCAAGGCACCCACTGTATTCACCAAGCCCTCGCTCACCAGGCGATCGCCCGCGTAGATCCGTGCACCACTGATGCTACCATCCGGTGCGAAGTCCTTGAAGAGACCCTCTTTCCTGCCGCTCTTGGAGTAGCTTCCCAACGAGGCCACCTTGCCATTGGGGTGGAAGGTGCGCTTGATCTCCACAGTGAGTTTCTCCTGCGCACCGGCATCCACTTGGCCCGCGTCGTATTTCACGAGTTCCTTCAGGTTGCCCAACGGATCATACTCCTTGAACAAACCCTCCCGTTGATCATCCACGAACGTTCCCTCCCATTTGATCTTGCCATTGGGATGGAACTCCTTCCAAGGGCCCTGCTTGAGTCCCATGCGGTCGACCCGGTTGATCTCATCGCGGCGGCGTAGCAGTCCGGCGCCATACTGCAACAGGGCCACGATACGACCATCGGGAGCATACTCGGTACCCCTACCCTCTTCCTTGCCGGCCTTGAACGGCACCTCCTTGTGGAGTTGTCCATTCGGATGGAAATAACGGGCCATTCCTTCGCGCAGGTCCTTGCTGAACAACTCCTCGCTCAACAGGACGCCGGTGCTGTCATACCGCCGCAGGGGACCCTCCCGCTTATCGGCCACATATTCGATCTCGCTTTCCAACGCGCCATTGGGGCCGTAGAAGCGCCAAGTGCTATCCAATAGGGAACCGGACCGCCCACCCTCCGAACGGAGCACACCGGTCTCGTAATAGCTCTTCCAGTACCCTTCGGGCCTCCCGTCGACCAGTCGCCCCTCACTGCTCACCTTTCCGTTGGGATGGTAGTACCGCACCAAGCTGTCGCTCGGGGTCTGGGCATTCGCATGGAACACCACACCCATCACCACCACCATCATCAACCAACTCTTCATCTGTATTCTCTTTTCTTTAAAGAAGTTGATGATATAAGATAGGCTGTTGACAGTGTTGATGGAAGAAGAGCGGGGCACTTGCAGGAATGGGTTATCAAAAGTAGCGCACGGGTTATGAACGATCACGGGACCACTCAGGGAATGGCACCTTCCTATGGATCAACGGGATGTGGTGGGCCATTCACGATCGTGGGAAAGTGGGGCGTCGTGGGATCGTTGGTATGTTCATGGTCCTTCGGATCGTGACGATCGTGTGTTGCGTGTGGATGATCGACCCACAAGAAATGTTGTGCGAATGGTCAAGTCGGGTTAAGCAGCTATGACCTCCCGGAATGCAACATTTCTTTTCATGGGTTATACACACCGATCGCACCGTTCGAAAGGGTCCAATGTTCGATCCCACGGGGGTTATCAACAGGTATCTTTGAGGCATGGCACAACACCTGTACATCGGCAGTGATCATGCCGGTATCGAGTTGAAACATGCGGTGAAGGACCACTTGCGTGCACGCGGGCTCACCGTAACGGACAAAGGCACCCATGTGAAGGACAGTGTGGACTATCCGGACTTCGCTCATCCTGTGGCCGAAGGGGTCTTGGGTGAGACCGATGCCTTGGGTATCCTTATCTGTGGCAGCGGCAACGGGGTCAACATCACGGCGAACAAGCATGTGGGCATCCGTTCCGCCCTCGCCTGGTCACCGCAGGTCGCGGCCTTGGCCCGGCAGCACAACAATGCCAATATCCTGGCGCTCCCGGCACGTTTCATCACCACCGATGAGGCACTACGCATCGTGGATGCATACCTGGATGCCACCTTTGAAGGAGGACGCCATCAGTTGCGGGTCAACAAGATCGAAGCAGCTTCCTGATCACCATGCGTATCCATCACTTGTTGTGCGTCCTGTACTGTTGGGGCGTACCGGCCGCGTTGTGCGCCCAGCTGGACAGTACCGCCTTGAAGTATGCGGCCTCCATCACCACGGATGACCTGAAGCGTCATCTGGAAGTGCTCGCCAGCGATGCTTACGAGGGACGCGATACCGGCAAGGAAGGACAAAAGAAGGCGGCCCGTTACTTGAGGGAAGCGTTCAACGCCATGGGCATACCGGCTATTCCCGTGGAAGAAGGCATCTCCGAAGGCTACTTCCAGCCCTTCACCCTGGTACAGGATCGAAGCGGTTCGCTTTCCTTGACCACTGGCTACGATACGTTGCAGTGGTTGGAGGACCTCTTCTACATCCAAGAGAACATCAGCGGTTCCTTCACGGTGGACCAACTTCGTTACCTGGGCCGCTCGAACGAATGGGCTGGAACGACGAAGGATGCTGTGGTTCTGATGCGGTCCACTGCTCCTGCGACCGAACTCCGGAGCAACCTGCGTACGTGGACCGATCAGGCCCGTAGCGCAAGTGCTCGGTTATTGCTGGTGGCCCAACCGGGGTTGCGCGAGGAGTTCTCGAACAGCGATGTGAACGTACCACACGGGCGGTTGCGCCAAGCGGATACCGCGCCACGGCCTCGATCGGGCCCGCAAGTGATGGTGGTGGACGATGCTGTGGTGGATGCTTTGCTGGCAAGAGGCACATGGGCGAAGCTGCAGCGTTCTCGTAAGCCCCGTCAAGTGTCCGCACGTTTCACGGTGCATCATGATCCGGCCCAACTGCAGGTGCATACGGAGAACGTCCTGGCCTACATCGAGGGCAGCGACAAGAAGGATGAACTGGTGGTGCTCACGGCGCACTACGACCATGTGGGCGTGGAGAAGGGCGAGGTGTACAACGGGGCCGACGATGATGGTTCCGGCACCGTGGCGCTCTTGGAGATGGCAGAAGCCTTTGCGCAGGCCAAGGCCGCTGGGCATGGACCCCGGCGCAGTATCCTCATCATGCCGGTGAGCGGCGAGGAGAAGGGCTTATTGGGGTCGGAGTACTACAGCGATCATCCGGTGTTCCCCTTGGAGCATACCGTGGCCGACCTGAACATCGATATGATCGGGCGTACGGACAGTGCTCATGCCGGCAAGGATCCCTACATCTACATCATCGGTAGTGACCGATTGAGCAGCGAACTGCATGCCATCAATGAACAGGCCAATCGTCTGTACGCCGGTCTTCGGTTGGATTACACGTACAACGCGGCGGACGACCCCAACCGCTTCTACTACCGCAGCGACCACTACAACTTCGCGCGTAAGGGCATCCCCAGCATCTTCTACTTCAGCGGGGTCCACGAGGACTACCACAAACCCACGGACGATGTGGAGAAGATCGAGTTCGACCGGTTGAGGCAGCGGACACTTTTGGTGTTCCACACCACGTGGCAGTTGGCCAACCAGGAGCAGCGGATCGTGGCGGACAAACCTGTGGAGAAGCCTCGGTAGCCAGGGTTCAGCGCAGGCCTGGACCCTTGAACGGCTCTTGGAGGAGTTCCTCCACGTAGGTGCTCAGACTGCGCTTGTAGTGGGCGTAGTGCGCGCCGGTGCTGGGACCGTAGATACCGGTGCGGATGCGGCGCACCTTGCCACTGCGGTCCACCATGATGCAGGTGGGAAAGCTCATCACGTGGTTCAGGAAGGGCATCTTGGCCGCGGCCTCCTCCTTACTGGCCTTGCCGGCATACAGGATCGGATACTTCACCTCCAGGGTGGACCGGAAGCGCTCCAGACCGGCGAGGGCGCGAACGGTATCGTCATGTTTCTCGAAGGCCACCGCGATCACCTCCAAACCCTCCTCATGATGTTTCGCGTAGAGTTCATTGAGCAAGCGTGTCTCGTCCACGCAATTGGCGCACCAGCTCCCCATCACCTGTACAAGTAGCGCTTTGCCGTGGAAACGCGCATCACCTGGTGACACGAGGTTCCCCTCCAGGTCCGGGAAACTGAAGGCGACCATGTCGTGCCCTTCACGCAGGAACGTAAGGGAGTCCGGGTCACGCAAGGCGAAGGTCTCGTCGCGCACGCCCACCCAAGGCTCCTCGAAGTGGGTGCCGCTCAGGAAACGCCCGTGCAGGCTATCACCGCGCATCGCGGCCATGAACAGGAAGGCATGTGAACCATCGAACCCGCCGAGCAGAAGGCTGTCATCCTGCACGCGTCCTTCCAGGTAGCGGTAATCGCCCGTCTCCGTCAGGAAGGTGCCCGTGGCACGGCCGCCCTCATGCTGTTCGAAGAGTCCGATGGCATTGTACTCGTCCGGCTTTCCTGGGCTGAAATGCACGCGCCACTGACCCTTAAGGGCATCCTCAGGACCTGTGGTTGACGGCGGTGCTCCTGATCGTGCCTCGAAGGGGATGACGTAGTCGGGACCCCGCAAGTAGTTGTGCCAGACACCGCTCATATGATCCGCAGTGTGCAGTACACCTTTGAATTCGGAATCGTACAAGGGCATACGAACGAAAAGCGAATCGCCATGCCGCTCGATATCCTTGACGGTGATGACCTCCGCGCCGTTCATCACCTGCATGATCCACGTTGCGCTGTCCATGGCCACCACCTCCAAGTGAACGGGTAGAGTGTTGCCGTTCAGGTCCAATTCCAAACTCCAGCGGCCCAGTGTGGGACGCTCCACCATGTTGTTCACGGAAGGACCGTTGCACGCAAGGAGCAGCAGGACCAGAGCGATGGCGGCGAAGGTGTTGCGCTGCGGCATGGCCGGACAAGATAGGTGCCGTGTGCGGAACAAAAGGACCGGTGCCCGACGCGCTTAGAGGTCGAACTTGATACCCTGTGCGAGGGGAAGCTTGCTGCCGTAATTGATCGTGTTGGTCTGACGGCGCATGTAGGCCTTCCAGGCGTCGCTGCCACTCTCGCGACCGCCGCCGGTCTCCTTCTCGCCACCGAACGCACCACCGATCTCCGCACCGCTTGTGCCGATGTTCACGTTGGCGATGCCACAATCGCTACCAGCCGCGCTCAGGAAGCGCTCGGCTTCGCGCAGGTCCAGCGTCATGATCGCGCTGCTGAGGCCCTGCTTCACGTTGTTCTGGATGGCGATGGCCTCGAGCACATCGCCGCTATTGCGCAGCAGGTAGAGGATCGGAGCGAAGGTCTCCTCCTGCACGATGTGCATATCCGGCTTGGCTTCCACGATGGCGGGTTTCACGTAACAACCGCTCTCGTACCCGGCTCCTCTGAGCACGCCACCCTCCACCACCACCTTGCCCCCTTGGCTTTTCGCGGCTTCCAGGGCCTTCAGGTACATTTCCACGGCGGCCTTGTCGATCAAGGGACCCACGTGGTTCTGTTCGTTCAGGGGATCTCCGATGCGAAGTTGGCCATAGGCCTTCACAAGTTTATCACGGAAGGCATCGTACACGCTGTCGTGGATGATCAAGCGGCGCGTGCTGGTGCAGCGTTGGCCGGCGGTTCCCACTGCTCCGAACACCGCACCGATCAGGGACATGTCCAGGTCGGCCTTATCGCTGATGATGATGGCATTGTTGCCACCCAACTCGAGCAACGAACGACCCAAACGCTCGCCCACTGCGGCGCCCACGGCCTTGCCCATGCGGGTGCTGCCGGTCGCGCTCACCAAGGGCATGCGCGTATCGTGGCTCATCCATTCGCCCACCTCGCGGCCACCGTTGATGATCACACTCACGCCCTCGGGCACGCCGTTGCGCTTGAACACGCGTTCGGTGATGTGTTGGCAGGCGATGCTGCACAGGGGCGTCTTCTCGCTGGGCTTCCAGAGGCATACATCGCCACAGATCCAGGCCAGTGCGGTGTTCCAGCTCCATACGGCCACCGGGAAGTTGAAGGCGGTGATGATGCCCACCAGCCCGTAGGGATGCCACTGCTCGTACATGCGGTGGTCGGGGCGTTCGCTGTGCATGGTGAGGCCATGCAACTGGCGGCTCAGGCCTACAGCGAAGTCACAGATATCGATCATCTCCTGCACTTCTCCCAGGCCTTCCTGGTAGCTCTTGCCCATCTCGTAGCTCACCAACTTGCCCAGTGCCGCCTTGTGCATGCGCAGTTCCTCACCCAATTGGCGCACCACTTCGCCGCGCTTCGGGGCAGGCCAAGTGCGCCATTCGGTGAACGCACGTTGGGAGCTGGCGATGGCTTGTTCGTACTCGGCCTTGCTGGCTCCGCGCACCACACCGATCAGGCTGCCATCCACGGGGCTGTAGCTTTCCAGGCGTTCTCCTTCGCCTTTCAACCAGGTGCTTCCCGTGCTCACGCCGCTGTTCTCCGGCAAGAGGCCGAGTTCGCTGAGGCTTGAGGCAATGGCTGAAGGGCTGGGAGCAAGCGTGCTGATGGACATGGTGATCGGGGTTGGCGAAATGGGCCGCAAAGGTAGTATGGTGGGTGGGGGATGGCTGCGGCTTATGCAGCGGCTATGAGTCGCCTCGAAGGGGTCGTCGACCCCCTGAAAGAAGAGATTGGACCTATTCCTTTGATAATCAAACGATTACAACGTGGCTGAGAATTGCCCTGAGTCGCACGAACGACCAAGGGCCATAGGTGTACCACTAGCGAAGCGCCCCAAACGCAACAGTGGTCAAAAAAACAGCCTTCTCAGAGCTCCAGCTTCCGAGCGAGGTAGAGCGAACTGGAGGTGGGCCGCTTTCCGAGCAGGGCGAGGACATTGGACCAGCCACCTACGACCACCGCTTTGATCAAGGCAAGCAGGCCGGTGGTTCCTCGATAGCGCTCCGAAAGCAAGGCGATATAGAACGCGTCCATCCACATTCCGCGTGTGGCAATGAGTTCGAAACCGTGTTCGGCGAGGAAGGCATGGACATCCGCGCGGCGGAAATGGGAAAGGTGTCGGGGTACATCATAGGCGGCCCAATCCGATCCATAATGTTGCGCATCCCAACTTTCCCGGTCGGGAACAGCAATGACCAACAACCCGCGTTTACCGAGCAGAGCGAACAGGCGTTTGAAGGTGGCCCGCACATCGGGTACATGTTCCAGTACATGCCACATCGTCACCACTTGGAAGTTCTCCTGTGACTGGACCTGTTCCAGGCTGGGCACCACGTTCAAAGCGTGATCGGCGATGGCTTGTTCGCGCGCCAAAGTGCTCGGTTCCACACCTTGCACCAAGTAGCCTCTGCTCATCAGGTAGGCCAGGAATTGCCCCGTACCACAGCCGATGTCCAACACACGTCCTTGGGGTTCGTGTGCGGCGATCAGTGCATGCTTCTGACGGATGGCCCGTCTGCGCACAAGTTGATAGATCTTATCCTGGAGCGAATGGCTGGTATTGGAGTGGGAGATGTAGACCTCGCTCTCGTAATATCGTCCCAGTTCGTTGGGGGTGGGGCGTGGGTTGGTAAAGGTGAATCCACACGACGCACAGGTACAGACCTGGAACACCTCCTTGGAGATGGAATGGTCGCGCACCGCTTGCGTGAGGGTGGGGGAGGATGATCCGCAGCGCGGACAGGAGGTGAGTGTTTCCAAGGGCGAGTGTTCCACGTGGAACGATCAGGTGGATGGTCTTCTAGATCCCGCGTCCAGCGCGGGTTCGTGTCCTAGTGGGGTGCTATGGAGCGGAGGTGTTCGGTTCAGCGGCCCAGGTAGACCATGAGCACGCTGAGGTCGGCAGGGGAAACCCCACTGATGCGCGATGCTTGGCCAAGAGTAGCGGGTCGCACTTTGTCCAATTTCTGTCGGGCTTCGATGGAAAGTGAGGTGAGGCGATGGTAGTCCATTTCGAATTCCAGGGGGACGTCCTCCAAGCGGTTCAGCTTCTCAGCCATTTCCCGTTCCTTGGCCAAGTAACCATCGTATTTCACGTTGATCTCCACCTGTTCGATCACCTCGGAACGCAGGTCTCCGAAGCTGTCGGTGAGGGTGCCCAGACCTTCGGACAAAGGGAGCAGATCCCCGAATCCGATCTGGGGTCGAAGGAGCACGTCATAGAGCTTCACCTTCTGTTTCAGGGGCGATGTTCCACGTGGAACGATCACCGCATTGGCAGCCTCCGGATCCACGCTTTCGGCCTTGAGCGCACGTACCAAGGCCTGGCTGAGGTCTTGTTTCCGCTGGGCCCGTTCCAGGCGTTCGGGGCTCGCCAATCCGATGGCATGAGCGCGTTCGGTGAGGCGGATGTCCGCATTGTCCTGGCGCAGGAGGATCCGGAATTCGGCCCGGCTGGTGAACATGCGGTAGGGCTCTTCCGTGCCTTTGGTGATGAGGTCGTCCACGAGCACACCGATGTAGGCTTCGTCACGGCCCAGGATGAAGGGGTCCTGTTCGCGGATCTTCAAGTGGGCATTGATGCCGGCCATCAGCCCCTGGCAGGCGGCTTCTTCGTAGCCGGTGGTGCCATTGATCTGCCCGGCGAAGTACAGTCCTTGGACCAGCTTGGTCTCCAGGCTATGCTTCAGCTGGGTGGGAGGGAAGTAGTCGTACTCCACCGCATAGCCGGGCCGGAACATGCGTGCCTGGGCGAAGCCGGGGATCTTCTGCAGGGCAGCCAGCTGCACCTCTTCGGGCAGGCTGGTGGAGAAGCCGTTGATGTAGGTCTCCACCGTATCCCAGCCCTCGGGCTCCACGAAGATCTGGTGGCGGTCCTTGTCGGCGAAGCGGTCGATCTTGTCCTCGATGCTTGGGCAGTACCGGGGACCCAGTCCGCGGATACGTCCATTGAACATCGGGCTCCGGTCGAAACCGGTCCGGAGGATGTCGTGCACCTCGGGACTCGTGTAGGTCATCCAGCAGCTCAGCTGGGGACGTGCACCAGGTCCGCGGATGGCGGAGGTGCCTGGCACGTAGCTGAAGCACTCCGGATCGGTATCGCCGGGCTGTTCCTCCAGCACGCTGTAGTCGATGCTTCGGCCATCCACACGCGGGGGAGTGCCGGTCTTCATCCGTCCGGCCTCGAAGCCGAGTTCCACCAGCTGTTCGGTGATGCCGTGGCTGGCTTTTTCACCGGCCCTTCCGCCGCCGAGTTGGCGCTCGCCGATGTGCATGATCCCGTTCATGAAGGTGCCGCTGGTGAGCACCACGGCGCGGCACGCGATGCGCATGCCCATGCCGGTCATCACACCTACCACTTGACCACCTTCCACTTCGATGCGGTTGACGCTGTCCTGCCAGAAGTGGACGTTGGGGGTCTGTTCCAACATGCGACGCCATTCGCTGGCGAAGAGGTTGCGGTCGTTCTGGCTGCGGGGGCTCCACATGGCCGGTCCCTTGCTGCGGTTGAGCATGCGGAACTGGACGGTGCTGCGGTCGCTGACGATGCCGGAGTAGCCACCCAGGGCATCCACCTCGCGCACGATCTGCCCCTTGGCCACGCC
The DNA here is from genome assembly GCA_016718655.1 of Flavobacteriales bacterium. GTDB lineage: Bacteria > Bacteroidota > Bacteroidia > Flavobacteriales_F > PHOS-HE28 > PHOS-HE28. The sequence goes on along the minus strand of JADKCV010000010.1, from coordinate 27,152 downwards.
CCCCATGGCGGGGTTGCAGCTCATCTGTCCGATGACCCCCATGTTCATGGTGACCAGGAGCACGCGGGAGCCCAAGTTGGCCGCTGCCGCCGCCGCTTCGCAGCCGGCATGGCCGCCGCCCACCACCACCACATCGTATGTCATCGTACTGCTCATGACCGCTACCTGCTCATCTGCCATTGTTCCACGTGGAACGGATCGGCTGGATCCCTGATCTTCAGTGGCTTATCGGCCTTTCTGTCGGTACAGGTCCCATGGACGCCGCAAAGGTAGATCCCGGGTGGATCGCTTGTTGATCCCCTGGGGGTACAGGTTGTTAGTGTAGACACTGGGCAATGCGCCACTGAGGCGGTAAGCACCCCCCAACTAACCTAGTGCGGCCCCTAGGCCTTCTTTGGAACAAAGCATCGAGTGTGACCTTCACTTCACCAACGTCCACTTCCGCTTCATCGCTTGTCCGTCCGAAAAAAGGGCCTGGACCAGGTACACCCCCGAAGGCCAGAGAGAGGTTTCGATACTGAGCGTCGATCCGGGATCCGAAACCTGGAACACAACACGGCCTTGGATATCATGAATGTGGACGACCGAGGGTGGGGAGCCCATGGCGATACTCAACCGGTCGTCCACCAACGAAAGTGTGATCCCAGACCCGGTGGTTTCATTCAAACCCAATGGAAGAAAGGTCCCTAATCGGACGAGCGTCTCGAAAAGTATGGGCGCCTCAATGACAATGGAATTATCACTGAACATGTCGAAAAGTTGGTCTTCATAGGTGAAGAAGATGTAGTCGCAATAGAGCTGTGCACCTGGAATATACCCCGGCCAAGGGAGCCCTTCTGCTGTGTACTGGAAGAGTGCAGTGTCCCATGACAGCGTGACGGGGTATTCATAATTACTTCCCATAACAGCGGCTTCAATGTTTGGAAAATAGGAAAAAGGCCAAGCGCGTGTTTTGGTAGAGTCCCAATCAGCGTTACGCACCCAAACATTAAAGACAGTAGGATCCATTGATATAGCACCTTCCCCTAATGCCTCATCCAGACCTAAGGTTGCAGTCTCATCGAAAATGAACCAGATGGTGTCCCTGGCACCAGTACCATCCTCAAAGGCCAAGTGGAAGCGCCACTGGGGCTGGGCGTGCGCTTCGTGCGTAATGGTGAGCAGCACCGTGCAACAGATGATCGCGGCGGTTGGTGCATGGAAGCGGATCGTATTGAACATGATGGTGAAGCTATCCCACGCTGGAGCTTCAATGCAAATGGAGGTGGGCAAAGCGCTGGGTCGCGCACGGCGTAGCGGCCGCCACAAGCGCCTACGGCAAGTTACTCCGAGGGCTCGGACCCCGCCTGCTGCTCCCTCATTTTCATTACGAAGAGGTCGACGGCCCCGTCCAAGGCCTCCAGTGAGCGTGGGAAGATGGCCTTGAAGTCGCCTGCTTCGGGCAGGAAACACTCGATGGCCAACCACACATCCTCTTGTGCGATGTAAGCCTTGGCCACCTTGGCCTCGGCGTTCACGTGGTCCACTGCGATGTGTACCTGCGTGCGTTCCGGCTCGCTTTCGATGGGCCAGATGTTGGGCAGGATGAGGCGGAAGAACACAGGGTCGTCCGGGGTGACGCTCAGGAAGTAGGTCTTGCCCTCGTACTTGAATTCCACGTCCCCATCCTTGTCCAGCACGGGCCTGAAGCCCTCGCCATTGAGGTGTTCCAGGTAGGTCTTCTGAAGGTCCTTCTTGCTGGGTCCTTCGCCCTTTTGTGCGGTGGCCAGAAGGTTCAACGTGAGGGCGAACAACAGGCACAAATTCCGTAGATCGGTAGGCATGGTAGGGTGGTTTGGAAGGGTCGGATGGGGGCCTTGAAGGTGCTTCCGAAGGAGTTACTTGTATTGCTTGGCCGCTGCTTTGTGGGCCTTGGCGATGCGCTTCACCAAGGAGGACGGCTCCATGACCCGGACCTCTGCTCCCTGGCCCATCAGGGTGCGGAACAAGGTTTCATCCACGGTCAGGGTCAGTTCGTAGAGGTGGCTTTCCGGGCCTTGCTTCAAGACCTTCTGGGTGGGGTGCAAGGGGGCCCGTGCGAGCTGCGCACCCAAGGTTGCCGTGGTCCGCAGCACCACCCGTTCAGCGGTCGTGGCGTTGGTCCTTGCGCTCGTCCTGGCGGTAGTGCGGCCGGACGATGTCTTCGACGCCGAGGCAGGGAAACGGGCGGTGGTCACCTGTAGTCCGTGGATCTGCTCCAACCCGATCTCCGAGGGACGGTCGTTCGCATCGTGTGCCACCAACGTCCAATGACCGCCTTGCTCACGTAAGCGCAGGGGTTTCAGGCGCAGGGCCGGCGAAGTCTTTTCGCCCACCATTCGGGTCACGTTCACCCAACGGCGTTCGTGTGCGGCCTTGGCCAGCGGGAGCCAGTGCACCAGGCCCAACAACCGGTTCCCTTCCTGCAGGTCCAGCACCGGCACCAGGTCCTTCAGGTGGGCGGTGTTCGCGGTGAGCAGTTCCCCTAGTGAGGCGCGCTCCACCAAGGCGATCAGCCCATCGTGACCGGGCCGTGCACCGCTCAGGTGGTACGTATTCGTCTCACGGTCGTAGCGCACGTCCAGTCCGAGGGTGGCACGCATCAATTCCACATCGCGTTGCAGGGTGCGGGAACTCAGTGCGATGCCGTGGCGCTGCAAGTGGTCCTGCAATTGCGCGAAGGAGGGGGCCTGGCGCACCCGGTCCAGGATCAGGAGCAGGCGCTGGAGTTTTCCAGTGGTGGTCATGGCAGCGAAGATCGGTCGATCGGCCGACGACCGATCGGGTGTGATGATCAGGAGAGCAGTCCCCAGCGCACGGCGTATACCACGGCCCCGGTCTTGCTCTTCACCCCCAGCTTGCGGAAGAGGGTCTCGCGGTAGCCATCGATGGTCCTGCGGTGAACGTTCATGGCCGCGCCGATCTCCTCGTAGGTATGCTCATCGGGGTCGCAGAGCATGCGCAGGAACTCCAGTTCGCGCGGGCTGAGCTGGGCGAGGATCTCGGCCTTGGCGCGCTCGTGCGAGGTCTGCTGGTCCATGTTGTTGACCAGGCTGTTGTGTACCAGATCGGTGTGGTAGTAGCCGGCTTCCATCACGCGATCCAACGCGAAGCGCAACACCTCGGGTTCGATGTCCTTGAGCAGGAAGCCTCGCGCACCGTTGCGTACGGCCTTCACCACGGCCTCTTCCGACCCTTCGAAGGTGAGGGCCAGCGGGCGGATCGAGGGCGCATGCTGTTTCATCCAGGCCAAGGTCTCGAAGCCGTTCATCACGGGCATGTTCAGGTCCACCAGCGCCAGTTGCACATCGGGCCCCTTCTCCAGGGCGCGCACCAGTTCCAACCCATTGCTCGCCTCCAGCACCACGAGGTAGCCCCCGATACCGTTGATGAGCTCCACCAGGCCCTTCCGCACCAGGATGTGGTCGTCCACGATCGCGATGGGAACGAGGGGTGACTTGGCCATGGGTGTGTGAACGGACTAAACGGTGGTCTTGGTATCGGGGTCCAACTCGAAACGAAGTTCGGTGCCTTTGCCCAGGGTGCTGTCGATGGAGCATCGTGCGCCGATGAGCGTGGCACGACGTTGCATGTTCACCAATCCCTGGCCAGCGGCGCCGGTGGCTTGCGGATCGAAACCTACGCCATTATCGCGCACCACCAACTGCGTTGGGTCAAGGTGGTCCAAACGCACCTCCACCCGGGTGGCCTTGGCGTGCTTCAGTACGTTGTTGAGCGCCTCTTGGAACAGCCGGAAGAGCACGAGCTTGCGGTCGGCCGGGAAAGCAGGTTCGGTGCCAGTGATCCTCAGATCCACCTCCACGGACCCGATGCGGCGCACGCGTTCGCACTCCTCGGTGATAGCATCCCCCAAGGCCCGATCCGCGAAACGGTCCACATTGAGGCTTCGGCTCAGCCGGCGCACTTCGGTGATGGTGGTGTCCAAATACTCCTTCACCTGCTGTGCCGGTGCGTCGTTGGGCACCTGGGCCGTCAACTTGCCCAAGCCCATGCGCACCACGGTGAGCAGCTGACCGATGTTGTCGTGCAGTTCACGGCCCACCTCGGTGAGCGTCTGCTGCACCATCTCCCGTTCCACCCGGCGCACCTCCTCGGCATGCTGGGCACGCACCTCCGCCAGTTGGGCGCGGTGGCGGTTCTGGCGGTTGCGGTTGGCCACCATCAGCACCACCACCACGGCGCTCAGCACCAGCATCAGCAGCGTGCCGAACAGCACCGTGAGCACCAGCTCCACCGCTTCGTTCGGAGGGGCCTCAAGCATGGGCGGGGCGGTATTTGCGGCAGGCGACCACGAACAGCACGTTACGAACCACCAGGACGACCTGGAACATCATGAACATGCTCCGAGAAAGCTCGGGGTAGCGATCCCAGATGTACATCACCGAACCCATGATCGGCACGCGGGTAACGAAATAGAGGAGGTAACCCAAATAGATCCAGAACTCCGGGTGCCCCCACAGATCGCCTTCCCTGGTCTCCAAGTGCTCCCAAAGGGCCCGCACCATCAGTATGCTCAACACCACCCCGGTGAACATGGATCCCTGGGTCACGGAAAGCGTCAGGTCCTCCTGCCGCCCGACAGCGATCAGGAACAACAAGAACCCGATCCCTCCCAACACATGCGCCCAACGCCGCAGCTGAGGTAGTTGGGCCTTTACCAGTTGCACCACGAGGACCAATTCCAACAGATTGTGGATCGTACCAAAGAACCCCAATCGGAAGTCCACCATGCCGTTTAGCCGCATGACATTTTCTGTGAGCAAGCCCAAAATCAGCAAGGCGCCGAACAGACGTTGCGAGGTCAATGGGCGGGGAATGAAGAACCATGCGAGTGCCAACGCTGAGGTCAGGTTTCCAACCCAGGGCAAAAGCACCTTTACCCAATCCATCGCGGCCAAAGATGACGATCGCTTTCATGGACGCAAATGGAAGCTCAAGGACATAGCAGTGGACCTGACGCGAAAGCGAAGGAATGGCAAAGCGGTGGACATCCCACACTATCGTCACACCCCTTCATTTCGAACGCGTTCCCTTGGTACATCACATCGTCCACCAAGGGGTTCTTATCGAAGAGGTAGAGGGCCAACAGGTGACGCATGTCGTCGCTGGGGTCGCTGGCTACTTTCAAGGGCCGGGAGATGGAGCCGACCACCAATTTGGCGCCATTGGCCACGGCGGTGGCGTTGTCCACGTACATGGACTCCAACACACACTCCCACGGCAGTAGGTAACTGGTGCGGTCGTTACGCGTCACTGGATCCAGCGGCGTGGGACCTCCACCCACGGTGCGGCGCACCAACACCTTGGTCAGGTAGCGCTGAGCGGCGCTGCTCACGAAGGCCGGGTAGTTGCTCACTTGCAGGCGTCCGTTGGCATCAGGGGTGCGGAACGCGGTCCCGGTGGTATCGTAGGCGTATGCGCCGGTACTATCGGGGGTCATCTCCACCACCCGGAAGCCTGCGGTGAAGGAGAGGTCCTGGTTGAGGCCATACTCCATCCATACTCCCCGAATGGATCCCGGGGCCACGATCACACTCTTCACCGTGTCCATGAACGCCACGGCATCCAGCTGCAGGTTCGGACGTGTGAGCGCGTTGCACTTGGCCACGGTCCCGGTACAGAACTGTGCGGCGAACTGGGCGGTGAGGCTGTCCAGCATGCACCTGCCCAACGCATGGTTGGCGCAGGCAGCGCTGTCCAATGCCGAAGGTGGAAGGCTGGTGGCCAAGGCTTTCGCCTGGTCCTCCTGGTGCTGCTCCGGTGGAGGCGGTGCCGTGCTACATGCCACGCCAAGGACCAGCAGGGCGGCACCCAGTACCTGGCGCGATCGGCCCAGGAGGGTCGTGGAGGTGGTGGTGATCGAGGAGTATCGGTGGGCTGTGCGTGGGTTCATGTTCCGGTGTGGATGATGCGCACTAAGTAAGCGGCCGTTACGATGCGCCACTCCGTGTTTTTACACGGGTACCACCCCGTGTTCTTACACGGGTACCCACTCCGTGTTCTTACACGGGTACCCACTCCGTGTTCTTACACGGGTACCACCCCGTGGGATCTCACGTTGCGGATCGTTCCGGAAGCCCGTCACTTCGTACCGAACTCCGATGACACCGACACCCCCACTTCCCGAGACCCCGAACGAAGGATCGGAGCCAACGCTCCAGCACCCCTTGTTGACCCGCACGCAGCAGCTGTTGCGACAAGCGGTATTGGCCGGAACGCTCAGCACCTCGTTCCTCCAACACCATGCGGCGGCCTTCTTGTGCGAAGAGGAGGAACCCGTGTCCACGACGGCGGGACAGGTGGGTTAGAACTCCCCACCTTCCTATCCGCGCACGCTCGATCTTCGAGCGTGAACGCAAGCGCCCGGCAACCGATGTGCCGGGCGCTCTGCGTTCCACGAACTTGCGCTAGGGCACACTGCCTTCCTTCACGTTGGTGGGTACGCTGCCTCCCACCGATTGAAGGATGGGATCGCGGTCGTTGCGGGGTCCGGTGTACTTCACGGTCCCGTCCAGGTTCACGTCCTCGGGGAAGTAGCCGCTCACGGTGTTGGTGGGCACCGAACCGCCGATGATGAAGAGCACGGGGTCGCGGTCGTTCTGAGGTCCGGTGTAGCGGATGTCATCGTCGCCGTTCACGTCGCCCATCCAAAGTGCCATGGCCGGGAAGGTGCCACTGATGGACCGCCGGGAACCGATGCCGAAGGTCTCCTCCAGCGCCGTGCGCAGGTCCACTTCCAGCGCGCTGTTGGACACCACGAAGGGCACGGCCGTCATCACCCCCAGGTGGTTGCGGTGGCGCACGGCGATGAACCGGTCGCCCGGGCTGGTGGAAAGGCTCACGGGGTTGATGCCGTCGGTATCCACCACATCGCCATCGCGTTGCAGCAATGCACAGCGACTGGCCACCACGATGGTCGGGTCCACGTCCAGGCGCAGTTCCAGCACCACCCAGTCCACCACGGCATCGGGTCCGCTGGCCGCCAGTACGACAGGTGTTGTCGTTTCGCCCCCACCGCCCACGTGCACGTAGCCAAGGCCGGTATAGGGTTCGGTGGTGGGCACCAGGCCCAGCGCGCGCAGCCCATCGTCCATCAGGCCGGTGCTCGGGTCGTACGGGCCTTCCAGGAAGACCTTCACATCCACGAGCACACAGTCCTCATCCACCGTGCCGTCGCAGTCATCATCCAGGCCATTGCAGCGTTCGGTGCCCAGCGGGTTCACGACGGGGTCGCTGTCGTTGCAGTCACCGCCCGTGGTGATCAAGCCCGGCACCGGGGTGCAGGAAAGCACCAGCGCGTCATCGGCACCGTAGCCATCACCGTCCAGATCAGGGTAGTAGGCCGTGCCGGCATTGTCGTCCACGGTACCATCACAGTCGTCATCGATACCGTTGCACAACTCGGTCGCTCCAGGGTGTACCGTGGGATCGGTGTCGTCGCAGTCACTGCCGGCCCACCAGCCATCACTGTCCGCGTCCACCATGCCCAGGCAGCTGGCGAAGGTGGCGAAGCAGCCGCTCTGCAGTTGGCACTCCTGGCAAGCCTCCTCGCTGCCCAGGCATTGGATCAGGCAGTTGGTCTGCGTGCAGGAGATGTAGTCCTCCACACAGGTCAGGCAGAAGGCACCTACCGGTATCCCCGCATCCTGCAAGCAGCTGCTGATGCAACCCGGCTCGCCGGACAAGCATTCCAAGGCACAACCGTTCATGGCGTTCAGCAGGGCCTGTTGGTTGATGGCCAGCCACTGTTGGTCCGTCGGCGTGCAGGTGTTGCACCCATTGCCCGGGAAGAGCGTGTTGTTCGTGTCATCACAATCACCGCCTTGGGCCACATAGCCGCTGGGCTGCGCGCAATCGTTCAGGCTGACCGCGTCGTTGCCGAAGCCGTCCGCATCGTTGTCCTGGAACCACGTGTTCAGGACCGGTCCGCCGCTGCAGTCCTGGTCGATGGCATCACAGGGGTCCGCCGCACCGGGGTTGATGGCGGCGTCACCATCGTCGCAGTCGCCGCCCACGGTCACCGCGCCGGGGATGGGCGTGCAGGAGAAGATCGCGCTTCCGTCATCGCCATAGCTGTCGCCATCCGCATCGGTGAAGTACAGGATGCCCGCGTTGTCATCGGTCTCTCCGTCGCAGTCATTATCGATGCCGTCGCACAATTCCGGCGCATTGGGGAACACGGTGTCATCCGCATCATCGCAGTCGCCGCCTTGGGTGGCGGTACCGGGTGGTTGCGTACAGGTGCCGGTGATCTCCGTGCCGTCCACACCAAAGCCATCGGCGTCCGCATCGGTGTAATAGGTCACCGTGAGGCCCTCGTCCACGTTGCCATCGCAGTCGTTGTCCACGCCATCGCAGATCTCGTCAGCACTTGGGAAGGTGTTCGTATCGCTGTCATTGCAATCGCTGCCGGCCCACCAGCCATCGCCATCGGCGTCCACTTGGCCCATACAGGTGGCCAGTGTGGCAAGGCAGCCCGACTGGACCTGGCAGCCGAAGCACACCTCAGGGCTGTTCAGGCAGGGGAAGAAGCAGTTGTCCTGGGTGCAGCTGAGGTACTCGTCCACACAGCTCAAGCAGATGGCGCCCAGCGGTACGCCGCTGCTTTGTAGGCAGTTCGCCATGCAGGTCGGATCACCGAAGCAGGTAACAGCACAATCGTTCACCGCTGCCAGTAGCACGCTCTGGTTCGCGGCCAGCCATTGCTGTTCGGAGGTGGTGCAGTTGCCGCATCCGCTGCCCGGGAAGACAGCGCTGTTGGTATCGTCGCAATCGCCACCGGCGGCCACGAAGCCCGGGGGCTGGGAGCAATCCTGCGTGAACACCCCGTCGTTGCCGAAGCCGTCGCCATCAGTGTCCTGGTACCAGGTGGAGAGGAACGGGCCACCGCTACAGTTCTGGTCGATGGTGTCGCAGGGGTCCGGTGCGCCCGGACGGATGTTCAGGTTGGCGTCGTTGCAGTCGCCGCCTTGGGTGATGCGCCCTGGGATGGGCGTGCAGGAGAAGATGCCCGATCCAATGGCTCCGAAGCCGTCGCCGTCCGCATCCACGAAGTACTGGAGGCCCGCGTTGTCGTCCACCGTGCCGTTGCAATCGTCGTCAATGCCGTTGCACAATTCCGGCGCTCCGGGATACCGCTCCGCATCGGCGTCGTCGCAGTCGCCCACTTGGCTGGTGGCGCCGTTCGGTGGATCACAGCCGCCTTCCACGGTGTTGTTCTCGTCCCCCCAGCCATCGCCATCAAGGTCCGCGAAGTAGGTGGTCGGCGTCTCGTCGATGAGGCCATCGCAGTCGTTGTCGATGGTGTCGCAGAGCTCCGGTGCACCGAAGTACACGGTGGGTGCGTTGTCATCGCAATCCAGTTCGGCCACCACCCCATCGCCGTCGTTGTCGGTGAAGCCCGCGCAGGCAAAGTAGGCGGCGTTGCAACTGGCGTTCACGCAACTCTGGCAGTTCGTTGACCCAAGGCCATCGATACACGGTAGCTGGCAGGAACTGAAGATGCACGCATAGCGCTGTGCCAGACAGGTGGCGCAGCCCGCACCCAGTGGCGTGTTCTGTAGGAAGACCTCGGTAAGACAGGGCACCAGGTCGCCGCTACAGCTTAGCACGGCCCCCCCCGCGAGATCGTCCAGCTCGGCCTGGTTCGCCAGGATCCACAAGCGGTCCTGGGCGGTGCAACCCCCACAGCCCTGACCCGGGAAGATGTTGGCGTTCGTGTCGTCACAATCGTCCGGGTTGGCCACGCCGGGCGTGTCGCAGGGAAGGGGTTGCAGCAGGTCGCCGTAGCCATCGCCGTCGTTGTCCGCATACTGCTGCGGGAAGCCTTCGTCCACCTGTCCATCGCAATCGTTGTCCAAGCCGTCGCAGACCTCCGCGCTGCCGCCACCGGTGTAGGTCTCCAGGATGGAGATGGTGATCGGTTCCTCGGGGGCGCTGGCCAGGGTCAGGTAAGCTTCCTGCCAGAGGGGGACATCGTTCTGGGAGATGGTGATGGTGTAGCAGTCGCTGCCGATGCACACGGGCAGCTCACCGATGCCCTCGGTCTCCGAAGGAAGGTCCAGGTCGCCCTCGATGGTGGTGCCACCCTGTTGGATGAGGTAGTGTGCCGTGCCGAAGTCGCCGGGGTCGTTGGTGAGGATGGACAAGGTGAAGCCCACTTGCGTGCTGGCGTCTTCGTCGTTGCAATCACCGCTCGCGGCGGCACTGTTGGTGGGCTGCGTGCATGCGTACCGAGCGAGGTGGAACCCACACCGTCGCCATCGTTGTCCACGAACCACTCCTGGGCCTGCGAGCAGGGGCCGGGGCAGGTGGCCGTGGGGTCGTAGTCGCAGGCGTTCACGTCCATGCAGCCGATGTTCGTCAGGCAGGCGCTTCGGCAGGCACAGCGTTCGTTCAGCAACGGCGTGGCCGCAGCCGCATCGTACTGGAAGAGGCCCGTGTACGGCAGCCGATCAGGTCCGCCATAGAGCATCGTCACCGAACGATCGGGACAGATCATCAGCAAGGTCGGCACGGCATTGTTGTACATGCCGATGGCGTTGTATAGCGGACCGAAGGACTCGCCGTTGTCCACGATCACGGGCCATTGCGCGGTGTTGATGAAGGGCGTCAGGTTGCCAGCGCTCTGGTCCACAGCGATGGCCACGATGCGGATCTGGTCCGTCCCGTCGGGGCCCATGTGCGCGTTCCAGTCCTGCAGGAAATTGGCACTGAGCATCTGCTGGCTCGGTGGGCACCAGGCCGCGAAGAGGTCGACGACCACGGTCTTGCCTTGGGCCAGCAGGGCGAAGAGGTTCACGGTCCCGCCGGTGGTGGACGTGGCCGTCCAGTCCGGGCTGTACACTTCGGTACCGGTGGTCCCTGGGACCTCACCGTCGCAATTGCGGTCCACTCCATCACAGCCGTCCAACGCACCCGGGTTGATGGACGGGTCCGTATCGTCACAGTCGCCGCTCACCTGGACCCGTCCGCTGGGTGGAGCGCAGAATACCAGTGCGGAGGGCTCGAAGCCGAAGCCATCGCCGTCCGCATCCACGTACCAGAGGAAGTCCTCATCCACCTCGCCATCGCAATCGTTGTCCTGGCCGTCGCACAATTCAGGGTCGCAGGGCGATCCACAATCGCCGCCGTCGTTGCCGAACGCGCCACAGTTGAAGAAGATGGCGATGCCGTTGTGCTCGAAGGAACCGTCGTCGCAGGTGCCGTCGCCCACCCACTCGGCCGGTGCACAGTTGCCATTGCAGTCGGCGATCTCGCCGGGGGGGCAGTCACCGGGCACGAAGCCCTGGCAGCTGCAATCCGTGCGCACGCGGTCGTTGATGGTGTTCGGGTCGCCGTCGTCGCAGGTGGCGCCCACCGTGGTCAGGTTGGGGTCCGCATCGTTGCAGTCGCCGGCCACCTGCACGTGGTCGGGAACCGGTGTGCAGCTGAACTGTTCCGTGGAAATGTCGCCCACGCCATCGCTGTCCACATCCGCGTACCACAGGAAGCCCTCGTCCACGGCGCCATCGCAGTCGTTGTCCAGTCCATCACACAGTTCTGCGACAGGGGGTGTCGCACTGCCGATGAACCCGTCGATCACCGCGAAGGCGCTGTTCTGCCCGGGGTTCAAAGGGGTCTCCATAAAAGCCAACTCCGCCAGCGGCACCTCGTTCGGTGTGACCGAGATGCTGAAACAGCCTGCGCCCAGGCAGACCGATACGCTGCCTTCGGCGTAGTCATCACCCGTATCGATCAGGACCATGTCCCCTTCATGGGTGGTGCCGCCTTGGGTGATCACGTAGTGGGCCGATCCGGCGGAGATCCCGAATTCGCTCGCCACGTAGAGAATGACACCGCCTTGGAGCGCGGCGTTCGTATCGTCGCAATCGCCGCCCACCTGCACCGCACCGGACACCGGAACGCACGAGGGTTGGGCGGTGGAGTCATCACCGAAGCCGTCGCCGTCCGCATCGGTGAACCAGATGAAGTCCGGATCAACCGTACCGTCGCAGTCGTTGTCCAGCCCATCACAGACCTCCGTAGCGCCAGGGAACACCGTGTCGTTCGTGTCGTCGCAGTCCGCGTTGTTGGTCACGTGCCCCAGCGGTGGTTGGCAGGCAAGCACCTCGGGCGAGTTCGGCGCCGAAGCCATCGTTGTCGGCATCGGGATACCAGGCCAGCAGGTCCGTGTCATCCACGGCACCGTTGCAGTCGTTGTCCAGTCCGTCCGCGGTGCCGCACGGGTCCGCCATGGCGGGGTTGATGTTCGCATCGGTGTCGTCGCAATCACCCGGCTGCTGGACGAATGCGCCGTTGGGCGGGGAGCAGAGCACCTGTTCGGTCGTGGGATCACCGAAGCCATCGGAGTCCGCATCGGCATACCACAGGAAGCCTTCATCCACCGCGCCATCGCAGTTGTTGTCGATGCCGTCGCACACCTCGGCGGCTTGCGCTCCGACCGGTATGCTGGTGGCCTCACCGGCGATGAAGAAGTACTCCGGGAATGGCCCAGCGGGGATCACTGCCAAGCCGCTCTGCAAGGCCACATCCCCTTGTTGGGCGAACACGGAGAGGCAACCCGCGGGTGCGCATACGGTCACCTGTCCGTAGCTCAGCTGGGCATCGGGCACGTGCGCGATGGCGACGGGTCCGTTGAAGAGGGTGGTGCTGCCGGCTTGCACCGTGAGTTGGGCCGTGCCGTTGGCCACCTCATCCTGCGCAATGAGGTAGAGTGTAACGGTGTTCTGCGAACAGCAACTGCCATCGTCGCATACCGCGGTGGGGCTGTAGTTCGAAGCGTTCGGATCGGTGCAACCCTGCTCCGGTGTGCCCAGGGTGAAGCTGAGCTGGCCGTTGGTGATGGCGCCCGAGGCCACGACCGCACCGTCCAAGGTGGCCGTGAACGTGCCCTCCACCGGCAGGTTGCCTCCATCGGTCACCGTGGCCGTGTAGCATCCATCGGCGGCGCAGAGGGTGAAGGCATCGCCGGTGCCCGTGGCCAATACACTCCCCAGTCCATTCACCGCGCTGTACTGGGCGTTCGCACCGGCGGTGGTAGTGAGGTCCACCGTCACCGATGTGCAGGGCACGCACTGCGCAGCCAATTGCTGGTATGCGCCGTTCACGTTCAGTTTGCCGCCCGTGATGGTGATGGCGTTGCCGCCGGGGAAGGGCGACACCCCGCTGAGGATGGCCTGCTTCACCTGCAAAGCGGTGGCCTGCGGATCGCTGGTGATGCCTTGGGCGAAGGTGAAGCAATCGGTGCTGTAGAGCAGCGCCACAGCCCCCGCCACGGCCGGGATCGCGAAGGAGTTGCCGTCCACCACGGCATAGGTGCTGCCCAGGGTGGTGGTGAGGATGTCCACGCCGGGGGCCAGCAGGTGTACGGTGTTGTCACCCACGGCGAAGGGCACCTCGTTCAGCGGTCCGTAGCTGGTGACCACGATGTTGTTCGCGTTCGGACAGGTGGCGGGGTAGTCGGGCGTCACATCGATGTCGGTGCCGTCGTTGGGACCACTGGTCACCACCAGGATGCCCGCTGCACCGAGGTCGTCGAAGAGCGGTTCACCGAAGCCGCAGTCCACACCGGCTACGCCCCATGAGGCGGTGACCGCCACGATCAGTCGGCCTTGTGCGCCGTTGCTCTGGTTGAAGAGCGTGCGTTGGTCGAGGCAGAATTGGAACTGCGTGAACACATCGCTTAGCGTGTTCACGGTCGCAGGGCTCACCAGGTCCACGTCCCAGTTCACCCCACTCACACCTTCGCCATTGTTGCCCACGGCGCCCACCACGCCGGCCACCTCGGTACCGTGCTCATCACTCGCCGGTGCATCGATCACCACGTTGTCCACCAGGTCGGGGTGGCCGCCCTGTACACCACTGTCGATGATGCCCACGGCGATGCGTTGACCGGTGGCCGTGGCACCGCCGGTGGTGCTGTTCCACACGGGCTCCACGTTCATGTCCACCAGGTGCCACTGGCTACCGTACTGCGTATCGTTCGGTTGTGCGCGGCGTTGGAGCGGAAGGTCCTCCTGGGTGGCCTCCACCCCGCGCAGGCCCTTCACGCGTTCGGCCAGTGCCTTCGGATCGGTGGTGGCATCGCCCATCACCAGCAGGTGGTAGCGTCCTCCTTCACCCAGTGGCTTCAGGCTGGGCGCACCCCAGGTGGCGGGCAGCACCAGGCGCAGCTCGCGCTGCACGGACTTGGCATCGGCCTCCTTGCTCAGGCGCAGTAGCAGGCGGCCGGGGAGGGGGGCATGTTGCGCATGTCCGGATGCCAGCAGCAGGAGGGAGCAAGCGGCGGCAAGGAGGGCGCGTGAGAACAGGCGGAAGAGCGGGGCGTTGGTCATGGTCGCGTTCCGTTCGGGGCAGGTGAACGGGACGGCAACCTAGGCCGGGTGAGCGGCACGCGGCAATAGAACAAAGGTTAGTCAGCGCCCACAACCCGCGCCCAGCGCGGCTCCGAGCGGTAGTGGACCCGTGTTGCGCCGATGCCCACCGATGAGAAAGCGGTTCCCAGCCCCAATGGCAGGCGTGTCATCACACCCTGGTTGTTGCAGTGCATGACCGCTACAGGGTAGTTGCTGGGCGCTGAGAGGAAGGAGTGGGGAGCGCTGCCGTTCACGGCCACAACGTCACCACCGCGCTGGACCAGACCACTGCGTGTCGCTACGACCAAAGCGGGGTCGCTCGCACTGCGCAGTTCCGCCACCACCCGATCCACGACGACGTTGTTGCCCGTGGAGTTGAATTTGGCAGGGAAGACGAACTCGCCACCACCGCCGATGTGCGCGTAGTCCTGCGGTTCAGGGTTCCATCAAGGGAGCAGTCCTGCTGCACGCAGGGCATCGTTCATCAGGCCGGTGTTCGCATCCAATTGCGTGCGGAAGGTGTTGAGCGCCTCGTCCTTTGCGGCATTGCTCACTTGCAGTTCATGCAGGGTGGCCTGTTGCTGTTGCACCAACGCGTTCAGCTCCTTGATCGCTTCCACCAGTACGGGCGTCAGGCGGCCGTAGTCCACGGACTTGTAGCCGTGCGCATCGGTGAGCACCACTTCGGGGAAGAGCGCTTCGATGTCCTGCGCGATGAAGCCGAGTTGCCGTTCAGCAGGGAATTCCTTCTCCGGGAACTCCTTCGTACGCCAGTTGTAGTAGAGCCCATTCAGTAGGCCCACCTTGGCCAGCGAACCGCTCAGCGGCGCGAAGTCCGTTTTGTAGCGCCGGTCCGAACACGCGCCGATGGTGCCGGTGTAGCAGATGTTGCCCGTAACGGAGAGGCGCTGTGCGGGTGCAGTGGTGCCGATGCCCAGGTTGCCGTTGGTGAGCAGGGTGACCTGTGCCGAACCGTTGTTGGTGAAGAGGTTCAGGTTGTGGTTGCTCTTGGTGCCCAGCCAGCCTCCACCAGCGCTTCCCCCCACGAACGAACCTACGGTTATCTCACCATCGGTATGCGTGATGGTGAATGTTCGTTCACGGCACCTGTTCCACCCGGATGTTGGTTGGGATGATGCCGCCTATGTTCTGCAGGATGATGTCGCGATCATTCGCGGTGCCGGTGTACTTCACGTTGCCATCCATGTTCACATCGCTGGTGTGGTAGCCGGTGATCGTGTTGGTGGGTACTGCGCCTCCGATGCTCTGTAGGATGGGGTCACGGTCGTTCATCGAGCCGGTATACTTGATCGTTCCGTCACTGGTCACATCACCGGCCCATAGCCCTTG
This sequence comes from Flavobacteriales bacterium, assembly GCA_016718655.1. GTDB lineage: Bacteria > Bacteroidota > Bacteroidia > Flavobacteriales_F > PHOS-HE28 > PHOS-HE28. The sequence continues at coordinate 11,406 of JADKCV010000010.1, read as the reverse complement.
TTTGGCTGGTGTGCCTGAGTAGTGCGCAGGCATCGGTACCATAGGTGCTGGAACCAGGGAGCGTAAAGTCCAATGTCGTGTTGCTGGTGGTCATCAACACCGGCGTGCGCGTCATCACGCCTGGGTGGTTTCGGTGGCGGATCACGATATGATAGGTGCTTGGCGCCTGCGGGAAGAAGACAGGACTTGTTCCGTCGGTGCCCACCACATCCCCATCGCGCTGAACGAGCGCTACCAGTGTGCTAACGACCATCGTTGGGTCATCGCTGCTCCGCAATTCCACCATCACCCAATCCACATAGGCGTCGTTCCCGATGTGGGCCAACGCGGCGGGTGATGTATTAGCCCCGCTATTGTCCAGTGTGTATCCCAGCGCGGTGTAAGGCTCTACCAATGGGAAGTAGACCTTCCGAGGCGCAGATCGTCGCGCATCAGGCCGCTGATCGCGTTGCACCCTCTTGCAGCATCACCTTCGCACGCAATGGTAGTGCGGGAGAGCTCCTCCACAGTGCGCGTGGTGATGCTGGAGCAGTTGCCCGTGGTGGCCGTCAGGCTCACCTCGAAGCTGCCGCCGATGGTGTAGGTATGTGTCGGTGCTTGTGCCGTGCTGGTGTTGCCATCGCCGAAGTCCCAGGTGTAGCTGATGCCGTCTGCGCTCGTGTTGTCGAACACGATCGGTGTGTTCACCTCTACCGTTATGGGCGCTATGAAGGCAGCCTCCGGTACTACTGTTCGTAGCCGGAAGCGGCGCATCGGGGTTGGCATCGGCATTCAGGCTGAAGTCGTAGCTGAGCGCACCGTTGAGCGGCGTGATGGTGCCCTTGATCGATCCTCAAGAGCCACACAGGAACCCCGGTATACCCACTTCGGTCACGTCGATAGTATAAGTTCCTGTCACGCCCGCGTTCACCGTCACCGGAACGTTCATTCCGTTCTCATGCGGTCCGTAAGCGTTGATGGCCATGGCTTTGCTGTTGGTGCTTAGCGTGGCGATCTGTGGAGCCTGTGGAAGGGCGAAGACGTACTTCAATACATCATCACCATCCTGCGCTGGTGTGCCGGTGTGGAACACCACCACGGTCTCATCGCTGTAGGCGTTCAGTGTACTGCGGATCTTCAGTCTGACCATGGGGTGAACGACCACTTGATCCCCACCGAATATGCCACCGCTGTTGTCGTTGATCTTGTCGCTCTCTTCCACCGTGGTGACGGCATCCGTCCGTTAGCTTTCAGGTAGAATCCCTGGCTGCTCTGGATGGTGTTGCTGGCGCCGTTGGTGCCAAGCCCATGCTCATGTCGTACACCGAACTGTTTCCGTTGGCCGGATTGTAGAAGGTCACGTAGTCCTCAACGTCGGTACCGCGCGAGACCCGATCGAAGGCGATGGCACTGGGCACGGGATTGCTGACGAGGTTCCAACCATCCACCTCAGGGTTGCCGGTATTGGTCCAGGTCATCGGTAGTGCGATGGGGGCGGTGGCGACGTGCGGCGTGCCGTTGATCACGTCGATGACAAATGGTGCCGTGCCGCCGAGAAGATCACCGCACCAAGCCGCGAAGCCTTGCCCGCGCACCAGGGGCTGCGAGGTGCTGCTAACCCCGACGAGCCCATCGCGCTTGGGCCGGAGCCGATGTTGGTCTCGTTGTACCAGCGGATGCTAGGCCACAGGATGCCGCTGCCCACGGGGCTGTCGAAACTGGGGTAGTGCGACCCTGGGAAACCGGCCGTGTAGAAATCGTCCTTCCAGTGCTGGATGGTCTGGTTGCCGATGGGGCTGCCCAGCAAACGCCAGTTGGTGGCACCACCTGGGATGTAGCGCTCCACCTTGAGGTTGCCCGTGTAGCTCGCCTCCGGAGGCACCGGACCCAAGCGACCCGTGGTGGCCGCGAAGCTGCGCAGTCGCCATCACGCTGTTGTCGCTGCCGTAAAGCACACCGATGAAGGTGGCATTGCGGCCGTGGATGTTGAAGAAGCTGCCGGGTGCGAGTTGCAAGTTGCCGCCATCTTCCACCAGTACATCGCGCAGCTCCACCGTGGCGGTGTTGGTTACCACGTGGCCGGCTTGCACCACCATGCTGGCGCGTGGGATGAAGTTGGCCGGACCAGCAGGACCCGTGGGCGTGCGGCTCCAGATAGGGTCGTTCACGTTTCCTGTAGCGCGACTGTAGTAGATGAGCTTGCCTGTGGGCTGCTGGTAGCCCTGCGTCATCGCGCCGTTGGTTGTGGCAGCCGTGCCGATGATCGGCTCACCCACCGACCAACTGATGGTGTTGCTCGGCAGCACGGTTGTGCCGCCATCGGTGCCGATGAGCACCTGCGCGTGCAGCCCGGTGCCCAGCACCAGCAGGGCGATCGCGAGCACGCTGCGCAATGCGCTCGGTTGTTTGCGTGTGTTCATGATCCCGTGTGTTCGGTCCATCACGATCACTTGCGGCCCTGTGCTTCCAACACGCTCTGCAACTGCTGCATCAGCGCGGTGTTCGCATCCAACTGCGTGCGCAGGGTGTTGAGCGTTGTGTGCTGTTCGCTGATGGTGGCCTGTTGCTCTTGCACCAAGGCGTTCAACTCTTTGACCGCTTCCACCAGCACGGGCGTCAGGCGGCCGTAGTCCACGGACTTGTAGCCTTGCGCATCGGTGAGCACCACTTCGGGGAAGAGCGCCTCGATGTCCTGCGCGATGAAGCCGAGTTGACGTTCTGCGGGGAACTCCTTCTCCGGGAACTCCTCCGTGCGCCAGGTGTAGTAGAGCCCTTGGAGCAGACCCACCTTGGCCAGCGAACCGCGCAGGGGCGTGAAGTCCGTTTTGTAGCGGCGGTCCGAGCATGCGCCGATGGTGCCGGTGTAGCAGATATTGCCCGTAACGGATAGGCGCTGTGCGGGCGTGGTGGTGCCGATGCCCACATTGCCGCCAGCAGCTTGCAGCGCCAGATGGGTTCACTGGTATTCTCCACCACCGTTGCGTTATTGGCGCCTTTGTACACCAGCAGGTTGGCCCCGCTCATTTCGGCCTTGAATGCAGGAGCTGAATTGGAGGAGCTGGGTGCGAGCACCTCCAGGCGTGCCCCTGGTCCTGTGGTCCCGATGCCCACGTTGCCATTGGTCGCCACCGTCATCTGGGCCGTGCTGTTGTTGGTGAAGAGATGAAGTGCATGGTTGCTCTTGGTGCCCAGCCATCCACCACCGCTGCTTCCACCCACGAACGAACCCAGGGTGATCGTGCCATCGGTGTGCGTGAGACCATAGTTGCTGGTAGCTGTGCGTACAGTGAGCTTATCGGTGGCGGTCGTTGTACCGATGCCCACGCTGCCTTCGATGATGGCTCCGTTCGTGGGGGCGGCTGATGTGCCGGAGTAAGTGGCACCTACGGCTGGGCCTCCTTCCACATCCAACTTGCTGGCGGTGTGGTGGTGCCGATGCCCACGTTGCCTTCAATGATGACTCCGTTCGTGGGTGCGGCCGTGGTGCCGGGTAGGTGGCCCCTACGGCCATTCCTCCTTCCACATCCAACTTGCTGGCGGGATCGGAGGTGCCGATGCCCACGTTGCCCAGGTTGGTATTGGCGAGATGGTCCCCTTGGAAAGCCCATGCGCTGGGCTGCGAGTGATCTCACCTGTGCCGGGGTCCATAGTGATCGTGTTCGGGCAGAAGAGGTTGAACACCTGCATTGTGCTGCTCGCGTTCGCGACAAAGGCATGGGTGCCTGCCACAGCCACGAAATTGGGAACGGCTCCAGTGGCGATGGTGGCACTGAGGATGGGCGCTGCGGGGTTACTGATATTGAACGCCATCAGGTTATTACTGCCGTTGTTCACCACAAAGGCGTAGCTGCCCGAAACGGCTACGGATCGGGGGTTGTTCCCAGTGGCAACGGTGGCGCTCAAGCTGGGCGCGGCCGGAGCGCTGATGTTGAACACCATCATATTGTTGCTCGCGTAGTTCACCACATAGGCATAGATGCCCGCCACGGCTACTGACCAAGGGGTATCGCCGGTGGCGATGGTGGCACTGAGGCTGGGTGCTGCCGGGTTGCTGATGTTGAACACCTTCATGGTGTTGCTGCCGAAGCCGCCAGTCACCACGTATGCGTAACTGCCAGAAACGACTACGGACAAGGGTCCTCCTGCACCAGTGGCGACGGTGGCACTAAGGCTGGGCGCGGCCGGGTTGCTGATGTCGAAGACCATGAGATTGCTGCTGTTGTGGTTCACTACAGGCGTAGCTGCCCGAAACGGTCACGCAACGGGGCTGGACCCTGTGGCAATGGTGGCGCTCAAGCTGGTGCAGCCGGGTTGCTGACATCGAACACCATCAGCGTTGTTGCTGGTTAGATTCACCACACAGGCGTAGCTGCCCGAAACGGCTACGGAATAGGGGCGGATCCGGTGCCTATGGTGGCACTGAGGCTAGGTGCTGCCGGGTTGCTGATGTTGTACACCCCTCATGTTGGAGCTACCGATGTTCACCACGTATGCGTAGTTGCCCGCCACGGCTAGCGCATTTGGCGTTGATCCGGCAGCGATGGTGGCTACGTTGTTGAAACAAATGGCTTCCGCACCCGGCACGTTCCCGCTCCCGAAGATGCTCTCCGCGCTCAGGCTCTGCCAACTGGCCGTGCCATTGGCATCACTGGTGAGGATCTTCGCTGCGCCTTGCGAGCCGTCGGCGATGCGCACATTGCCCGCCACATGGAGCTTGGCGGAAGGCGCCGTGGTGCCGATGCCCACATTGCCCAGCGTGTCTTCGTACAAGAACGCATCGCTGAGCACGGTGCCGCTCGTGTCGAATTTGGCCAGGTGGTTCAAAGTGCCGTTGGCGTTCACCGCCGGGCCTACGGGACCTTGCGGGCCAACAGGGCCTTGTGCGCCCACCGCCATGCCGGCATTGATCACGCTGGCATCGCTCAGCGTTACAGAGCGAATCGTTGGTGATCGCCGCGTTGGTCACCGATACGCCTTGCGGGCCTGCCACGCCTTGTGGTCCTGTGGGGCCCATGGCACCGGTATCTCCCTGTGGACCTGCAGGACCTATCGGGCCTTGCGGACCAAGTGGCCCTGTCGGGCCTTGTGCGCCAATGGGGCCTTGATCACCTACCTCGCCCGCGATGGCCACGAACCATAGGTTGTATGTACCAGTGCCCATGGTCCTGTCCACCAGTACTGTGAAGCTACTCCCTCCGCCGCTGGTGATGACCCCTTCCATCCAAATCCCCGAACCGCCGTTGACGCGCACACGTGAGCCTGTGATATAGGCGGTGTTCTGGTTCAGCGGGAAAAACTTGTAACCAGTGCCGATGGTCTGAGAGGTGCCGGAGAATGCTTGGTAGCCCAGGCCCGCGGCTCCCGTTGCTCCATTGTACCCATTCGTACCGGTGATGGCGATGGTCCATGGGTTATATATACCTGAGCCGAACGATCCTGTAGCGATACCGACATGGACGTTCCGCTGGGGGTGTAGGCAGTGACAGTGCCGAACATGTAGTGTGTTGTGGGGCTGCCGATCCTGCTGATCCTTACGTTATCGCCCACTTGATAAGCCAGACCTGTCTGCGTCGTGAACGTGATGGTGCCAGTGAATTGAAGTGGCATAGACGTATTGGATGTTGCGTAGTAGCCCGGCCCTGTGGCCCCTTGCGGCCCTGTTGCACCGGTTGCGCCCGTTGCTCCTGTTGGTCCCACCGCTCCTTGCGGCCCCGTAGCGCCCACCGGCCCTTGCGGTCCTGTTGCTCCCGTGGGCCCCTGCGCACCCACGGTACCTGTGAGCGGCTCCGAGGTGATCTCACCGGTCGTAGGGTCCATGGTGATCATGTTCGGGCAATAGAGGTTGAACACTTGCAGGTTGCTGCTGCCATTGTTCACCACATAGGCATGGCCGCCCGCAACGGTTATGGCATAGGGGGCCGCACCTGTAGCGAGGGTGGCGGTTAGGCTAGGAGCAGCCGGATCGCTGATGTTGAATGCCATCATGGTGTTGCTGCTGCTGTTCACTACATAGGCGTAGTTGCCCGCTATAGTTACGGGAGAGGCACGATCCAACTGCGATGCTGCTGGTTTGAACGGGTGCCGCCGGATCGCTGATGTTGTACCACCACCATCTCGTTCGGGCTGCTGGTAACCACATAGGAGTAGTTCCCCATCACAGCCACAGCGTTCGGCGCATCCACTAGGAACAACACTGGCGATCTGGCTGGGTGCAGTTGGGTTGCTGATGTCGAACACCCTCATCGCGACGTTGTCGATCACATAGGCGTAGCTACCTGCGATGGCCAGGGAACGTGGTTGAGTTCCAGCGGCGATGGTGGCAATAAGGCTGGGTGCGGCGGGGTTGCTGATGTCGAACACCATCATGTTGCTGCTTCCTTGGTTCAACACGTAGGCATAGTTGCCAGCCACCGCCACGGCGCGTGGAGCGGTCCCGGTCGCGATGGTGGCGCATCAGGCTGGGCGCAGCCGGGTTGCTGATGTTGAACACCATCATGTTGTTGCTGCCATAGTTCACCACATAAGCAGGTTACCCGCCACCGCAATGCCACGCGGGCTTGTCCCGGCGGCGATGGTGGCGATCACGCTGGGTGCTGATGGGTTGCTGATGTTGAACACCCGCATCGTGTTGACCAAGCCGCTCACCGCATACGCGTAGCTACCTGAAACTGCCACGAAATAGGGCCCCGATTGCATAGGCGCGGTTGCCAAACTGCTCAGGCAAAGTGCCTCCACCCCCGGCACGTTCCCGCTCCCGAAAATGCTCTCCGCGCTCAAACTCTGCCAGCTCGCGTTGCCTTGCGCATCGCTGGTGAGGAGTTTGGCTGCGGTTTGGTTGCCGTCCTGGTACGTGATTCCGCCCACCACGTGCAGATCGGTGCTTGGCGCCGTGGTGCCGATGCCTACACGCTTGCCATCGTTGTGCAGCGTATCACCGCTCAGCACCCAGCCGGGTGTGCCGGCCAGGCCGGAGAGGTCCACGCCGTTGCCACCGGTGATGTAGAGCGTGTCGTTGCTCAGCGTGAGCGTTTGCGGTACGCTGGTGGTGCTGCTGTCGCTGGTGAGCGCATGCATGGCGAAGGGCACCGCTTTGAAAGGCCCGCCGCTGAGGAAGGTATAGTTGGTGCCGCCTGTGACATCCACCGCCACGATGTAGGTGATGGGCAGACCGCTGGCCCACTCCACATCCGCGAACGTGGAATGGCCGAGCCGCCCGCACCGGTGTGCCCTGCCCGATGGTGAGGGCGATGAGGCCATAGGCATCGGTGGTGGCGCTGTGCGTTTCCACGTAAGGTGTCCGTGGGGCCTACCTGTATGGTCACCTGCACGCCCACGAGTTGTGCGGGCACGGGGTCGCCCACACTGTCGCGTACCACGGCCTGGTAGCTGAAGCCACTGAAGTTCTGCGCGATGCCATGCAACCCGAGGAGCAGGGGCAACGGCGAGCAGCAACGAACGGAAGGAATGCATGGAGAGCATGGTGGTCGATTAGGTATGGCAAAGCAGCCGCGTTGCCGCATGCCCATCAATCGTTCAAACCAATGACCTTGGCGTGCGGGCATCATTGGTTCCAATGATGCGGGCCTCTGTTCCATTCGCGCGGCGTATGTTTCCAGAACGTATGGGCGTTCTCTTCCCGCTCTCCCGGAATCGCACGCTGCGCCCAGCGCGTGCGCTGCTCACTGGCGCACTGTTGTGCAGCAGTAGCGTCCACGCCCAGTTGGACACCGTGGAGATCCACCTCGATGCCATCACCGTGGAGGACGGCCTGCCCCAGGGCTATGTGCAGGCCATGGCGCAGGATAGCACGGGCTACCTCTGGTTCGGGACCAGGGATGGGCTGGCACGCTATGATGGATACTCCTTCACGGTGTTCCGGCACAATGAGCAGGACACCAACAGCATTGGCGGTGACCACATCAGCAGCTTGCTGGGGGACTGGGAGGATACCTGTGGTGGGCTATGCACCTTTCGGACTGGACCGGTACGATCCCCGCACGGGCTGCTTCGCGCATGTACGGGTCGAAGGCTTGGAAGACGGCCTCTCATCCAGGGCTGCAATCGCGTCTCTGCGCCGACGAGCTGGGCCGGATCTGGATCAGCCTGCACACCAGCCAAGGGTGGCGCAATCTGGTGGTGGACCCGAACGGCGGGGCCAGCAGCTGGTGGCGAAGCGATCCGCCATGTGTCACCACCAATGGTTCCCTTGGTGGATGCGCGCGTCTTCATAGGCCCGAACGACGATCCGTGGATCGCCAACCCCGATACGTTCCGTTGCATCCATCGCTCGGCCGATGGTTCCTTCCGGTCATCGATCGGCCCACAAGATCCCGTGGCGCGCCCAGGACGGTGTGCGTGACGCGCCGCAAATGGTGGCCGATCCCGCTACCGGACACATGCTCGTCGCCGAACCCGGCTTTGTCACACTCCGGGTCACGACCAGGCCGCGCCATCGACACCATCCACCTCACCGACCAGCAATTCCAATTGTTCCTGCTATTGGACAGCCAGCGCCGTATCTTGGGGCGGTCCGCACAACGGAATGGATCGGCGCTTGGACCCGAAGAGCGGGCGGCTGGAGGTGGTGACCCCGAGCGGTCCGTGCCAGCGGGCATCTGGCAAAACCACGGGCTTGCGACCGACCTTCGAGGATCGCGCGGGCAACGTCTGGTTCACTACGGCGGTTTCGGGTGTTCCGAACGAATCTGCGGCGTGAGCGCTTCACCCCGTGGACCCCGGGCTACTGAAGGGCGTGTATCCGGGCAACCTTGAGCGGCAGCATGTTGCTCGGGTTCACGAAGGACGGCCTGAACATCCGCTACGGTGCTCCCGGATCTACACCAAGGTCCTGATGCCGTCGCCCGATGGAACACCACCGGAACATGGAACGCGCCGTGGTGGACGCATCAGGGCGATCTGGCTGGCGGAAGCGGTGCGTGGTACGCGTGATATACGGGCCGCCGTACTGACGAGCATGGTCTGACCTACGTCAAGTCCTTGGAGGGCGAGCGGATACGGGACATCTTTCCCGGACCGGGCAACACGATCCGGGCGGTCTCGGGGACGAACGATGTGGTCACGAACCTCACCCACCTCGATGCACGCACTGGTGCGATCATCCGGCGTTACACACCGCCATCGCCTTCGGTACGAGCTGATTACTTGTCCATTTCTCATTCACCCATCACCCTGATGGCACGGTGTGGATGGGCACGGTGGCCGGTCTGCACCACCTGGATCCGAAAACGGGTGTATGGAAGGTGTACCAGCACTACGATGAGCACGATCTGCATTCGTTGCCGCATGATATGGTCTTCACCTGCCTTGGTCCCGGCCGATCCGGCACATGTGCTCTGGGTGGGCACCAACGGCGGAGGCCTCGCGCGGTTCGATCTGCGTACGCAGCGTTCCAAGGCCTGGACTACCACGGGAAGGTCTGCCGAACGACGTGATATACAGCATCCTGAGCGATGAACGCGGCAACCTGTGATCGGCACCAACCAGGGACTGGTCCAGTTCGATCCCAGCACGGGCGAAGATGAAGACCCAACCAGGAGGATGGTTTGCCGAGCAACGAATTCAACCGCTATAGCTACGCGAAGACCGAGAAGGGTGAACTCTGGTTCGAGGGCATGGGCGGCGCCTTCCACTTCAACCCTGAGGACTTCTACGAAACGATCCCGCATCACCCACGGTGATCACGGGTATGAAACTTGTTGGTAAGGCCGTGGCCGTAGCGGGCCTCGGCAACGCCACCGGTGAAGGCTGGCGAACTCCTGCGCCCATCGAGTACGTGCGCAGCATCACCCCGCCGTACAGCGAGCGTAATGATCACCTTCTCCTTCGCGTGCATGGACCACACCGCACCGCTGAAGAACAGGTTCCGCTACATGCTCGAGGACTTCTCACCGAGTGGGTGGAGGCGGGCACCCAGCACGAGGCCACCTTCACCAACCCTGATCCCGGCACCTACACCTTCCGCGTGCAGGGCCGTAACAGCGCTGAGGTGTGGGATGAACAAGGCGCCGCATTGCAACTGATCATCGCGCCGCCGTGGTGGGGCACCTGGTGGTTCCGCGTCGGTGCCTTGCTCGTGTTCGCGGGTGCGCTCTATGCCTTCTACCGCTACCGGTTGGCGCAGGCGATGAAGGTGGTGGCCGTGCGCGAACGCATCGCCCGCGACCTGCACGACGAGATCGGGTCCACGCTCAGCAGCGTGTCCCTCTTCAGCAGTGTGGCGCAGAAGAAGGCGAAAGGCAAAGCGCCGGAAGCCAGTGAACTACTCGGCCGCATCACGGACAGCACCACGCAAGTGCTGGAGGCCATGAACGACATCGTGTGGGCCGTGAACGCCGAGAACGACGACATGGCCCAGCGTGAAGCGCATGCATGACTACGCCGTGCGCATGACCGAGGCGCGCGATTGCGAGCTGCACCTGCGAGCCGATGAGGGGTTGAAGCGCCGACGCTGGAGATGGCCCAGCGCAAGAACCTCTACCTCATCTTCAAGGAAGCGGTGAACAACGCGGTGAAGTACTGCGGCTGCACGAACCTGCGCGTCATCTGGTGCGCGAAGTCGGCCAGGTCGTGCTGCGATCGTGGATGATGGCGAGGGCTTCGATCCGAAGAGCGACAATGGAAGCGTGGGCGGCGGCAACGGCCTGGGCAACATGCGCAACCGCGCGGCGGAGATCCCCGGCACCCTCAACATCACCAGCGCGCTGGGCAAGGGCACCACGGTTGAACTGCGCTTCGTTGCCCGGCGAAGGCAAAAGTCATTGGATCCAATGACACCGGACGCTGACCTGGCAGGAATAGCTTTGCCGCATGGAACTGCGCAGTGGCCATCTAGCTTCGATGACAACGCCAAGCGGCGCGAAGGGCTGCAACTGCTCATCGACAGCACGGACAACATGAGCTGCGTGGGCGCCTGGCCCGATTGCCGCGAAGTGCTGCGCAACGTGATGGAGGCCAAGCCGGACGTGGTGCTCATGGACATCGACATGCCGCACGTGGACGGGCTGCAGGGCGTCACACTCCTGCGCAAGCAGTTCAAGGACCTGAAGATCCTGATGCAAACGGTGTTCGAGGACAACGAGAAGATCTTCGCCTCCATCCTCGCCGGGGCCGATGGCTACCTGCTGAAGCAGACCTCCCCGACGAAACTGTTGGACGCCATCGTGGAAGTCACGCAAGGCGGCGCGCCGATGACACCCGGGCATCGCGGCCAAGGTGCTGAAGCTCTTCGCGCAGCGCGGCAGTGGTTCCAAGGCCGTCGACTTCCACCTGACCGAACGCGAAGTGGAGATCCTCAAGCTGTTGGCGGACGGCTTCAGCTACAAGATCATCGCCGCGCGGTGCAACATCAGCTACGCCACGGTGAACACGCACGTGAGCCACATCTACGAGAAGCTGCAGGTGAAGAGC
>JADKCV010000009.1 GCA_016718655.1 Flavobacteriales bacterium | reverse complement strand
CCCCTTCCCACTCTTCCGCGCCTGCAGCTCCAGCGCCTTCTGCTGGATGTGGATCTCCTCCGCGCGGCGTTCCACCTGGCGGTTGATGCCGGTCTCGTTGATGCGGATGGCATTGTCGAGGTAGTTGAGGGCCTCTTGCAGGCGCACTTCCTCGAAGCTGACGTTGCCCAGGTTGGAGCGCATCAGTTCCTTCAGCATGGCGAGCTTGGTGTCGTAGTCCTTGAAGAAGAACTCGTCGGGCTTGTCCCACCAGATCGGGGGCAGGTCGAAGTCGGTGACGCGGGCGTCCACGGCCTTCTGGATGTTGCGCAGGTCGCGGGAACTGAAGAAGGGGAAACGTTCGAGCACGGCGGTGTAGAACACGCCGAAGAACTCGTGTGTGCCGGCATCGTGTTGCTTGAGGCTGGCTTCGTAGATGGTCCGCAGGTCCGCGTTCTGGACCTCGGTCTTTCCGCCTTTGTGCAGCTCGTTCATGGACGCGACCTGCTTCTGCGCGCTCATGAACTCGTAGCCCTTCACGTTCGGGTCCTTGATGAACTTGGGGTCCATCTCGCGGTACTTCTTCCACCAGAGGTGGTCCTGGTCCACGAAGTCCTCGTAGCGTTTGGCACCTTCCATGCTTACCCGCACCTGGATGCGCGAGAGCACGGCCTTGTCCACCTGGTCCGGCAGGTTGGTGAACAGGCTGATCATGCGGTTGCCATGGTTGACAGCGTAGGCGCCTTCGGTGTTGCGCAGGAAGACGCCGATGAACTCGCGCACGCCGGCCGATACGCCTTGACGTGTGCGTTCCTCGAGGTTGTTCTCGGCATCGTCGATGGGTGCGAAGACGATCTTGCCGGTGTCCTGCATCGGGCGGAACCATTCGATCGCGCGTTCGGCCGAACCGCCTTGGAAGGTGGAGATGATGTTCTCCGGCAAGGGCCAGAACAGGAAGGGCATCTTCAACACTTCGCAGCGCTCCTGCAGCATGGTGGCCACAGCGGCGATCAGCATGCTCTTGCCTGTGCCGGGCTTGCCATCGGCCATGGTGATGCTGGGCATGCCGCCGAGCACCAGCATCGGGTTCTTGCCTTCGGTGATGTCGTAGCACAGCAGCCGTTCGGCGAAACGCCGGAACATGTGCTTGGCCTGTTCGTTGGCCACGATGTCCTCCATGCGCGTGGCATTGAACTCCACGCCTTTCACCTGGGCGTTGATGGCCACGTCGAAGCCCTGCACGGTGAAGTCCGAATGCTCCAGCTTGTAGTGCTGCGCAGTGAATAGCTCCGCATCCTTCAGCGAGGCCTTGCGCATCTGGATCTCCTCCTTCAAGCGCTCGAAATAGAGGAGCGTGATCTTCAGCAGTTCGAGATCGGTCTTCACCACGCCGCTGCGCTCGAGGTAGGCGGCGTAGTAGTAGATGGCGCACTGCACGGCCTGGCTGGGGCGGGTGAGGCGCACTTCCGGGATGCCGCCGAAATCGATGTTGATCGACGAGTGCTCATCGCCGCGCACGTTGTTGAGGTAGTGCGTGATGTAGTTGGCAGCCACGAAGAGCTGGATGGCCGAGGAGGTCTGCAGCTTGTCATGGAACGCGGGCATCTCGCTCTGGTGCAGGCTGCCGTCGTTGTTCTTCTGCTGCAACAGTTCCAGGCCGCTGCTGCGCTCGAACAGCACGCTGAGGTGTTTGCCCATGCAGAAGCCCTTGCGGATCGCGTTGAGCACCACGTTGGTGGTGTTGCTCAGGATTGTCCGGTCGTCGCTGATGCGCACGGCGCTCTTCAACACGCTGAGCTCGTCGCTTTCGCCCACGTTGAGGGCCTTGCCCACGTGCAACAGGAAGCTGGCATCGAGCTGCGTGTTGCTGGTGGTCCGGCTGCGTTGGTCGGGCGACCAGCTCACCATCTTCAGCAAGGCGGTCACCTCCTCCTTGTAGGCGTTCAACTGCTCCTCGGTGACGGGGATCTGTGATGCTCCGCTCTTCTCCATGTGTCAGAAAACAGGCTTGCAGATGAATGGTGGTGCGCTCAGGTCCTTGAGCATCTCCTTGTGCTGGTCGTTCAGGTACTGGAGCACGGTGTGCGTGGTGAAGAGGTACTTCTGCACTTCGCTCACCATGCGCTCCATGCAGTCCTTGTTGGTCTCGTCCACATGGAACACCTCGCGCAGTTCGCTCTTGGACAGGAAGCCGGTGCTGCGTTTCTCCTGCCGCACGGAGAAGACGATCTCGGTGGTGACGTGCATCACGAAATGGCCTTCCGGGATGTGCCGCCCCATCTCCTTCGCCTGCTCGTCCTCGGTGCGGTCGTACATGCTCAGGATCGGTCCGATGTCGATGCGCTTCAGCACTTTCGGGTGCACCCAGGCATAGGCCTCGTCGATGTCGGAGGCGACCACCTTCAGCGGCGCGGTGTTGTGCGTGCAACGCTTGATCATATCCACGAAATGCGGGTCGTGGTCCACCCGCTCGGTGCGCGGCCCGTCCGGGTCGGGGTGGTTGTCGAAGACCATGAGGTACAGGTAAAGGCCGGTTCGTCACCGTATCGAACGATGCCCAGGAGCACAGGAATCGTTTCTTGAGACCGGCCTTGTCGTAGACCTTCAATTCGCGGAGTTGGCCGGGTACGAATTCGCCGAAGAGCCCGCCTTCTTCGATGGTCTTGTAGTACTGCGACCGTGCGAGTTTCTGGAGGATGGAGGTGGGTTCGCTGTTCCCGGATCAGTTCATCGAGCAGTTCCCGTTTTAATGTCTCCTCGTTCGCCGGCTTCACGGCCCCGCTCTTCAGCTGTTGCAGGTCGGCGGCCATCTTGCGGATCTCCAGGTGGTTCGGGAATCCGCTTGCGGTGAGGTCGATCCGCAGGTGATCGGTCTCCTCGAAGAGGTACTTCAGCCCCAGTGCCCGCAGGGTGAGCAGGAAGCGCGACGAAAGGTCCTTGACGATGTGGGCCTCGTGTTCCTCGGTGCCCGGTTTCGGCGCGAAGGTGTTGGTGAAGGCATCGAAGATGTGCGTGACGAACCTGAAGTAGCGCTCGTACTCCACGTTGTTCTCCAAGATGGCGCGATCAAGGTCCGTGAAGTGGCTCTCGATGTCGATGGTCTTCATGGCCGGTGGAGGCGATACATCCTTCTCCAGGTTTGTGTTTTTGGTTTAGGTGTGTGTCTTCTGGCGTCGTTGTCGATGGGCAAGCCCCATTAGGACCGGCGGAACCCGGAGGGACCGGGAGAACCTCCAACCTATCCCCCCAGCAGATCATTCACATCACCCTCCTTACGCGGTGCGTTCGGCTGGGCGGGTGCGCCGCCCTTGCCCTCGTGATGGCTGCTGAAGGTCTCGCTCACGTCGATGCCGAACTTGTTGGTGTGCGCCTTGAGGATCTCGGCATCCTTGGCTTTGTACTGCGCGGTGGCTTCGGCCATGGCCACGAGCACCTTGTGCAGTTCGGTCATGCGCTCGGGGTGTTTCTTCACCCGGTCGATGCGGTCGCGCTCGCTGGAGACGAAGACCTTGGCGGCGATTTCGGTGATCTTCTGGTCGGTCTTCACGCCGGCCTCCTCGTAGATCGAAGCGGCCTCTTGCGCGGTGGCGGAGCGGATCAACTGCAGGCCTGATTCGTAGGTCGTCACACGCTCCTCGGTATCGCTCTTCAACTGGCCGATCAGCTGCTTCAGGTTGTTCTTCGTGGTGGTCTGCGCCTCCAGGTGGATCACGATCTGGTCCACGAAACGTTCCTTGCTCTGGAAGATGCCCAGCGCGATGTTGAAGCGGCCCTTTACCTCGGCACGGCGCTCGCGCATGTCGGCGATCTTGCTCTGCTGCGCGGTGTACTCCGGCGTGTTGTTCGCCAGTTCCTCCAGCGACTTCTCCTCCATCTTCATCAAGGCCTCCAGGTTCTCCAGTTCGGCCTTGCGGCTTTCCATCACCTTGGCGGCCTTCTCCTTGGTCTCGAAAGCCAGTTCCTTGCGGTTCTTCAGCGCGTCGATCTGCTTCTCCACCTCGATGATCATGTCCTCCACCACGCCGTTGAGGCCCTGCACCTGGCTGATGATGCGGTTCAGCGATTCGCCGATATCCGCGTTCTTCAGGCGTTCGCGATACATGCGGTTGGCGTCCTGCTCGGCCTGCTTCACCCCTTGCCCGGCGGCTTCCAGTTCCTTGGTGCGCTGGTTCACCCGGCTGGTCTTCATGCCGAAGAGGATGTTCCACGCGTTGCTCATCGCGTTGGCCTCGGCGAGCTCGCGTTCGGCGTTGGTCAATTTGCTCTTGGCATTGGCCACCAGGTTCAGCTCGCCCTTGTTGAGCTCCTGCAGGTTGGCGAATTCGCCCCCACAGCTGTCCAGCATGGCGCGCAGGTGCAGCATCAGCTCCTGCAGGTCCTTCTCGGTGCTCTCCACATCGCCGTTCAGGCTCTCGAACTTGGCGTTGATGATGCCCGAGACGATGTCCTCCGCGCTCTTGTTGTTGGCGGCAGCGCTCTCGATCTCGCTCTCGATGTTGTCCAACTTCGAGATCACGTCGCTCGCCTTCTTCTGCTGAATACGCGCCTTGAGCTCGTTCACCTTCTTCTCGTCACCGAGCTCGTCCAAAAGATCGAAACTGTCCGCCATGTTGTGTTGTGGTTATTGGCTGTGGAGTGCCAGTGCGAAAGATATGCGATGGCTTTCGATCGGAAGGATGGTAGCCCGCGCGTAGGCGGTAAAGGGGGAGTCTGTATCGTGAGGCCCTGTGGTGGGGTACCTTCAACCCCATGTTGGAAGCGAGCGAGGCAGTCGATCTGATCCGTGAGAAGATCCTGGGCTGGTCGAAGGAATTGGTGGCCATGTTGCCAAACCTGATGTTGGCGACGCTCATCGTGGTGGCCGGTTGGTTCGCCGCGCGCTTCATACGCTTTGCCGCCTTGAAATTGATGCGGCGTTTCACGGACAGCATCACGTTGCACGAGCTGGTGAGCAGTGCGCTCTACGTTGCCACGGTGCTCATTGGTGCTTTCGCTGCACTTTCGGTCCTCAATCTGGACAAGACCGTTACCACATTGCTCGCCGGTGCAGGCATCATCGGCCTCGCGCTGGGCTTTGCGTTCCAGGACATCGCCAGCAACTTCATTGCAGGGGTGCTGATGGCCGCGCAGCGCCCCCTGCGCCGCGGTGAACTGGTTGAGACCAGTGGCCAAATGGGCGTGGTGGAACGCATCCTGTTGCGCACCACCGAACTGCGCAACATGCAAGGCCTGCAGGTCATCATCCCCAACAAGGACATCTTCCAGAGCGTGCTCATCAACTACTCGCGCAACGGCACCCGGCGTGTGGACCTGCCCGTGGGAGTGAGCTACGGAGAGGACCTCGCGCAGGTGAAGGAGGTCATCGTCGCGGCCTTACAACCGGTGCCGGATGTGTTGCTGGACACAGGGGTGGATGTGTTCTACCAAGGCTATGGCGACAGCAGCATCGACCTGGAGGTGCGCTTCTGGATCACCTCGGTGAGCAACCGCCATTTCCACGACGTGCGCAGCAATGCGATCATGGCCATCAAGGCGGCCTTCGACAAGGAGGGCATCAGCATTCCCTACCCGATCCGCACGCTGGACTTCGGTGCCAAGGGAGGTACTCGCTTGGATGAGGTGTGGTCCATTGAGCGCCGTTCCGAAGTCAGCGATGGTGGCCCTGTGGGCAACGGTCCGATGTAGTTGACCTAAGGTGAGTACCCGGCATGCACTCATGCGAGAGCGTTCTGGAAGGGACCCTATGGCCTGTACGATGGTGCCACCGCGTCAACGGCGAACCGCAGCCCGGCCTTAGCGGCTGTCACGCTCCACCAGGGCATGATGGTGCTGCACGTGATGGATGGTGAAGTACAGCATTTCGCGCACCGTCACCTTTCCCAGCAAGGGGTGGGGGAGGAGCACGCTATCGAGGTCCGCATCGGACCAGCGCTGTGCGCGTGTGCACATCCTTGCCACGGAGCGATCGATGCGCACCGCGATCGAAGGCACTTGTTCGGCGGTGATCAACGGTGGCACGAAGCGGCCCGATGCCCTTCCGCCCGCGGCCAGCTTCTCCTGGTAGCGACTCACCAGCGCGGCATAGTTCCGGGGTTCGCGGTTCAGCTTGCCGAAACGCCAGCGCAGGAACCACGTCGGCACGGCCAGAGAAAGGGTCACGGGCCGCACCCCGCTCAGGATGTGCGCCAAGTGCTGCGCCGCTGACCATTTGTCGTTCATCGAGCGCACCAACACATCAGCAGGTAGGGCCTGCACGGCCCGGTTGAATGCGCGGTGCCGTTCCTGCAGTTCGGCGGTGATCCAGGGCTTGTCCATGTTCGTTCAATTTTCGTCGATCAGCAGCAAGGCTGGCATTCCATCTGTGTCATCCCGCTAAGGCGGGACAGGTCCTTGCGTCGAGAAGCAGCAGTACAGCGCATTTCATCTGCGTCATCCGCGAAATCGGCGGCTATATTCCTCACACCGTCGCCACAACCTTCAGCTCGATGGCGATCGGTGTGGGCAGGCAGTTGATCTCCAGCGTGGTGCGACACGGCGGGTCGTTCTCGAAGTATTCCTTCCATAGCCGGTTGTAGGTCGGGAAATCGTCCTTCATGTTGGTGAGGTACACTGTCACGTCCACGATCTTCTCCCAGCTGCTTCCGCTGTCCTCCAGGATCCACTTCACGTTCTGGAACACGCTGCGCACCTGGGTCTCGATGTCGTAGCTCAGGATCCTCCCATCGGCATCCAGCTCCACGCCGGGGATCTTCTTCGTGCCCCGTTCGCGGGGCCCCACGCCACTGAGGAACAAGAGCTCGCCCACGCGGCGGGCATGCGGGTAGTGGCCTACGGGCTCGGGGGCCTTGTTGCTGGAGATGCTGGACATGGCTGGGGGTGGAGCGGCCTGCGCTCCGGCGGTGAAGATCCGGCTTTCCGCCGATCCTCCCAAGCTGACGAACGCTGGTCGGCGCGCCCCATGGATGCGCGAACTTCGCCCCATGCTAGTTCGTTCGTGCAGTGCACTATCCCTCGTTTCCCTATTGGCGGCCTGTGGTGAAGAGCGCGAGACCATCACGCCCACGGTGGGGCCCATCACCGAAAGCATCTATGCCAGCGGGGTGGTGAAGGCCCAAGGCCAGTACACCGTCTATCCCACCGTGAGCGGCACGGTCACCGCGCTGCTGGTGCAGGAGGGTGATACCGTGAAGGCCGGCCAGGCCCTGCTGAGCATCGACGACCGCAACAGTGCCTTGGGCACCCGCAATGCCGAGGCCCAGCTGCGCTTGTTGGAGCAGAACGCCCGCGACTCCGGCCCCGTGCTGTCGCAACTACGCCAGGCCGTGCAGCAGGCCCGGGACAGGTACCATGTGGACAGCCTGAACCATGCACGCCAGCAGGCCTTGTGGGCCCAGCAGATCGGCAGCCGCAACGAGCTGGACCAACGGGAGCTGGCCTACACCACCAGCAAGGCCGCCTACGATCGCGCCAGCGAAGCTCTGGTGGAGAACCGCCAGCGCCTGCGCACCGAGCTGGACGTGGCCCGCAACAACGCCGCCATCAGCACTGCGGGCAATGACGACCGCACGCCCCGCTCCCTGATCGAAGGCATCGTCTACGACCTGCTCATCGAGCCCGGTGAGCTGGCCACCACCCAGAAGGCCCTGGCGATCATCGGCAGTGCCACCGAACTCTACCTGGAGCTGGAGGTGGACGAGTACGACATCCGCCAGGTGAAGCCCGGCCTGAAGGCATTCATCACGCTGGACAGTTACGCCGGACAGGCCTTCGCGGCAGAGGTCACCCGCATCATCCCGCTCATGGACGAACGTTCGCGCACCTTCAAGGTGGAGGCGCGCTTCACCGACCGGCCGCCCACCCTTTTCCCCAATCTCACTGCGGAGGCCAGCATCGTGCTGCGCACCAAGGAGCAGGCCCTCACCATCCCCGCCGGCTACCTGCTGGAGGGCGACCAAGTCCTAACCGGACCGGAAGAGCGCACCTCCGTCACCCTCGGTGCTCGTGACCTGGAGAAGGTGGAAATCCTCACCGGCATCGACGCCACCACCACCCTTTACAAACCGTAAGGGAGCGATATCGTATGAAGCTCCTGCTCTCCATCGCCCTCACCCTGCTGCGAGCCAAGCTGAAGCAGAGCATCGTGGCGGCCGTTGGGGTCATGTTCAGCATCACCATGTTCGTCACCCTGCTGGGATTCATGAACGGACTGAACACCCTGCTCGATGGACTGATCCTGAACCGAACCCCGCATATCCGGCTCTACAACGAGCTGCAGGCCTCGCCCACGCAGCCCATCCAGCATGCCTGGGCACAGCACGCAGCGGTCGGTGCCGATAGTGCGCACCACTTCATCCGCTCCGTGAAACCCAAGGACGAACTGCCGCGCCTCCGCAATGCCGAGGCCGTGATGCAGGCACTGGAGAACGACCCCCGCGTGCTCAGCGTATCCCCCCGCTTGGTGGCCCAGGTCTTCTTCAATGTGGGCACGGTGGACCTCAACGGGCAGGTCAACGGCATCGATGTGATGGACGAGATCCGCTACTACCGGTTCGCGGACTACCTGGTGCAGGGCGACCCGCACGACCTTGCAACCGGCAACAACACCATTGTGCTGGGCAAGGGCCTGGCGGATATGATGGAGAGCGGCATCGGTGACATGGTGCAGGTCACCACCGCCACCGGCGAGCGCACCATGTTGCGTGTCTCGGGCATCTTCCAGAGCGGCATCGCGGACTATGACAAGGTGCAGTGCTACGCCAACATCAAGACCGTGCAGAAGCTGCTCACACGCCCGGGCAGCTATTACACGGACATCAACGTGAAGCTGAAGGATCTGCTGCAGGCCCCCGCCATGGCGCGGGAGCTCAGCGCCCGCTTCGACGTGGATGCCGTGGACATCCAGACCGCCAACGCTCAGTTCGAGACAGGCAGTGACGTGCGCAACATCATCAGCTACGCTGTGGGCGTGGTGCTGCTCATCGTGGCCGGCTTCGGCATCTACAACATCCTGAACATGATGATCTATGAGAAGCTCGATGCCATCGCCATCCTCAAGGCCACGGGTTTCAACGGTGCCGATGTGCGTAGGATCTTTCTCTTGCTCAGTATGGTCATCGGCTTGGTTGGTGGCGTTTCTGGTCTGCTCTTCGGATTTCTGATGCAGAACCTGGTGGACAGCATCCCGTTCATCACCGCGGCCTTGCCCACCGTCACCACCTTCCCGGTGGACTACAACCCCAAGTACTACATCATAGCGGTCACCTTCGCCCTGCTCACGACCTGGATCGCAGGGTGGTTCCCCGCGCGCAAGGCCAGCCAAGTGGATCCAGTGGAGATCATCCGTGGGAAATGACCAGTACCGAACCCATCACACCGAACTCCGACGGGTCCACCGCAGGGGACCCTGCGGCCCCCAAGACCTCTGCCATGTCTCCCGCATTGGACGCTGCGGACTCCAGAGGAAGTAACATCCTGGAGGTTCGCAACGTCAGCAAGTCCTTCCACGACCCCGTGACGGTGCCAGTGCTTAAGAAGGTGTCCTTGGAAGTGAAGCGCGGTGAGTTCGTGAGCATCACGGGCAAGAGTGGCTGTGGCAAGAGCACCCTGCTCTACATCCTCAGCACCATGGACACGGACTATGAGGGTGAGGTGATGATCGACGCGGAACCGACGCGCGGGTTGAGCGGTGAGCGCTTGGCTCGGATCCGCAACGAGAAGATCGGCTTCGTGTTCCAGTTCCACTATTTGTTGCCTGAATTCAGCGTGTTGAAGAACGTGATGCTGCCAGGCCTGAAGCTCGGTAAGCACAGTGCCGAGGAGGTGGAGCACCGTGCCATGAAACGGTTGCGCGATCTGGACATGCATGAACACGCGTTCAAAGGTGCGAACCAATTGAGCGGTGGTCAGAAACAACGTGTCGCCATCGCCCGATCGCTCATCAACGACCCCCTGATCATCATGGGCGATGAACCAACAGGCAACTTGGACAGCAGGAACAGCGGCATCGTATTCGACATCTTCAAGAGCATTTCCGCGCACCACGAACAAAGCTTGTTGGTGGTCACCCACGACAACGATTTTGCTTCCCGCACCGATCGTATCATCGAGATGGACGACGGAAAGGTGATCGGTTAGGAAGGTCCTTCGGATACTGCCCGTCTACCGCCCCACGACGAATCGGAAAGACCCGTCAAGGTTCGCAGTGCGGAGCACGTAGGAGCCTGGATACAGATCCTTCACATCAACCTGCCCATTGGAAAGTTCGCGCTTCAATTCGCATCGTCCGAGCATGTCGGTCACGATCACGGGTCCATCCTTGATCCCTTTGATGTATAACACGTCCGTGCAGGGCACAGGGAACCAACGAATGGTCGCAACGAGGATTCCTGGCAGGTCCAAGCTGCCACAGATCGAAGGGTCGGAAGCGATCGAAGCCCACTGTTCGGCAAGGAGCTGCGCACGTTGTGGCAGGCCGGCTGTATAGTGGTAGCTTCCATTGTCGGCATAGCGTGCGCATTCGAACAGGGCCAGGTCAGGATCGAATGCGGGACAAGTGGTCAAGTCCGTGATGTATGAAGGTGGGTTGGCAAGCGTAGCGAAGTATGCGGCGATCGCAAGGCTTCCGTGCATGAAGGGATACGTACCGTGCCATGGCGTGGCACCCAGGTTGCAGTAGGTGCTGATCGTGGTATATGGCTGTCCACTGCCGGAGAGTACGACACCATCACAACTCTGGTGGTAGAGATGGACCAATGGGGTGTCCACACCCTGTAGCCAATCCTGGGTGAAGGCTTCGCTGGGCAGACCGCCAAAGAAGTTCGCAACCCCTCGTACCCGTGCATCGTGTCCGTTCAGGTTGAGGTCGCCATCCACCGAGCCGAGATCGGGTCGTTCGAGCATGTTGCCGGTTGGAGTGAAAGAGCGTTCGATGCAGTTCAACCCGGTGATGTTCAGGACCTCTTCATCCGGCGGAGGGGCGGCCGGCAGCGTTCCACAAGCGACCGGGCGTTCCGCTGCGCGATCCATGAATGCCACAGCCAGGGCGATGAAGCCACCAGCACTTTCTCCACCCACGAACACCTTGTCCGTGCACACACTGTCCTGGTCAGCACGCGCCTTCATGAACCGAATGGCACCTTTCACATCCTGCATACCACGATGGATCGCCCGGATTATCTCCGCACTGTCCAATGCATAGAACGCACGATATTGCTCGGGCCAGAGGGAGGGCGGGTATCCGGCGACCGGGCCAGGGACATTGCCGCTCTTATGCCAGCCCAGCCGATAGTTCACGCAGGCTACCACATACCCCCGACCGACCAACTGTTCAGCTAATCGGACGATGCCATTCGGATCATCCTTGCATCCACCCAACCAACTACCGCCATGGACCAGTACGGCAAGCGGTCGTTGATCATCCTGATCTCCGATCGGGGTGTAAACGTCGAGAAGCAAGGTGTCCGTCAGGCCGAGGTAGTTCGTGTCGATGCCATAGACCACATCGGATTCGACCGTATGCTCGAATTGATCGGGAGTTACATGGTCTTGTGCGCTGGACAGGGTCGCACCGACCAAGGTGATGGTGAGATGGAACACTCGACGTAGGAACATGTGTCGAAGGTAGTTCGACATCAGGATGCCGTTCAAGGGTCGTGGTCACGTCATACCGAGCGATCTTTGTACCCATGAACATGCGATACCGCCGGCTAGGCACCTCCGGCCTCCAACTCTCCGAGCTGTCCCTCGGCTCCTGGCTCACCTTCGGCAAGCAGATCACGGACGACACCGCCGAAGCATTGATGCGGATCGCCTACGATCACGGGGTCAACTTCTTCGACAACGCGGAGATCTATTCCAAGGGCGAGAGCGAACGTGTCATGGGCCGTATCCTGAAGAAGATGGAATGGTCCCGTGATACGTGGACCGTCAGCAGCAAGGTGTTCTTCGGGGCAGGTGGAAAGCAACCCACGCAGCTCGGGCTGCACCGCAAGCATGTGGTGGAAGCTTGCCACGATGCGCTCAAGCGGCTTCAAGTGGACTACCTCGATCTGTACTTCTGCCACCGCCCGGACCCCAACACGCCCATCGCCGAGACCGTCTGGACCATGCATCAGCTGATCATGCAGGGCAAGGTGATGTACTGGGGTACCAGCGAATGGAGCGCGGCGGAGATCAGAGAGGCGCATGCCCTGGCGGAGAAGCATCACCTCATCGCGCCGGTCATGGAACAGCCGCAGTACAACATGTTCCATCGAGAGAAGGTGGAGAACGAGTTCGCATCGCTCTACGATACCGTGGGACTCGGCACCACCATCTGGAGCCCATTGGCCAGTGGTATCCTCAGTGGCAAGCACACCTTGGATGGCGACACATCCTCACGCTTGCGCATGGCCGGTCTTGAATGGCTCAAGGAGCGTGAACTGAACGAGGCGCGCTTGAAGAAGGTGGAGGAGTTGAAGACCATCGCCAAGGATCTGGGCCTATCGCTGCCGGTGTTCGCCATCGCGTGGTGCCTGAAGAACCCGCGCGTGAGCACTGTCATGTTGGGCGCCAGCAAGACCGCTCAACTGGAAGAGAACCTCAAGGCCGTGGAAGCACAGGACCTGTTGACCGCTGAAGTGATGGCCCAGGTGGAGAACGCGCTGGCGGGGGAGAAGTTGAGCACGTGGTGAACCCGAACGGCGGACGCGATGACCGAACGTGATCGCATCACCAAGGCAGAACCGCAGGTTGCCCGATGGTCGTACGGATCACGTCGTTGAAATTGGCTTGTACGATCCCGAACGGCTCCACCGCCTTCCATATGTCAGCCCCACTTCCCAGTGCTTGAAGCAGTCCTGCTTTGCCATGCGAACGCAGGATTTGCTCGCACAGCAGCGCACCGACCATGTAAGGTACGGAAGTCTCACCGTCGATCAGTTCCTGTTCGTAGGTGCTGAGGTGCGCGGTAAGGTCGAGATCCGGGTGTTCCTTCAGGTAACGGGCCATGTTCGCGCGGTGCCAGGTATAGTCCCGCTCCACCATTCCACCGAGCAAGGTGGCAACTCCTTCATTGAGCAGGTGTGGTGTTGCGTCGAAGCGCTTCTGAACAAAGAGGTGTACGATCTCGTGCGTATAGATGTCCTTGTCGTTGCCGGCATACACATTGTCCCCTTGGTCCGCCTTGCCGCCCGTCGGGAACACGTGCATCAACGGATGCTGTTGGTACCCTTGCGCGCGGAAAAGCCCAGTTGGGCTTTCGGTGGAGTAGTAGGTGATGGGGAAGGGCTCGATCCCGAAAAAGCGGGACAAGCGTTCGATGTCGCGCTGTTGTTCAGCAGCCTGCTCTGGTGAGAACCGGTGCCGTGGGGATATCACATAGTGTATCTGCCCTTCATCTCTCCGTTCCCAATCCCGGGTGTTGTACCCGATGGGGAACGAAAGCCGAACACCATCAGTCGTTTGTCGCGCCAGGAAGTCGAACACATAGCGTACGTGGGTGGCGGTGCCGAGACCATCCTCGGCGGCCCACCGCACGGTCATCAGGCGTTCGTCGCTGCTTCCAGCTGGAACGATGGAGAGCAACGTGGGCCAGTTGTGCAATTCGCCCACCTCATTGAATTCTGCGGCCAACAGCTCCGGATGGACACCGCCATGATCGGTCAGATCCGGGACGTACCAATAGTCGTTAGGGGCTTCTTCGTTCAGTTTGTTCACTAGAAAGCGCCGCAGACAAGCGATTGCCTCCCGGTTGAACGCCTCCACGGTATCCACGGCGGGCCAGATGCGCAGATCGCTTCCGACCAGACGGGTGCGATCGGACCCCTGAGTTGGCGCAGCCACGACGGGTTCCGACGGAACGGTATCCGTGGAGCAGGCGATCAGGAGCGTACACAGGAGTAACATGGTCTTCATCGCCGATCACACCCCGAACTGTTGCAGATGATGTTCCAAGTGTTTCGCGAAGAGGTTGTTCCACTCCGGTGCCGTCATCACCCCGAAGCTGTGGTTGTCCTTGCCCTCGAAATGTGTGGCACCCCACGCTTGTACTTGACCCATGTATCCGAAGAGCCGCTTACGTTCCGTCTCCAACACCCGTTCATCCGCCACGATGAACTCCGGTGCGGTGCGTGAGTTCTTCGCGTAGGGTTTGGGGCCGACCACGATGGGCTTCAAAAAGCGCTTCAACAGGAAGCGCACGATCCCGTTCGGTCGCTTGTGTGTGGCCGAGTAGTTCGGGTCACACACCATTTCATAGGGCTTGCACACGTGCGCCAGCATCTGAGCACTGTTCATCTTGCCCCACTGTGGGCGGGTATCAACGGTAAGCCTGCCGATCCGAGCGATGTAGGAGTCGCACGTGGTGCGGTCGAAGATGTTGTTCATGGTTAGGCGGGTGTGCGAAACTAAGGCTGGTGGTGTATCCGGCATCCCGCCAGGTCCAGTACAAGGGTGACCGGAGCGGACTACACATATCGCCTCAACACCGTGTCCACTTCGTGGAAATATGCTCCGCCGAAGAGGTTCGCATACACGAGCAAGGGATAGAGGTTGCACAGCGCGATACGGTCCTGCCATCCCACCTCCAAGGGCCATTCGTCCTGGTAGGCTGCGAAGAATGTATCGTCGAAGCCACCGAACAACCGGGCCATGGCGATGTCCATCTCCCGATTTCCATAGTGGACCGCAGGGTCGATCATCACGGGTTGGCCTTCCGTATCGACCAGGAAGTTCCCATGCCAGAGGTCGCCATGCACCAGTGCTGGTCGTTCAATTGGAAAGAGCTTGTCCAAGCGGTTGAAGAGCCGTTCGGATCGGAGGAGCATTCCGGCTTCCACACGCTTTCGGTCGCGCGCTAGCTTCAGCTGGGGCTCAAGTCGTTCATGTATCATGAATTCGGACCACGTGTCATGTTGACCGTTCGTTTGGACCAGCGTGCCGATGTAATTGTCGCGCTCCAGGCCGAACTGTTCATGACCATTGCGGTGGAGCGTGGCCAATGTGCGTCCGAAACGCTCCCAGAACGGACGTGTGTGTGGTCCTTGTGCAACATGCTCGAGCATCAGATAACCGGTCCCATCCCATTCCCCTTGTGCAATGGTCCGCGGAGTTCGAACGGCACCTGTGGACCTGATCCGCGACAACCCATCGGCTTCAGCTTCGAAATAGCTGGGTGTGCGATCAGCAGCATTGGTCTTCAGGAAGTACAGGCCTCTGTCGGTGTGCAGGATGAACGTATCGTGAATGGAGCCACCCGACAGCGGGTCGGCATGGAGGATCGAAATGGTCGCTCCGCTGCTGCTGGATAGCTGTTCGCCGAGATGGAGGAGTAGACCGGTTGCAAGCGGCATGGTGGATCAAGGGTCGATGTTCGTTGGGAAGCGACCCGCTTGGGTTCCATCTGCTTCCATGAAGTGCGTCCTTGCGAATGTAGCCTTCGGTCCAAGGTCGTAACAGGATCGCTCCTCAATGGCCAAAGGGTTCGTGCCTCTCTGGCACCGTTTCCTTGGCATCCTTGTCCGTTCCTCGCACCAGGGATCGGGCTTCCAAGAACGACCTCTATTTTCTCAGCGCTTTCGGAATTTTTCTCGGATCCCTCGGTTAGACCCGCACCTCATGTCCAACAAGAGCCAAGATCACGTCCATCGGCTCATCCGGGCGATGTCCAGCCAGGAGAAGCGGTATTTCAAGCTCTTCATTGCCCGCACGGCCAATCAAGGCCACAATAACCATCAGGTGCTGTTCGATGCGATCTCGGAACAAGAGGAGTACGATGAATCGGTTCTCTTGTCGCGCTTCAAGGAGGAGGCCTTCACGCATCGTTTCGCCATCACCAAACGCCGCCTCTACGAGGCCATCCTGCGCAGCCTGGACGCCTTCCATGCGGAGCACTCGGTGGATGCTCGTCTTGGACGCATCCTTCACCAAGTGCGGATCCTGTACGATAAGGCCTTGTACGATGATGCAGCCAAGATGCTGCACAGTGCGATCCGCGTGGCCCGTCAACATGATCGCCATCATGCACTGTTGGCTGCATTGGAATGGGAACGGCGACTTGCCGAGCAGGATAATTATGGTCAGGTGGGGCTTGCAGAGGTTGAGCGCTTGGGCAGTATCGCGACCGCATTGCGCGAGGACCTGGCGGAGCTGGATGGCCTTTGGGACATCAAGAGCCGGTTGTTCCTATCGCTCTACCGCACTGGACAGGTGCGCAGTCAGCGGATGCGCCAGGCGGTGGACGATGTGTTGGCCGATCCGTTGCTCCAGGAAGCGGGTTCGTCACGCACGGCACGTGCTCGGTACCTGCGCCATCATATACGAGGCGCTGCAGCCTTTGCCATGGGGGATCTTGAGGGTTGCCGCACCCATCTGGCACACAACCATGTCCTGCTCGACCAGGAGCGTGAGCGTTTCTTGAACGAGCCCAACCTGGTGCTTTCCGTACTGGGCAACCTGGCGTATGTGTGCGCGGCCTTGGGACGGTTCAGTGAGGCATTCGATCGCTTGAAGGACTTCCGTCAAGCGCCGGCCGTTTGGGAAATGGCCGAGAACGAGGACCTGGACCTGAAGCTCTTCGCTACCAGCATGAGCCTTGAACTCGGCATCCATCTCCGGATGGGTCGCCCGGACCTGGCGCTCTCCCTTGTTCCGTCCATCGATCGAGGCCTATCCCGCTATGGGGCACGCTTGGGTGCCTTGCGACGCGCCAGCTTCCAATACCAATTGGCCTATACCCATTTCCTCATGGGCAAGCATGATCAGGCGCTCCGTTGGAACAACGCGCTCCTCGACGGCATCGTCAGTGATGACGGCAGTGACCTGGCAGTTGCCGGGCGATGCCTGTACCTTGTACTGCTGTTCGAGACCGGCAAGCGCGACCTCATTCCGTACGCACTTCGCAATATGGAGCGCTACCTGCAAAGTCGGGACCGTGTGCATCGTTTCGAGCCGATGCTCATGAACCTTGTAAGGAACTTGTGCAAGAGTACCCCGGAGATGGGCCGGAGGCCCGAGGAGCGGTTCAGGGATGCTCTGATCCCTTTGCTCGAGGACCCGTTCGAACGTGCTGCGTTGGAACAGTTCGATGCAATGTCCTGGGTGCAAGCACGCATGGAGGGCAGGCCACTTCAGGCGGTTGTACAAGAGCGCGCTGAACGTGGCACTCGGGCCGCGTGAAGGTCGTCACCCCTTGTTGAGGAAGGCATCCCAGCCTTGGGCGGCCAGCACATGAAGCCCGCCCTGCTTGTCCACCAGGTGATAGCCGCTGGCCGCATCCGTCATGTGCCCGATGATGCTCAAGCTCGGGTTGCCCTTCACCTTCTCGAAATCGTTTTGCGCGATGGTGAACAGCAGTTCGTAATCCTCGCCCCCGTTCAGCGCACAGGTGCTAGGGTCCAGGTTGAAGTCGCGGGCCGTCTGGTAGGTCGTTGGGTCGATCGGCAGTTTGTCGTCGTAGATGCGCACACCGAGGCCGGATGCCCGACAGAGATGCAGGGCATCACTGGCCAGGCCATCGCTGATGTCGATCATGCTGGTCGGCTTCACATCCATGGTCTTCAACAAGGCGATGATGTCGCGCCGGGCCTCGGGCTTCAACTGCCGTTCGATGATGTAATCATGGCCTTCCAGATCGGGCTGCGCACCGGTCTCCTTGAACACCGCTTTCTCGCGCTCCAGGATCTGCAGGCCCATATAAGCGCCACCCAGATCGCCGCTCACCACCAGCAGGTCGTTGTCCTTGGCGCCATTGCGGTACACGATGTCCTCCAGCTTGGCCGCACCGATGGCCGTGATGCTGATGATGAGCCCACTGGTGCTGCTGCACGTATCGCCGCCTACCAGGTCCACACCATAATGATCGCAGGCCAGCAGCATGCCTTCGTATAGCTCATCCACTGCCTCCACGGGGAAGCGATTGCTCAATGCCAGCGCCACGGTAACCTGCCGGGGCTCGGCGTTCATGGCGTACACGTCGCTGAGGTTCACCACGATGGCCTTGTAGCCCAAGTGCTTCAGCGGCATGTAGCTCAGGTCGAAATGAACGCCTTCCACCAGCATGTCAGTGGTCACCACCTGGTGCAGGCCTTGTGGGTCGATCACGGCGGCGTCATCGCCGATACCCTTCATGGAAGATGGCTGCACGAGCAGCACACGGGCGGCCAGGCGGTGGATGAGACCGAATTCGCCCAAGGCGGAAAGTTCGGTGCGGGTGGTGGGATCCTGGAACGGGCTGTCGGACATGGGCGCAAAGGTCGCAAGCCGCGCAGGTTCTTGCATCGTGGCTTCCGAAGTGTGGTGTCGGACCGGCGATCTGGTCATTGAACGAACCTCCAGCGCCTCCCGGTGTTCCTACCACGACCCTTGGTCACTCTGGCGAAGGCGCGTACATTTGCACAGGATTCTTGTTTAGACCGATTCTAAATAAGGAATGATGCCATGATCAAAGTCTCTGAGAACGCCAAGTCCGAGGTGACCAAGCTCCTCGGTATGGAAGGCCGCGGGCCGGACCACTTTCGTGCGCGTGGGCGTGAAGGGCGGCGGCTGTAGCGGCCTGATGTACGACCTCGACTTCGACGACCAGATGAAGGACGGCGACAAGGTCTTCGAGGACAACGGCGTGAAGGTGGTGGTGGACAAGAAGAGCCTGCTCTACCTGCTCGGCACCACCCTCGACTTCAGCGGAGGCCTCAACGGCAAGGGCTTCCAGTTCGTGAACCCCAACGCGAGCCGGACCTGCGGGTGCGGCGAGAGTTTTTCGATCTGACCACGGTGTAGCGTCGACCCACCGGGTTAACCGAACAGAAAACGAAATGGCACAGGACACCGACGATATCCTCCGCGAGGTCACCGAGAAGGAGTACGCCTACGGCTTCATCACGGACATCGAGAGCGAGAAGGCCGCGAAGGGGCTGAACGAGGACATCGTCCGCTTCATCAGCGCGAAGAAGAACGAGCCCGAGTGGATGTTGGAGTGGAGGCTGGAGGCCTACCGCCTGTGGCTGAAGATGGAGGAGCCGCACTGGGCGCATGTGCACTACCCCAAGATCGACTACCAGAACAGCTACTACTACAGCGCACCGAAGAAGAAGCCGCAATTGAACAGCCTGGACGAGGCCGATCCCGAGCTGGTGAAGACCTTCGAGAAGCTGGGCATCTCGCTGGAAGAGCAGAAGCGTCTGGTGGGCGTGGCGGTGGATGTGGTGTTCGACAGCGTGAGCGTGAAGACCACCTTCCAAGCGGCGCTGAAGGAGAAGGGCATCATCTTCTGCAGCTTCAGCGAAGCGGTGCACAACCACCCGGACCTGATCAAGAAGTACCTCGGCAGCGTGGTGCCGCGCACGGACAACTACTTCGCCGCGCTCAACAGCGCCGTGTTCAGCGATGGCAGCTTCTGCTACATCCCGCCGGGCGTGCGCTGCCCCATGGAGCTCAGCACCTACTTCCGCATCAACGAGGCCATGACCGGCCAGTTCGAGCGCACGCTGCTGATCGCCGATGAAGGCGCGTATGTGAGCTACCTCGAAGGTTGCACCGCCCCCATCCGCGACGAGCACCAGTTGCACGCCGCCGTGGTGGAACTGGTGGCGTTGAAGGACGCCGAGATCAAGTACAGCACCGTCCAGAACTGGTACCCCGGCGACAAGGAGGGCAAGGGCGGCATCTACAACTTCGTCACCAAGCGCGGCATCTGCCTCCGCGAGCAGCAAGATCAGCTGGACGCAGGTGGAGACCGGCAGCGCCATCACCTGGAAGTACCCGAGCTGCGTGCTGAAGGGCGACCACAGCATCGGCGAGTTCTACAGCGTGGCGGTGACCAACAACCGCCAGCAGGCCGACACCGGCACCAAGATGGTCCACATCGGCAAGGGCACGAAGAGCACCATCGTGAGCAAGGGCATCAGCGCGGGCCTCAGCAACAACAGCTACCGCGGCCTGGTGAAGATCGGCAAGGGTGCGAAAGGCGCACGCAACTTCAGCCAGTGCGATTCGCTGCTGCTCGGCGATCGCTGCGGCGCGCACACCTTCCCGTACATCGAGAGCGAGAACCCGAGCGCGATGGTGGAGCACGAAGCCACTACGAGCAAGATCGGCGAGGACCAGATCTTCTACCTCAACCAGCGCGGCATCGAGACGGAGAAGGCGGTCTCGTTGATCGTGAACGGCTATTGCAAGGAAGTGCTGAACCAGTTGCCCATGGAGTTCGCGGTGGAAGCCCAAAAGCTATTGGCTGTAAGTCTTGAAGGAAGTGTAGGCTAATTGCTGATTCCTGATTCGCATGGCGACGATCATACAGTTCGAGGATATGGAGATCTGGCAGCAGGCTCGCGAGATCTGCAAGGATGTCTACGCATTGTGTTCCAAAGGGTCGTTTGCCAAGGACTTCGAACTGGTCCGTCAGATCAGTCGGTCCTCTGGATCATGCATGGACAATATCGCCGAGGGGTTCGAGCGTGATGGCAACAAGGAATTCTTTCAGTTCCTCTCGATCTCAAAAGGCTCCATTGGAGAAACGCGGTCCCAGCTCTTTCGCGCTTTGGATCGTGGCCATATCTCACAAACCGAGTTCGATGTTCTCGTCCCGAAATGCCTCAAGGCGAGCAAGGACATCGGCAACTTCATGCGTTACCTGCGCAACAGCGACATGAAAGGCTCCAAGTCGTTCGAAGCGCTCAGTGAATCAGGAATTAGGAATCAAGAATCTGCCAATGCTGAAGATCGAAAACCTCCACGCCAACATCGAAGGCAAGGAGATCCTGAAAGGACTAAACCTCGAAGTTAAGGGAGGTGAAGTCCACGCTATTATGGGACCTAATGGTTCTGGAAAGAGTACCCTCGCGAACGTCCTCGCCGGCCGGGAAGAATATGAGGTGACCGAAGGAACGGTGACCTACCAAGGCGCCGACCTGCTCGAACTCTCGCCCGAAGAGCGCGCCTGGAAAGGCATCTTCCTCGCCTTCCAATACCCGGTGGAGATCCCGGGCGTGAGCAACATGAACTTCCTGCGCACAGCGATGAACGAGACCCGCAAGGCCAACGGTCTCGCGGAGCTCGGCGGCAAGGATTTCCTGACGCTCGTCCGCGAACGGGCCAAGCTGGTGGAGATGGACGCCGACCTCATGAACCGCAACCTCAACGTGGGCTTCAGCGGTGGCGAGAAGAAGCGCAACGAGATCTTCCAGATGGCGATGCTCGAACCCAAGCTCGGCATCCTCGACGAGACCGACAGCGGCCTGGACATCGACGCGCTGCGCATCGTGGCCGGCGGCGTGAACAAGCTGCGCAGCAAGGACAACGCCTTCATCGTGGTGACGCACTACCAGCGCCTGCTCGACTACATCGTGCCCGACGTGGTGCACGTGATGGCCGATGGCCGCATCATCAAAAGCGGACCGAAGGAACTGGCGCTGGAGCTGGAGGAACGTGGATATGATTGGGTGAAGGGATGAATCTGTAAGGGCGGGAAACTTCCCGCCCCAACGAAATGACGACTACTACCATCATCGATCCGAAAGCAACGGTGCTGCCGCTGCTCGAAGGAAGCACCTGGCCCAACGCTGCCGAAGCCCTGGCCCAGGTACACACACTGCCCGTGCCCACCAGCAAGACCGAAGCGTGGAAGTACACACGCGTGGGCAAGCTGTTCAACCAGCCGTACATCACGCCGAAGGGTGATGCGACCGTCACACTTCCCGCACGCCTGCCCTTCGACACCACCCGCATCGTCTTCGTTAACGGCCACTTCCGCGCGGACCTCAGCGATGACCTGAAGACAGACAAGGGCATCGTCATCGACAGCCTGAAGCACCACCTGGTGCACGGCCCGGTGAAGGCCCACTACGGACAGGTCGCACCCATCGGAGATCGTCTCTTCACGGCGATGAACACCGCCGCACCCACCGACGGCCTTATCATCCTCGCCACGAAAGGCACGAAGACGAGCAAGCCGCTCCACGTACTCCACATCACCACCGATGGCGGTCAGCTGATCCAGCCGCGCGATCTGTTCATGTTGCATGAGGGTGCGGAGGTGGAGGTGATCATTGAACACGTGGCGGAGGGCAATGCGTCCACCTCCCTTATCAATAGCATCCGCGAAAACCTGATCGGCGAAGGCGCGAACCTCACGATCCACCTGCTGCAGAACGAAGCCAACGGTCCCGTTCACATCGGTCTCGATGGCGTGACGATCGGCACGAAGGGACGTTTCAGCATCGACACCACGACCTTGAACGGCTCGCTGGTGCGCAACGAAGTGAACGTGGCCCTCGCCGGTCCGGAAGCGCATGCCGAACTGAACGGTGTGTACGTGCTCAACGGCACCACACACTGCGACAACCATACCTACATCGGTCACGACGTTCCCGACTGCACCAGCGACGAGCTCTACAAGGGCATCGTGGCGGAGAAAGGCACCGGCGTGTTCAACGGCAAGGTGTACGTGAAGCAGGACGCCCAGCGCACCCGCGCCTACCAGAGCAACGCGAACATCCTGCAAGGCGACGATGCCAAGGTGTATACCAAGCCCGAGCTGGAGATCTACGCCGACGATGTGAAGTGCAGCCACGGGTGCACCATCGGTCGCCTGGACGAGAAAGGCTTGTTCTACCTGCGTTCGCGTGGGGTTAGTGAGGCTGAAGCGCGGCGCATGCTTTCACATGCATTCATGACACAAGTGTTGGAGCGGATCACGAACGAGGAGTGGCGGAAGCACCTTGCATCGCTTATCGACGCGAAGCTCGAAGCCCTATGAGCACCACGGCTGACACGGTCGAAAAGAAGGGATACGATGTGGAGGAGATCCGTGCGCAGTTCCCGATCCTGAAGGAGAGGGTGCATGGCAAGCCGCTCGTGTACTTCGACAACGCCGCGACGAGCCAGAAGCCGCGCCGCGTGATCAAGGCCGAGAGCACGTACTACGCCACGATCAACGCCAACGTGCACCGTGGCGTGCATACGCTGAGCACCAAGGCCACCGAGGCGCAGGAAGCCGCACGTGAGACGATCCGCACCCATATCAACGCCAAGCATGCCCACGAGGTGATCTTCACCAGTGGCACCACGGCGAGCCTGAACCTTGCTGCGTTCAGCCTGGGGCAACTGCTGCTGAAGAAGGGTGATGAAGTGCTGATCTCCGGCATGGAGCACCACAGCAACATCGTGCCTTGGCAACTGGCGTGTGAGCGGCATGGTGCAGTGCTGAAGGTGATCCCGGTAACGGACGAAGGGGAATTGGAACCGCGACGACGCGACGACGCGACGGAATACTTCACGGAGCGGACGAAGGTGTTGGCCCTTACGCACGTCAGCAACACACTGGGCACGATCAACCCGGTAAAAGAGCTGATCGCCGAAGCGAAAAAGCGCGGCGGCGTCACCGTGGTGGATGGCGCACAGGCGATCGCGCATCTGGACATCGACGTGCAGGACCTTGGTTGCGACCTCTACGCCTTCAGTGGGCACAAGGCCTACGGTCCTACGGGCACCGGCGTGCTGTACGGCCGCGAGGAGCTGCTTAACGAGATGCCCCCCTGGCAAGGCGGCGGCGAGATGATCGACACGGTCACCTTCGAGAAGACCACTTACGCCAAGCTGCCCTTCAAATTCGAGGCCGGCACGCCGCACATCGCGGGCATCATCGGGCTGGGCGAGGCGATCCGCTGGATGGAGGACTACGACAAGCAGGCCATGGCCGCGCACGAGCACCTGCTGCTCGAGCACGCCACCAAGGAGCTGCTCACCATCGATGGAATGCGCATCATCGGCACCGCGAAGGAGAAGGTGGGTGTGATCAGCTTCGTCATTGAAGGGGTGCATCACTACGACCTCGGCACCCTGCTCGACCAGCAAGGCATCGCCGTGCGCACGGGCCACCACTGCACCCAGCCGTTGATGGAGCGCTTCGGCGTGAGTGGAACGACGCGGACGAGCTTCGCGTGCTTCAATACGGTGGAGGAGGTGAACTCCATGGTAGCCGCGACGAGGAAGGCTGTTAAGATGTTGCGATAAGCGGGACAATGACATTGGCACAAACCCAACAAGAGCTCATCGACGAGTTCGCCATGTTCACGGACTGGCAGGACCGCTACGAGCACCTGATCGAGCTGGGCAAGGACCTGCCGCTGATCGCGCCGAAGCATAAGACCGACGACAACTTGGTGAGGGGCTGCCAGTCTCGCGTGTGGTTGAATGCGGAACAACGCGCTTCGACTTCGCTCAGCGATGGCACCATCATCCATTTCACCGCCGACAGCGATGCCATGATCACCAAGGGCATCGTGGCGCTACTGGTGCGTGTGTACAACGACCGCACGCCGCAGGAGCTCCTTGGTGCATCCACGGAGTTCATAGACCGCATCGGCCTGCGGGAACACCTGAGCCCTAACCGTGCCAATGGCTTGAGTGCGATGTTGGATCAGATGAAACGCTATGCCCTCGCTTATTCCGCCAAGCCATGAAAGCCAATTGGACCGCGACGACGCGACGACGCGACGCATGCGCACTGCTGGAGAGCGTTGAACCGGCCTTAGTTTTCACGTTGCGTCGTTGCGTCGTCGCGGTCAAAACGCATTCGCACTCTTCCCGACCATGACCCCAGAAGAACGCAAACACCTGGAAGACCGCGTGATCGACATGCTGCGGACGATCTACGACCCCGAGATCCCCGTGGACGTGTACGAGCTGGGCTTGATCTACGAGGTGAACATCGGTGACGAGCTGCCTGACGGACAGCCAGGCGCACATGTGAGTATCAAGATGACCTTGACGAGTCCCTCGTGCCCGGTGGCGGAGAGCATGCCCAACGAAGTGGAGCAGAAGGTGGCCGGTGTGCAAGGCGTGAGCAGCGCCAAGGTGGAGATCACCTTCGAGCCGCCGTGGGATCGGAGCATGATGAGCGAGGCGGCGCAGTTGGAATTGGGGTTCATGTGAACATTGTTCTTGATGGAAGCAACCATCCTGTTTGCTTTAGTCTATGCTTCCCTAGTCTTCTTTGCCTTTCACAGTGGCGGTCAATGGTCGAAGTCACGCAAGTACATCCTAGGTACGTTCTGGATATCCTTATGTGTGACCGTCATTCAGGTCGTTTTACTCCTTGGCTTTGACCGGACCTTCAGAGGCGTTTGGGCCGACCGATTTGCGCCATTTCTCTTTTTGATTTCAGGGATTGCTTTGTTTGCTCTCTATCGGAGGCGACTGCCTTCACTTACAAAGTGGATTGCCGGGTGCATGTTCTTCTATCCCATGGTCGCAGCGTTCACTTTGTTGATGGATCGGATGTTCTTCGCCATGGTAGCAGCGCCGATCTTCGTTGTGCTCGATGTTCCAACCATACAGTATTCAGACAGTCGTTTCGACGTCCGGACTATGACCGGTCTTATAGCTCCTGCATGGCTGGAGCTCGTTGAGAAGAACGGAATACTCGAACATCGATGGGGTGTCGGCGAAGGGATACACGCACAAGGTGTTCAACCTGATGAGGGTCTCATCTTGCTGGATTCGGACTCCGCCAAGGTCTTCCGCTTTGCCATCAATGACAGTAGTTTCGTGTGGACGTTTAATCCTCAATAACTGTGTCCGACCCCATCATCAACAAGGTCGCATCCAGCGGCATCATCACCCTCGACCTGGAGGAGATGTACCCGAACGGTGAACGCATCGTCTTCGACCTGAAGCCGTTACTGTGGCAAGAGATCGCGCTGAAGGAGGATGACCTGCGCGCCTTCTGCAAGGAACATGACTGGTCGCAATACATGGGCAAGTTCGTCAGCGTGCATTGCAGCGCGGATGCGATCATTCCGACCTGGGCCTACATGCTGGTGGCCACGCACCTGCAGCCCTTCGCAGCGTTCGTGACACAGGGTGATGCCGATCAACTGGAGCGTGCCATCTTTACCCGCTTCGTACAACAACTGGATGTTGAACCATACCGCGATGCCCGCGTTGTGGTGAAGGGATGCAGCAAGCTGCCGGTGCCATTGAACGCGTATGTGGAACTTAGTGCGAAGCTGCTGCCCGCGGTGAAGTCGCTTATGTTCGGGGAGCCGTGCAGTACGGTGCCGCTGTACAAAGCGCCACGGCCGTTGGGAGGCTCCGGGCCGGTATCGGCGTGAACGACACGGGGTGCCTTGCATCACCCCGGTGCCATACCGCGCGCTGTGATGACCAAGGCCCTTGGGAACCGCGATCGGTAGCCATCCGACCAGCTCCCAAGACAGGACGCTACCTTCGGGCATGCGTTCACTTTGCCTCCTCCTGTTGGTCGTTTTCGCTGGTACCTTGAGAGCCCAGGCCGACAACTTGGATGTACCCAATAGCACCCAAGGTTGGCATCTGTCCCCGCATGGCACCATTCGAGTCCTGGTCCTTTTCGCAGAGGTGGATTGGGATGTGGACCGTTCCAAGGACCCGGCCCCACCGGACCTGGAACATTGGCCCAGTGGCCAGTTGCCGCGCTGGAAGGACGAGCTGTTCGACCCCCGACCGCTGAGCACCCCGCGTGCAGAGATATCCCGGTACTATCATGATATCTCGCTTGGTCGCTATAGCGTGTTGGGGGACTATGTGGATCGACTGATCATCATCAAACAGAGCGATCATCCCGGGGTGACGAGTGCACACGGAATAGGTGCCCTGGTTGCGCGTGAGGCCAGCAGCACGGGTGACCTGCAGACCCGGCATGGACTTAGCATCACCGACTTCGACCTTTGGAAGGACGGTGGCCAACCCGGGATGCCGAAGTTGGCTGGACCGGACGATCCCTACCGGTACGATCATGTGATGGTGATCGTGCGCAACAACGGTCTCACACACGGACAAGGAAGTACGGACCCGGGAAGTATCGGCAAATTGTTCGGTCATGAGAGTGATACCCAGAGCCGTTTCGGGGCCATGAACGGGCTGCCTTTCGAGATACTCAAGCACGAATTCAATCACTTGTTGCTGGGGGGCAACAACTTCCACAGTGGTGGTGGCAATGCGGCGCAATTCAACAGTTTCTTCCTTACGCTGCAAGGTGGACACAGCATGATGGGTGCCAGTGGGAGCGCACTGCTCACCGCTTCGGGCTGGGACCGCGACCGGTTGGGTTGGAGTGCTTCGGATGCACGGTATCGCATGAACGCGCGCGACGCCCTAGGCAAGCCCATCAACGGTGACCTTGATCCGTTCGCAGGGGATACCGGTACCTATCTGATACGCGACTTCGTCAGTACCGGTGATGTCATCCGAATACGGTTACCGTTCATCCCGGATGACCGTTACCAACAGTGGCTGTGGCTAGAGAACCATCAGGGTCGTGCCTTCAATGGTAGTCCAACGGACGTCTTCCATTACCAGCAACTCGCCTGCGTGGACAGTGTGCCGCCTGGTCTGGTAGCCTACATCCAGGTCGATCGTGACCAGCGCAATGGGAAGGATCTTTATGGTGGCTATGCCGACTATTTGCGCCCTTTGCCTGCGAACGGTCTCTACGACCTCCGGCTATTCGGGGAGGCCGTGAGTGATTGTCCCTACCCGGGACAACGGAGCATGGCCTACGCCCTGTTGCCCGAACGGGCGAACCCCTTCACGGGGAACCATGAATTGGAATTGCCCTTGTTCGATCGGAACGGCGACGGGAAGCTCATGCGTGGTGAACACCTGGTGCCGAACAGCCGGGTGGAGAATGGCGTGGTCCGACACCGCGCAGGGTTCTACGGATCGCCTGAGCACCTCTTCACGCTTAACGGTGAACGTGTATTGGGCATGGCCACTAACCCCACTAGCGCCGCGCAACTCACCCTGGTCAGTAGCGGCTCGCGTGCGCAACATGGAGGTAAGGCACCGGATGTCAGGGCCACGTACCTGAACGGGATACGGGTCGAGCTGTTGGACGCAGTTCCTGGCGGGTCGTTGAAGGTCCATATCCGCAATGATGACACGGTGATCGATAGGGATGTGCGTTGGTGCTCCGATAGCATCGTATTACCACCGCTCAGAGGACGTGATGGCCGCTCGCTCACCGTGCAGGGCAACGCCACCTTGTTGCTCGACCGGTCGATGACCCCAACGCGGCTGAGCGACCCCGAGGTCGTGGACGGGATCACCTATTTCGCACCGGTCACACAATTCACCTTGTTGTCCGGCGCGCACCTTCACGTGCGGTCCGGTTCCACCCTTGCACTGCGGAAGGGCAGTGTGATCCATCTGATGCCCGGTGCCTACTTGCAGGTGGAGGATGGTGCGTCCTTGACCCTGGAGCGTGATTGCCGCATCGTGGTCCATGGCGACGCACGGGTCACGACCAAGGCCAAGGTGGGCAGAAAGCTCAAGAAGAAAGGGCAGCTGATCAACGCTCAATAAGCGCGGACGTTCTTCCCTTCGCAGTAATTGATGAAGGCTCGGTTCACGACCCGATTGCCTCCGGGAGTGGGGTAGTTGCCGGTGAAGTACCAATCCCCGGTGTGTTGCGGACAGGCGGCGTGCAGTCCTTCAATGCTCTGGTAGACCAGCTTCACCTCCGCCCGCATATCCTCAGGGGTCAGCAGCTCGGCGATCTTGTCACTGATCTGTTGCGCGGTGAAGGGACGGTAGATGTCCTTCACCACA
Organism: Flavobacteriales bacterium; assembly: GCA_016718655.1. Taxonomy (GTDB): domain Bacteria; phylum Bacteroidota; class Bacteroidia; order Flavobacteriales_F; family PHOS-HE28; genus PHOS-HE28. Next base: position 83,531 of record JADKCV010000009.1, on the reverse strand, counting down.
TTCTCTTGTTCGGTCAAGGGCAGGCCCACCATGGCGCGGGCTCGATCGTAAACGTCGTCGATGATGTTCTCCTGCTTGGTCTCCTTCAGCAGTGCGATCGCAGCGCGGAATGCAGCCAGGTCGCCCATTTTTGCCATGTCGATACCATAACAATCGGGGTACCTGATCTGAGGAGCACTGCTCACCACCACGATGCGCTTGGGTTCCAGGCGGTCCAGCATGCGCAGGATGCTCTGCTTGAGCGTGGTTCCCCGAACGATGCTGTCGTCGATGACCACCAGGTTGTCCACCCCTGGACGCACGGTGCCATAAGTGATGTCATAGACATGCGCCACCATGTCGTCCCGGTCGTCGTCATTGGTGATGAAGGTCCGCAGCTTGGCATCCTTGATCGCCACCTTCTCCAAACGAGGCCGCATGGCCAGGATCGCGCGTAATGCGACCGGGTCGGGAGAGGGCCCCAGTTCAAGGATGCGCTTCTCCTTCACGCGGTCCAGTGCGTCCTCCATCTCCTTCAGCATGCCGTAACAGGCCACTTCAGCAGTGTTCGGGATGAAGGAGAACACCGTATTGTCCAGATCATGGTCCACTACCTCCAGGATGGCCGGGCAGACGGAACGGCCAAGTGCCAATCGCTCTTGGTATACATCACGGTCGCTACCGCGGCTGAAATAGATGCGTTCGAAACTGCACGAGCGTTTCTCGATCGGTTCACGCACCAGTTCCTCGCAGTATGATCCGTTCTTCCGGATGATGAGCGCATGGCCCGGAGTGAGTTCGTGCACCTCCTCGGTGCGCACATGGAAGGCGGTCTGGATGGCAGGGCGCTCACTGGCCACCACCACCACTTCGTCGTCTGCGTACCAATAGCACGGGCGGATGCCTGCTGGATCGCGGAGCACGAAGGCGTCGCCGTGACCCATCATGCCAGCCAACGCATAACCTCCGTCGAAGTCCAACGCACTGTTCACCAGGATCTGCTTCACGTCGAGCTTCTCCCCGATGACCTGGGTGATCTGCTTCTCGGTGTACCCCAGTTGCCGATGGATCTGGGCCAAGCGGTCGTTCTCCATATCCAGGAAGTGCCCGATCTTCTCAAGCACGGTCATCGTGTCGCTACGTTCCTTGGGGTGTTGGCCGATGGACACGAGCAGGTCGAAGAGCTCGTCCACATTGGTCATGTTGAAGTTGCCAGCCACCACGAGGTTGCGGGTCATCCAGTTGTTCAAGCGCCTCCTGGGATGGCAATTCTCCAGGCTGTCGCGCCCGAATGTGGCATAGCGCAGGTGACCGAGCAGCACTTCACCCATGAAGGGCATGGCTTCTTTTAGCCGCCGTGCGTCCACCGCCACCGAGGGGTCGGCCACCAGGGCATCTGCATAGCCCTTGTTCACCTTTCCGAAGATCTTCTGGATGGCCTGCTTGTCGGTGCTGCGCTCGCGATCGATGTAGTTCAGACCAGGTGTGGGGTCCAGCTTGATCGAAGCGATGCCCGCGCCATCCTGCCCACGGTTATGCTGTTTCTCCATCAGGAGGTACAGCTTCTTGAGGCCATAGAGCGGCGATCCGTAACGTTCCTGATAGTGCTCCAGTGGCTTGCGCAAGCGGATCAGCGCAATGCCACATTCATGCTTGATCGCGTCACTCATGCAGGAAGTGTGTTCCGATAGTGGACCGTACGAACGGGTTGGGCCGTAAAGGTACGTCCCGCAAGGTGCCTGCGGGAAGCAACCAAACTGCGTCCCAACGTGTCTTTCAGGCGTAACTTGCCTGTTCTCCATACGCGCGCGGTGCATCGGATAGTGACCTTGGCCTTTTTGCTCCTCGCCAGCGACCTCCTGGCCGAGGGCGCTATCGCGCGCTTCACGGAGAACAAGGGCCAATGGCCGGAGCGCGTATTGTACAGGGCCCGTGTGCCGGGCGGGGCATTGTTCGTGGAACGATCTGCGTTCACGTTGGTGCTCAGTACGGGCGGCATTCCATCCCATCACCATGATGCACCGGATGCAGCGCACGAGGAGGAACCCATGCGTACGCATGCCTACAGGGTCCACTTCGTAGAGGGGGAGGCCCGACAGGCCATCGGCGGCGCGGACCAAGGGTACTATGAGAACTACTTCCTAGGTAACGACCCGGACCAATGGGGAACAGGATGCCAGGTCTTTGGCGAGGTGCTTTTGAAGGAGGTCTGGCCGGGGGTCGATATCCGGATCGATGGTAGGGACGGGATCAAGTACGATGTGGTCGTGGCCCCGGGATCGGATCCAGCACAGGTGCGGTTCCGGTATGAAGGTCAGGAAGGGATCACCATCGATAAGGGAGAGTTGCACATAGCGCTCAGCAATGGTTCCGTGACTGAATCCCGTCCGGTGGCGTTCTTGAGCGATGGCCCGACCGGTCAGCGTGAACCGTTGAAGGGTGCCATGCAATGCCAATACACCGTCACGGGCACCGAGGTCGGTTTCCTAGCACCCGTTCCGATCCCGGCAGGTCGCACCTTGGTGATCGACCCCACCTTGTCCTTTTCCAGTTATTCGGGAAGTGTTGGGGACAATTTTGGTTACACCGCGACCTACGATGAGGCAGGTCACCTTTACGGCGGCGGTACGGTCTTCGCTCCGGGTTATCCTACCACATTGGGCGCGGTGACCACGGCCTTTCAGGGTGGTCAGGTGGATATCGGTCTTTCCAAGTGGACCCCGGACGGGTCGGATCTGGTCTGGAGCACCTACCTGGGGGGAGCCAGTAACGAGACCCCGCACAGTCTGGTGGTGAACGATGCAGAAGAGCTTTTCATCCTGGGTGCTTCGGGTTCCTCGGACTTCCCGGTCACGATAGGGGCGTTCGATGTCGGTTTCAACGGAGGGAACGCCATTGCAGGTAACGGATGGGAGGGTGGGGTATCCAATTATGGGTTCGGTCACACTTCGGGCGTTGATATCGTGCTGGCACATTTGAACGCATCGGCAACGGCCCTTGTCGGTGCCACGTACGTGGGTGGCTCTGGCAACGATGGGCTGAACAATACGCTGATCCTTGCCAACAACTACGGAGACCAGTTCCGGGGGGAGGTCGTATTGGATCAGGCCGGCAACGTGGTCGTGGCCACCAGCACCACCAGTGCGGACATTCCCATCACGGGCAACGCGCCCCAACCGGTGTTCGGCGGGGTGCAGGATGCTTATTTCTTTCGGATGGACCCTGCTCTGACCACCCAGCTCTGGGCCACTTATCATGGTGGCGCCAATCGCGAAAGTGGCTTAGGGGTGCAAGTGGATTCGAGCGGGGAGCTCTTCTTCACCGGCGGCACCATCAGTGGCGATATGCCATTGGCCGGCACACCCTTTCAAGGGTCCTCTCAAGGCACTGCCGATGGGTACATCGCTCGGTATGCTCCAGGTGGGGCACTGCTGGGTGCCACGTTCCTCGGCACGGCGGGCTTCGACCAGAGCTATCTTATCCAATTGAACGCGGCTCAGGAGGTGTTCGTGATCGGACAGACCACGGGAAGTTATCCCATCACGCCGGGCAAGTATGCCAACCCGGGCAGCAACCTGTTCATCCAGAAGATCTCACACGACCTGAGCACCTCACTGTGGAGCACGCGGATCGGCAATGGTACCGATACCAGGCTCTCTCCGACGGCCTTCCTGGTCAGCGACTGTGAGCAGATCTACCTCAGTGTGTGGGGTGGTTTGACCGGACAATTGATAACAAGCATGCCGCTCACCCCGGATGCATTCCAATCCACGACGGATGGGAGCGACTTCCACCTCATGGTATTGGAGCCGGAAGCAACGGCTTTGAATTATGGCACTTATTTCGGTGGGGGCACAAGCAACGAGCACGTGGACGGCGGCACCAGCCGATTCGACAAGAACGGTACGGTGTACCAGGCCGTGTGCGCAGGTTGCGGTAGTAACGATGACTTCCCCACCACTCCCGGTGCGTGGAGCGCAACGAACGGCAGTGCCAATTGCAACCTTGGGGTGTTCAAGTTCAGCTTGGGACAACCAGTGGCGAACATCGGTATCGATGGCCCCGCCACGATCTGTTTGGGCAGTCCGGCGCAGTTCATCAATACCAGCATTGGAGGTACCAACTACCTCTGGGACTTCGACGATGGATCACCCCCCTCCGCGTTGGAAGAGCCGGACCATCTCTTCGACGAGCCGGGCACGTATGACGTTACCATGATCCTCAGCGATCCAGATGCATGTGTCACCGCCGATACGGCCATGGTCGCGGTCACGGTGCTTCCTCCTGTGGTCGCCGACGTGGACCCGGTGGCTCCGGTGTGTCCCGGCATCCCGATACCCCTGCAAGCAAGTGGCGGAACGACCTATCTCTGGTTTCCGGTCACGGGTCTGAGCGACCCTGAAGTTCCCGAACCCACCTTGACCACGTCTTCCGAGGGAACCTGGAATGTGATCGTCTCCGATGCGTGTTCGTCGGATACCGCTTCGGTGGTGATCGACCTCTTCGCGGTGTCCGGAGGCACCAGTGGCGATACCACCATCTGTCAAGGGACGGAAGTGACCATCTCCGCCTTCGGAGGGGCAACCTACGAATGGACACCCCCCGAAGGGCTATCGAGCGATACGAACGGATCACCGGAGGCATCCCCGGATACCACGACCACCTATACGGTCACCATCACCACGGCCGAAGGCTGTTCCATACAAGACCAGGTGACGGTAACGGTCTTCTTTGAGCTACCTGAGCCAGCCTTGGTCGATACGGTCATCTGTCGCGGTGATACCGTAATGCGGGCCACCGGTACCTCCCCCCAATACGCATGGGATCCCTCACCTTTCCTGACCCCGTGGAATGTTCAACAACCGGCGTTCTTCCCACAAGAGACCACCATGTTCACGGTGACCCTGTCGAATTCATGTGGAGCGGTCCGGGATACGGTACTGATCGAGGTGAGAAGCGTGGATGCCGATGCCTGGCAGGATACGCTGGTCTGTCCGGGTGTTCCGGTTCCCCTGTTCGCCACCGGGAGCGAAACGTTCAGTTGGTCACCGACCGCGGGCCTTTCCGACCCGAATAGTTCGTCCCCCATAGCCACGCCATCCAATTCCACTACGTATCGAGTGACCGTTAGCGACAGTTTGGGTTGCTTCGATCAGGACAGTGTTATGGTGGTCCTCCGGCCTTGGCCATTCGTACAGGCCGGTCCGGATACCATCATCGACTTCGGCGACCCGGTCACCCTCACCGCGCAAGGCAACGGTGCTTTGGGCTGGTCATTGGTGGAGCTGGTCCATGCAGAGGATCCGGAACGCCCCATAGTTCGGCCCGAGGAGACCACCACCTACACGGTCACCGTCGTGGATAGTGCGGGATGCAAGAATACAGACGCGATCACCATCATCGTGAACGGCGACCTGTACGTACCCAATACGTTCACTCCGAACGGCGATGGGTACAATGATCTGTTCGGGGCTTCGGGCAAGGACATCGCCCAGCTCATGCTGTTCGTCTTCAACCGCTGGGGCCTGCTCGTTTGGAGCACGGAAGCCTTGGATGGGCGTTGGGATGGGACCTTCAACGGCGTGCCATCACCGGTGGATACCTACGTATGGAAGCTGTCTGCCATCGAGCTGAGCGGCCGCCAACGCGAGGCTGTCGGCCACGTCAACCTGGTGCGTTGATCAGCGGAAGAGTTCGTGTTGTTTACCTAGCCATTCCAAGGCAGCACCGCCAAGAAGCGTCTGCTTGGTGGCATCATCATAGGACATGCTGCGGATCAGCTCACCGGGCACCAGTTCTCCCAGCGGGAAGGGATAATCGGTACCCATGGCCACGCGGCTCGCACCCATCTGGTCCACCACCAAGCGCAGAATGGCGGGATCATGCACCAAGGCGTCGATCCAGAACCGTCCCAGGTAGTCTCGCGGGTTGACGTTGTTGTCCACCGCACACAGGTCTGGCCGCATCAAGAAGCCATGCTCTATGCGCCCGAGGGTTGCCGGGAAGGAGCCGCCCCCATGGGCGAACGCCACCCGCAACCTGGGCAACCGTTCGAACAGTCCGCTGAAGATCATGGACGTGATCGCCGTGGTGGTCTCCACAGGCATGCCCACCAGCCAAGGCATCCAGTACTTGTCCATGCGGTCAGCGCCCATCATGTCCCAAGGGTGAACGAACACCGCCATATCCAACTCCTGGCACGCTTCGAAGACTTGGAATAGCCGGGGTTCACCCAGGTTCATCCCGTGGATATGTGTGCCGATCTGGATACCTGCCAGCCCGATGCGTTTGCAGCGTTCCAGTTCGCGGATGGCCAGCTCGGGGTCCTGCATGGGCAGGGTCCCCAAACCGATGAAGCGCTTCGGCCAACGCTGTACGATTCCTGCGATGTGGTCGTTCAGGAACATCGACAGGTCCAACGTGTCATGGGGCTTTGCCCAGTAGCTGAACATGACCGGTACCGTGCTGAGCACCTGTACGTCAACGCGGAAATGATCGCTTTCGCGAAGTCGCTCCTCGGGGTCCCAACAGTTCGCTTGGACCTCGCGGAAGAACTTGTCGTCCATCATCATCCGCGCACAACCCGGCTTGTGGTGGTCCAAATGGATGAATCCACGGTACCCGTACCTGGCCCCGAAGTCCGGGATGTTCTCCGGCAGGATGTGCGTATGGATGTCGATGGTGAAGAACTCGGCCATGCTCCGGTACTTACACGAAGCGGGGGTCGGTCTCCATCACGTGTCCGCACTTCTTGCAGGTACGATGGTCCACGTTGCCGTAGAATTCGCGGAAGCGGGGAAGGAAGTCCTTCTCGATGTTGTGGAGCACGAAGCGGTATTCATGCAACAGGTTGTTGCACGTTTCGCAATACCACTGTAGGCCATCCTGTAGCTCGCGATCATCCCGCTTCACCTCGATCACCAAGCCTACCGTATTGGGGCCGCGGCGGGGTTGATGCGGGACGTTGGCGGGCAATAGGAACATGTCACCTTCCTTGATCGGGATGGTCACGGCCTTACCATCCTCCTGGATGCCCACCTCGATATCGCCTTCGAGCTGGTAGAAGAGCTCTTCGGTCTCGTTGAAGTGGTAATCCTTGCGGGCGTTGGGGCCTCCCACGATCATCACGATGTAGTCGCCGGCGTCATGATAGAGGTTCTTGTTCCCTACCGGGGGCTTCAGGAGGTCGCGGTTGTCCGCTATCCACTGGTTCAGATTGAAGGGACGACGAATGGGCATGGTGAATGGGAAGATGGGCTAAAGTTAGGGGGTGCCCTGCAACGACAAGGGCGGCCCCGAAGGACCGCCCCGCCTATGGTGTATGGAATGGGTTCATTTCCGGGCCCTGCCAGCCTGAAGGAGAGCGGCGCCATTGGCGCGTTGCATGTCCGCCGTGTATTCCAGGTCCTGCACGAAGGCACCGATGCGTTTATCATATCGGACCATGGCGAACGGCATGTCCATCACATCGGTGTCGGCACCTTCATAGCGGGAGATCGGCAGCATCATCACATCCATTTGGAGCGGCATCATCGCAAGCTCCTTGGGGTCGATATTGGCATGGGTATCCACAACGATGCGTTTGGTCACGTGACCAGGGTGCTCGAACTGAACGGTGAACAAATGGCCCAAGGCCAGCCCGATCTGGAACTTGCCTGATCGTTCGGTGACTTGCTCGAACACCAGGTCATTGTCGCAGAATACCTTGACGCTGCTGCCGACCAGGTTGGAAGTTCCATCCACGATCCTGCCACTGACCGGGAGGAGTGGGCTCTTTTCAGGTCGCTCCTCGCCTGGTTGGGCTGAAGCGGGGAGTACCATGGACATCATGACCATGGTCAGCATACAGGTCACTGGACGGGGAGAGATCGTCATGGACCGGCATACGCGATCCAGTCCTTCGGGGTTACGACCTGATATGGAAAGTACCTACGCACGAAGGACCGCAGTATACTGCGGTCCTTCGGCTGAAAGGGGACGGCTTATCAGGGAAGCAGTACGCGCTTGGCGCTGCGTCCGGTGGCGTGAACGGCTTGGAGCATGTAGATGCCCGAGGCCAGGTCCGCACCAAGGTCCAGTACGAGGTCCGTCCCTGCTGTTGCCAACGTATTGGTGACGCTGATGGAACGTCCTGCGGCATCCATCAGTTCCCACCTTACCGGGCCGGTGAGCGATCCGGAGCGGATCCGCAATTGACCAGCCGTACTGTTGATGACTTGCCACTGGACCGCTTCCTCGGATACGGATACCGGGCAGGAATTGGTCGCGCTCACCGTAACGGTGTACGGACCTTCACTGCCACTGAACGGGTCGACCAGCACGGGGAGGTAATAGTTGCCCGCAGGCACCTCGATGTAGTAAGCAGTACGGTTGCCATCGCCACAATCATCGGTGTTGTTCGAGGTGCTGTACACCAGCTCATCGGCAGGGCAGGAGGTCGCCAACAGGTTCCACACATTGGTGAACGCTGGGTCCGTGCCACAGTACTCGACCGTCAGGTCGGAACACTCTGGAAGTGAGAAGTAATGCCATACGTTCGGCAGCCCTACTTGAGCGATCAGCGAGCCGGTCACTGCATCGCCGGGCAGGGTGGCACCCTGGCTGTTCCCCGTGAAGATGACGGAACCGCCGATGGCTATCGGTGTTGGCTCCAGTAATGCGGTGCACAGGTCGTTCTCCGGGCTATTGCTACCGCATGCGGCAGCGGTCACCACGATGGTGTAGGGCCCCTGTGCCCCGCTGAACGGTTCGGTGAGGACAGGCAGGTAATAGGTGCCCGCTGGCAATGCATTGAAGTAGATCGTCTTGTTGCCATCACCACAATCATCCGTATTGAAGGTGGTGGCGTTGACCATGTCATCGGCAGGACAGCTCAGTGCCAGCCAATTCCAGGTGTTGCCGAACGCAGGATCGATACCACAGTAGCTCACCGTCAGATCGGAGCAATCCGTCGTCGTGAAGGCATGCCATACACTGGGCAGTCCGAGGTCCATTTCGCTGTCTGGTACAGCATCACCATCGAAGGTGGCACCTGTATTGTTCCCCGTGAAGGTGAGGTTGGACCCTATGGCAAGGGCTTCCGCGGTCACATTCGAACACAGATCGTTGGGCGGGCTATTGCTTCCACAGGCTGCTGCCGTCACCTCCAACGTGTATGGGCCTTGTGCCCCGCTGAAGGGTTCTGTAAGCACCGGGAGGTAATAGGTGCCTGCCGGCAGTGCGTTGAAGTACAGGGTCTTGTTGCCATCACCGCAATCATCGGAATTGAACGTGGTGGCGTTGAGCATCACATCGGCAGGGCAGCTCAATGCCAGCCAGTTCCAAGTGTTCCCGAAAACGGGGTCGATACCGCAATAACTGATCGTCACATCGGCGCAGTCCGTGGTGGTGAACGCGTGCCATACACTGGGTAGGCCAAGGTCCATGAAACTGCCGGGCACTGCATCACCATCGAAAGTGGCTCCTGTATTGTCCCCGGTGAAGGTCAAACCACCACCGATCGTGAGTGCTTCGGCGGTCACGTTCCCACAGATGTCGTTCTCCGGACTATTGCTTCCACACGAGGCTGCGCTCACTTCGATGGCGTAAGGACCTTGTGCGCCGCTGAAGGGCTCGGTGAGTACAGGAAGGTAGTAGGTGCCTGCTGGCAGTGCATTGAAGTATAGGGTCTTGTTCCCGTCGCCACAGTCGTCCGAGTTGAACGTGGTGGCGTTCAGCATCACATCGGCAGGGCAACTCAGTGCGAGCCAATTCCACGTATTGCCGAACACGGGGTCGATGCCGCAGTAACTGATCGTCACATCGGCGCAATCCGTAGTGGTGAAGGCGTGCCACACGCTGGGTAGGCCCAGGTCCATGAAGCTGCCCGGGACAGCGTCATCCGCGAAGGTGGCACCGGTATTGTCTCCGGTGAAGGTCAGGCTGGAGCCGACTGCCAAGTCTGCAGCTGTCACAGAGGCGCAGAGATCGTTCTCAGGGCTGTTGCTTCCGCATGCCGCTGCGTTCACTTCGATGACATAGGGGCCCTGTGCGCCGCTGAAGGGTTCGGTGAGGACCGGCAGGTAGTAGGTCCCGGCAGGAAGGGCATTGAAGTACAGGGTCTTGTTCCCATCGGTGCAGTCGTCGGTATTGAACGAGGTGGCGTTCAGCATCTCGTCCGCTGGACAGCTCAACGCCAACCAGTTCCAAGTACTCCCGAACACAGGGTCGATGCCGCAATAGCTGATCGTCACGTCGGCGCAATCGGTGGTGGTGAAGGCATGCCACACGCTGGGTAATCCGAGGTCCATCTCGCTTCCGCTAACCGCATCACCGGCGAATGTGGCGTCGGTATTGTCGCCATTGAAAGTCAGTGTGGCACCGATCTCCAGTGATCCCGGAGTGACGCTCGTGCACAGGTCGTTCACGGGCGCGCTTCCTAGGACAGGGGCTCAGCAGCAAGTCCATGGGTCAGGGAGAGCAGTGGCGCCAAGGCGAGCACGAGGCGTATGGAACGAAGGGTCATGGTAACAGCGGATTGAGCACGCCGCAGGGAGCGGTGTGGTGCAAAGGTGGCAAGGGACGCGGAGTAAGGTCGAAGGAAAGGGATCTAGTTTTTCACACCTGATATTGAACGAAACCATCGAACGTACAAAGGGCCGCCCCGAAGGACGGCCCTTTGTGATCAGTTCGAGTGGTCCGATCAACGGATGACCACGCGTTGCTCGCTGGTGCCCTTGTCGTTGCTCAGGCGGAAAACGTAAGAACCGGTGGCCAGACGGCCAGCCAGCTGCACCTGATGCGCCTGTCCGGCCACCAAGGTGCGGTTCTCAGTGTGCAGCAGACGGCCGGTCATGTCCAACACCTCGATGGAGGTGGCACCCACCAGTTCATTGCTGGAGATGGTCACGTCACCATTGCTGGGGTTCGGGAATACGGCGAACACAGCGCTGTTGGAGGTCAGGTCGTTCACAGCGGTTTCGATGTCACCGGTGACGCAGATGTTGAAGGTGGCGGTACCACCATAGTTGTACACGCGCACGGAGTAGGTCTCACCCACGGTCAATCCGCTCTGGATGATCTCCTCCACACCATCCGCGATGGTCGCATCGGAACAAGCCAAGGAAGTGGCGGCATCGCACGCACCGGAGAACAGTTCGATCACCAGGTCGGCACCGTTCGTGCCGGTAGCGGTAACCGTATGGTCGGTTCCCGTGGCTACGAACGAATACCACACGTCAAGCGCTGTAGGGGAGGTGAACGCATTGCACTCGATCGGGTCGAGGGTCTGGTCGCTGCTCTCCGTGTTACCATCGATGGGCGTGCACACGGTATACACGAACAGGCCTTGGGCACCGGCACAAGCATCGTTGGCAGGCGGAGGAGCGCATGCTTCAGCTGTTACCGTGATTTCATAAGCGCCAGTGGCATCAACGCCACCGAGCACTGCATAGTAATAGGTGCCAGCTGGAACAGCATCGAAGTAAACGGTGGCGTTGCCATCACCGCAGTCATCGAAGTTGCCCGAGCTGAATCCGATGAAGGACGTGTACGGGCAATCCACGTACAGACGAGCACCCACGTTCTGGAACGGTGCGACCATGCCACAGTAGGCTACGGAGATGTTCGTGCATTCGGTGGTGGTGAAGGCGTGCCACACGTTCACGGTGCCAATGGCCTCGGTGTCCAGTGCGCCGGTGTTATCGCCGGTCCAGTTCACACTTCCACCAGCTGCCAATGCATCGGCCGTGACCGCGTCACACTGGTCGTTGGCAGGAACGTTGGAAGGAGCGAACGCGCAGATGCTGAACTCTGGATCGGCAGGTGCGGTGGCGCCATAGTGGTACACGCGTACATAATAGGTCGTTCCGGAAACGGTGTTCATGGTCAGTGTCTCCTGCAGACCGCCCGGAGGGAAGGTCGCATCGGCACAACCCACGCTTACCAGCGCGCCACAATCACCCGTGAAGCCTTCGATCACGGCATCCATGGTACCGACGCCATCCACCTGAACGTTGGTGATGGCACCCGTTGCCACGAAGCTGAACCACACATCAAGTGCACCAGGAGCGGTGAACCCGTTGCAGAGGATGGAGGGCAACGTGCTGGTAGCATCCAGGACCGTAGCGGTCACCGGAGTGCACTCGGTACCAACGGTGAGGGAGGTGGCACCTGCACATTCGTCGTTCGCAGGAGCGGCCCCACCGCCTTGACCGGTCAGGCAAACGTCGAACGTTCCACCAACACCGAAGTCATTGTTCGCGGCCACGCTGAACACGTAATCGGTCCCAGGGGAGACCGGCACTACAAGCGCGGTTGCGGCATCACCCACGGCACAAGCAACGGAGGTTCCTCCGCAGCCACCCTCCAGGACGTCCACGACCAGGTCGGTGATGGTACCCCCCACGATATTGACCGTTACAGAGGTGTAGGCACCGGAATTGAAGCCGTACCATACGTCCTCATAGGCGGAAGCGCCTGGATCGCACGTAGGCTCGCCGTCCGTGGCAGTGGTTCCAGCATTGTCGCCGGGCACCCCGTTCGCAGGACATTCGCCTGGCAGGTTCACCGTCAGTACTTGTGCATCAGCGCAAGCATCGTTCGCGATAGCGCCGCGCAGCTCAGCGGCGATCACTGTGCCCTGGCGGCTCAGCGTACGCGATACTTCACCCTTCACCGCAACGCGGCTCTTGGTCTTCTGGAGAAGGTCCGGCGTCATGCCCGCCTGACCTGTTGCCAGGGTCGTCATGCTGGCAGCGACCAGCACTCCTACAAAAGCAAGGTAGTTGTTCTTCATCGTTCTTGGGTCGGTTAGAATGCCGCGAAGGTGGCACTTCTGTACTGGAATACCAAGCACGAATTATACACCGCCTACTTTCGTACCATGGATATCTCATTGAAAGGTCGGAACGCATTGGTCGGAGGCGCTACCCAAGGCATCGGTGCTGCGATCGCCCTGGAGCTCGCGGAACTCGGTGCCAACGTTACGTTGGTGGGCCGGGATGGGGACCGGACCCGGGCTCTGGCTGCGACGTTGCCTGTCCGGTCATCACAGTCCCATGGTGTGCTGGTGGTGGATATGAGCGATACGAACGCATTGGATGCTACGCTGAAGGCCCATCTGACCCACCATGGGGTGGATATCCTGATCAACAACACCGGTGGGCCAGCACCTGGTCCGGCGCATCAGGCGGAGGTGGCTGCGTTCGAGTCGGCCTTCCGGTTGCATGTCCTTGCCTTCCAGACCATGGTCAGGGCGGTGGTCCCGGGAATGAAACAGCGCGGTCACGGCCGTATCATCAATATCATCAGTACCAGCGTGAAACAACCCCTGCCCAACCTGGGGGTGAGCAATACCATACGGGGTGCGGTCGCCAACTGGGCCAAGACCTTGGCGAATGAGCTTGGGCCTCACGGGATCACGGTGAACAATGTGTTGCCCGGGGCCACGGCCACTGAACGCCTCACGGCCATCATCCGCAACAAGGCACAGGCGACCGAACGTAGCGAGGCGTCCATCGCAGAGGAGATGCAGATGGAGATACCGCTCCGCCGGTTCGCTCAAGCGGGCGAGATCGCCAATGCCGTGGCTTTCCTATGTGGTCCTTCCGGCGGATACATCAATGGGGTCAACCTTCCTGTGGACGGAGGACGGACCGCGTGTCTTTGAGTTCGGTCGCTCAGATCCTCCGCACCCTAAAGGGAAGCTGATGGATCACGGGCACTCCACTGCCCCTCTCGGACCCCGCCATGAACGTCGGCAATGACCGGATGACCCGTTCGATCTCGGCTTTCACGTCCGCACTCGGCTCGGGGGCGCATATCAACCTGCCGATGGCCCCGGATGCCGTCACCTCCATGGTGATCACCGTGAATTCCTCACGACGCATTTCGCGGGGTACCCGGAAGTGTTTTTGGAGATGTGCGTCGATCCGGGCCTCTGTGCATGCGTCAAGGTCCCTGCGATCCTCCTCCAGGCACGTTGCGAAGTAGGGTCGTTGCTCCACACCGTCCCACAAGCGAGGTCCCGGGTCCACGACCTCATCCGGGAGGCGCTCAGGACCCGTGACCAGTGGCTCAGGTCCACCTGTTGGATCGGGCTGGATGTTGGCTTGGGGTGACAGGGTTGGAACAGCAACTGGCTCCGAGGCTACGATGCGACCTGTGCTCGCCGTAGTACGCACTTTGGAGTCGCTGGGGATCAGGTCCCGCTTGATGGTGAAGTTCACCGGGAGGTCTTCGACCACGTGCTCCTCGTCGGCAAGGGTGGTCTTGAGGAACGACACGTGGGTTCCGGATCGCCACTCATAGGCGACCAGGGTGAAGGAGAGTGCTGTGACGAGGCCGGTGAGGAAACGGCGGCTCAGGTCCCGTTGTGAACGGTCCCATGAATGGGTGTAGGTAGCCATGGTCCTGTGTTTGAGGACAGAACACGGCACTCCTATCGATCATTGCCCATCCGGCGCGATCAGCCTGAACCCTTTGCCATGTACATTAATGATCTCCACTGCCGGGTCGTCCCGTAGATACTTCCGCAGCTTGGCGATATAGACATCCATGCTGCGGCCACTGAAGTAATTGTCATTGCCCCACACTTCGCGTAATGCATGCCCACGCTCCAGGACGTCATTGCGATGGGCACAAAGGAGACGTAATAATTCCGATTCCTTGGTGGTCAGGCGACGCTCCCCGACAGGAGTGGCAAGGAGTTGCTTGCGCGGGTCGAACCGCGACGCGCCGATCAGATAATGGTCCGGTTCCACTTCGAGCGGCTGGGCTCCGCGTGCGCGCCGGAGCACAGCTTGGGTGCGAAGCATCAATTCCTCCATGCTGAAAGGCTTCGTGAGATAATCATCAGCGCCCGCCTTGAAGCCTTCCAAGGTGTCTTGTTTCATGCTCTTGGCGGTCAGGAAGACGATCGGGACCAAGGGGTCCTTCTCACGGATCTCGCGGGCCAAGGTGAAACCGTCCTTCAATGGCATCATCACGTCAAGGATGAGCATATCGTAGGTGTTCTGCGAATAGGCCAGCCACCCCTGCTGTCCATCGGTGCGTAGGTCCACCAGAAAGCCCTTGGCCCGCAAGTATTCGGCCAGTAGCCCTCCGAGATTGGGGTCATCCTCTACCAGGAGCAGCTTGACGGGTGATGACATGTTCGAATGGTATGAATAGATGGAAGGTACTGCCCTGACCCGGAACACTCTCCACTCGGATGGTGCCGCGGTGACGTTCCACTACGGTGCGGACATAGCTAAGACCCAGGCCGAAGCCTTTCGTATTGTGGATGTTGCCCGTAGGAACCCGATACAGGCGATCGAAGATCTTGCGTTGCTCGGAAGGTGCGATGCCGATCCCATTGTCGGACACGCTCAGTGTGATCCCCGTGTCATTGCTATGCGTGACGATCCGGATCACCGGCTCCTGCCGGGTGTACTTCACCGCATTATCAATGAGGTTGTAGAGCAGGTTGGTGAGGTGGATCCGGTCGCCTTGGACATGGTGGATCTCAGCACGGAGGTCCGTTTCGATCCGTCCGCTGCGTCTCGAAACTTGGATATTGCTGCTCCGGATCACGTCCTGTACCAGACTGTGCATATCCAGATCGACCAGTTTGAGCACCATGTGCCCACTGTCGAGCACGGCACTCTGCAGCACGTTCTCCACCAATGCCCCCAAGCGTTTGTTCTCGTCCCGGATCATGCCTACGAACGTCCGCACCTGCTGATCGGTCTTCGGCACCGAAGGGTCCGCCAAGGCTTCACACGCCAGGCCGATGGTGCTGATCGGGGTCTTCAGTTCATGGGTCAGGTTGTTCACCAGGTCGTTCCGGATATCGCTGATACGCTTCTGCCTGAGGATGATGCGCAAGGCGATCGCGAACACCGCGATGATGAGCCCGATGAAAAGAGCGGAAATGATCAACTGAGGGACCACGCCACGATGGATGAGACCACGTTCGTCATCCACGGCCACCCTCAGGAAATAACCTTCCAGCGCAAGGTCATGGCGGAACAACCGTTCCCGGTACGGGGTGTTCAGAAGCCGTTCCAGGTGGTCCGGTTGATCCGAGCTCAACGGTATGGGACGATCTCCGTCGTCGAACACCCCATAAGCGGTCGGTCTGGGGAGACCGTCGGCCAGGAACACGCTGTTTATAAGGGAGTCCAACACCCGCACATCAAGACGATCGCGAATGTCGCGCTGCATCTCTGCGGCCAGGATGCCTCGGACGACATCGGTCACCAGCGTTTCCAGATCGTCCCCCGAGCCGTCGATCACACCACCGGGATCGCGCGATGGATCGACGGAGCCTACCCGATCCGGCGATCGCTTGGTGCGCAAGGTGTCCAGGCGAAGAAGAAGCTGACGTCCTGCTGGTTCGTTCCGTAAGGTGTGGATCCGTTCAAGTTGCTCGAGCTTGTCACTGACCACGAATAGCGCATTGTCGATGCCTTGGACCAATTGCGATTCCCGTGCGCTCACCGTGCTTCTGATCCAATGGACCTGTATGCCCACCAGACCGAGCAGCGCCATACCGATGGTCGCTACCAAGCCAATGATCCAGCGCCGTTCCACGCAGCTAAACTACCCGTCCCTCAGGCCCTGGATCAAGCTTAACGCTCTTTAACGTTCATTCTCCTTGCGTTAACATCAATTCGTTCGCACGAGGGTAGTTTCGCATCATCAACGGAGGGAACTCGCGGCGCGGGGTCCCTACCAGCTTGGTCGGCTGATGGGTTTTGGTGAGGCCGACCTGCACAACAAGGCGTTGAAAGGTCTCCTTTGGGAGGCCTTTTGACGTTCGTAGGCCACCGAGCACCTGTTACCTTCGACCCCGGACCCATCCCACAGAACACGGAAGGGCCTTGTCCCATGGACCTTATATTGAACTTGATGGACGGCGTATCGATGCCGGCGGTGAGCAACGCATGGATCGATGTGTACGAACCAGCAACAGGTGCCGTGCTCGCTCGGCTGCCGGATAGTGACGAACGTGATGTGGAATTGGCCTACTTGGCGGCAGATCGCGCGTTGGCCGGTTGGAAAGCAATGGGGCGCGAAGGCCGTTCCAATGTGCTGCTGCGGTTGGCACAGCTGATCGAGGATGACCTGGAGGCGTTCGCACAATTGGAATCCAAGGACAATGGTAAGCCGTTGGCCTTGGCGCGCAAGGTGGATATCCCGCGTGCAGTGGCCAACTTCCGCTTTTTCGCCACGGCCATTCTACACTTTCCCAGTGAGGCCCACGTGATGGACGATGTGGCTGTCAACTGGACCGATCGACAACCTATTGGCGTAGTGGGTTGCATCAGTCCATGGAACCTACCGCTCTACCTCTTCACGTGGAAGATCGCCCCTGCCTTGGCAGCTGGGAATTGTGTTGTGGCCAAACCGAGTGAGGTGACCCCCTGCACGGCTCATCGATTGAGTACACTATGCGCCCGAGCGGGTATGCCATCAGGCGTCCTCAATATCGTTCACGGGCTGGGCCCCAAGGTGGGTGCGGCCATCACCGCTCACCCCGGTATCCCGGCCATCTCCTTCACCGGTGGAACACGCACTGGCGCGGAGATCGCACGGGTGGCGGCACCGATGTTCAAGAAATTGAGCTTGGAATTGGGAGGGAAGAACCCCGTCCTGGTCTTCGATGACTGTGACATGGAAGAGGCGTTGTCCACGACGGTCCGTTCCAGTTTCACCAACCAGGGTCAGATCTGCTTATGCGGCTCGCGTATTCTCGTGCACGAGCGCATCTATGCCCGCTTCCGCGATGCTTTCGTCTCCCGAGTGGAGCAATTGCGGGTGGGCGACCCAACGTCTCCTGATAGCGACCTCGGTGCAGTGGTCTCACGCGACCATATGGAAAAGGTCCTGAGCTACATCGATCTGGCACGTACGGAAGGGGGGAAGGTCCTTTGTGGTGGCACTCGCGTACAATTGGAAGGCGCGCTGAGTGGTGGCTGGTATATCGCTCCGACGGTGATCGAAGGCTTGGGTCCACAGTGCCGGACCAACCAGGAGGAGATCTTCGGTCCTGTGGTCACGCTTCAGTCATTCACGAGCGATGAGGAAGCCATCGCACTGGCCAATAGCACGCCATATGGACTGGCCGCGGTGATCTGGACCACCGATCTCAAACGAAGCCACAGGGTGGCACGGGCGATCAATGCCGGTATCGTTTGGGTGAACTGTTGGATGGTCCGCGACCTGCGAACTCCGTTCGGTGGCATGAAGCAGAGCGGGGTCGGTCGGGAAGGCGGGGTGGATGCACTACGGTTCTTCACCGAGGCGAAGAACATCTGCATCAAGCTTTAGCAGCCCGACCAGCTGTCTGCTTGTCCTTCATTCCATTGGTGAAGAACCACCCGAACTGACGGTCGAACCAATTCCCGAAACGTTGGAACCGGTCCATCAGGGTATAGAGCGCGTTGAACATGGTGAAGGTTTGTGTGAATAACACACGAATTGGTCCGATCGGTATGTGCCGGTGTAACAGAACGAGGAACGGTCACAAACGGACACGGACCTGCATCAAGCTACGTCCCTTGTGGGACAGCATTTCGATCCGTATCGGCTCGATCGAGCGCCGTGCGAGGTCCAACAGTCCGATGATGCCTGGTCCATGATCGGGTGTTCGCCCAAGGAGTGCGTCCCTGTAGCGCCGATTGACCTCCCCAGCGGTGGCCTTGGATAGTTCACTGGCCAGCTTGAGGATGCTGGGATCCTCAGGAGTTGGTAGTACCAGATGAAGCGAACGCGTTTCTGGAGTGGAGTGCCAAGCGAGAAGAACATGTTCCCGCAATGGGTGCAATGCTGAGATGAGTTCCATGGCCGCCATGCCTGCTCGTTCCAACAGTTCGCCGTCCAGTGCGCGCTCCGCCCCTAACATGCGCAAGAGCGTCTCCTGTATGGATCGAGAGGGAGAACCACAGCAAAGAAGGACGCAGCCACTCTGGCCGACCCATTGGTCCAGATTGTGTAATTCCGTATCGCCAAGACGTCCCTCCGCTACACCTCCTGTGCGCACGCGTAGCGCGAAACGTGCGGTACCATCGGTACCAGTCCAGAACCGGTGCCGTACACCATGGCCTGAACGACGTGCCATCTCGATGAGCCCTAGGCCGGCACCACCACGTTTGGTTTGTTCATTGCGTTGGAGCGAACTCAGGAACAAGGCCTTCAATTCGTCCGGGCTTCTGCCTTGGATGCGGTCCAAAGCGGTCCTGAGTGCCGGCAGGTCATCGGCATCCACGGCATTCACGGTGATCACCTCGGTGCTGTCCGTCGCATGCAGGAAGATGAAGGTGCTCCGCTCATCCTTCACGGAGGTGGGCCGATGCCTGACCACGTTCTGGTAGGCTTCCACAAGTACGAAAGCGGTACGGGTGCGAAGACCCTTCTCGACCGGTTTGTCGCCCATCGCGTCATCACCCAGTCCGATCAACCGGGCGGTATGGTCGTCCGGAAAGGAGCCACCATAGATGATCACGAGCTGTTCCTCGGCAAAGGCATCGAACAGCGTTATCAGTGGGTGGCTCTCCATCCAAGGGTATCCGATCAAAGGTAGTTGTGTGCGCCATACCGCCCGGTTGGCGGCTACTATCTTCGCCGCGAACATGGCCACCGAGGAAATTCTTGAAAAGGCCCGCTTGCATGTGCGAAGGCATTTCGCGCGGCATATGCCCAAACATCTTCACTTCCACGACCTGGAGCATACGTTGAGTGTCACCCGAACTGCGCTGGGCATCGGGCAAGCAGAAGGCCTCACCAGTGTGGACCTGCTCCTGTTGGAGTTGGCCGCCCTTTTCCACGATACGGGTTATGCGCTGTCAGTTGCCGGTCACGAGGCACACAGTGCCGAGTTGGCCGAAGCGTTCATGGTCAAACAAGGATGCAGCAAACGACAGGTGGCCACCGTGCGCTCGGCCATCCTTGCCACGCGGCTTGGTGCGAGGCCACGTACGCTCATACAGCGGGTCCTTCGTGATGCTGATAGTGCAAAGGCGGGTCAAGCGGATTTCGAGGAGAAGAGCATGCGTTTGCGGAAAGAGTTGGAAGCGGTGCGTAAGGAACCACTGGACAACATCAAATGGCATCAGGAGAACCTGAGCTACTTGGAAGCCCATCGGTTCCATACGCGGTATGCACAACGCCGCTATGCGGCTCAGAAGCGCTTGAATCTACAGGAACTGCGTCAGCGAGATAGAAAGGCAACTGCCGATGCGACCCCCAGACGATACGGAACCGAGCGGTTCATGGACCGCGACCTGAGTTGGTTGTCATTCAATAATCGGGTGCTACAGGAGGCCAAGGACCCGCGTGTACCCTTGCTCGAGCGGCTGAAGTTCCTGGCCATCTACTCGAGCAACCTGGACGAATTCTATCGCGTTCGGGTAGCCTCGCTGCGGAGTCTCAGCAAGTTGAACAAGGCGGATCGTACGGCACTGGACGTACCGACGGTGAAGCTCATCGATAGGCTGAACCGCAAGGCGCTCAAGCAGCAACGGGAGTTTGGTGCACTCTACCGGGACACGCTCTTACCGGCCTTGGAGGATCATGGCATCCGACTATTGGATGAGCATCGGTTGGATCGGAACCAGAAGGCTTTCGTACGCCGCTATTTCACCGAGAAGGTCGCTCCTTTGCTGCATTCGGCGGCCATACGCCCCGGTAATGCTCCTTTCATCGAGGATCGCAAGCTCTATCTGGCGTGTGTGCTGAAACAGAAGGGGGTCGCCAACAAGCACCGTTCCGTTCTCCTCAATATCCCATCCGATGAACTGGGACGTTTCATAGCATTGCCAGCGACCAAAGGAAGAACGGACATCCTCTTCTTGGATGATGCCATCCGAACATGTCTTCCTGACCATTTCACGGGATACAAGGTCATGGGGTGCCATGCGATCAAACTTTCGCGCGATGCTGAGCTCTACCTGGATGAGGAGTTCGCGGGGAACGTGAAGGACAAGGTGCGAAAGAGCCTTCGAAAGCGACGGACCGGGGTTCCCTCACGGTTCTTGTATGACCAGACCATACCGCGCCCGGTCCTTCGTTCATTACGCGACCTCTTGGGACTCGCCAAGCAGGATCTCGTGCCGGGTGGACGTTACCACAACTTCAGCGACTTGATGAAGCTGCCTGTTCGTGGGCATGCGGAATTGCGGGATGGACCTTGGAGACCCTTGGCCCACCCCGCGTTGGCCGGAGCTGCCGATCCCTTGGGGGTGCTGCTTCGTCAGGATGTTCTACTTCATTTCCCATACCACGACTTCGGCCAGTTCGTAGGGATCCTGGACAAGGTGGCGGATGACCGAAGGGTCAAGCATATTGCTATTACACTTTATCGGGTGGCCAGCGACAGTTCGGTTTGTGCGGCATTGCTGAAAGCCTTGAAGGCAGGCATCCGGGTGACCGTGTTCGTCGAGGTCCAAGCCCGTTTTGATGAAGGCACCAACCTCTTTTGGGGAGAAACGTTGGAGAAGGCAGGTGCCAAGGTCCTGTATAGCTATGAGAAGCTGAAAGTGCATTGCAAGTTGTGCTTGATCGAGCGAAAGGAGAGCGGTCGAATACAGCGTTTCGCTTATCTGGGTACAGGGAATTTCAATGAACGTACGTCACGTATCTATGCCGATTCCGCGCTTCTTACCGCCGAGTCGACGATAGTGAACGAGGTGGCCGAGGTGTTCGCGCATCTCATGGACCGCCGACATCGGCCACGCATCCAGCACCTGATGGTCGCACCGCTGAACCTTCGGCCCAGGTTGGAAGCGCTAATCGATGGGGAGATCGCGCAGGCCCTGAGAGGTCAACCCGCGAGCATTCTGCTCAAGGTGAACAACCTCGAGGACCGTGCATTGATCAGTAAGCTCTACGATGCGGGTCGTGCTGGTGTGCAGGTTCGATTGATCGTAAGGGGCATCTGCTGTTTGGTCACAGGAGTTCGTGATGTCAGTGAGCACATAGAAGCCATCAGTATCGTGGACAGGTACCTGGAACATACCAGGGCTTATGTGTTCCATAACCGCGGTGATGTCTTGGTCTACTTGGCCAGTGCCGATTGGATGGGACGCAACTTGGACAGACGAGTGGAGGTCGCTTTCCCCCTGTTGGATCCAGCGATCAAGAAGGAGATGATCCATCTATTGGAGCTCCAATGGATGGATCGGACGAAAGCCCGTCGGCTGGACAAGCAGCAGACGGACCCGTACCTACCGGTGCCCAAGAAGGGCGTCATCGTTCATGCACAAGCAGATACGTGGAAGTATCTGGCGCGTGGTTCAGGCAAGGGGTCAAAGGATCGACGTTCCACTTAGGAACATGAAAGGGGGAAAGGGCCTTGCCCAACCTGTCTAGAACAGAGACGAAGATCCTGGTCAGGCCAAGCTTGTTCCGAGAACAGGCCCCCTCCCTCCTTACATACCAAGCTCATGAACGTTGACTTACGATCGACTTGCAGTCGATGAGCCATCGTTCTCTTTCCGCCAGTAAAAGTGTGGGAGCGAGGCATGCCGGGATCTTCACGGCCCACCGGCTTTTCCACATTCTTATCCACCCGCTCCGGTGGTCAGGGGTACGGCCAGTAAAGGACAGTTCAATTGGCGAAGCACTTGTTCCGTGGTAGTGCCTCTCATAGCGTCGAAGATGCCATGCGGGCCTTCAGTTCCCATCACCAGAAGGCCCATCTCCGCAGACCTGCGGACTATGGAAGGTATGACCGGTCCTTCAACTTCGATCAGGTGAGTTGCCAACGGACCGATGGATGGTATTCGATTTCCCTGCTTGACATGCAGAATGACAGGATCAGGGGGAGGCACCCGGAACAGCGTGAAAAGATCCATCAGGGCCTTCCAAGGTTGATGCAGGTCCTTGCCGTTGCAGGTCGTGATCAACGTATGGGGTGGTTCCATTCGGCCCGTCATGGGGTCCACCCAGCCGACCACCCCATGCGGTAAGAAAAGGGTAGGAGTTTGCGATCCACGCATGAGCTCTTCACTCACCGAACGTTCAAGCCATCGCATGTGGCCTTGATGCTGGCCGGTGCTCAGCACCACCAACTGAGCCGGATGCCGAGCCAGCTGGTCCAAGCATGCTTTGACAGGATCCAACCCCTTGGAGATCACCTTGCGCACGGCCAATCCCATGGATGCCAGTTCGCTTTCGCTATCGACCGGGCCTATGTGACCCCAGCGCTGCAGGGTTTCCCTTACCCCCGGTAGTTCATTGCGGTGGATCCGGTCGTTCCCCGCTACATGCATGACCGTCAACTTCGCCCTTGCGGCCACGGCCAAGGCGAGCGCATGATGGAACGCAGGCGCGCTTGCATGCGAAAGGTCGGTCGGGTGGAAGATGTGACGAAAGGAACTCGTTGGAGCCGGCATGGACGCGCAACTTCAAGAATTCGTTCCAATGAACGGCCAACGATCGTCAGGTACTGGAAGCTGGTAGCTAGCGTTCTTGGAGTTCGGACATTTCCTTACTTTTGCGTCCCCTTCCAGAATGGCAGGGGGTGTCGCTCCGAACGTGGACGACCAGGAAATGAGATCATGGAAATGGGCTACACCGAAGCCACGCTGCGGTGCTTGTGTTCATCGAATGGGGAATTAGCTCAGCTGGCTAGAGCGCTTGCATGGCATGCAAGAGGTCACCGGTTCGACTCCGGTATTCTCCACGAAAGGCCACCATTCTGGTGGCCTTTTTCGTTGGTGTGGTCGGTTGAAGGACCCATGTTATCGAGTGAGTGCCGATCATGCTGTCCGGTCTTCAGGATCAGTGGGATCGGGAACGGTCCACTGCTCACGGGTCAACGGAAATCTGTCCGGAAAGCACCCAACGCCTTCGTACGAGGTAACTCAATGGGTAGTGACTTGTCGACCAGGTCCGCTGATCGCGCAGGAACGCAGCCCCTGAAGGCTCAGGGCTTCTTTTTCTTACGACGGCCTTCCCCGTCGTTGATGTCATCACCATCATCACTGATGGAACCACTGCCAGGACCCTCTGGATCGACAGCACCATCCTTGTTGTAGGAACCTGTGCCTTTGGTTTGGGACTGGGTCGCATCATCACCATGCTGGCAGGGGGCCAGGGTATCGTCCTTGGCGCACGAAGCCAGCAGCAGAACGATAAGAAGGATGATCGGAGCGAGACGCATGGGGACGGACCTCAGTAGGCCAAAGATAGGTCGATCAAGGTCGAAATGCAAATGGTGGTGCAAAATTGGTTCCGATCATGCCGGCAGGTCGATGGTCACGCTGGTTCCAAGCACGGTGCCGGTGACAGGATCATTACGCTGATCAGGACCCTGGATCCGGATATCGCTCAAGTCCAGCTTGCGCAGTACATCCGCCCTTCCCTTGGTGATCTCGATGCCCCTTGAGATATGGTCCGAAGGGGCGTTCTGTTTGGACCCTAGACTACGATCCACTCCCACACCATCGTCCTCAATGACCACCGCAACGCGGTCAGCCCCGCTGGTTCTTACGGTGATCCTGACCTCACCCTGACGCTCCATGGGCAGGATACCATGCCAAATACTATTCTCCACATAGGGTTGGAGCATCATCGCAGGCAATTGCACATGATTGGAGTCCACGTCCTTATCCACATGGACCGTATACCGGAACTTGTCCTTGAACCGCATGTGTTCCAAGGTCAGATAGAGTTCAAGACGCTCGAGTTCCTCGGCCAGAGAGGTCGTGTCGTTCTGGCTGGCATCCAGATTCTTGCGTATCAGTTTTGCAAAGCTGGTGAGGTATCGGCTTGCTGTAGCGCGATCCTGTTTGTTGATGTGGTATTGGATGCTGTTCAAGGCATTGAAGACGAAATGGCGGTTCATGTTCGCATTCAGGGCTTGCTGTTCAAGTTGCAGCATACGCGACCGAAGCATCAGTTGCCTGGTCCTTTCGTGGCGTTGTCGAATGCTAAGACGATACCGATGTATCCCATATGCGGTTCCGGTGAGCGTGACACCACATAGGAGGAAGAACCACCATTTCAACCAGTATGGCCGTTCGATCTCGAAACTGAATGTGGCCGGGCTGCTCCACGAGGTCCCATCCACTGTGGTCGAGACCTCGAACGTATATTGACCATGGGATAGATTGCTATAACTGGCGAACCGCGCATCCGTGGTCGGCAGCCAGTTCTGGTCATAGCCGATCAAGCGGTACCGGTATCTTACCTTTTCCGCATCGGAAAGGCTTATGCCCACGTAGTCGAATGTGAGGTAATTCCTTCGGTAAGCCAGGATCAGGCCCAATGGAAGACCTTCGGCATCCAGACCTTGGCACTGGCCGGTCCAATCCGTTCGCTGCAAGAAGGAACGCAGACCGGTGATGTGGATGGCTGGCGGTGCGATGTTCGGTTCCTCCCCGGTTCGCGCCACGCGATGATGCACCAGCCCACCGGTGCTTCCGAACAACATTCGTCCTTGTCGGTCGCTGTGTGCGGCGTTCAGATTGAATTCCAAACTCCGAAGTCCATTGTTCGTGGTGAAATGCTGGTGGTTCGAGGCATCGGTCAACGCACTGTCGGGATGGAAGACGAACAAGCCGTTATTGGTCCCTGCCCAGATCCTGCCGCGCAGGTCGACCACGAGCAGATCGATGAAGTTGCTCCCGAAGTCGGCACCGAATCTGACTTCACTGAAGTGTTTGCCGTCCCAACAGGAGAGTCCATTGGCAGTACCCGCCCATAATCGTCCTCGAACATCCCAGCAAAGGCTTTGCACGGTATTGTCGCAGAGGCCATCTTTCGTTGTCAACGCCGAGAACGAAGTGCCATCATAGGAATACAACCCATTCTCCGTCCCTAGCCAAAGCGTACCATCAGGACCTTCGGTGATGGTTCGTACGGACCGTCCCGGACCATTCTCACCGGCACCCAGGATGATCACGCTACCGTCAACGTCCACACGGGCCAGTCCGTCGCGCATACCACACCAGATGACACCCGTCCTCGTTTCATGCAGGGAAACGATCCGCTGGTCGCCGAGCGTGTCCAATTGGGGCAGTTCCAGGACCACACCATTCTCCACGCAGGCCAGCCCTTCACTGGTGCCGAACCACATGCGTCCCCGCTTGTCCAAGAGGCCACACCAGACCGTGTTGTTGGGCAACCCATCCAAGGTGTTGATGGTGGCCATGCCATCAAGTCGGCAAACCCCATTATCATAGCTGCCCAACCATAGATCACCTTTCACATCGGGGGTGATGCTCATGATGAGGTCGCTACAGAGCCCATCCTTGATGGTGAAGGAGACGAACCGGTCGCCCGAATAACGGAGCGCACCTGCACCGTCGGTGCCGAACCATAGATCACCTTCGCTGTCCTGGAATGCACTGGTGATATAGTCATTGGGCATGCCTTGATGGATGGTGAATACACGCATTCGCCCTCCTTCCAGCAGGTTCAAACCGAACTTGGTGCCTACCCAGGTACGGTCCTCGTCGTCCACGAGCAAGCACCGAACGTTGTTCAGCAATAGCCCGGATTCCTCATCGTAATGCTGTTCCCGGCCGTCAGGCCCCCGTCTGAAGAGGCCGTCCTCGGCGGTGCCGATCCACCAAGTGCCGTCACGGCCGACTGCAAGTGCAGTGATCGTCTTGGGTTCCGCATCGCCCACCGGTATGGCAGTACAATTACCGTGTCGCCAGTGAAGTAGCCCATTTCGGGTACCGATGAGGAGCGATCCATCGCGTAGTAGCTGGATGGAACGGATATTGGCGGCCGTATCCATCGGGAATCCGGTCAAGGCCTTGATCCCGGCGGTGTCGCGGAGGTACATACCGCCTCCGTCCGTTCCAATGAACAGCCTGCCAGTGGCATCCATGGCCAAACTCATGATCCGTGCGTTCCTGCTCGTGGGGGGCAACGGCTCGGAACGTACTTCCGGGCCGTTGATACTGGCCAGTCTAGCACCGGCGGCCAACCAAAGGGTGCCGCGCCCATCATCCACCATAGCGCTGATCTGCGCGTCGGGAAGACCTTCCTGCAACGCATAGTTGGTGAAGGTGCGTCCGTCGAACCGGCTCGCACCTCCAAGGGTTCCGAACCAGAGGTATCCCTTACTATCCTGGGCCATGCATCGCACCTGGCTTTGAGCCAAGCCCTGCTTGGGTGTCCATTGCATGAAACCATACTGTTGGCTGCGCACAACGCTTGATGAAAGCGTGGTCAGCACGAACACCAAGGACCACCACCGCGCGATGCGCATTCCCGGGCTAACGTTAGAACGTGTTGATCAATCCGAGGAAGTCGGGTAATCGGCGTCTGGAGACAGGTATCAGGGTGCCGTTGTCAAGCACGGCCATATTGCCTTCCGCTCGGTTGAATCCCTTGAGGTGCGCCAGGTTGATGATGAACGATTTGTGCACGCGGAAGAAGGTCTTCGGGTCGAGGTTGTTCTCGAACACCCGGATATGCTTGCTGCTTACACTTCGCTTTCCGTCCATCAAGTGGATGGTGGTGTAGCTGTCATTGGCCTCCAGGTACAGGATGTCCTCGTGTTTCAAGAGGACCAGCCCATCCCGGCCCGGGATGGCAACCCTTGAACTCAACGGAGAGTCAGGATCCTTCATCAAAGCGGCAATGGCGGATGGCTGGCCGTTTCCGAGTTCATCGGTCAGCTTTTGCATCTTCTTCACCGCACGCTGCAACTCTTCATGGTCGATGGGTTTCTCCAGGTAATCGAGCGCGTTCTGCTTGAACGCTTTCAACGCGTATTCGTCGTAAGCGGTAGTGAAGACCACCGGAAGATCGAGTTCCGCGATCGAGGCAAGTAGTTGGAAGCCATCCTCTCCTGGCATCTTGATGTCCAGGAAAAGTCCGTTGGGTTGTAGTTCCTGTATCCGTTGACGGGCTTCGGGAGCGCTGGCGGCTTGACCAGCCACTTGTACCTCCGGGCAGTGCTCTTCGAGCATCAGTCGAAGGTTGTCCCGTGCATCCGCTTCATCATCCACGATCAATACGCGCAAGGCCATGGTGCGTTGGTTTGGCGAAAAGATAGTGCGCTGCGCGGAAGTGATGGTGCTCCCCAAGGGATCGGTAACATCGATGCAGCGAACGGCAATGGCGTGTATGGTCCTGTGCGAGCCTGACAAAAATGACCGTTCAACAATGTCATACCGGTCGTTCCTGTCGCCCCACCGTTGCTCGTTCCCGGCTTGATAGGGTTTGGCTTGTTGGATAGTTTCGGGTCACGAACGATCCAAAACCCTCCGCACCTATGGTAAGCACATACATCGAGTTCCAGGGCACTGCGTCGCTCTGGATCTTCATCGATCAGGGCAGTTAGCCCATTCGCGCAGTCGTTAGGTGGTATTTGGTCTTTTGGTTTGGTGGTGGGGCCCGGTCCGCAGCGATGTGGATCGGGCCCTTGGGTTTTGGTGTAACCCTTGTGGGTGTTCTTCGTACAAGTGGGCAACCACCCACGCCATGGACCAGGACAAACTGCACATACGCCTGAGGGTCGATCAGCTTGAGCGCTTGCTCATGTTCGACTATGAACCAGGGACCCAGGATGCCTTGTTCGACATCTGTGACCAGCACGGCCACATCGTAAAGACCGGTGAGGTCAGTGGTCCGGTTACCCGGGTAAGGATCACGGACCTTGCTGGTGAGGAATACTATTTGATGGTGCTCGATGGTGACACCTCCACGGTCAAGCCCTTTCAACTTCGCCGCGTCGCTTGACCGCTGCAACCCAAACCATTCCAGTGTGCCGCGGGTATAGGCCTTGTATCGGACCGCGATGAATGCGGCGAGGTGTACCACACCTGTGGGCTGGATACCACGCTGCTGGAACCGATGTAGGTTGTCTACCTGTTGAAGTGGACCGCGAAGGCCCCTCGAGCGATCGAGGGGCCTTCGCGGTTCCATACGAACACCTCAAGCGCTGGCCACCTTGCTGGCCTGCGGGATCAGGAACCAGACCGCACAGCCTGTCATACCCAGCAACAACTGCATGTGGGCACCGGGCCAGTGCATCACTTTGAAGACCGTGCCACCCACAACCAACGCGATGGCAACGAGCAGCAACGCCGAGAACCGCAAAGACAGTATCCGTTGCATTCGCGGGCTCTCACGCTCTACGAAGAGGATTCCGACCATGGAGACCATGGCCGCGAGCGCCCAAGCATCCGCGAAGGGCAGGTGGAAGAGCTTGAACAATAGGAAGGTGATGATCAGCGCACCGGTCAGCGTGCGCAGCACCGAGCTGGCCGGCTTGGGGCCTGGCTTCATGATCAGCACGGCGATCGCGGCCAGTGCCGCCACAGCACCCCCGGTGAGGATCATGATGTTGGCCCCTGGCCAGTGCAGGACCTTGAACAGGGTGCCGAAGATGAGCACGGCGATACCAATGGATCGGATGTACATGGTGATGGGGGTTTGGTGGTTGAATGCGGATAGAGTTGATCCGTAACGCTTTCAAACGACTTGATCCAGCCTGAACTATCCCTCCTTGCCATCATCCTCACCGGTGGAAAGGAACCAAATACCCACCAAGACCAGTCCGCTGATCAGCAAAGGAGTACTGTGCGGCCAGTGTTGGATCCGGAACAATGTGCCACTGATCACTAGCAGTAGCGCTGTGTAGAAGAGCAAAGGTCTGGGTCCATTACCACTGCCACTTGGAATGATGCGATCGCGGTCCAACCAAAGCAAGCCTACTCCACCCAGAGCGGCAACTGCGAGCGCATAGCCCTTACCCGGAAGATGCAGCATACGCATCACGATCACTGAGACCATACCGAACGTGAACAGATCCCGCATTGCCTCCTTGCTCAGCATCGGTTGTCCGCTCATTGGCCGCCAGACCATCGCGATCAACGTGAAAGCCCACGCCGTGATGAAGATCACCTCGGTCCATGGCCAATGTTGGATCTTGAACAACGCACCAAGGATCACCAGCACGATGCCGATTACGCGTAACGTCTTGGGCAGACCTAGAATCATCAAAGCAAACGCATTAGACTGTTAGGCCAAGGCTTCCTTCCTCACAGTCCTCATCAACTCCTCCACCGCCCCCGCGTCCACCGGGACCTCCTTGAACAGATCGTCCGGAGCGCCGCTGGTCACCAACACATCGTTCTCCAGGCGGATGCCCGGCTTCTCCTTGCGGATGGTGATAAGGCCGGCTCCTCGTTGGAGTAGTCCAACGAAGTGAGGCACACGGGCTGCCTCCTCTCGCTCGGTCCTCACTAATGAGCATAGGTCCTTTTTCCGGTCGGATCGAACGAATGATGGGTCCTCTGGATCACGCCATTCAGGGTTTTCGTTTGGCGCACATAGACGACCTCCCCGTTCCACCTGACCAGTTTCAAACGCTCCTTGATCGGCCGTTGATAGGATGAACGGATACGAACGACTTCCTTGGTGAGCCCGCCCCGGTATATCCTGGTCTTGCGGATCACGGTCAGCGCACCCGTTCTTCCTTTCATCTTCATCGTTCGTGATCCATTCCTCAGCTTCAGCACGGATGTCGTTAGCGTGGTCTCAACGGAGTCCGTAAGACGAAGGGCTTCGTGCACAACAGGATCCGTCAGCACATCGTCCTGGCAATAGACGAACGACGTACAATGGAACAATAGGATCAACGGAAGCCAACGAAATGTTGGACACAGTGAAGCGTTATGGAGCTTGTGCATTGTACCGGAAAGGTAGCGTCGAAGACCTGACCGCAAGAACCGTTGCTCGCGCCACGGCTGCCAGTTCCCAGTGTAGGCGAGGGGTTCGTCTATTCCCCGTTGGACAGGGCCTTAAGCCTCTACCCACTTCCGGTTCATCAACTCCTCCACCGCCTCCGCCTCCACTGGGATCTCCTTGAACAGATCATCCGGCGCGCCGTTGGTCACCAGCACATCGTTCTCCAGGCGGATGCCCAGCTTCTCCTCGCGGATGTAGATGCCCGGCTCCACGGTGAAGACCATGCCCTCGGCGATCGGTTCGTTCCACAGGCCCACATCGTGCACGTCCAGGCCCAGGAAGTGGCTGGTGCCGTGCATGAAATACTTCTTGTACAGCGGCTTCTCGGGGTCTTGGTTCTTCACGTCGGTCTTGTCCAGCAGGCCCAGGCCGATCAGTTCGCTTTCCATGATGCGGCCCACCTCCTTGTGGTACTCGGCCAGCAGGGTACCGGGGCGCAGCAGCGCGGTGGCTTCGTTCTTCACGCGCAGCACGGAGTTGTACACCGCGCGTTGGCGATCGGTGAAACGTCCGTTCACCGGCAGGCAGCGTGTAAGGTCGCTGGCGTAGCCACCGTACTCGCAGCCGAAGTCCATCAGGATCACATCACCGTCCTGGCACACCTGGTCGTTGGTGATGTAGTGCAGTACGCAGGCGCTGTAGCCGCTGGCGATGATGGGCGTGTAGGCATGCCCGCGTGAACCGTTGCGCAGGAATTCATGCGTGATCTCCGCCTCGATCTCGTACTCCTTCACACCGGGTTTGATGAAGCTACACACCCGCTGGAACGCCTTGCCGGTGATAGCCACTGCTTTCCGCATCTGTGCCACCTCCTCGGTCGTCTTCAAGCTGCGGATGCGATGCATGATCGGGGCGCTGCGTTTCAGTTCGTGCAGCGGATAACGCTCGCGCAGCACCTTGTTCATGCGCTCCTCGCGTGTCTCCACCTCGTTACCTTGGCGCAGGTGCTCGTTGCTGTTCAGGTAGAGTATCTCGGCCTGCGGCATCAGCCGTTTCACCGTGGCCTCGTAGGTGCTGGTCCATAGCACGGTGGCGATGCCGCTCAGGTCCGAGGCTTCCTTCTGCGTGAACTTGGCGCCCTCCCAGATCGCGATGTGCTCGTTGGTCTCGCGCACGAAGAGGATCTCTCGGTCCTTCGCTTCCACCGCATCGGGGAACAGCAGCAGCACCGTCTCCTCCTGATCGATGCCCGTTAGGTGCAGGATGTCTGTGGCCTGCTTGAACGGCAGGTGCCCATCGGCGCTGGTGGGCATCACGTCGTTGCTGTGGAAGATGGCGAGGCCGCCTTTCTCCATCTGCTGGCGGAAACGGGCGCGGTGCTCGCGGTAAGTGGCGGCGGTAAGGGGGGTGTAGCGCATAGGGCGAAGGTAGGGGAGGGCGAATGTTCAATTCTCAATGGACAAAACTCGATCCTCCAGGCTGAGCCCAGCACTTGAACAATGAAGATCGACCATTGGTCATTTGTTATTGGGCGTGCCCTTCGTGCCCTTCGACCCTGCTGCACCGCGCTCACTTCCCTCGGGTCGTGCTATTCGCAGTAGTCCTCGCTTCGCTGTGGGCTACTTGCTCCTATCCCTTGCGCATCCGATCTTCACGCCATGCCAACCCCCAACAAAACCACCGCCACCACCGCCAGCGTCCAGGCCTTCATCGACAAGCACCCCAAGGAGCAGATGCGCGATGACAGCCGGGTGCTGATGGCCATGATGCAGGAGCTCACCGGCGAGGAGCCGCATATGTACGGGCCGAGCATCGTAGGTTTCGGGACCTACCATTACACCTATGCCAGTGGGCATTCCGGCAGTGCGCCCTTGGCGGCCTTCAGTCCACGCAAGCCGGAACTGGTGATCTACCTCCTCCCGGGGTTGTTCGAGAGCGAACCTGAGATGCTGGCGAAGCTGGGCAAATACAAGATGAGCAAGGCTTGCCTGTATGTGAAGAAGCTGGCTGACATCGACCTGAAGGTGCTTAAGGTGATGGTCAAAAAGTCGATCGCGGCTACGCGGAAGGCTTATCCGCAACAGTAGGGCGGCAGCCCATCATGGTCTTTACTTGGCGCAGGGCCAGATCAGAACCATTCTAAACAAGGACGACCTCGGACCCCTGTTCCGTGCCAACGGGCCGCCCCGTAAGTTTGCGGCCGAACGAACCTCAGCGGTTCGCTGTTAAGCAGACATGGCACGATCAGCATTACTCGGTTCCTCCCTCGCAAAGAAGTACTGGATGGCCCTGACGGGCCTTTTCCTTTGCATCTTTCTGATCGCCCACTTGGCTGGGAACCTGCAACTGTTGGACATGAGCCCCGAAGGGCAACTGAAGTTCAACGAGTATGCCCGGTTCATGACCACCTTCCCCCCGGTGAAGGTGGTAAGCTATCTGCTGTACGCCAGCATCCTGTTCCACGCCTTCGACGGCTTCCTGCTGACCATCCAGAACCGCAAGGCGCGTCCTGTGAAATATGCCTATGAGAAACCCGGGGCGAACAGTGATTGGTACGCACGCCAGATGGCCCTGCTGGGTACCCTTATCCTGGTGTTCCTGGTGATCCACATGAAGCACTTCTGGTACGAGATGCACTTCGGTGACCTGCCCATGACGGTCGACAAGGACGGAGCGCCACTGAAGGACCTGTATACGGTGGTAGCCGCTGCCTTCACCCAGTTGTGGTACGTGGCGCTGTACGTGGTGATGATGGGGGTGTTGGCCTTCCATCTGTTGCACGGTTTCGCCAGTTCCTTCCAATCCTTGGGCCTGAACCACCCGCGCTACACGCCGATCATCAAGAACGTGGGCGTCTTCTTCGCCGTGATCGTTCCCATCTTCTTCGCCCTCATCCCGGTGTGGATGTTCATCAACGCCTGACCTGAGCAATGAGTACTCTCGATAGCAAGATCCCACCCGGCCCCATCGACAAGAAGTGGACCGACCACAAGGGCCATATCCGTATCGTAGCGCCTGCCAACAAGCGCCGTATCGACATCATCGTGGTCGGCACGGGCCTGGCCGGTGGTGCCGCCGCGGCATCGTTGGCGGAGATGGGTTACAACGTGAAGGCCTTCTGCTTCCAGGACAGTGCGCGTCGCGCGCACAGCATCGCTGCACAGGGCGGGATCAATGCTGCGAAGAACTACCAGAACGACGGCGACAGCACCTATCGTCTGTTCTACGACACCGTGAAAGGCGGTGACTATCGCGCCCGCGAAGCCAACGTATACCGCCTCGCGGAAGTGAGCGCGAACATCATCGATCAGTGCGTGGCACAGGGTGTTCCTTTCGCCCGCGATTACGGTGGATTGTTGGATAACCGTTCGTTCGGTGGTGTGCAAGTGAGCCGCACGTTCTATGCCCGTGGACAGACCGGTCAGCAGCTTCTGCTCGGTGCCTACAGCGCGCTGATGCGCCAAGTGGGCAAAGGCGCGGTGAAGATGTACGACCGTCACGAGATGCTCGATGTTGTTGTCGTTGACGGTAAGGCGCGCGGCATCATCGCTCGCAACCTGATCACCGGCGAGATCGAACGGCACGGCGCGCACGCGGTTCTGCTTTGCACCGGCGGCTACGGCAACGTGTTCTTCCTGAGCACGAATGCCATGGGCAGCAACGTCACAGCGGCGTGGAAAGCACACAAGCGCGGGGCCTTCTTCGGCAACCCCTGCTATACGCAGATCCACCCCACGTGCATCCCGGTGAGCGGCACGCACCAGAGCAAGCTCACGCTGATGTCAGAGTCCTTGCGCAACGACGGGCGAATCTGGGTGCCCGCCAAACTCGAGGACGCCAAGGCGATCCGCGAGGGCAAGAAAAAAGGAAGCGACATCCCGGAATCGGATCGCGACTATTACTTGGAGCGCCGCTACCCGGCCTTCGGGAACCTGGTACCGCGCGACGTGGCCAGCCGTGCAGCAAAGGAGCGTTGCGATGCAGGTTTCGGGGTGAACAAGACCGGAGAGGCCGTGTACCTGGATTTCAGTGCGGCCATTGAGCGTTACGGGAAACTGGAGGCCAACGTGAAGAAGATCGACAACCCGAGCAAGGAGAAGATCATCGAGTTGGGTCGCGCTGTTGTGAGCGAGAAGTACGGCAACCTCTTCGACATGTACGAGAACATCGTCGGCGAGAACCCCTACGACCACGCCATGAAGATCTACCCGGCCGTGCACTATACCATGGGCGGCCTGTGGGTGGATTACAACCTGCAGACCACGGTGCCCGGTCTCTTTGCGTTGGGGGAGGCCAACTTCAGTGATCACGGCGCCAACCGCCTCGGTGCCTCAGCCCTGATGCAGGGTCTGGCCGATGGCTACTTCGTGATCCCCTACACCGTGGGCGACTACCTCGCCGATGACATCCGTACCGGACCGATCGATACCAAGCGTCCGGAATTCGATGCTGCCGAGAAGGATGTGAAGGACCGTATCAACCACTTCCTGAACAACAAGGGCACCAAGCCAGTGGATGATTTCCACCGCGCGCTGGGCAAGGTGATGTGGGACAAGTGCGGCATGGCTCGCAACGCCGAAGGCTTGAAACAAGCGATCCAGGAGATCCGGGCCATCCGCGAGGATTTCTGGCAGAACGTACGCGTACCCGGCAGCGGCAATGCCTTCAACCAAGAGCTGGAAAAAGCCGGTCGTGTGGCCGATTTTCTCGAGTTGGGGGAGCTGATGTGCATGGACGCACTGGACCGCAATGAAAGCTGTGGTGGCCACTTCCGGGAGGAATACGCCGAGACCGATGGCCCGCAAAAAGGCGAGGCCAAGCGCGATGACGAGAACTTCGCGTATGTCGCCGCATGGGAGTGGTTGGGCGAGGCCGGCAAGGCCGAACTGCACAAGGAGCCGCTGACTTTCGAGGAGGTGAAACTCACCCAGCGTAGCTACAAATAGCCATCACGAACGATCAATGCACCTGTACCGTCGACCCCTTCGGTCGACACATGAAACTGAAGGCAGATGGGCAACATGAAGCTGAACCTGAAGATCTGGCGCCAGAAAGGCCCCAACGACAAAGGCCAGATGGTGACCTACCCGGTCAACAACGTCTCCGAGGACATGTCGTTCCTGGAGATGCTGGACGTGCTGAACGACGACCTCGTGCGCAAGGGCGAGGACCCGATCGCGTTCGACCACGACTGCCGCGAAGGCATCTGCGGTTCTTGCAGCCTGTTCATCAATGGCGAGGCGCACGGCCCCGGCCGGTTGATCACCACCTGCCAACTGCACATGCGCAAGTTCAAGGATGGCGACACCATCCACGTGGAGCCTTGGCGTGCCGAAGCATTCCCCGTGATCAAGGACCTTGCGACGGACCGAGGTGCATTCGACCGCATTCAAGCTGCAGGTGGGTTCGTGAGCGTGAACACCAGTGGCAACCTGGTCGACGGTAACGCAGTGCCCATTCCGAAGGACGATGCCGACAAGGCCTTCGACGCTGCCACCTGCATCGGATGTGGTGCCTGCGTGGCTACCTGCGTGAACAGCAGCGCCATGCTGTTCGTTGCCGCCAAGGTGAGCCAGTTCGCACTGTTGCCCCAAGGCCGCCCAGAGGCCAAGCGCCGCGTACAGGCCATGGTGGAGCAGATGGACAAGGAAGGTTTCGGCAACTGCAGCAACACCGGTGCCTGCGAAGTGGAATGCCCCAAAGGCATCAGCCTGGAGCACATCGCGCGGATGAACCGGGAGTACCTGGCGGCGAGTGTGACGAAGGAGTAACGTGCTAGTCCTTCGGATAGTAGTAGCCCATCTCCCAATCCCTGCCGTCTATGAGCTTCGTGCAGTGCTTTTGAATTTGGAGTGCGCATCGCTGGAGCAATCCATCAATACCAGCGCTTGAGTGGGAAAGGTCAATTCTCCAATCGGGAGCAGTCCCTGTGATGTCTTCCAGATAGAGGTTCGCAAAAAGCAGGTCTCCTTGGTGCGATCCAGGGTCGGCGTTGATGTGGATGCCAATACTTCCGCTATCCCCAGTGGGTAGATCGGTGGATAGTGACAGAGTTATCTCTCGCTTGTTAAGACTGTTCGTGCTAGAGACTTGGATCCACTGATGAAACACCTTGGAGTCCTCTACCTGGACTTGTGGTGGAGCATAGCCCAGCAGTCTCAGAAAGGCGAAGTGCTCATTAAAGGCACTGATAAGTGTGTCGCGCAGTTCGGTCGTCTGAATGCTCATGAGTACTGCTAAGTTCGACCATCTTCACACACTAGCCTAGTTTCGCTCCGAATGCATCAAAATAGCAAACTCCCCCACGTCGGCACCACCATCTTCACGGTGATGAGCAAGCTGGCGCAGGAGTGCGGTGCCATCAACCTCAGCCAGGGCTTTCCCGGATTTCCCCATCGATGGCAAGCTTATCGACCTGGTGGAACAGGCGATGCGCGCGGGCCACAACCAGTACGCGCCGATGCCGGGCCTTCCCGTATTGCGCGAGGTGATCGTGTCCAAAGTGAAGCGGCTCTACGGGTTCAGCTATGATCCTGAAACGGAGGTCACCGTGACCGCCGGAGGTACTCAGGCCATCTTCACGGCGATCGGAGCGGTGGTGAATCCGGGCGATGAAGTGATCATCGTGGATCCCGCATACGACTGCTATTCGCCCACGGTGGAGCTCTTCGGTGGAAGGCCGGTGCATGTGCGTTTGGGCAGTGACATGCAGTTCGATGCTGATGCGGTAAGGCAGGCCATCACGCCACGGACGCGCATGCTCATGATCAATACGCCGCACAATCCGGCTGGGACCATCCTGCGTGATGCGGACATGAAGCACATCGCGGACATGTTGCGGGGGACGGACATCCTCCTCTTGAGCGACGAGGTGTACGAGCATCTCGTCTTCGATGGTGAGCCCCATGCCTCGGTGATCAACTACCCGGACCTGCGCGATCGCGCCTTCGTGATATTCAGTTTCGGAAAGGTCTTCCACACCACCGGTTGGAAGATGGGCTATGCGCTCGCGCCCAAAGCATTGATGGCGGAGTTCCGAAAGGTGCACCAGTTCAATGTCTTCAGCGCGAACACGCCGATGCAGCATGCGCTGGCCACGTACATGAAGGACCCTGCGAACTACGAGAACGTGCCCTCCTTCTACCAGACCAAGCGGGACCGTTTCGCGTCCGGCATGAAGGGTTCGCGCTTCACCTTGTTGCCCTGCGAAGGGTCCTACTTTCAGGTGGCGGACTACAGCGCCATCAGCAACGAAGCGGACCGTGCCTTTGCCGAGCGGGTGGCGCGGGAGTTCGGAGTGGCGGCCATACCCTTGTCGCCGTTCTACAAAGCCCCCCCTGCGGACCAGCACCTGCTCCGCTTCTGTTTTGCCAAGCAGGACGCTACCTTGGACGCAGCCATCGAAAAACTATGCAAGATCTGAGGGTGACGCTGGTACAGCGCATGCTCCATTGGGAGGATGCGGTGGCGAACCGGGGCATGTTCGCGCAGGTGCTTCTTCCGCTGAAGGGTGCCACGGACCTTATCATCCTGCCGGAGATGTTCACCACGGGCTTCAACATGCGGAGCATCGAGCTGGCGGAGGACATGAACGGGGCAACGGTGCAGTGGATGATCGATCAAGCGAAGAAGATCGATGCAGCGATCTACGGAAGTGTGATCATCAAGGAGAACGGTGCGTTTTACAACCGTGGGCTGTTCGTGAAGCCCGATGGTGGGATCATTCATTACGACAAACGTCATTTGTTCCGCTTCGCCGGTGAGAACGATCACTATTCAGCCGGGACCAAGCGTTTGGTCGTGGCGTGGCGTGGTTGGCGCCTCCTGTTACAGATCTGCTTCGACCTTCGTTTCCCGGTGTTCGCGCGCAATCGCGGTGATTACGATGCCATCCTCTATGTGGCCAACTGGCCTGAAGCACGCCGGTATCCGTGGAGCCAGCTACTGATCGCCCGGGCCATCGAGAACCAGTGCTATGTAGCGGGCGTGAACCGAGTGGGAATGGACGGTAAGGGCAACCACTACACCGGTGATTCCGTGATGATCGACCCGCGTGGAGCGGTGATCGGGAGTGTATCCCCCGGAGCGGAAGGGTGCACGACCGTTGTGTTGGATGCGACCGCTTTGGCAGACTTCAGGGAGAAGTTCCCGGTAGGGTTGGATGCTGACGATTTCGAGATCAAGGCTCAATAGAGCACCTGGATCGCTCCCATCTGGTTCTGCTCGAAACCCACAGAACCAACCTCATCGGTGAAGAACTTGTAGGTCATCCGCCAAACGTACATGTCGTTCTTCACCAGCTCGCCAGCATAAGTGCCGTCCCACCCCATCGTCAGGTCCGTTGTTTCGAACAACAGTCCACCCCAGCGATCGAAGACGCGCAACTGGAGCTCGGCGATGTTCTTGCCAACGGGTATGAACACATCGTTCAAGCCGTCCCCGTTGGGAGTGAAGGTGTTCGGGACGAAGATGGTCGCTGGACAGAATTCGAAGACCTGGGCGGAATCCCTGACCGAGCAGTTGAATTGGTTGGTGATCTGCACATAATAGATGCCATAGGCTCCAGCCATGATCACCTGGGAGGACTCCCCCGTCGACCAATCGAAGGAAGCACCGGAGTTGCCGGCATCCAGGACCACGTACTTCGGCTCATCGTCCAGGCAGGTGTGGAACTCCTTCACTGCCATGCTGGCTGGCGATGGGTCGAATCGTACCGACAAGTCGTCGGAGCGCACGCATCCATTGTTCACGGTCACTGAGTAGGTGCCGGTCCCGCTCACAGTCATGCGGCGTGTAGTGGCCCCATTGTTCCAAAGAAAGGAGGCTCCTGGGTTACCGGCGTCGAGACGGAGCAATTGCCCCTCGCAGAGGACCGTATCGGCGCCAAGGTCGACCGTTGGTGGCTGGATGAGTTGCACATTGGCGTTGAAGGTCGCGGGACATCCATTCTCTCCGATGACCTGCACGGAATAATTGCCGCTGTTGGTAGCGGTGATACCGGGCGTGGTGGCCCCGGTGTTCCAGAGATAGGTGGCTTCGGGTCCACCCGCGTTGAGAATGGTGGGTTGGTCGATGCACTGGGTGATGTCCTGGAGCAAATCCGCGGGCAGGTCCAAGAGGCTCACTTGGATCGCATCACTAGCGA
This sequence comes from Flavobacteriales bacterium, assembly GCA_016718655.1. GTDB lineage: Bacteria > Bacteroidota > Bacteroidia > Flavobacteriales_F > PHOS-HE28 > PHOS-HE28. The sequence goes on along the minus strand of JADKCV010000009.1, from coordinate 43,786 downwards.
TACATGTTCCGTTGGTGATCGTTACCGTGAAGGTTCCTGACTGGTCCACTTCGATAGCTGGAAGTGTCGACCCGTTGGACCACGCTATGTTCCCGGCTTGCGCTCCTACGGTCAAGGTGATCTGTTCACCTTCACAGATACTGGTATCGGGGCCCAGGTCAACGATGGGTGGTTCGGTCAACAACACCTCCGCATCGAACGTGGCGCTGCATTGCTCAGGGGTGGTGATGGTCACGCTATAGGTCCCACTGGTGTTCGGGTCCAGAACCTGTTCCGTGCTTCCGGTATTCCACAGGAAGGAAGCTCCCGGGTTGCCGGCATCGAGCGAAATCGAGGTAGTACTACAAGCGGTCACATCCTGTAATACATCGATCGGATCGGCATGGAGTGCGATCGAGATGCTATCGGAAGCGGTACAACCATTCGCATCAGTGACCGTCACCGCATAGGTGCCTGAAGCGGGATCGTGATATCAGCCGATGTGGGGCCGTGGCTCCAAGTGGTCGTGGCCTCAGGGTTGCCAGTGCTCAACGGATGCGATGTGACGCCGCAAAGCGAAAGGTCGGGTCCCAGGTCAACGATGGGCAAAGGGTCAAGTGCGACCTGGAAGGTGGTGTGGGCCTCGCATCCGTCGACATCGGTCATGGTCACCGTGTAGGACCCAGAGGCCTGCACAGTGATGGTTGCGGTGTTCGCGCCGGTGCTCCATTCGTAGGCTACATCGGTGAGGGGTGCGGCGAGTACTGGTGCGCTGTCCGCGCAACTCATCACGGTCACTTCACTTGGCACACCTTCCAAGGCGCGGGCCACCACCACCGTATCGGTCGCTGAGCAGCCATTCGCATCGGATACGGTGACAACGAACGTGGCACTGGCGTCGATCAGGATCTCGGGTCCTTGGATGTTCGCGGCGTTCAAGTTGGCGGCAGGTACCCAAGTGTACGTCGGGTTGGGTATGTTGTGCGTGGCGAACAACTCTTCTCCCAGAACAGTACACAGGTCCAGGTCCGGACCGACACTCACGGTGTACCCTGTGGTGACTTGAATGGTGATGCTGGCCGACCGGGTGCACCCACTGGCAGCTTCCGACACGGTGCATGTGTAGGTGGTGGTCACGGTCGGGGTTGCTATTGGACCTGCGGTCGTCGTGTTGTTCAGCCCTGCCCCGGTCCAGGCATAGCTGAGCCCTGATCCGCCCACAGGCATAGCGTTCAACTCCACGGACTGTCCCTGACAGATGGAGGTGCTGCTCGACTGGATCGTCAGTCCTTCAAGGGTGCCCATCGTGATGGTGATATCAGCGCTATCGGTACATCCGCTGGCTGTTGTCGCATGTACAGTATACGTGGTGGTCGCCGTGGGCGTGGCCAAGGGTGAGGGCGTGTTCGTGGCGCTGAGCGTGCCATCGTCCGGTGTCCATACATAGGTGATCGCCCCTTGGTAGGAAGGTGTACTGGTAAGGACCAGATCGCCCGGGTCGCAAAGCGTGGTGTCATTGCCAAGGGCAATGGTGAACACGGGTTCCACCGTGACCTGGACAGAGTCCGTATAGGTGCAGCCTGCCGTGGGGTCAACGCCGTTCAGCACATACCAACCACTGGTGGTGGGAGTTGCTGACGATTGCGGGGCGTCAGGGGTGGATACGTTCGATCCGCTCCACGTATAGTCCAACCAGGAATCGTCATACCTACCAATGAAGAATTCGTCAATGAGCCAGATATCCTGTTCCGTGCCTGAATTGGCTAGCTGCCGGATCCGGAACATGGTGTTCGGGCCTTGAGCAGGGGCCGGGATGACCTGTTCGATCGCGGCCAGTTCCGAATGATCGAAAGCACCATAGGTGTGCAGGTTGTTCCAATTGAGCCCATTGTTCATCGAATACTCCAAGACCACGTCTTCCCCGCTATCTGCTGCCTCACAAGGAGCCAATCCTTGCGCGATCTTCAATCTGAACCGGATCTCACCTCCGTTGGTGGTGTTCAGGCCGATCGTTTGGGCGGATCGTGTACCGTTCCCGCCGAAGCGCAAGGCCATCCCACTTAGAGCTCCGCAAGCATTGGATGGGGATCCCCCTTGGATGGCGGTCCACATCGTACTGGCATTACCGTCGAAGTTGTCCATTGCCACCACACGCAATGCGCTACTCGCCAACTGCACCGTCGCACCGGCGCATACTGTGGTCGGTTCACTGAAGACCGACATGTCCAGGATCTGGGCCGGCGTAACGTTCACCAGGATGCTATCCACCATGTCACCGCAACCCGAAGGGCTGGAAACGGACACTTTGAACCACGTATCGGCTTGTGGACTTGCCAAAGGCTCGGCAATATTGGGATGGTTCAAGAGGTTCGAAGGACTCCAGTCGATATCGAACCAGGCCGTATCAGGCGGAGGCACCAAAGCCAATTGAAGAGGCTCATACTGACAGACATTGATCGCGGGTTGGCCATTGGCGGTCAGCAGCGTCGGAATGGTGAGTGGTACGCCGACATGGAAGGTGAATGACCGCGGACAACCACTTACAGCGAGGGTGCCCGTAACGGTATAGGATTCGCTCCCGTTCGGTGTTATCGTTATCGCAGGACCGGACGCGAACGGGTTGTCGGGATCGGTCGCGGTGGTCCATTCCGCGTTGTTGAGCGGGAAAGGAGCTTGAAGGGTGATGGTGCCTCCTCCACAGACCAGGGAATCCTCTTGGACCTGGACCTGACCGATACCGTTCACGGAACTTGCATAGCTCTCACCCCATCCAATTCCGAACATATAGGCCTGGAAGCCCGCAGGCGATGCCAAGCGATGTACGCCTGAACCCACCGGCACACGAGCAAAGGAGCGCTCCGGACAAGCCGGATAGGGCTGGAAGAGTGCGTTGTTGACCGGAAGTCCGTCGAGTGTGAGCTGTCCGATAGCCGCAGTGGGCACTACCAACGAGACGCTGTGTTGGTTGACCTGTGGTGAATTGACGGAATGGAAGGAAGCTTGGTAGGAGATCCGGTCGGCCGGAGAAAGTACGAGCATGGATGGATCGCCGACCGCCGCACATGCGTACCCTTCCATCAGTTGCACCACGCTCACCGGTTGCGATGCATTGATACATACTGCCGCGTTGCTGCCATTCACCTCATGCGTTTGGCCGGCCTGCAGCACTACCGCAGGGGCACTGCCGATGGTAACGGAAGTGTTGTTTGTATGGGCAAGGACCCTGAAGGTCGCTGTGTTCACCCCATTGATCGGCACCGTGTAGTAACGCTCACCCCAGGCGGATATGGGTAGCATCTGGTCGAATATGGCGTCACAGGCTGAGCATCCCGCAGGCACGGAAGCACAGGTGGAGCCTCCTAGTACTGCAAAAGGACGGCAGCTACCGCTAGCCTCTGTGGCCTCGATCAACGTACCGGTCAGGTCGGCAGCATCGGAAAGGGCCTGTACCTGATAACTCTCGCCTTGGTCGAGGTCCACCGTGTAGGGAACGTTCGCAGGACGCCCATCACCCGTAGCGACGGAAGGCGTGATCCTGACCTGGGTGCCATCTTCGGTGGCTACGATCAGGAACTCACTGTGTTGAAGGTTGTTGAAGTTAGGAACACCCGAATACGCATCCACGCGATACACGGTGCCCAAAGAGGTCTCCGGTAGGACCTGCGTAAGGTCCTGGGTCCAGTTCTGGAAACTCCCTACATGTACGTCGATGCTATCCTGGCTGGTGATCAGTACCCCTTTCTGCTCTACGATACCCGAACCGAAATGCTCCGCGGCCACAGGAATATCCAATACCGAGACCACGTTGGCACCTACGCTGAACGACGTGCTCCAGCCGTTACCGGGAATGCTCACCGTACCGGTGGTGGGTACCGTGCTCAGGATATGAACCTTGAGACCTTGAGCTCCAAAGCCGTTCTGCATGTACCCTGTCCAGAATCGCTTTCCCCGTGTGGGTAATCCTGTGGGTTGGGCCATGCTCATGGTCGCTACCATCATGGCCATGAGCATGGCGGATAGTTGCTGAGCGTACGCTGGCCGACAGTTCTTGCCTTTGGGGTCCATCCGGAAGCACCCTCGCTAGTGGAAGGGTTTGCCGCCGTTCTACGCAGACCCTGAATGCAGGGTTCCGTTCGATGATCCGTCCATTCGGATCGACCGGGCGGTTCTAGGGCAATACCCAGTCCACGTTCAGGTCCCAACCGGCACGTACGTTCACAGGTTCGGCATTGTTCCACACCCGCTCCGGAGGACGTTTGGACGCCAATTCACCCGTATCCCAACGCCCGTTGCCATTGGTATCCGCGATACAGCGTAACCCGTGGATACCCGGGGTGAGTCTTTCCCAGGTCACGGAATGGTCACCGGTCAACACCTCGGAGCGTACAATGGCACCGGAGGTGTTCATCAGCTGAATTACCAGTTGCCCGGTTGCTCCACTGCCGAGTAGTTCCACCCTCAGGGTCCCTGTGGCCTTATCGTCTGGCCGTTCAACCTCGATGCGCAGGGTGTCGTTGTTCCCGCCATAGATGTCGGTGACCGCTTTGGGCAAGAGGTCGATCGTGGCCTTTTTTCCGGGGGGCAATGCCAGGTCCAACAGGACGCGTTGGGGATCCAAGCTATCCAGCTCCATTTGCAACGGCATCGCTGAACTGTCCACCATCAATCGGATCCGGTCCAAGTCGATGGTTCTCAATGGTCGTGAAGCAACTAGCCCATAACGAGCACCATCGAACTGTTCGTCGACCGACAGAGCGAGTTTGGTATGAAAGGGCATCCGCAGTGCAGGGCGATAGGAGATCGTGTCATAAGGAGTCCCTCCGAGGCTTACCTCATACCGGCCATCGCGTAATGCAGTGGTGTCCGAAGGCCAGAGGGTCAAGGTGTCACGCCCGGGACTCCAAGCAGGTGACCAAGTAAGTCGGCCACCGACGCGTGCGATATCCCGCACCGTGGCATCCAGCCCCGGTTGGGCCAGCGTGATACGTAGAGCCCCATCGGCCTCCACGCGATGATCCACGATGCGCTGCTCCTTGGAGGGCTCCAGGAAGAGCCTCAGGAGTTGTTCGACCGAGTTACTATCGGCGGTAGCGGCTTCCACTGGTCCGGATAGGAATGCGATGGATTCATTGGGGAGGTCGTACGCGTAGTTCATGTTCTGGTCCACCAGAGCATGCACCGTGTAATTCCCGGGTCGAAGATGCTGGAGCAGGTATCTGCCCTCAGCATCCGTTCGTGTCGCATACAATGGCCTTCCTCGCTGGAACGAAGTGTCGTCGATTGTCTCGTAGGCCATCACCAATGCTCCTTTCTCCGCTTTCCCGCTGAAGGCTTGTTCAACGGTCCCCGCGATGATCAGGCTGTCCAGCGATGGGCCGGTCGCGAAAACAAGGTCAAGGCCCAGCGCCTGGTTTCCTTCGGTCAGGTCCTTCACGGCCTCGCCGATGCTGAAGGTATAGGTCCGATCGGCAGCCAACGGAGCGTTCAGTTCGATCTCCAACGCCCTGGGACCGACAGGACGCACAGTAGGTGCTTTCGTGAGCGGAGGTGAGACCAGAAGTCGGTCCCGGACCCGGTCGAGTTGGATCCGTTCATCGAATTCAAGGAAGATCCGGGCCCCATCGAAGTCGGTACCACCCTGTTCAGGGATCGAGCGCACCAGACGTGGGGCTTCGGTATCCTTTGGACCACCGCCTAGTTCACTGACCTGGGCACAACCCACGAGAAGGAATGCCAACATCGGATAGCGTCCAAGGCGCACCATCTCAGAGCAGTGACTGCAAGGGCTTGAGCAGGAGCGCAAGGTGTTCAGCGTCGGCGTTGTCCAGGTCGTTGAGGTGGATGCTATCGATGTCGAGCACCGCTACCACCCGACCTTGTCGGTCGTGGATCGGGATCACCAGTTCGGAACGGGACAACGAACTGCAGGCGATATGATCCGGGTACTGATCGACATCCGGGACGACCTGCACCTTGCCCGATGCCCATGCCGTGCCACATACCCCCCGACCATGGGCTATGCGTGTGCATGCCACCGGGCCTTGGAATGGTCCGAGCAACAAATGATCATCTACCACACGGTAGAAGCCTACCCAATGCCAATCGAACGTGGTCTTGAGCGCAGCACAGATATTGGCCATGGCAGCGATCACATCCGAACCATCCGCGATCAGATGTGCCACTTGGGGGATCAAGGCCTTGTAACGCGTAGGACGGTCCTCGGTGTGAGGGATGACGAGCGTTGTGGACATGGGAGCGACAAAGGTACCCGCTCAAGCGCAAGCGGCAGTGAAGAGACTGATGCGGATCCCGGGCACTTGTTCAAGGGCCTTGACGCATCCTTCAATGGTTGCGCCGGTGGTCACCACATCGTCCACGAGCAATACATGTTTGTTCGCCAAGGCCTGCGGGTCGGGCAGTTGGAATGCTTCCTTCACATTGATCCAGCGGTCGAGTCGTCCCCGTTTGGTCTGGGAAGGCGTGCGCACGACGCGCATGAGGTCATTCCCGGTGATCGGCAAGGGCCACACCTCGGTCATGCCATCCACAAGTATTCTACTCTGGTTGTACCCACGTTTGCGCTCTTTGCGTGGATGCAGTGGAACGGGTAGGTAGGTATCCACCTCTTGGAACCGTGGACATGCGCGAAGCTCCTCCGCCATCAATCGCCCCAAGAGGAGGCCCACCTGTTTGTCCTGGTGATACTTCAAGTTGTGGAGCATGCCTTGGACCTTTCCTGTTCGGGAGAACTGGAGGAACGCACTTGCTGCGGTCAATTGCACCTTTCCCCAGAACAGTTGCTCCACTTTGTTCGCCGGGTCTGCATGGAAGCGGGTGCGTGGCAGGTCCGAAAGGCAGTTCAAACACAAGACCTCCTCGAAATGCATCAAAGCATCATCACAGGCCGAACACCTTCGGGGTATGAACAACCCCAGAAAGTCGTTCATCCAAGTGCCGATGCTGACCTTACGCGGGTTCAATACTTTGTTGATAAGCGCGGCGTTCTTTGTGCAGAGCCCTATTCAGTGGGCGTAATTTAGCCGACCGAACCGTATCGCCGTATCATGGAGCAACCGAGCAGCCCTATCCCCGGAGGAGAACAGAAGAACCGTTCCAACACCGGCCTATTGTTGTTGGTGGTCTTGCTGTTGATCAGTAACGTGGTCATGCTATGGATGCTCATGCAACGTGGCAAGGAGGTGGAACAGACCCAACTGAAGGTGGAGGCGATCTCCAGTGAGAAGGACAATGTGACCCATTTGCTGGAGAACATGTTGGCGAGTTATGATACGCTGAAGACCGAGAATGAGCAGCTGACCACGGAGATGGAGGCCCAGAAAGCCCAGATCGGGGAGTTGCTGGACCGGGTGAAGCGGGGTACCTATGATCTATCCAAGGCGAAAAAGGAGGCAGAGACCCTTCGCAAGATCATGAAGGGTTATGTGGCCACCATCGATTCCTTGAACCAAGCCAATCAGCTTCTGACCGCGGAGAACCTGACCATCAAGCAGGAATTGGGAGAGGAAAAGGCACAGAAGGAGGCGCTCAGCACGCAGAAACAGGACCTGGAAGGCAAGATCGCCAAAGGGAGTGTGCTCCATACCACCAGTATCAATGCTGGGGCGCTCTTCATGCGCAACAATGGAAAGCAGGTGGACACGGACCGGGCCAATAAGGCCGAGATGGTGAAGTGCTGTTTCACCTTGGGTGAGAACCGAGTGACCAACGCTGGGGACAAGACCTTATATATGCGTGTGATCAGCCCGGACGGTACCGTGCTGCCCGCCACGGACGGTAATAACCGGTTCAAGTTCAACGGAGTGGAAGGGGAATTCAGTGCCCGTCGCGACGTGAACTACCAGAACCAACCTGTGGATGTATGCATCTTCTGGACCGGCACCAACGAGATGCGGACAGGCCAATACATCGTGGAGGTCTATGAAGCCGGGGCGCTGGTCACGAAGACCAATTTCACGTTGAAGTAACGCGTTCGCATCGGACTTTCCGGACCCCTGGCCAGCAATCGCCGGGGGTCCTTCGTTCTGGACGCTTGCTGGGGCTTAGAAGAAGGCCCGCACCTGAGCTCCACCCACATGGACCAACGGGATACCTTCCGAGCGGCGACCATTGTAGGTCAGGTCCAATTGGAGATTATTGCTCAGGTTGCGTTGGATCGTGAGGCTCCAGGTCATGTTCGTACCCGCTTTCAGGCCGGTCAGCAGTTCATTGCCGATCGGTGAATTGGGCTCCCCTGTGTACCGGATGTCGACCAGATTGGTCGTGGCCAGGATGCTTCCCTTTCCTGCGGTGTTGTACCGCAATTCCATCCCCAGGTCTTGCAAGGTGGCTTGCTCGGGACCGAATTCCGGACGATTCCTTTTCTCCGTGTATTTGAATGAAGCGATCGCGCGGAATGAGGTGTTCGGTTGCCACGTCACTTTGGGTTTGGTGCCGCGCTGGTCGATGGTGTAGGACCGTCCCTCGAGAAGGTCGGAGTTGTTGTTCACGGTGCCTTGTTCGGCCTCCACTTCGAATGTCCAATGACGTGTGGTGTTCCAGCGAAGGTGCACGGTGTTGAACTCCCGGGCACGTGATTCATACCCGTTCAAAAGCAAGGACCGGTTCTGGTCCCGTTGCCAAGCATGGTCGATGCTCCACGTCCTGCTCGTTCGGTCGAAGTAGAAGTTGTTGCGTGCCGAGGAGCTGTATGCGGTGAGCGCGCTGTCAAGCAGGTCCGGTACGAAGGGGTCGATGGCCTTGGCGAGGTCGTCTGTGCTGGTCCTGCGGTCCACCCGGTATGAAGCCAGGTCGGATAATTTGGCAACGAAGCCTTTGAATCCATCCTCATCAGCCCAGCGCACACCTGGACGTAGATCAAGGGCAGTGCTCAATTGGTTGCTATAAGTGCGGACGTAGCTATTACTGGGCACGAACACACGCAAGTAATTCGCTTCATAGCTGAAGTTGGCCAGTTCGAACTCGTTGAGGTCCTTCACCCCGTCAGCATTGTAGTCGTTCCAGATATAGAGTCCTTGTCCGGCTGGCACTTCCACATAGAGGTATTCCCGCCGCTGTTCGAGCCCCGATCCGAACTCATAGAACACGTCGAACACGGCAGCACCCTTCCAAACTGTGGCATCGTAATCCAAACGAGCCAAATAGGTGTTCTCCGGGCGTTGGATGGTCAGCGTGCTGTCCCTGATCTCCAGGCGCCTGTACGTGAAGCGGGTGGCCACCCGGTTGCGCGGATCCTTGCCCAGAGCAAGGTCCAATCCATATGCGGTGGCCTCGGTGCTGGGTACGAGCTCACCGTTTCGTAACGCACGTTCACTGCGCATGCCGCCGCTCAGCCGCCATGAGTTACGCATGCTGTCCGGGCTTTGGATGAAGCCTTCCCAATCATGGAACCGGTAGCTCCCTGGCAGCAGCTGGTCGCTGGTGTCCGGCTTGAATCGATTATGCTCGTGCTCGTCTTGATAGCCGAGTGTGAAACGTCTGAATCGTTGTCGGACAACGCCTTTATGGCGGACGAAGTCACTGGCACGATCACCTGTGGTGAGCAGTCGACTGGCCTGCCCGACGATATCCGTCCGGTTCCAGTGGATGTCACTGTGCAGCTGCTGCAACCAACCGCTGAAACGTTCGCGCACTTGGAACACGCCGATACCTCCGCGTACTTGCCCGATGCGAGCACCTCGCAAACCCACCAAGGCATTACCCAACAGTTGATCACCGGGTAGGTCCTGGCCTACGATGTTCCAGTTACGCTCGAATTCCACGGCGCGATAGCGTTCCACGAAACGCAGATCGGAGGTGATCGCCTCCACATCGGCACCAAGCGTGAGCCGTAGACTGCTATCGCGTTCACTGATCGGGATCTGGTGATCCATGGCGGCCATCAAGCCCAAACCCTGATCATCCGCCTCGTCCACGGCGCTGAACGTGTTGCGATCGTTGTTGGTGTAGACCAGTTCGGTCCTCAATTGTGTGCGCTCGTTGAACCTGTGGTCCAAACCAAGAGCGATCATCTGCTGTGATCTCGGGGCGATCAGGACCCGCAACGGAGCGTGATCACCACGACGCACCAGTTGGCCGTTCACGGTGTCCGGGGCCACCCATCTGAACACTCGGCCATTGGGTGTGAACTCTTGTTGCACATAGTCACCATTGCCTTGGCCCAGCGCGGTGAACGTCACCCTTAGTACAGCGCTGTCCGGTGCAGTGGAATACACGTACACCGGGCTGTATCCGAGGGAATCGGAAGCACGGTAGAGCACTTGGTCGCTCAGGTAGCCGGTGCTATCCACACCGTTCACGGTAGCGGCCAATGGGTCGTCACCGGCCAAGCGCAGTACCTCGCGTTCGGCCTCGGTGAGTTGCTGCTGGAGTGGTTGGTTGCGGTGGTCCTGTTCGCTGTACAGGTTGAAGCGGATGGTGCTCTTACCTACTTGTGTGGTTGTACTTGCACGTACCAGCGAGCGAGCGAAGTTCTTGTCCGAATATTGGAACTCCACGGTGATCCGGCGGTCCTTGGTCACCAACCGTTTGGCGGTGAAGGTGAGCTCCGCCGTATTGTAGTCGATGATATAGTCGTTCTCCTGGCCTCGTTGCATCACTTGCCCATCGATGTAGACCCGTTCGGTACCGGAAAGGACGATGATGAACAGTTCGCCATCGGCACCTCTCAATCGGTAGGGTCCCTGTACACCTTCGATGCCTTGGATCGCGTTGCGCGCGAACTTGCCCTTACTGATCGCCACGCTCGCACCTGCGGTGCCCGTGACGCGCTTGCCGATATCCGTGCGAGTGTCGAAGCTGAGACCTTTGGTCTTCTTCAGGTAGGTGAGGAAATGACTGTTCGGCCGTTGGAGAACGATGTCACCAGCAATGAGTTCCCAAGCGTTTCCCGGACGACCTTCGCGTTCTTCGTAGAGCTTGATGAAGACCTGGTCGAAGTCCTGCAATTCGGCAGTGTTGCCCCCCGCTTGGATGGGTATGCTGTTGTCCGTGACGGACGCGACAACGCCGATCCGCTCGCTCAGCCTCCCGCTCAGCTCGAGGTTGAGTGTGGAATTCACGGACAGGTCCTGGTTATTGCCGAAGAGCACACCGCGAGAGATACTCCCCGATCGCTGTAGGCCGCGCATCCCGAGCAGATCATCCGTGCCTTTGGGAGGCTCATACTTGAAGGGGTCCACACGGTCGTTGGACAGCGTGGTGAGGGCGATGGCATCCTTGTGTTTACGGACGGCACCGAATGCCAATGGCATGACACGGTACCGCACGAGCACGGAATCCGGCGCACCGGGCATCACGAGCAATGCCGAAAAGGGGTCGAGCGCATAAGGTGGGACAACCGTCAACGTGTCCCCTACCCGTATGTTCAGGCTGCCGGGCACGACACTCAAGGTATCGAGGATCACACTGTCCCGTTGGAACGTGACCCACCGTTCGCGCAAGTTGGTGGGCACCTGGGCCCTGACCATCCCGACACCCCAGATCAGGGCAAGCGACAGGAACCAGGACCATGCTCGGCTACCGGACCGGGGATCCGGCATTACAGGTCGAACAGTGGTCACAGGAGACATACGACAGGACAACAGGAATAGTATCCGAGCATGTTGGACCGGGAACGGTTCTTCACCAAAGGCATGTTGATGGTCCACAAGATATCGTGCCGGGGATGAGGAGGGCGCCGGATACATTTACGCGCCGCTATGGGAATGATCGTCAACCGTTTTTGGATACCGCTTGCGACCATCGTGTTCATGCTTGCCTGCACGGATGGTCAGGAGAGCGCCCGAGCGCGTGTCGGGAAGACCGGGCGTCGCTATGGTGGCGTGTTCAATATCAATGAATCGGCGGAGCTTCCAGGGCTATTCCCTCAGACCTTGACCAAACTGGCGGCGCATCGGATCGCCTCCCAGATCTACGAAGGACTGGTGCGTTTCGATGGGGTCGATCTCTCCATCAAGCCTGCCTTGGCGACATCTTGGGAGGTGGACCCCACAGGGACCATTTACACCTTCAAACTGCGCAAAGGGGTGCGATTCCATGATGACCCTTGCTTCCCCGATGGCGAGGGTCGCGAGGTCACTGCGGAGGATGTGGTCCTTTGCTTCACCGCATTGTGTACTCCAGGTGAGAACAGCACACTGTCCTGGCTTTTCCAGGATCTGGTAGTGGGTGCCAGCTCGCGTATCAATGCGGTCGACGCCGGGCAGGATCCGCCGCCGGTGAAGGGGCTGCAGGTCACCGACGATGGTGACGTGCGTATCACACTGACGGCCCCTTCGGCCAGTTTCCTGCAGGTATTGGCCCATCAAGGGTGTTGGGTGTATCCCCACGAGATGGTATCACATTATGGGGCTGATGTCGACTGGAACCCGGTAGGCACGGGACCATTCAAGCGGAGGTCCATCAAGCCTGGTACATCGCTCATATTGGAGCGTCACCAGCAGTACTGGGATGTGGATGAGCACGGTGACCAACTGCCTTTCCTGGATGCGGTACGCTATACCTTCGAGAAGGATAAGGGTCGTGAACTCGAGGGTTTCGAACAGGGCAGGATCACCATGATCAGCGAGGTCCCTTTGGAAGGCACCGATGCGTTGGCCGATTTCGAGAAAGGCGAACATATCGTACAGACCGCCGCGGGTATGTCCGTTCAGTTCTATGGATTTGCCAGGCATATGGTACCATTCGCCGATGTACGGGTACGAAGGGCTTTTGCCATGGCCATCGACAGGAAAATGCTGGTGGACAGTGTGCTGCATGGTTTGGCCATGGTCGCTGAGCACGGTGTGGTACCACCCGGTTTCGAGGAATATCCGTACGACTCGATACCGAGCATTTCCTATGATCCCGAACAGGCACGATCGCTGCTGGCCGAAGCCGGGTTCCCGGATGGGGACGGATTGCCAACTGTCTTCCTGCAAGTGAACAATGATGGCTTCGGATATGTACGCGTGGCCGGGGAGGTTCAGACCATGTTGGAGAAGGTGCTCGGCGTGAGAGCCGTTATCACCGTTCTTCCTGCTGACCAACATTACGACAAGGTGGAGCGGGCACGGTCACAGTTCTGGCGGGAGGGCTGGGTGGCGGACCATCCATCACCAGAGAACTTCCTGGCCTTGTTCTATGGTCGAAATGCGCCGGCGGATACCACCATTCCATCCTACCTCAACAGTACGCGATACCGGAACGAGGCTTTCGATGCGTATTTCTCAAAGGCACAGTCGACGGCTGATGTTCAAGAGCGAATGCAGTTGCTGGCACGCGCAGAGCGCCAATTGATGGAGGACATGGTGGTGGTTCCATTGTATCACGAGCGCATGATCCGCGTGCTACAGCCATGGGTCCGCGACCTGCCGATCAACGGCATGGACTTCATCCAGCTCAGGACGGCCTGGCTGGATCGGGCAACGAATTGAAGCTTGGGAACAAGAGGCTGTGCAGGCGCTGCCGGGCCAATGGCAGCAGCGTCTCGAATCGTGGCAGTTCCTGTTCACATTCCATGGCGAACGTGGCGGCTAGTGGCAGGGCCCGGAACGTGCGCTGGAGGTCTTCCCGGATCAGATCGTAGGTGTGCCCGATACCCAGCGAGTAGGTGGTGACGAAGCGCGTGCGTACGAATGAACGGGTGTCGGACCTTTCGGGAGGTAGCACCCATGGAATGGAATAGGCGTAGACCCGCGCCTCCTTTCCCGTCCGTAACAGCATCCAGCCGGATCGCAGGTCCAACGGTTGAAGACCCACTTGGAGACCATGCACCACGCCCAGGAGTTCGTGTTGCAACTGAATGCCATGTTCCAGTACGTGCGCCAACCTTGGAATGGCTTTGTCCAATAGGTCCTCGATCACGTCGAACGGGCCCGGTAGCGGAAGTGCCTCGTGCAGTGCCTCGCCTGCGCGGACGTCGAACCCGGTAAGTACGCCACGTACTGTTCGTTGAAGCTCCTCCTTGCGCTTTCGCAGCTCCAGGAGTTCGGAATGGTCCTCCCTGAGCTCGGACAGATAAGGGTAGAGCCGGTACTGCTCGAAATGCTGTTCCACACGCTGGATGTAGCCCAGCAGTTGGTAGTGTTTCAGTTCCCTGTCGAAGGTGGGGGTGATCGCCCAGTTCTTGGTCAGCATGTCCGTTCGGTTGTTGAGCGGTGCCGCATCTTATAGGAGGTGAACGTTCTGTTCAAAAATAATGTTGCGATCCAGCGCGGACACTGGTGACCATCACCACCTTTGAACGTCCTAATGATCAACGCTTCAGAGTCATGTTCAAACGATCACTACCGCTGCATGTAGCGGTCATAGTCCTTGTTGTTCTTGCAGGTTGTGTTCCTGCTCGGAAGTTCGAGGAGTCCGAGAACAGGGCTCGGGCCATGCAAGCCGAGGTGGACGGTGCGAATGTGCGTGCTCGTGACGCCCAGTCTGCCTTGGATGAGATCAAAGCCAGGGATGCCGAGAATACCAAAAGGGTACAGGAGCTGATGCGCGATACCACGGTACTTGGTGGATCGCTGCGTCAAATGACCACCCAGTATGACAAGATCAACAACTTGAACAATGAGTTGTTGGACAAGTACAACAAGCTTTTGGCGGGAGACCGTAGCGAGAACCGCAAACTCCTCACGGACCTGGAGGCCTTGCGTCTGGACCTGATGAACAAGGAGGATTCCGTGAACGCGTTGGCCAAGCGCATCGACGAGAAACAAGCAACCTTGGCTGAACGAGAGGCGAAGTTGGCTGAATTACAGAACGAGTTGGCTGCGAAGGATGCTGCCATGCGCTCCCTGAAGGACCGGTTGAGCAGTGCGCTCATCGGGTTCGAGGGCAAGGGTCTGACCGTTGAACAGCGCAACGGGCGCATCTATGTGAGCATGGACAACAAGTTGCTCTTTCCCAGTGGCAGTTACGCCGTTGATGCAAAAGGGAAGGAGCTCATAGGCAAGTTGGCCAAGGCCATTGAGAATGAGAAGGACCTCAATGTGCTCGTGGAAGGTCATACCGACACGGATAAGGTCCAAGGCGGTGGTGCACTCAAGGACAATTGGGATCTCAGCGTGATGCGCGCCACCAGCGTGGTGAGGCTCATCCAGGAGACCAGTCGCATGGATCCACTGCGTATCACTGCTGCAGGCCGCGGGGAGTATGTTCCCGTGGATCCCAACGACAAGGCGAAGAACCGTCGTATCGAGATCATCCTCGCACCGGACCTGAAGGAACTGTACAACTTGGTCAAGGAGTAGGGTTGTTCCAGCGCGCCACATGGGCATTGTGGTGAACAGTTCGATCGGTAGGACCCCTCGCCGAGCGGGTCTGGATGGTATGGCGTGCGCAACTGCTGGATCCGATCAGGGCCAGTTCACGGATGGGAGATGGATGAGGCCATGATCTGAGGGCCGGGAGCTTGGATGTTGCCATGTACCGCTCGAGGAGGTACGGCAGTGGTAGGACTTTTCATATTCGTTCCGCGTGAACCACAACGTGCTTGGGTTCCAGGCGTGCGTGTGCGGGATCGTCCTACCTTGCTCTCCATCGTTCGACCATGCGCAATACACTCTTGTCAAGTGCTCTGGTCCTCCTGTTATCCAGCTGTGTTGCAGGGCGTTTCCTGGTCTGGAACTTTGCTGATACCAAGGATCATCGGAAATTCCCTTCCCGTGCCCTGAATGTGGCCGTGCACCCTTTCTCCTATGCGCAGGCTACTTCGGAGAAGGGTCCGCGCACCATCACCTATGGTGAACGCGAGCAGGGATTCGATGCCTTCCTCGAGGATCACCGCACGGTAGCCTTTCTGGTCATCCACCGCGATTCCTTGGTGTACGAGCGTTACTTCAAGGGATACGATGCCAGCCGGTTGCACACCTCCTTCTCCATGGCCAAGTCCGTGGTGAGCATGCTCGTCGGATGCGCCATTGCAGATGGTCTGATCAGTGGTGTCGATCAACCCATCACCCGTTTGTTGCCTGAACTGCGTGGCGATGGATGGGAGAAAGTAACGCTGGAGCACTTGTTGCAGATGACAAGTGGATTGGATTTCAATGAGAGTTATGTGAACCCGTTCGGCGCAGCTGCAAGATCCTACTATGGCCGTCGTCTGAGGAGGACCACGATGCGGTTCAAGTTGGACAAAGGCCCCGGGGAGGAATTCGCCTATGCGAGCGGCAATACCCAGTTGTTGGGAATGGCGTTGGAGCGCGCACTACAGAAGATGCGCCCCGGAATGACCTTGACGGACTATGCCAACGAAAAATTGTGGGCGCCCTTGGGCATGGAATATCCGGGCTCCTGGAGCATCGATCGGCGTGAAGGTGGTGTCGAGAAGGCCTTCTGTTGCATCAACGCACCCGCACGGGACTTTGCCAAGCTGGGGTCGCTCTACCTGCATCGCGGCTTATGGCGTGGCCAGCAATTGGTCCCGGCCGAATGGGTGGATCGCAGTACACGCGTGGATACAAGCAACGGGAGTGTCGCCCGCTATCAGTACCAGTGGTGGCTTCCCTCAGGTGACGGGGATTTCATGGCTCAAGGGATCCTCGGCCAATTCGTTTACGTGGACCCCGCGCGTGAGCTGGTGATCGTTCGCCTGGGAAAGCGATACGGTGGTGTGTCCTGGCCCGCCATTTTCCGCAAGGTGGCACTACTCTACGGAACCGAGCCGAACAGGCCGGTACCTTAGTGGCATGAAGGGAAGGGTCGCGGTCATTGGCGGTGGACCTGCTGGTATGATGGCGGCATGGACGTTGGCGCCATCGGTACAGGTGGTGCTCTATGAGCAAGGGCGTTCGCTCGGCCGAAAGTTCTTGGTGGCGGGGGAGGGTGGTTTGAACCTCACCAACCGAGCATCCGGTCCTGCACTTGTTCAAGGGTATTCCCCGATCGGATTCATGCGTCCTTACGTGGAGGACTTCGGGTCCGAGGAGTTACGTGAATGGTTGAAGCAACTGGGCATTCCGACCTATGTGGGAAGCAGTGGCCGGGTCTTTCCCGATCGTGGGATCAAGCCGGTGGAGGTGCTCAATGCCATCCGCACCGCATTATTGGAACGAGGGGTCCGGGTCCATCTACAGCACAGGTTCGTGGGCTTTGATGAACGCGGAGCGCCCGTGATGGAAAGTGCTGGTGTCAAAGCGGCCGTGGAGGCGGAAGCCGTGATGTTCGCGTTGGGCGGTGCATCATGGTCCGTCACCGGTTCCGATGGGGCCTGGCTTCCACATTTTGCCGCGTTGGGCGTTGCTACGCTGCCCTTCAGACCGAGCAATTGCGGGGTGGAAGTGGCGCTAGGTGGATCCCTCGGCGCACATGCCGGCAAGCCATTGAAGAACGTGGCGGTTTCAGTGGGGGAAGTTCGCGCACGTGGTGAATTCACTATTACAGCCTATGGGCTCGAGGGTAATGTGATCTACCCCTTGGTCCCTTTCATACGTGAGGCGCTCCATCGCGATCGGGCGGCATGGTTGGAAGTGGATCTGAAGCCTGATCTGACCGAGGAAAGGATCCAACAGCGGGTTCAGGATACGGCATGGAAAGAGCGTGCAGCGGCCCTGCGGTTGGACCGGCCGAGCATGGCCTTCTTCAAGGCGTTCACACCTGTTCACCGCTACTTGGACGGTAATTGCTGGGCGAACGACCTGAAACATGTTCGTGTTCCAGTGACCGCGCTCAGGAGCGTGGAGGAAGCGATCAGCACGGTGGGTGGCATCGCGCTATCCGAGGTGGATCAGGACCTTTCCCTGCGTGCTCATCCTTCCTTTTTCGTGGCCGGTGAGATGCTCGACACCGATGCACCGACCGGAGGCTTCCTGTTGCAGGGAGCGTTCGCCATGGGCCGCGCTGCCGCGAATGGGATCCTTGCGCGGTTACAGCTTGGGAGGCAGTATTGAACGGGTTTTCGTCCCGGTTCGTCGGATCGTGGATGAATTGCCTGGAAAGGTGGAACACTGGTCAAGCCGGGACCGATGCCCGATGAACCGGGTCAAACAACCGCTGAAGCAGGCTGTAACCCTTGTCCAGCAAGGCTTTAGGGTCTGGCGCGATGTGGTTCAATAGCGGACCTTTGTCCCCCGTTCATCGCAAGTAGCCTCGAACCCGGACCGAAGAACATGCGCAAGACCGTCACCATCGAAGCCAATCTGAAGAGCGCCATCAGCTCCGTTCACAGCGCCATGCGGGTCGGGTCATTCCGAAGTGCAATTTGGGCGGGTCTTACAGCGATGATGATCCTGCCGGGCCAACTGTTCGGTCAGACCGTGTCCGAGCGCGGCGCAGTGCAACTTTCAGCTACGGTGCAATCATCTCCTGCCCGTATCACATTGAGCTGGCCGACCATGGCGAGCACCAGTTCGATCACCATTTACCGCAAGACCCTGGAGTCGAACTCATGGGGTGGCGTTCTTGCCTCTGTTTCCGCATCGGCAACGCAATACCAGGACAATTCCGTGACCATTGGGACCCACTACGAATACCGGGTGGTCCGGGTATCGGGCGGAGTGACGGGTAATGGCTATATCAGTACCGGGATCATGGTCCCGGTGCAGGACTACCGGGGCAAGATGATCCTGTTGGTGGACAACACCATGTCCGGGCCACTCGCCAATGAGATCGTGCAGCTGGAGCGTGATCTGCGTGCGGACGGTTGGGTGGTGCTCCGAAGTGATGTGAGCCGGACCGCCTCGGTGCAAACGATCCGCAACACCGTGTTGGGGCATTACAACAGTGATCCCAGCAACGTGAAGGCGTTGTTCCTGCTCGGCCACATCCCGGTCCCGTACTCAGGGAACCAAGCACCCGACGGTCATGGAGAACACACCGGAGCCTGGCCATGTGATGGGTATTACGGTGAGCTCACCGGCACTTGGACGGACAATACCGTGAACAACAGCGGTGCTCAGCGGACCGAGAACGACAACGTTCCGGGGGATGGCAAGTTCGATCAAACTCAATTCCCTTCCGATCTTGAGCTTCAGGTGGGTCGGGTCGATCTTTCGGACCTGCCCGCCTTCGGCCAGAGCGAAGTGGAACTCCTACGTGCGTACCTGACCAAGGCGCATAGCTTCAAGGTGAAGGGCTTCACACCCCAGGAGCGTGGTATCGTCTTCGATAACCTGCAGTGGGTGTCGTCTCCCATGGCGGGCAGTGGCTTCCGGAACCTTGCTCCACTGGTGGGGCCCTCCAATATCACCGCACCATATCCCTACGGTGAGGCATTCCACACGTTCGTCAACGGCCAGAGCTACCTATGGACCTATTCCAGTGGAGGTGGCCTTCAGGCATACGTGGGTAGTACGCTCACCTTCAATGGTGCGAACAACATCGGTACCACTGAACAGTATGCAACGATGCAGATGAATGGCGTGTTCAACATGTCGTTCGGGAGCTATTTCGGTGATTGGGACAACAAGAACAACTTCCTGCGTGCCAACCTGGCCAGTGGGCAGGCGTTGACCAATTGCTGGGCAGCCATTCCAGCATGGTACTTCCACCACATGGGTATGGGCCAGAACATCGGCTACAGCACGTGGCGTACCATGAACAACTCCAGCTTATACACGCCTTTGACAGAGGGCTGGCAGGGTTCCATCGGTCGGGTCCACTTGGGACTGATGGGTGACCCCAGCCTTCGCATGCAGATGGTGGCCCCCCCTTCCAACGTTGCTGTCGTGAACGCGAGCGGAGCTGCTTCCTTCAGTTGGTCAGCTTCGAGCGAGGCGGTTGCTGGCTACCATGTATATGCGTTGGACCCGACATCGGGGATCCCTACGCGTCTGACCACCAACCCGGTCACGGGCACAACGTATCAGCCAGGTTCCATCCCCTATGTGCAGGGGCGCCAATACCTGGTGCGCGCGGTGAAGTTGCGGGTGAACCAGAGCGGCAGTTATTACGACATGTCGCTCGGCGCCCTGGGGACGGCATCAGCTGCTGGTTCCCCAGCGCTGGATTGTGCAGGGGTTGCAGGTGGAAGCGCGCTGCCGGGCACGCCCTGCAACGATGGCAATGCCTGCACCACGAATGATACTTGGAACGCTGGATGCCAGTGCGTGGGCACCGCTGTCTCCTCCTCCGTTACGGCCACTGCGGGAGGGTCGACCTCGTTCTGCACGGGTGGTAGTGTGGTGCTCAATGCCACGACAGGAACGGGGTCCACCTACGCGTGGTTCCGGGATGGCACAGCGATCAACGGTGCGACCAGCGCGAGCTACACGGCGACCACGGGCGGTTCCTACACGGTCCGTCGCTCCGTTTCCGGTTGTTCCTCGACCTCTGCGCCAGTGGTGGTCACGGTAAGTGCGGCGCCCGCTTCCACACTGACCGCAGCGAGTGCCACCACGTTCTGCTCGGGTGGCAGTGTGCTGTTGAACGCATCCACAGGCACTTCTTCGGCCTATGTATGGTACAGGAACGGAACGGTGATCAGCGGCGCCACGGCATCGAGTTTCACCGCCAGCACAGCTGGGAGCTATACGGTGCAACGTACCGTCGGTGGTTGCGCAGCATTGTCCAATGCGGTCTCCGTTACTGTTACGGCCGGTCCCACATCGGCGATAACTGCGTCGGGTTCCACGTCCTTCTGCACGGGTGGTAGTGTGGTCCTGAATGCGACCACCGGAACTGGCTCGTCCTACGTATGGTACCGCAATGGCACCGCCATCAGTGGTGCGACCGCCGCCAGCTATTCTGCGACCATGGCGGGCAGCTACACGGTTCAGCGCAGTGTGTCGGGATGTTCCACCGTATCCGCAGCCGTGAACGTCACGGTAGGTGAGTTGGCCGCGACCACGATCACCCCTGACGGACCGACCACGTTCAACCAAGGTGGTAGTGTGCCCTTGTATGCAACATGGACCACCGGGTCAAGCTTCGTTTGGTACCGCAACGGTACTGCGATCACCGGGTCCACGCTTTCCAACACGATCACTGCCTCGGAAGGCGGTAGTTATACCGTGGTGCGCACCGTTTCGGGGTGCAGTTCCACGTCTCCAGCCGTGAACGTGGTGGTCAATGGCAGCACTGCGCTCACCGTTACCGCGAATGGACCAACGACGTTCTGTTCAGGCCTCAATGTCGTTCTGAGCGCCAGCACCACATCCGGAGCCACCTACCAATGGCGTCGGAACAACTCGAACATCAGTGGCGCGACGACTCCCAATTACACGGCGACACAAACGGGCAGCTATACGGTACGTAGGACCGTGTCCGGTGTCACCACCACATCCAGTGCGGTGGCTGTGAGCGTCAACCCATTGCCCACGTTGGCTACAAGTGCATCACCCACCAACGCTACGGTCTCCGTGGCCGCTAGTGGTGCAACGGCACCCTACACGTACTTGTGGAACACAAGTCCTTCACAGACAACCGCTACGGCGACCGTCACTGCCTCGGGTACGTACAGTGTCTCTGTAACGGCTGCTACGGGCTGCCGTTCGTCGGCCAATGTGACCATCGCCCTGCCGACCGCGGTCAACTGCTCAGGCATCCGTGCGGAGTCCCAAGGTTCCTGGGGGGCCATTTCAAATGGTTACGATCCGGCCGCCTACATGACCAGCAATTTCGCAGCGGCATTCCCAGGTACCGCCTTCCTTACCATCGGTTGTGGAAGTCGAATGCTCCGGCTGAACAGCGCATCCGCAGCGGGGGCCTTCCTGCCATCCTATGGAGGTGTGGGAGTATTACCCACGGGCACGTTGTTGAACCCGGGTAGTGGCTACAGCAACACGTTCGCTGGTGAGTTGATCGCCCTCAAACTATCCATCCGGTTCGATGAGGTCAACGCGTCATTCAGCCCATCGGTGGCGCTCCTCAAGAACATGCGCATAGCCTCGGGCACGTTCTCGGGCTGGACCGTGCAACAACTGGTGGATCAGGCTGATTCGGAGATCGGTGGCTGCTCATCGACCTATGGTTTGAACGCGTTGAACGCGGCGATGCTGAACATCAACTTGAACTATTACCAAGGGTCCAACGGTAACGGTTTCCTGACCTGTCCTCCAGCAGCCTTCCAGATGGAGGCGACCGATGAGGCGGATAACGAACTTTCCAGGACCGGAGAGCTGGAACTTCTCCTCTTCCCCAACCCGCTGAGCGAGAGCGGTCGGATCCGTGTGACCGGGCTGCGTGAAAAGGCCGAGATGACCCTGCAGGTACTGTCATTGGATGGTCGCGTGTTGCGCGTCCTCGCCGATCGTATGGGAACGGCCGCATCCACTGTGGAATTGAGCTTCGATGCCGAGGGTCTGGCGTCGGGGGTATACCTGATCCAAGTGGTGCAGGGTACGCGCAGCAAAGTGGGGCGTTTGGTGGTCGAGTAGAACGACCTATGTACGGGTCGGGGGCTAACCGAAGAGGTGTCCGAGCACCTCGTTCACCATCCCCACAGGCACCAATTCAATGCCTTTCACGTTCGGAAGCCCCTTGGACCCACTAGGGATGAAGATGCGGGTGAAGCCCAGTTTGGCCGCCTCGGCGATCCGTTGTTCGGTGCGTGTCACCGGTCGTATCTCCCCGCTCAGGCCCACCTCCCCACAGAACACAAGATCCATGGGGATGGCGATGTCGGCGTTGCTACTGAGGATGGCGCACACCACCGCCAGATCGATGGCAGGCTCCTCCACTCGGAAGCCACCGGCCAGGTTGAGGAACACGTCCTTCTGACCAAGCCGGAAGCCGCACCGCTTCTCAAGCACGGCCAACAACATGTTCAAGCGACGTAGATCGAAGCCGGTGGCGCTGCGCTGAGGAGTGCCATATACGGCACTGCTCACCAGGGCTTGCACTTCGATCAACAGAGGTCGTTGTCCTTCCAACGTGGCACTCACCGCTACACCACTTGGGCGTTCCCGTCGCTCACCAAGTAATACCTGACTGGGGTCCTCCACCGCGATGAGCCCACTTCCTTGCATCTCATAGATGCCCAATTCATTGGTGCTTCCGAACCTGTTCTTCAAGGGTCTCAGCAGCCGGTAGGCATGGTCACGATCACCTTCGAATTGGAGCACACAATCAACCATGTGCTCCAACACTTTCGGGCCTGCGATGAAGCCATCCTTGGTGATGTGACCTATGAGGACCATGGGTGTGTCCGTGGCCTTGGCGAACCGCATGAGTTCGGCGGTGCATTCACGTACTTGACCTACACTTCCTGGACTTGCTTCCAGTGTGGCCGTATGAAGGGTCTGTACGCTATCGATCACGACCAGTCCGGGCCGAAGCGCTTCGATATGCTTGAAGATGTTCTGGGTATTGGTCTCCGTCAGGATGTAGCATCCTTCCTCGGGAACCTTTCCACCGGTTCCGAGTTCCAACCGCTCCGCACGCATCCTTACCTGATGCTCACTTTCCTCGCCACTGACATACAGGGTCCGCAGATGCGGGTTGCGCAGTGCGGTCTGTAGGAGCAGGGTGCTTTTGCCGATGCCGGGTTCACCCCCGATGAGCGTGATGCTGCCGGGCACCAACCCCCCTCCCAGCACACGGGCCAGTTCGCGATCGTTCAACCGGATGCGAGGGCCGTCCTGAGCGGGGATCTCGTGGATCGGTATGGGTCTGGGTTGACGACCCTTCACGCTGAGTGGAGTACCCTGTTTCTCCACCGTGCGATCACGGACCTCCTCCACCAAGGAGTTCCATTCCTTGCAACTGGGACATTGACCCAACCATTGGGGGGTGGCCGTACCACAGTTCTGGCAGACGTATTGGGAGCGGACCTTTGCCATGGATCGTGGTTGAGGAGAAGCGGTGATCTGGTCGTGAAGGTGTTGGGACCATCCGATCGCACAGGCACCCATGTGCGGGATGGGCGATCCCTAGCCTTTGCGGATGCGCTCGACGAGCAAGGTGGTCGAGTAGCCTTCAACCAGCTTCAGGCTGCGCACTTCGCCACCACGTGCCTTCACCACATCGGCACCTACGATACGATCCTCCGTGTAGTCGCCGCCCTTCACCAGTACATCCGGCCCGATGGCCTTGATGAGTTCGAAGGGTGTGTCCTCATCGAACAACACCACGGCATCCACAAGCCGAAGGGCGGTGAGGAGTTTCGCGCGGCTTTCCTGGTCGTTGAACGGGCGGCCATCACCCTTGCCCAAGCGGCGAACACTTGCATCCGAGTTCAGCCCGATCACAAGACGGTCGCCAAGCGCGGCAGCTTCTTGCAAGTACTCCACATGACCCCGGTGCAGGATGTCGAAGCAACCGTTGGTGAAGACGATCCGGTCGCCTTTCATACGCCACACGTTGCACATGCGCTGGGCCTTCATCAGGTCCATCACACGTTGGTCGGTCGGAGGGTTGGCCACATCCACGCTCATGATCACAGGGGTTTGCCGTTACGGGTGACCAAAAGTAGCGACAGGCCACCGAGCACGATGATCATTAGCGTTTGCGCCCCCCAGAGAAGCCAACCCATGGCAAGGGCATCGGGTCGCAGCAATTCGCCCCCGGCGGAAGGAGCCATGTACATCCCCACGGTCAAGGCCACGAGCGCCGGGTAGACGCCGATGCCACCCTGCACCAGCACGATGCCCACGGCACCCATGATGAACCCGGCGAGGATACCTGCGAAGGGCACATCCACCATCGATGGCAGGCAATGGAAACCCACCTTGAACATGGCGAGGTACGCGCCCCAGATGAACAGTGTGTGCAGGATGAAAGCGCCCTTCTGCTTCGTGCTCAGGACCGTGCGCAGGCCTTGACCGAATCCGCGCAGCAGCTCCATGAACCGGGCACGCAACGTTGGTCGTGTGATCACGAAGAAGGTGCCTGCCACCATTGCGAGACCGATGATGACCAGGATGACCGTGAACCACGGGAACCCACCGTCCTCTGCGGGTCCTTGTGCCGCCCGGAACTGTTCGATCCGCGCCTTGAACAGGTCGATCTTGTCCAACTGGAAGAGCACCGTTACGATGCCGATGCCCGCCAGCATGACCGTGTCGACCACGCGCTCAGCGAGGATGGTCCCGAAGCCCTGTTCGAATGGCACCTTCTCCGTCCGGTAGAGGGATACGGCCCGGCTCGCTTCACCCGCGCGTTGGATGAACATGTTCATGAAGTATCCGATCATCACCGCGTGGTAGCAATTCCAGAAGCCGGGCCTGTGGCCGAGCGGTGATAGCAGGTAGCGCCAACGCCAGCCCCGGCTCACATGCGCGAGCCAGCCGACGATGGTGGCCAGGATGAGCCATCTCATATCCGCTTGGCGGAACGCGGCGAACAGTTCGTTCTTCTGAGCGTCGCTGAGGTCGTTGTACGTCTTGAAGACGAGCCACACGCCGATGGCCAGCGGTATCGCGATCTTCAGGAAGTTGACCAGAGCCTTCTTCACGCCTTGAGCGTGTTGGTGCGCTCGTCCGGGAAGATGATGACCGGTCGGAACACACGCGCCTCCTCCAATGTCATTCGCGCGTAGGCCACGATGATGACGATGTCCCCGACCGAGGCCTTATGGGCCGCTGGGCCGTTCAGGCAGATGGTGCCCGATCCGCGCTCGCCTTTGATCACGTAGGTCTCCAAGCGCTCTCCGTTGTTCACGTTCAGCACCTGGACCTTCTCACCCTCGATGAACCCCACGGCGTCGATCAGGTCCTCATCGATGGTGATACTGCCGATGTAGTTCAGGTCCGCTTCGGTGATGCTCACCCGGTGGAGCTTGGCACGGAGCACTTCAATGGTCATTCGTTGGACCGGTGCGGTGAATACCCGCATCGGGGGCGCAAAATTACGGGGCTTCGGCTCATCCTACCCTTCATCGTAGCAGAGTGATGTTATCGATCAGCCGTACAGGCCCCACTTGCGCAGCGATCAGGGCCACTGCCGAGGTGCGATCCCCCCAATCCGAAAGCGGTTCGAGTGTTTCGCTGTCAGCGATGCCGAAATGGTCCAACACCACTGCGGGTTCAGCGGCAAGGATACGGGCAACAGCGGCATGCACCGCTGGAATGGGGCTGCGGAAAGCAAGGTCTGCCGATGCGCTGAGGGCACGATGCAATACGGTGGCCTGCACGCGCTCCTCGGGAGAAAGTCGTTGGTTGCGGGAGCTGAGGGCCAGTCCATCCGAGGCCCGAACAGTAGGGCATGGGACGATGTGTTCGGGCCAACGTAGTTTCTTGGCCATATGGCCGATGATGGTGAGCTGCTGGCGGTCCTTTTCACCGAAGAATGCCCGATCGGGCCTCACGTAGAAGAACAAGCGCTCCACCACGTTGACGACCCCTTGGAAATGGTCTGGTCGTGACGGCCCCTCCCAGTGGGAATCCAACCCATCCAGGTCGTAGGCGATCCGCCGATGTCCTGCGTAGAGTTCCTCTTTTTCCGGTAGGAACAGGACGTGGCAGCCGGCGCCGGTCAATAGCTCAGTGTCCCGGTCCACTTGGCGGGGGTACCGGGCAAGGTCCTTGGGGTCATTGAATTGCAAGGGGTTGACGAAGATCGAGCAGACAACCACATCGCATGTGGCGCGCGCGCGACGCACCAGGTCAAGGTGGCCTTCGTGCAGGGCTCCCATGGTCGGAACGAACCCTACGGATGCCCCCGACCTTCGGGCCGATGCGCTGCGGGCGGCCATGGCCGCGGGTATGGTGATGGTTTCCAAGATCGGCGCGGGGTTCAGAACGGTGCCATCACGGAGCGGGGGATGGGCCTTGTTGAAGTTGCGGTCAAAAGTCTATATTTTTGTACTCCCTTATCCCCCCACCCAACCGATGAGTTTGAAGAACGCCAAGGTCCTGACCATTTCCCAATCGATCCATCCCTTCATGGACGGCCCCGAGGAAATGGCCAAGGCGGCGCGCCAGTTGCCCCAAGGCATCATGGAATGCGGTAATGAAGTACGGGTGTTCATGCCCAAGTTCGGTTGTATCAACGAGCGCAGGCATCAGCTCCACGAGGTGATCCGCCTCAGTGGCATGAACCTGATCATCAACGATACGGACCATGCCCTGCTGATCAAAGTGGCCAGCGTTCCCAATGCGCGCATGCAGGTCTACTTCATCGACAACGAGGAGTATTTCAAGCGTAAATCCGCTACGCACGATGCTGAAGGCGTCTTTCATGCCGACAACGATGAACGCGCGCTCTTCTTCGCTCGTGGGGTGTTGGAGACCGTTCGGAAGTTGGGTTGGACCCCGGACATCATCCATTGCCATGGCTGGATGACAGCGTTCGTGCCCATGTTGGTGCGCCATCAATTCGCCGATGACCCGCATTTCGACAGCGCCAAGCTCATCCTCAGCGTTTACGACGATAAGTCCGAGGCCATGGACAAGGAGTTGCCGAAGAAACTGGCACTCGACGGTATCCCCAAGGAGCTTTTGAAAGGTCTTGCGAAGCCGACAACCGATGAGCTGTACAAGTTCAGTATGGGCCTCTGTGATGGGGTGGTGAAGGCCAGTCCCAAGTTGAGCAAGGGGTTGGAGACGGCCATCAAGGCCTATGAAAAGCCTGTGCTTGCCTACACTGCGGAGGCTGAAAGCGTGAAGGCCCACGCCGATTTCTACAATACAGTGCTCGAGGAGGCGCTCGTCTGATCCGTGGATCACGTGAAAGGACCAGTTGGAACGGTCCTCCTTCGTGGAGGACTTGCGTTGCTCATCGTGGCGATCACCGTCACTGCTTGTCGCAAACCGGATGAGGACCTTGGCTTGGACCTTCTGCCGGGTGATCCACTGGGTACGGTGGTGGAATTGACCGACCTGCATGCGTATACGTTGGAGGATACCGCTGTTCGTACCAGCGGATTGACTCGTCAATTGTTGGGCTCCTACGTGGATCCCGAGTTCGGTGCAGTGAAGGCAGGGTTCGTAGCGCAACTCAGGCTCAGCGTGAACATCGCTGCGAACCAGGACAATGATGGATTGGAAGCGGACAGCTTGGTGCTGGCGTTGCCATTCGATGCTTCCGTGGCGACCTATGGTAACCTGGATCCGCAGGTGGTGCAGGTCTTCGAGGTCACGGAGTCCCTTTCCGTGGATTCGTTGTACTACAGCGATAGGGTCCCGGAACATGACGGCAGCGTCGATCTGGTCGCGGATCGCGGTGGGCGTATCACGCCGAAACCTGGGGTTCGACCCATTATCGGTGGCGATACACTGGTCCCACAGCTACGGATACGGTTGAGCCAGAGTCTCGCCGAGCGGATCCTGGGGGAATTCGGAGAGCCCGGCCTGGTGGATAACACCGCATTCGTGGAGTTCTTCAAAGGACTGTATGTGACCGTCGACAATGGCCAGCAGGTGCCCTTTGAGCAAGGGGTGCTTAATCTGAACCTGCTCAGCAGCGGTGCCAAAGCGACACTGTACTACAAGGATCTTTCGAGCCCCACACCGGATACACAGCTACGACTGGACCTCCCCATCAACCAGAGCAGTGTGCGATACAATGTGGTCGCGTTCGATCGGTCACAGGCTACGACACCCGGGCTCGCTGAAGCCATTGCGGATACAGCTATGATTGCCGAACGGGTCTATGTGCAGGCCATGGGAGGCTTGCGTACCGGGATACGGTTCCCCGATCTGGACAGCCTGACCCATCAGGGCAAGGCATTGGCCAAAGCGGAACTACTGGTGCCCATCGGTGGTACGTTCAACCCGTTCACCGGGCCGCCCACACAACTCTTCGTGTTCCGCAAGGACGAGGATGGCAAGGATGCCTTCCTTCCCGACCAACTGGCAGGCCTGGGTGTCATCGATGGCCTTTATTCCAGCGCGGACCGGGCCTATTCGTTCAACATCACCCGCTATGTGCAAGGATTGCTCAATGGCAGTATCCCTTCCGGTCCGATCGAACTGGTGCCGGGCAGCAGTGGTGTGAGCGTGAACAGGGCTGTTCTTGCAGGTCCTGCGGGAGCCGATGGGGGTATGCGCCTGCAACTTACATTTACCACATACTGATATCCGATGTGTGGCATCGTCGCTTACCTGGGAGGGAAGAACGCCTACCCCATTCTGATCAATGGCCTGCGCAGGCTGGAATACCGTGGATACGATAGCGCGGGTGTGGCGTTGCTTGCTGGACAGGACCTGCGCATCATCAAATGCAAGGGCAAGGTGGCGGATCTGGAGCACCATGCCAATGGAAAGGACCTGAGCGGCACCGTAGGGATCGGCCATACCCGTTGGGCCACCCATGGACCGCCCAATGATATCAATGCGCACCCCCATCAAGGCAATGGACCCGATCTGGCGCTGATCCACAACGGTATCATCGAGAATTACGCGGCCATCAAGGAGGAACTCGCACACCGCGGGCATACCTTCCAGAGCGACACCGACACCGAAGTGCTCATCCACCTCATCGAGGATGTACAGCGCGAAGGAGGGCTTGACCTTGCAGAGGCCGTTCGCGCCGCCTTGGATAGCGTGGTGGGAGCGTATGCCATCGTGGTGTTGGACCGCAAGGACCCGAATGTGATGGTGGCGGCCCGTAAGAGTTCTCCCCTGGTGATCGGGATCGGGGCGGAAGGGGAGTACTTCGTGGCAAGTGATGCCACGCCGATCATCGAACACACCAAGAACGTGGTCTACCTCGAGGACGGGGAGATCGCAGTGATCGACCGTCATAAGGGGCTCAAGATCCGCACGATCAAGAACCAGGAGAAGGCCCCGTTCATCCATGAACTGGAGATGCACCTGGAGGCCCTGGAGAAGGGGGGATACGACCATTTCATGCTCAAGGAGATCCACGAGCAGCCGCGGTCCATCCGTGATTGTCTGCGGGGTCGTTTGAACATGGCTTCGGGCGAGGTGGTCCTGGGGGGCATCAAGGACTACGAGCAGAAGTTCATCCAGGCCAAGCGCGTGCTGATCGTCGGGTGTGGCACCAGCTGGCATGCCGGCATGGTCGGTGAGTATCTCTTCGAGGACCTGGCGCGGATCCCCGTGGAAGTGGAATATGCAAGTGAGTTCCGCTACCGCAATCCCATCGTCAACGAGGACGATATCGTCATCGCAGTGAGCCAGAGCGGTGAAACGGCCGATACCATGGCCGCCATTGAACTGGCCAAGGGACGTGGGGCCACCATCATCGGTATCTGTAATGTGGTGGGCAGCAGCATTGCCCGGATCACCCATGCCGGCTCATATACCCATGCCGGCCCCGAGATCGGCGTGGCCAGCACGAAGGCCTTCACGGCACAGGTCACGGTATTGACCCTCATGGCCTTGATGATCGGCCATAAACGGGGTACCATCAGTGGCAGCAATTTCTACCGGTTGCTCAATGAGTTGGACGCCATACCGGACAAGGTGGGCCGCGTGTTGGAGAAGGAGGAACACATCCGGAACATTGCCAGCATCTACAAGGATGCGAGCAATGCGCTCTATCTCGGCCGGGGCTACAGTTTCCCGGTCGCTTTGGAAGGGGCGCTCAAGTTGAAGGAGATCAGTTACATCCATGCCGAGGGATATCCTGCAGCGGAGATGAAGCACGGCCCCATCGCCCTCATCGATGAGGAGATGCCGGTCTTCGTGATCGCCACCAAGGGGGCCAGTTATGAGAAGGTGGTCAGCAACATCCAGGAGGTGAAGGCGCGGAAAGGGAAGATCATCGCCATCGTCACCGAAGGCGATACGGTGGTCAAAGGACTTGCCGACCATGTGATCGAGATCCCGGAGACACCCGACCCCTTGGTACCCTTGTTGAGTGTGATCCCGCTCCAGTTGATCAGTTACCACATCGCTGTGATGCGCGGGTGCAACGTGGACCAGCCGAGGAACCTGGCCAAGAGCGTCACGGTGGAGTGATCCCCGGTCCATGTGGCGCGCGCCACATCAGCAACCGATCATTGTTCCTGAACCGGTCCTGGTCCTTGGCGAACAGCAGGTGACCCAGGTCGATGAGCGGTAGCACCCCGAAACCACCGAAGGTGAGGCCATAGATCACTGCCACTTCGGGGCTTGTGCCAAGGTAGAGGCGATGTGCGCCAAAGGGACCAAGCAACACGGCCAGTACGGAGGCAGCCACCCGAGGGTCCCGCTCTTGCACAGGTAAGGGTGGACCGATCGCTTCAACAGGGAACGGGTCCGTTTTGAACGGTCCGCTGCCCATGGCGCTGGCACAGCACGCGATCCCTACGACCAGTAGGAACTTCCGGAGCGGTCGGATGCGCATGGTGTAAAGGTAGAACGGGTGCACCGGCAATAGCGGTACACCCGTTCCATGACGAATGGCGAATTACTTGCCTGCGGCGTAGCGGCGGGCCACCTCGGCCCAGTCCACCACGTTCCAGAAGGCGGCGATGTAGTCGGGGCGGCGATTCTGATAGTGGAGGTAGTAGGCGTGCTCCCATACATCCATTGCCAGGATCGGGGTACCGCCACAGCCGGTGTTCGGCATCAACGGATTGTCCTGGTTGGGTGTGCTGCATACTTCCAGTTTACCGCCCTTGTGCACACAAAGCCAAGCCCAGCCGCTGCCGAAGCGGGTGGTGCCCGCCGTTGCGAATTTCTCCTTGAACGCTTCGAAGGAGCCGAGGTCGCGCACCATCGCTTCTGCCAACTCCCCGGTGGGGGCTCCTCCGCCCTTGGGGGACATCACCGTCCAGAACAGGCTATGGTTGAAATGGCCGCCGCCATTGTTGCGGACCGCCATATTGGTCATATCCAAGCCTTTCATCATATCCTCAAGACCCACGTCGGCCAACGGAGTGCCTTCGATCGCCTTGTTCAGATTGGTCACATAGGCCTGGTGGTGTTTGCCATGATGGATCTGCATGGTCAGCGTATCGATATGTGGTTCGAGTGCCGCGTGGGCATAGGGGAGTTCGGGGAGTGAGAATGCCATGGAATGGTCGTTAGGTTCGGTCGATCGGTCGACGGCACAAAGATATTCATGCCGTAAGGGACTGAACACTTGGTGATTATCGAAAAACCATTACTTTTGCGGCCACTTTCACCAAAACCATTACCAACGTGTACAAGAAATTCGCCCTCGTAGCCGCAATGGCCGCCTTCGTGGTCGCCTGCGGACCTTCGCAAGCTGAGATCGAAGCCAAGGCTCAGGCCACGGCTGATAGCCTGGCTGCAATTGCCACTGCTGATAGCATCCGCGCCGCCGAGGAGGCTGCTGCTGCCGCTGCTGCTGAAGCCGCTGCCGCTGCTGCTGCTGCTGCTGACAGTGCCGCTGCCGCTGCTGCTGCCATGCCAGCCAAGTGATCCCAACCTGCAACAACCAACCAACATGATCAAGAAGTTCGCCCTGCTCGCCACCGTGGCAGCCCTCTTCGTTGCCTGCGGAAGCAGCAACACCGAGGCTATGGAACAACACGCCACCGAGGCTGCCGCCCAAGCTGAGGCTGCTGCTGCTGCCGCTGCTGCTGCTGCTGCCGCTGCTGCTGCTGCCGCTGCTGCTGTGGAGACCGCCACCGATAGCACCGCCGCTGCTGTGGAGGGCGCTGTGGAGGAGGTGAAGGAAGCGGTGAAGTAATTCACTGCCACCAGACTATTGAGGAGGGGGTCGCAAGACCCCCTCTTTCATTCGCGACCACTTCGAGCGGGGGTGCGTCAGCCCATGGGGTCGCACCGGTCCGGAAGGAATGACCAAGGCCTTGCGGTCTCTCACATGGCCTACGGGCCGTGTTCAAGGCTCACGACCTGGGGGTGCCGAGCAGCTGGTCGAGGGCCTTCAGGTAGATGCTGTCGGTATCCAGCATGATCCGGTAGAACCCGGCATTCCCCCAAATGTTCCGGGCGATACCGGCCTTCAAGCGCAGCCGGATCTGCCGTTCCGAGCGGGCGGCGTCCTTGGGGTCGATGGTGATGCCCTGTTCGGTCGCATGGCGTTCCAGTTCCTGCAGCAAGCTGGTGGACACCTGATAGCTCCGGGTGAAGGCCAGCTCCGATCCCAAGGCACTTAGACGGTCACGCTCCCGGTCCGCTACTTCGAAGGCGAAGCTGTTCAGGGCGCCGCTGAAGAACAATTCGGTCAGGTAGTTGGATCCTTCCGCCGTATCGGTGGGCACGAAGATGTCGGGCATGATCCCACCGCCGCCGAACACCTTGCGCCCCTTGAGCGTGGAGAACACTTGGCTGGAATCGATCCGCACGCTATCCAGCGAAAGGAACTCGCCGTGTTCGTATCGGGCCTCCAGGTCCTGCTCATAATCGATGCCATGGCCATAGGGGCGTTGAATGGAGCGGCCGCTCGGGGTATAGTAGCGTGCGGTGGTGAGGCGTACCGCGCTCTCGTCCGGCAGGTCCACATGCTCCTGCACCAACCCCTCGCCGAACGAACGCCGTCCAACGATCAGGCCCCGATCATTGTCCTGCACGGCGCCTGCGATGATCTCACTGGCACTGGCGGAGCCCTCGTCGATAAGCACGGCAAGTGGGATGTCCTCGTATGATCCGGAACTGCTCGCGGTGATATCCCGGCGCGGCGAATTGCGTCCCTGTGTATAGACGATGGTGCGCTCGCGGGGAAGGAACTCATCGGCGAGTTCGATGGCCGAGTTCAGGAACCCACCACCGTTGCCACGCAGGTCCAGCACCAGTCGTTGCATACCCTGGGCCCGGAGGTCATCGGCCGCGGTCAGGAATTCCTGGTGGGTGTTCTTGGCGAACCGCACCAATTTGATGTATCCGGTACCATCGCTGGTGAGGATGGCCGCCGCCACACTGTTGATGGGAACCTTGCCCCGGGTGATGCTCACTTCGAACGGCTCCTTACGGCCGCCGCGCAAGAGGGTCACGTGCACGGTGCTCCCCTTGGGGCCGCGGAGGTTCTTCATCACATCCTCGTTGCGGACACCCACCCCGGCCAACGTCGTACTATCCGCCTTCAGGATCCGATCACCCGCCCGGATACCCAAGGCCTCACTGGGGCCACCCTCCACCGGGGTGATCACCACCACCGTATCGCGTTGTATGGCGAACTCCACACCGATCCCATCGAAGCTACCCTCCAAAGGTTCCTGTGCCGCACGCAACTCCTCGGCCGTGATGTAGTAGCTGTGCGGGTCCAGTCGTTGGAGAAGGTCCTGGAGCACCTCGTCCACCAAGGCCTTCTTCTCCACGGTATCCACGTACTGGCGATCGATGAGGTCGAGGACCTCGGAGATCTTCGTTGCAGCGGAAGGCTGGTGGATCCGGAACATACCTCCCGACATGGAGGAACTGCCGCCCATGTCGCGCCCGATGAACAGACCGGCCACCAAGGTCAACGCCAAGGCGAGGGGGTAGAAGGCCGAGATGGTTGGACGGGGGGCACCCATGGTTCAGGGAAGTTCCAATTTTCGCACCATTAGACCGCCTGTCGTCAGCAGGTCCAGACCGGAAACGTCCTTGTAGGCGTCGAGGAAGACCAAACGTTTGATACCGGACTGCAGGATGAGCTTGCTGCACTCCCGACAGGGCGAGTGCGTGAGGTATAACGTCGCACCGCGTGCATTGTTGGTGCTGCGGGCCACTTTCAGGATTGCATTGGCCTCGGCATGAAGCACGTACCAATGGGTCAGCCCCTGTTCATCCTCACAGTCATTGGGCGCGCCGGTAGGGGTGCCATTGTACCCATCGCTTATGATCATCCCCTCCTTGACGATGAGGGCACCGACCTTTTTCCTGGTGCAATGGCTCAACCGGGCCCATTCCAATGCCATGCGCATGTAGGCCTGATCGTAGCGGTCCTGCTTGGCAGGGTCGGCATGGACCAGGACGTCTTGTGCGGTGGACATGGAGGCGTGAAAGTAGTACGGCCGCATGGTGCGGCCGTACCAGTGTACCCAGGGCGGGACTCGAACCCGCACGACTTGCATCACTGGTGTTTGAGACCAGCGCGTCTACCGATTCCGCCACCTGGGTAGGTGTTGGGGCTGCAAAGGTAAAGA
Organism: Flavobacteriales bacterium; assembly: GCA_016718655.1. Taxonomy (GTDB): domain Bacteria; phylum Bacteroidota; class Bacteroidia; order Flavobacteriales_F; family PHOS-HE28; genus PHOS-HE28. Next base: position 8,991 of record JADKCV010000009.1, on the reverse strand, counting down.
GGAAAGCCCGATGCGCGAATGATCGCACATCGGGCTTTCCCATGCGCATCGATCATTCCTTGATGAAGCGCGCACTGGCCTGACCAGGGGTCCCTGTGGTCCGCACCGAGTAGACGCCGGGTGCCAGTCCGGATAATTCCACGGTGGTCCGGGTTCCCGTTGCGCCATACCGGCCGACAAGTGCGCCTCGGCAGTCATACACGAGGATCACATCACCCGGGCGCAGTGCGGCGCTTTGGATCGTGATACGGTCCCCGGCCGGAACTGGGAACAAAAGGAGGTCGATGCTACTTGCTGTGATCTCCGACGTGCCAAGGGAGAGCATGCTGCAATCGAACATGTTCTGGTCGAGCATACCGGGGATGGTGCCCACGAAGGTGTGAATGCTGTCCACGCGCTGCTGCAACGCCGATACGCTGGCCAGGGCACCACCACTTTCAGCCCTTGCATACACGTACGCTACGAGCAGGGACATCTCGTCTCCCGGCAGAAGGGTTCCGGGGCCCATGGTCGCAAGGACCCTGGGATCCTCATTGGCCGGGTCGAGGCTGTTCGACCAACTGGTTTGGGGCACCCCGTCCGTACCTACGCCGGCAGGGTCGCTATCTCCAGGGAACATGTACAACGACCGCATATATTGACTTTCTTCCGTGTAGCCGGTGCCTCCGTAGGACTGTTCGCGGTTGTTCTTCCAGATCGACCGGAGGTAGTTGAAGTACTGAATGGCGTTCTCCGGGTCGCTCATTTGGGCGAGGGGGCTTTGCCGCAGGAAATAGGAGGAGCTGCTCAGTCCATGGCGCTCGTTGTCGATGATGCCATCGTCGTAACCATGGCCATTGTAGCTGGGAATGACAGGGTATGTGGTATTATCCTCAAGGTCCGGCTCCAACAAGGGGCCTTTCAGCACCACCATCCCGAATGCCGGGGGCTGTGTGCCGTACCCCGTATCGCCTGCGCAATCCTGGTCGTTGTCATCCCCATTGGCCGCGTACACCATGTTCCGCCCCACGTCGGTTCCCACCACATCGTCCGCGTTGCAGCCCACTTCCAGGTCCGCGAAGTGCCCGATGTGGAAATTTTCCAGGGTCTGGGATCCCCTGTTGATCACTTGGTAATGGACGAAAACGGTTTGCTCAAGCGCCGGAATACCGGAGTAGGCGAAGGGCATCATGTGTACCTCTAGGCCTATGGGGAAGCCATGGCTCTGCTCATGGGCACCCAGCTTGTCGTTGAAGATGGCGTACAAGGCCTGGTCGCCCAGCACACAGGGGTGGTCACCACTGCTTGGGTCATATGTGCCATCCCCATCCCAGTCCAGGAACGGGGCGAGGTAAGCAGCGTAACCAGCCTCCACATTCCCTTCGGCAGGCCAGCTCAGGAAGGAGGCGGGAATGGTGTACCCATCGGGGAATGCGGCCTCGATGCAATCGGGATCACCTTGGCAAAGGGTGAAGGTGCGATGTGCGACCACGTCACTTTGCTGGATGGTCCAGACCTGATCGTAGGCGGCGGAAACCTCCGGGGTGATCGAGCCATCTCCTGTAGTGGTCAATGGCCCTGGGAAGAAGTCGCTCTCGCCGGGGTTGCCGAAGAGGTGTGCAGCGAGTTTCAATGAACCGTCTTCCGATAAGCCGCCCAGCCAGAGCCCGCTGCTGAAGAGGGGTGAGGTGTTCGCCTCCGCCGGAACGAAGAACGCATGGCCACCCGTGGACAGGTCCGGGCCGATGAGCCCGTTGGAGTGGAAGCGGGCACGCACGTCATTGATGTTCAGTTCGGCGAAGTTCTGGGCCACCAGGGCGGGACCGGTGAGGCCGAACAGCGTAAGGAGAAGGGTAGCACTACGATCCATGGGAGTGTCGTTATGGGTTCAACATCGCGAGGCAATGGGAACCTAACCAGCACCCTCCTTGGGTGTTGCTGATCACCGGAGAACGGTTGCGAACGAGGCATGAACGGTCGAATGGAACCTACCGTCCTTGGTCGGAGCGTGGGAAAGCCTTCACCACGACCGGCTATGGATATACACGTCCGAACGGCGGCGGCTACAGCTTCCGCAACAGCCCCCGCAGATCCACCTTCTCACCCACGATCCGCTCCACCTCACTGATGGGCACACGCTCCTGCTTCATGCTATCGCGTTCTCGGATGGTGACCGCGTTGTCGACCAGGGTCTCGTGGTCCACGGTGATGCAGTAGGGCGTGCCGATGGCGTCCTGGCGGCGGTAGCGTTTGCCGATGCTGTCCTTCTCGTCGTACTGGCAGTTGTGGTCCAGCTTCAGGCGGTCCATGATGGCGCGGGCCTTCTCCGGCAGACCGTCCTTCTTGATCAGCGGCAGCACGGCCACTTTCACGGGGGCGAGTTGCGCCGGGATGCGCAGCACCACACGCTCTTCACCACCTTCCAACTTCTCCTCGTCGTAGGCCGCGCTCAGGATGGCGAGGAACATACGGTCCAGGCCGATGGATGTCTCCACCACATAGGGCACGTAGCTCTCGTTGGCCTCGGGGTCGAAGTAGGTGAGCTTGCGGCCGCTGTGTTTCTCGTGGCTGCTCAGGTCGAAGTCGGTGCGGCTGTGGATGCCCTCGAGCTCCTTGAAGCCCATGGGGAACTGGAACTCGATGTCGCAGGCGGCGTTGGCGTAGTGCGCCAGTTTGATGTGGTCGTGGAAGCGGTAATTGTCCGTGGGCAGGCCCAGGGCGCGGTGCCAGGCGATGCGCTTCTCCTTCCAGGCGTTGTACCACTCCATCTCGGTGCCGGGCTTCACGAAGAACTGCATCTCCATCTGCTCGAACTCGCGCATGCGGAACACGAACTGCCGCGCCACGATCTCGTTGCGGAAGGCCTTGCCGGTCTGCGCGATGCCGAAGGGGATCTTCATCCGCGCGCTCTTCTGCACGTTGAGGAAGTTCACGAAGATGCCCTGTGCCGTTTCGGGACGCAGGTAGATGGTGCTGCTCTCGCCGCTCACGCTGCCCAGCTCGGTGGCGAACATCAGGTTGAACTGCCGCACCTCCGTCCAGTTGGCGGTACCACTGATGGGGCACTTGATCTCCTCGTCGATGATCAGCTGGCGCACGGCCTCCAGGTCGTTGGCGTTAAGGGCCTCCTTCATGCGCCCTTCCACCGCGTCGATGCGATCCTGGCTGCGCTTCACGTTGGGGTTGGTGGCGCGGAACTGCGCTTCATCGAAGGCCTCGCCGAACTTGCCGCGCGCCTTTTCGATCTCCTTGGCGATCTTCTGCTCGTACTTGCCGATGTGCTCCTCCAGCAGCACGTCCGCGCGGTAGCGCTTCTTGCTGTCCTTGTTGTCGATCAGCGGATCGTTGAAGGCGTCCACGTGGCCGCTGGCCTTCCACACCGTGGGGTGCATGAAGATGGCCGCGTCGATGCCCACGATGTTCTCGTTGAGCTTCACCATGGCCTCCCACCAGTAGCGGCGGATGTTGGCCTTCAGCTCGGCGCCGTAGGGGCCGTAGTCGTACGTGGCGCTGAGGCCGTCGTAGATCTCGCTGCTGGGGAACACGAAGCCATACTCCTTGGCGTGGCCGATCAGGGTCTTGAGGCGGTCTTCTTGATTGCTCATGATGGGTTGGCGGTCGCCCTGGAAACCTTCGGCGGCGCGGCGGCAAAGATGCGGAGTTCGTGACGTTCGGTTCGGCATGGTGCGAATGGACCGCCGTGGACCCGGATAGAGGCCGTGTTCCTGGCGGTCCATGGAAGTCCATTGGGGCCAATGGTGATCCCTGTCCGGAACTCGGCCATTCGAACCTCCGCAGGTCTGCTGGGACCCGTGGCCGCATCCTTCACGGCCTTGTGCAACACGAGGAAGGCGCCTCACAACTTTACCAACGACCCGCCCGCCGCCATCGAACTGCGCACTTGGCCTGTTGCTGAGGAGGGAACACCGCATCCCGAGGCCATCCGTTTGTTGCTCCGTCGGAAGACGCAGGCGCCCGCGAAGAGGGCCGGCAAGTGAGCTTTGTGTGGCCGCCCGGCGTCCGCTCTCCGATGGCCGGCACCCTGGGCTACCATTCAAACTACAGGCATGTGTGTGCCTGGTTTCGCATAGAGTGGTCTGGTGGAGGGCTGAGGTGCATTACCAACTCCGCAAGACCCGCGTGGGGGGCCCCCGGCGGGCGCCCCGGCCCACCCCATCCCCGATCGAACACCGCGGTACCCTCATCTCCGAAGACCTCTTCGAGCGACGCTTCGTCTGCGACCTCAACGCCTGCAAGGGTGCCTGTTGTGTGGCCGGCTCCAGCGGCGCACCGTTGGAGGTGGAGGAGGAGGCCCTGCTCCAGGAGCTCTGGCCGAAGATCCGTCCCTACATCCCCGAGAAGGGCCAACGCGCCATCGATGAACATGGTGTGAGCGAACTGGACGAGGATGGCGACCTGGTGACCACCTTGGTGGAGGGTCGCGGCGAGTGTGCCTTCACCGTGTTCGATGAGCAGGGCATCGCGCTCTGTGGCGTGGAGCGCGCGTGGAAGGACGGCGCCATCCCGTTCCGCAAGCCCATCAGCTGCCACCTGTACCCCATCCGGATCGAGAAGCTCAAGTTCCACGATGGCTTGAACTATCACCGTTGGCCCATCTGCAAGCCGGCCTGCGAGTGCGGCGCCAAGTTGGATGTGCCCGTCTTCCGCTTCCTGAAGGACTCGCTGACGCGCAAGTACGGTGCCGAGTGGTATGCCGAGCTGGAGGAGATCCACACGGCGTGGGTGGCGGACGGGCGTGGGCAGTGATCGCCGCGCGACCTCTTCGGCCGTTCGCTGGACCATGGTCCGTGCATCCTTCCGGTAGCCCGCTGATCGCGGTGCATGCAGCGGGCAGGGGTGCCGGATACGTGCGCCGATCGCACCCTGTGGCGGGTCATCCGTTCCACAACGCGAACAACCGTGCTCGGAGCACGATGCGGTACCGTGTGGATCACAGCCGTGGCGCCTGTTGTGGAGTGGGACGGTCCATCGGAAGCCCTACAGCCGTGCGGTACCGGCGTTGTTAACGGATCGTGAAAAGAAATGTCTTGCACGGGTGCCCGTTCGATCCATTGCCCGTCGTTGTTGAGGAACTTGGCCGTGTTGAAAACTCCGGAAACTTACACGGCATCGATCCTTGTGGGAGGCTCCCAGCGATCCAATTTTGTATCCCGACGACGCCGCTCTCCTGACCCCTGCAACGGGCCGGGTCCGACGCCGGCGGGAACCACGAAAAGTCAGGCAGTTTTTTGAACGGGGCCTTCCCCGACCGTACCTCTCTTCCCCCGATCGTACCCATGAGCACACCCAACAAGCCTTCCCAGATGAGCATGGAGGAACTCCTTCCCACCCACGCGGCCGATGCGCATGAGCCCTTGCTGAAGGAGAACAAGGACCGTTTCGTCATCTTCCCCATCCAGCACCACGACATCTGGAACTTCTACAAGAAGCATGAGGCCAGCTTCTGGACCGCCGAGGAGATCGACCTGCACGCCGACCTGGTGGATTGGGCCGAGAAGCTCAACGACGACGAACGCTACTTCATCAAACACATCCTGGCCTTCTTCGCCGCCAGCGATGGTATCGTGAACGAGAACCTCGCCGAGAACTTCCTCCACGAGGTGCAGTATCCCGAGGCGCGCTTCTTCTATGGCTTCCAGATCATGATGGAGAACATCCATAGTGAGACGTACAGCCTGCTCATCGACACCCTGATCAAGGACCCGATGGAGAAGGACCGCCTGCTGCACGCCATCGATACCGTGCCCTGTGTGAGCAAGAAGGCCGATTGGGCCATGAAGTGGATCAGCAAGGGCAGCTTCGCCGAGCGCCTGGTGGCCTTCGCCGCGGTGGAGGGCATCTTCTTCAGCGGCAGCTTCTGCAGCATCTTCTGGCTGAAGAAGCGCGGCCTGATGCCCGGCCTCAGCTTCAGCAACGAGCTCATCAGCCGCGACGAGGGCCTGCACTGCGACTTCGCCTGCCTGCTCTACACCAAGCACCTGCTGAACCGCCTGAGCAAGAAGACGGTGGAGACCATCATCCGCGATGCCGTGGAGATCGAGAAGGAGTTCGTGACCGACGCGCTGCCCGTGAACCTCATCGGCATGAACGCCAAGCTGATGCAGCAGTACATCGAGTTCGTGGCCGACCGCCTGCTGGTGGAGCTGGGCAACGAGAAGATCTACAACGCCACCAACCCCTTCGACTTCATGGAGATGATCTCCCTGCAAGGCAAGACCAACTTCTTCGAGAAGCGCGTGGGCGAATACCAGAAGGCCGGCGTGCTCACCCAAGGCGAGAAGAACGAAGCGAAGTTCACACTGGACGCTGATTTCTAAGTGTCCGATGATGGTTGTCCCATGTCCGATGCGGGGCTATGAGTTGCATCGGACACCAGACAACGGTCAGCCAGCACGCTTCCACAATTCACATCGCCCGGTTGACGATCACCCGACCAACGACCGGACGAAAGCACCCCGCAGGCCCCCATCTTGGGAGTCCTGCCATTGACAGGAAAACCAACCAACCGCAGAGCGGGAGCCGAGCGGTCCACCAACCCTAATAGACAAGACAAAGCATGTATGTGATCAAGCGCGACGGACGCCGGGAGGCGGTGAAATTCGATAAGATCACCGCCCGGGTGAAGAAACTCTGCTACGGACTGGATCCCATGGTGGATGCCACGCAGGTGACCCTCAAGGTCATCGACGGCATCTTCGATGGTGTCACCACCACCGAGCTGGACAACCTCACCGCCGAGGTGGCCGCCACCATGACGGTGAAACACCCGGACTACGCCCAGCTGGCCAGCCGCATCGCCGTCAGCAACCTGCACAAGAACACCAAGAAGTCCTTCACCGAGACCATGAAGGACCTCTACCTCTATGTGGACCCCAAGACCGGTGAGCGCGCCAGCCTCATCGCCGACGATGTCCACAAGATCATCCAGGACAACGCCGATACCCTGGACAGCGCCATCATCTACGACCGCGACTTCAGCTACGACTTCTTCGGCTTCAAGACCCTGGAGCGCAGCTACCTCCTGCGCCTGCACGGCAAGGTGGTGGAGCGTCCGCAGCACATGCTGATGCGTGTGGCCGTGGGCATCCACAAGAACGACCTGGAGGCCGCCATGGCCACCTACAACGACCTCAGCGAAGGCTGGTACACCCACGCCACCCCCACGCTATTCAACGCCGGCACCCCCAAGCCGCAGATGAGCAGCTGCTTCCTGCTGCAACTGAAGGACGACAGCATCAGCGGCATCTACGACACCCTGAAGCAGTGCGCCCAGATCAGCCAGAGCGCCGGCGGCATCGGCCTAAGCGTGCACAACCTGCGCGCCAAGGGCAGCTACATCAAAGGCACCAACGGCACCAGCAACGGCATCGTGCCCATGCTGCGCGTGTTCAACGACACGGCCCGTTACGTGGACCAAGGCGGCGGAAAGCGCAAAGGCAGCTTCGCCATCTACCTGGAGCCATGGCATGCCGACATGTTCGACTTCCTGGAGCTGAAGAAGAACCACGGCAAGGAAGAGATGCGCGCCCGCGACCTGTTCTACGCCATGTGGATCCCCGACCTCTTCATGAAGCGTGTGGAGCAGGGCGGCGACTGGACGCTGATGTGCCCCAACGAGTGCCCCGGCCTGGCCGACACCTGGGGAGCCAAGTTCGAGGAGCTGTACGAGGGCTACGAGGCCGCTGGCAAGGGCCGCGAGCACCATCAAGGCGCAGGACCTGTGGTTCAAGATCCTGGAAAGCCAGATCGAGACCGGCACACCCTACATCCTCTTCAAGGACGCCGCCAACGGCAAGAGCAACCAGCAGAACCTGGGCACCATCAAGAGCAGCAACCTCTGCACGGAGATCATCGAGTACACCAGCCCCGATGAGGTGGCCGTGTGCAACCTCGGCTCCATCGCGCTGCCCAAGTTCGTGGAGAAGGGCAAGTTCGATCACGACAAGCTCTTCGAGGTCACCTACGAGCTCACCCGCAACCTCAACCGGGTGATCGACCAGAACTACTACCCGATCCCCGAGGCGCGTCGCAGCAACATGCGCCACCGCCCCATCGGCATCGGCGTGCAGGGCCTGGCGGATGCCTTCATCCTGATGCGTTATCCGTTCGATAGCGTGGAGGCGAAGGTGCTGAACCGCGAGGTGTTCGAGACCATCTACTACGCCGCCATGACCGCCAGCAAGGACCTGGCGAAGGAGGAGGGCACCTACGAGACCTACGCCGGCAGCCCCATCAGCCAGGGCGTGTTCCAGTTCGACATGTGGGGCGTGAAGCCCAGCGACCGCTGGGAGTGGGATGTGCTGCGTGAGGAGGTGAAGCAGCACGGCGTGCGCAACAGCCTGCTGCTGGCGCCCATGCCCACGGCCAGCACCGCCCAGATCCTGGGCAACAACGAGTGCTTCGAGCCCTACACCAGCAACATCTACACCCGTCGCGTGCTCAGCGGCGAGTTCGTGGTGGTGAACAAGTACCTGCTGCGCGACCTGGTGAAGCTCAGCCTCTGGGGAGAGGACCTCAAGAACAAGATCATCAGCGCCAACGGCAGCGTGGCCAACATCCCCGAGATCCCGCAGAACCTGAAGGACCTGTACAAGACCGCGTGGGAGATCAGCCAGAAGGTGATCATCGACATGGCCGCGGACCGTGGTGCGTACATCTGCCAGAGCCAGAGCCTCAACATCTTCATGGAGAACGCCAACTTCGGCAAGCTCACCAGCATGCACTTCTACAGCTGGAAGGCGGGCCTGAAGACCGGCATGTACTACCTGCGCACCAAGGCCGCCACGGACGCCATCAAGTTCACCGTGGACAAGAGCAAGCTGGCCCAGCCCGCCGAGGTCCACGTGGCCGCACCCGCCGAGGTGGTGATGACAGCGCCGATGGTGACGCGCACCGTGGAAGCCGTGAGCGCCGTACGCGCCGAGGTCGACCTGCCCATGAGCGCCGTGGAACTGCAGAACGCCGAGCGCATGGCCGTGCTCAGCAAACAAC
>JADKCV010000008.1 GCA_016718655.1 Flavobacteriales bacterium | reverse complement strand
GGGAAATGGGGAACTACGCCTTGGACAAGAGTTGAAGAGGATGCGATTCGTGATCGCTGCAATGCTGAAGGCCCTGACTTCACGGTCTTTATTTCATTGGACAAAAACAAACCTAGATGGCTATCGAGGACACAGCTTTGGTACGATTATACCACATTTGGTCTCAAAGGCGCAGCTGCTATAGTTTCAAAGAAAGTAGCGGAATACGGCGGAGTCCTTAAAGAGGAGTCGGTGGATGAACTCGCGGCTAGATTGCAACGGGACATACAGTGGACCCGAGAGTTTGCCGCATATTATTGTTCACCGCAGGCGGTAAAAGATGCCTGGGAGGAATTTGAAACTCTTCGCGTTCAGTTTAGTTTAAGAGTGGAAAAGCTCAGTGCCGCAGCCTTGATTGAATCAATGGGAACTTACAGAACCAATCGAGATATGATGATGCACTCCTCCTATGAAAATGCTATGTGGGTCAAGTTTAAACAGGAGTATGCTGATACACTGCGTGAAGCAGAACTCACCGTAGCAATAGAGAACATGGTTCGGTTTGCTAAGTATCGTTCACCGAATGACCGAATTCATACCTATAAGTCAAGCTCGTACACATTTGCAATCGATAAGGACGGCAATCGCTTTTGGAGTGCTGTCAAGGATAAGGAAACACTTCTTTCGACTGATCAATTGCTTGACAAATGGATGAAGCAATGGTTAGAGATTGTCCACCTGAATCGAAGGAAAAGTCAAGAAGATAGGCTTCGCATATGAGGTCTGAACCTCTTTAGAATCTTCGTCTTCGAGACACTGCGCAATCGAGTTTACCTCAAGGTACCTTCGTTCCAGTTGAGACTCTGTTGACCCTGATTTTGCACATTTCATCGCGCCTTGGGTCAGTGATTCGAAGCGCCGCCTAGTTTTGATCCATGATCACCGGAATTCCCGACAGCCGATCGCAGCAATGGGGGCGTGTGTTGCCTGGCATTGCCACCGTGTTCAGCGCTCTCGCTCTGTACAATTACAGCGACCTGAGCAACATCTCAAGCCTCATTGTCTCCTTGGTCGGGATCGCAGCTGGAGTCTTGTTCTTCAAGGGCAACGCATTGTACCGCCCGATGCTGCTGGTCTGGATCTACGCACAATTCCCGGCCATCTCAATGAACACACCAGCCGGAGTACAGCCCCTTCTCGATGCGGGTCAGATCCTCACGTTCAAGGTCGGCATAACATTGAGCGGCATTGTATTCAAGGTCAACTTGGTACCGTTCGCATTCCTTGCGCTCTACCGCTTCCTCCTCATGGCAAGCCTTGTGGGCAAGCGTGCGACCATCTCCAGCTTCGGTGCGGACAGCAAGTTCGGCGATGGACTTCCCATGGAGGCATCATCACCAGGAGCTTCGATCTCGGTGACGACAAGAACTGGGTGATGGTCGAATTGGACAAGGACCTGCTGAACGGGGTAATAGCTACCGGCACGTGCTGCTGAAGAGCAAGGAAGGGAACTGATGAAGCCCGGAATGAAGGTGGTCTCGCACCTGCGCCTTGTGGCTGATGAAACCGCCCATGAGAAGTTTCCATTCATGGATTGGGTTTTCGTGCAAGTGCTGAAGTAGCCCCCGCTCGCGTGAATCTCTTCTGGCTGGTACGGCCCTGAAATACTGAGCGCAAAACCTCAGCCGGGTCTCCGTCTTCGGGACCCTGCGCAACGCTGTTTGACCGCAGGGTCCCTTCGTTCCTCAGGAGATCCTGTGGTGGTATAAAGGAGCCCAAGATCACCCACCCCGCATTGCCGAGCGGATAAGGATCCGATAGCTGCGCGCAGCCCCGGTTCGGGAGATCACGCTCAATGCTGCACAACGAGTTGCTGTGTCCTTACGGCATTGTAATGGGTGCTGCGGATGAAATACAACCCGGAAGGTAGATCACGGGTATCCATGACCGGGGCTTGTTCCCACGGTCCATGTGGATCGATCGCCCTTCGGTCGAGAGGATTCAACGCGATCCTCGGACAGGTCGGTACCCTCAATGTGGTCCACATCGCAAGGGGTTCGGGGAGAGGCAGGGGCGTGTTCGCAGGATCAGCGGCGGATACAGCCGTTAAACCTTCGCAGGGTCTACCTATCCAAACCTGCGCCGGGTCTCTCGAAGAGGACCCTGCGCCACGGAGCCGCAGTCACAAGCGGAAAAGCGCGATCTCATCCTGCAGCCGATCGAAGTCCTTGTCACCGGTGACCAAGGGCATGTTCAGGTAAGCGGCTGTTGCGGCGATGATGCAGTCCGGTAGTTTCAGTCCGGTCTGCTTACGGAAGTCGATGGCGAAACGGCGGACGTCCGGTTCAGCGGATACGATGATGCACTGGTCCAGGAAAGCCCGTATTCGTTTGGCTTGTGCGTCGGTGATACGGGAGGTCGCTAGCAGTTCGATCTCGGTAATGAACGATACGTGAACATCGGCACCATCCAAGAGATCCACGACCGCCTTCTCGTTGGAGAACATGCGGATGAGGATGTTGGTATCGGCAAGGATGCGTTCACCACTCATCGCGCATGCGCTTCACTTCCTCGATCGCCCAGTCGGCCATACCCGGCACGGCCCCTGCGAACTTGCGTACATCGGGCAATACACGTTTGGGTCGCTTCGGTGTGCTCTTGCGCACGGCAGCGGTTCGTGCGGGGCGTTTCTTTGCGAGCTTGGCCATGGTCTTGCGAATATAAGCCCTGGTTGCCGCAAAAATCCCCAAGGTCTGCCTCTTCCGGACCCTTCAGGCGAAAGGATACGTTCTGGTGCAGAAGTTCGTTAGGGTTCCGCCCTCCGCTCCCCCCGCACCGTGAACAGTTCATCATCCGGCAGGATCGTATCGCCGGGGGCCTTGTGGTGGGTGAGCACGCCGCTTTCGTGGGCCGCGATGGTCATGGGCACGCCGTTGATGGTATAGCGCAGCACGGGCATGCCCTGGGTGACGATGGTGCCATCGGTGGCGAGGCGCTCGGTGACGAGGAACGTTGCCGTGCGCATATGGTCCGGGAGGCCCTCCGTGGTGAGCTGGTGCACGTAGCGGGCGGCATCGGACGGTGCTTCTTCGCGCGGCTTCATGAAGAGGCGGATGAGGGCCTTCACCAGCTCCACCACGGCCCAGAAAATGAAACGGGTCACGTTCCATGCGATGACGGCGATCACCCCCACGGTGAGCGCGAATAGCAGCATCACCAGCACCTCGAAGCCTCCTCCTCCTTTGCTGCGTGTGCCGCCGCTGCGGTAGGTGAGGCCGGGTATGCCGGTGCGCAGGTTGAAGCCACGCGGACCGAAGGATCCGTACTTGGTGCGCATGCTCACCGAAGCGCCTGAGCCGCTCAGGTTCACCCCTAGCCCTTTGCCGAGGGGGATGCGTTTTTGATAACGGAGGCCCATGGTGGGTGGCGGTGCCGATGCGGTGACCGGATGGCATGGATCAGGTCGAAGTGGAAAGGTAGCCAGAGTCTACGGAGAGCCTACGTTGTTGCACGTATCCGCAGGCTAGACGCAGCGAGGGGTCGTGCGCTGCCCCACACGACGGATGCCGCCGCAGGTTGGGACGGCAGTGCCTACGGGGAGATGGTGACGGTCAGGGTGTAGGCCTACGAGCTGATGCCTACGCTGGCAGGTGTCTCCGAAGCGGATCGCAAGGAGGGGCATGTGACGCTGCTGCGCTAGTATTTGCGCCCGTACGGCATCCCTAGCGCTTGGGTGGCCACGTGAAGCGATCCTTGTTCGCGGTGTTCCATGCGGCGAGGTCGAGGAGCATCGCATCCAGCGTGGCCCGGTCCAACCAGCGCCCGTTCAGCATCACGCCGTGGATCCTGCGTGTGTTCGCGATGTCCGCCAGCGGGTCGGCATCCAGCAGGACCAGGTCCGCGGCCTTGCCGATCTCAATGGTCCCACGCTCCTGGTCCACACCGAGCCACACGGCCGGCAAACGCGTGGCAGCGGCAAGCGCTTCCCGTGGCGTCAGTCCCGCAGCAACGAGCAGTTCCAGTTCGTCGTGGAGCGAGAAGCCGGGCACCACGCCGGATGTGCCCGCATCGGTACCCGCCACGATGGGGACGCCTGCCTCCTGGAAGGCCTTCACCAGCCGGGCTTGGAACAGGACCATGCGATCGAAATGGTCCGCATCCTCTGGGGTGAAATCCGGTTGTAGTGATTGGCCTTGAGCCATTTCTGTTGGATCAAGGGGTGCATGTACTTCAAGGCCGGCAAGGCGCGCAGTTCATCGAGCGAGCGGATCTCGCTGGCGATCCAGCGGATGGTGGTCAAGGTGGGTGTGACCCAGGTGCCGCCCTGTCGTGCGAGTTGAGCGAAGCGCAGGGCATCGGCCTCGGTGAAGTCCGCGGAGTGCTTGGAGAACTCCTCGGCGTGGGCCACCATGCCGAAGTTCGGCTGGAATGCGGCGGCCAGGTCCTTCTGGAAGGCATCGGGGATGTGTCCCACGGTCTTCATGCGGCGTAGGGCGGCCTCCTCGAGGATGGCGCGGAAGGTGGCGGTATCGAGTTCCGAGTACACCTTGATGAATTCGTAGCCCTCGGCCTGTGCATCGCGCACGCACTGCCTTCCCTTCGGCGGGGCTGTTCACCCGTCGTCCCTGCCCCTCGCCCCCATCGATCAAGGCGGCCAGGGCCATGTGCGGTCCCAGCACATCACCGCGTTCGATCAGGTTGCGTTGGGCCATGGATCCAGCCGTGGCATCGAGGTTGAAGACCTGGGTGACACCGTTGGCGAGGTACGGCGTCATGAGGTCCTGGACGTTCAGGTGCAGGTCGGGTCCTTGTGTGGGATGCTTATTCGGGCCCATGAACCCATCGGAAGGGATGTGCACATGCATGTCGGTGAGGCCGGGGATCATCCACTTGCCACTGCCATCGATACGCAACGCACCGTCGGGGATCGGACCCTGCAAGGCTACGATCCGTCCGTTCGCGATCACCACGGTCGCATCCATCAGGGCGCGCCACCGTCGACCATGGTCACCACGTTCACGTGTTCGATGACCGTGATGGCGGGCGGATCCGCATGGACCTTGTTCCGATCGGGAAGTGGGTGTTGGGCAACGACCGAAGCGTGGAGCGCGAGCCCGATCAGGGCTGGGCGAAGGAGGTGCGTGCTGTTCATTCCTGTACAGGACGGATCTCCAGCTGGCTACGTTGCACCGGGTCTGCGCAAGGACGGTGTGCCGATGCGTGATCGGCCGGTCACGTGCACTGCGGAACGCGGCCATCACCTGCGCGGTACCGTTCATCCGAATGCACTGGAAGGGTGCCGGCGTGTGTGGCTAGTTTCGAGCAACTGACAGCCAACCTGCTTGTGACCATGAAGTACCTCTTGCTCATCGTGTCGATGACCCTCCTTGTTTCCTGTGGGCGTACGAACAGCCCTGCGGAAGATCTGCCACAGGCGTTACAGGATGCCGGGGCGGTGGAACAGAAGGTGGACGGGATGCTGGGTTCCTTTCCCCGTTCGGGTTACGGAAAGGACCTGGTGGATGGCCTGTTCGCCGATGTGCTGGAGAAGGACACGGCATTGGCGGGCTTGCTGGAACGGATCGAGGCACAGCATGTGCATCATCGGACCGCCATGGAGGAATACGATCGTTTCATGGAGCGGAACGCCTCCTACTACACCGCCGCTTTGGCGCGTGCCGGGGCCATTGGTGATACGACCATGCGCGCTGCACTGATCGCCACCGTGGTATCGAGCCGTGATCGTTTCACCGCCCGCATGGCGGGTGCCCGGGCTTCGGCTGCAGCCTATGCAGCCTCCGTGGTGCGAATCAATGATCTGATCACCCGGATCAAGGTGGAGCGGACCTTGGCACTGATGGAGGGCTATCAGGCGACTACGACAGCACATGACGCAGTGTGGAAAGAGGAGCTGGCGCGGATGCGGGCCTTGGAGGCTGCATTGGAGAAGGAACAGCGGTCGGGTGGTAAGTAGACCTTGAAACCTGTGTAATGTCTCTCGAAGCGGACCTTGCGCCCATGGCAAAGACCCTTCGGCAATACACCTTGAACCGTTGCAGGGTCTTCCCATCCAAACCTGTGCCGGGTCTCTCGCAGAGGACCCTGCGCCTCCACGTCATCCGCTACTTCTTCCGCCTGAACTTCTTCTTCGGGTGCTGGCTGGTATGGAAGATGCGGTAGATCACAAGCTCATCGTGCCATACACCGAAGAGCATCACATAGGGAAACCCTTTCACCGGAGTTTGCCTATGGTGCTTGTGAACTACCGGGGCACCTTTCGGAAATTGAAGCACGAACGCCTCGCAAGCGAGCACGGCAGCGAGAAAGTGCTCATCCAGACCTTCCTTCTGATCACGGTACCACCGCATGGCCTCGGTGATATCATCGGTGGCCTCATCGCGATAAATGACCGACAACGCCATCAGCGGACCGCCTTGCGCACCCGGCGCACCATTTGTGCGCTTGTGTAGCTCTTGCCCTCGCCGCGCAAGTAGCGCGCATGCGCGGCATCAAGCTGCTCCTTTTGCTCGTCGCTCAACTCGAAGTTGATGCCCTGGTTCAATACCATGTCCACGGATCGCAACTCGGATTCGCTTTCCGATTCCAGGATCTGCTTCGCCAGGGTTACTTTCAGTTCGTTGAGTTTCATGGGCAGGAAGCTTGTCCCAAAGATAAAGTCACCGATCGATGCTGCTCGACGGTCATTCGCCATTCAACATCCGGTGGACGATCGCCACGAACCGGAACCAGTGATCCACGACCACCCTTGCGTCAGCTGAATTCATCCACGGATAGCCTTCAACGCACGCGCCCGCACCTGATCGGGGGTGTATGAGCGCACCTCACCGCTCATGTAGCGAGGAATGCTGGCATCCAGTTGCTTCAGCTGGTCCTGGCTCAGGGAGCGCGATGCGTGCTACCAGCAAGCGTACTCTCGAGCGCATCGATCACTCGTTCATCCTCCACTGCTGTGAGCGTTCGTATCAGCTTCACGTTGCGTTGGAGCAGATCCAGTTCGGCGGGCATGGATCAGGGTTCTATCTCAAATGCAGCGTATGATCGCGGCAATTCACCTTGGCCAACAGGTGCTTGCCAGCATGGTGCGCAGCCACAGGCTGCGGAGAGCCTATGTAGGTGCACGTAGCCGATGGCTGCGGTGCTTGAGGTCCATGGGGTGGTGGTGCTCTTGAGCGTCAATTGATCACGCACCCACTTCCGTCCCCCTCACCACTCCCTCGGCGATCGTTTCCTCCACATCCGCATCGAACCCACAGGCTTCGGCGATGAAGGCGAAGTCCATGTGCCGATGCTTTCGCGGGCGGCGGTCTCCAGTTCGCTCCCTGCTGCTTCGAATGAGGCCTGCAGGTCGTTGAAGCGTTCGGTGGCTTGGTGGCTGTACACGTATAGTTCGTCCAGGTCCTTCGGTGGTCGGGCTTCGAGGGTATGGCAGAGGTCCACCAGGATGTCCCGGCCTCGGTCCACCAGGTGCTTCGGGAAGTAGTCATCGGCGTACAGGTCCGCGAGGAATGCATGTGCACGAGCGGCCTCGTTCTTCAGTTGTTCCTGGGGCGGGGAGCCGGGTGTGTTGGTGCAACCCGAGGCCACCAGCAGGTGGATGCACAGAAGCGGGAGGAACCGGAAAGCGGGGAGGCGTGCGGTGCGCATGGGGTGTGCGAAGGAGGGTGTC
>JADKCV010000007.1 GCA_016718655.1 Flavobacteriales bacterium | reverse complement strand
TTGGCGGGTGCCGCTGGTTCCACGTACGAGTAGTAGCTGCCCGCAATTCACGGAGGGGCGCCCCAGGCCGGGTTCCTGCCGGTACCCGCCTTGTGCTCGGCGACCTTCGAACCTGCGATGTTGAACACCTCGAAGGTGACCGGGCTGGCACCATCACCTCCCAGGTCACGGTCAACCCGACGCGACCAGCATCCATGAGAACGGAAGGTGACCGGTACGACCACTTCGGTGATGGTACTCGGAACATCGCAATTCACCGGGTCCACCAGATTGGCCCCTTACCAGGGGTGCTGCAGCCCAAGCGGAAATCCGTGTCAAAATCGTTCGTATCACTACCGTCGGGCCAACGGGAAATGCTGGGCCATCGACCACGTTCACATCCAGCGCGGTAGCGGTGTTCCTTCTGAATAGCCCGCGACGGGCCCACCGCAGGCAAGCACATCCAGGATCGACTCACTGGTGATATCGACCAACACGATCGCATCCGGCACGCCGTTCTGGATCAGGTTGGTGGCCGCAGGCTCAACGTGGTCGCAATTGGCCGTAGTGGCCTCGTTACCACGGATCACGAAGTATTCGCCCGGGCCGAGCGCAGGCCAGGAAGGGGAAGTGATGGTCTGGTAGATAGCCACGTTACCGTTGGCCCCGTTCACCAGTACAACGGCCAGGTATTGCAGCGGGAACGGGGTACTGCCCACGTTCTTGATCTCGATGAACTCGGCCACATCGGTGCTCGGCTGGTCGTAGTCCACCTCGTTGATGACCACCTGCGCGGATGTGAGCGTGGTCAATAGGACGGAGAACAGGGCGTACGGAAGTCTCATGGGCGTCGGTCTTACGGACCAAGATAGGCACGGGACGGCCGTCTGCCAAACATCCGACCGGTGATCCATTCGATACTTCGACCCGTCCTGGCGCGAACGCCCGGTCCTGCGAGCAGGACCGGGCGTTCATGATCGAATGGCCCAGGGGTGCGGGCTCACTGCTTGGTGAAGCGCATCTGCTTCACCGCAATGCCTTCACGAACCACCAACTGGTACACACCAGGCACCAGGGAACCACCATTCACTACGCCAGTGGCCAGGCGTCCCCTCCAATACGCGCTTCCCGGTCACGTCGAACACTTCCACCATGCTGTTCAGGGGCGGCACCCACGTACGGTGATGAGGTCCGAAGCGGGGTTGGGGAAAGCGAAGCTCCTGAGCGGCCATTTCTGCCACGGCGGTGCCCATGCCTTCGGTCACGGTCAAGGTACCGTTGATGGCGGGTGATGTGATGACATCCTCCAGTTCACTGGGCCACTTGATCCGAACCTCCTCCACCGCGGTATCATCACCCAGACCGAAGTGGGCGAACATGGTGCTCATGTAGGCAAAGCCATCGCCGCTCTTCACATCGCGGATCTGGGTACCCAAAGCGCTCACCACTTCGATCCGGCTCCAATGGCGTTCAGTTGCTCTGCATCCCGTCGGGACGATCTTCGATCCAATTGAAGTCGTTCCTTGGTTCATCCGCGCGTTCGAACCGGCCATGATATCGAGGAACCCATCATTGTTCAGGTCACCTATCGGACCGTTCCCGGGTGCGGTGTTGTCCGATGAGAAGGTCATGTCGCCATTGTTGTAGTGCAGCGCTCCACCACCCAGGACATCTACATATCCGTCGTTATTGAAGTCATGGGCGGTCCACTCGATGCTCTGACCGGTGAACATGTCCATACCCGAGCCTGCCGTCACATCGGTGAACGTACCATCACCATCATTGCTCATCAACTTATGCAAGGGCCGGCTACTTCCCGATGAGCATGTCCATGTCACCATCGTTGTCGAAGTCGCCCCAAGCACTGCTCCAACTCTGGTGGTTATCGGCAAGACCAGCGGCGCCGCCATGCTGGTGAACGTGTCGTTGCCTTGTTGCGCATCAACAGGTCCACAGGGTCACAACCGCACTTCGCCACGAAGCAATCCACAGCGCCATCGTTATTGTAGTCCGTCCAGATGGAACCATAGTTGCCACAGGTCTCACCCAGGCCACCCTGCACGAACGTGAGGTTGTTGGAGCCGTCGTTGATGAAATGCACGTTAGCATCGACATCATGGCAAACGAACGCGTCCAAGTGTCCGTCATTATTGACGTCCACGAAGTTCGTGCGCTGACTGAAGATGTATTGGGGGAAGGACACCTCGGAGTATGCCGTACCGGTCGAATTGGCCACCATGAACGTGACACCCTGCCCACCACCGTACATCATGTCGTTATAACTGTTCCCATCGATATCGGCCAGCCGCGAAGCTCCAAGAGGCACTGTGGTCGGCTGCTGGCGTGATGATGGTCGATGTCGAGAATCCACCGAGAGGCCAATTGGTAACTGATGGTCACACTGGAACCACTAGGCGCCACCGCATCATCCAGTCCGTCACCGTTCATGTCCACCACCCCTGCACCCCCCTGCGCCAGGAATGGTCTGGTCGTGAACGCTACGGTCCCCTTCCGGTGGATCGGGAATATAGACCCCGGTGATGGTGAATGAGAACCCGGTATTGGTCCAGTAGCTGTCGAACGCTATGGTGCGCAGGTGACACCGGCCTGTACCGTGAATGTGGCATCGAACTGTAGCCCGGACCTGAATCATCGTCACCGGAATGGCACATGAGCGCCGCACAGGTTCCCGTGTATACGTGCATTCGGGTATCCACGAAAGGCAGTCCTATCACAGCCGAGGAGACCGTGACCGTGGTATCCTCCGCTGGAGTGAACGTGTACCACGCACCGGTCCCTGCGACGGTGGATGCACCAGCGCAGATCAGGTGGGAGCGGTCCCGCTCAAAGTTGGTACCGCATGTTGACCGAAGGATACCGGCAAAAGCAGTGGCACAGGTGGCCTGTGCCATGGCCCCGGAACCCGAAAGCCCGATAAGGGCCGCAGTGAGTAGGGTGTGTTTCATCTTCCAAGCAGGTTTGAGCGCCAAGTTAGGGTGGAGGATCAGGCCTGAGCGACAGGGTGGTGGTCATCCTTGAGTCCCTACGTGTTAACGAAGGTCATGGTTGGATCGTGACACCCGTCACGTAGCGTGGGAAAAGGACATCCGAACCTTGTGTGCTTGAAGCCAACAGCCATGAAGAACCTCCTGCTTCTTTCGATCCCGGTCCTTTTCGTTGCCTGCGGCGACGGAAAGGCACCTTCCCACCAACCTACCACCGGGCGCCAGTGGATCCACGGCCGACAAGGAACTCCTGCAACGTGCCCAAGGCCTGTTCGCCGCCTTACCGGAAGTGGCAGCATCGCAGACCAACCCGATCACCCCGGAAAAGGTGGCCTTGGGCCGGATGCTCTATCACGATGCCCGGATGAGCATGAATGGAACCATCGCTGTAACAGCTGCCACAAACTGGACCATTTCGGGGTCGATGGGGAAAGAACCTCCCTTGGGTGATACGAAGGAACGCGGTGCCCGGAATTCGCCTACCGTGTACAATGCCGCCCTCCACAGCATGCAATTCTGGGATGGCCGAGCCAAGGATGTGGAAGAGCAGGCTGGCATGCCTGTTCTGAACCCGGTTGAACATGCCATGCCGGACCGGATCGCGGTGGAGAAGCGCCTACGCGATGCCCCGGGTTACAAGGAGCTATTCGCAAGCGCGTTTCCTTCGGAGAAAGAGCCCATCACCTTCACAAGCATGGAGCGGGCCATTGGCGCCTTCGAGCGCACGCTGATCACCCCTTCCCCGTTCGACGCGGTCGTGAAGGGCGATGTCACCGCTTTGAACACGGATGCCAAGGAGGGGCTCGCGCTATTCATGGATGTAGGCTGCACCACCTGTCACATGGGTGTGTCGCTTGGCGGGACCATGTTCCAGAAATTCGGGCTGTATGCCGATTACCGCCCGCTCACCGGTAGCACCGGATCCGACCATGGTGTGATGGACTTGACCAAGAAGGAGAGCGATAAGGACCTGTTCAAAGTGCCCGGATTACGGAACGTGGCCAAAACGGGACCCTACTTCCACGATGGTAGTGTCGATGACCTGGCCAAAGCAGTTGATGTGATGGCACGGACATCCTTGAACAAACAACTGACCTCGGAAGAGACCAGGAAGATCGTGGTGTTCCTGGAGAGCTTGACAGGTACACCTCCCGCGGAGGCGTTGGTCGTACCGACGTTGGTCGCCGCCAATTGAGGCCATCCCAGTGCCACCAGGCTGGTGCCTGGGACCTGTCAGGTGACTTCAGTCCAAATGTGTGCGTGACCGTTGGTCCGCTTCAAGGCTGTTGCGCAGCGCAGTTCGCGGTGGCCAGAGCGATGCGCTTCCTTGCGTTCATCAAGATCGATACGATTCGGACCGCCTTTTTTGGCCTTTCGCCACCTCCCTGACCCTCCTATTCCACCACAACACGCGAGACCGCTTGTCCGGTCGCGGTATGGATGATCACATGGTAGCTGCCTTGTGCAAGATGATCCCAGCGCAGAACCACTTGCTCCTGGTCGATCTGCGCTTCCAAGGCCACGGAACGACCGATGGCATCGAAAACACCGACGGAACGAGCCCCAACGACCGAAATGGTGTAGTTGTCGCGGGCAGGATTGGGAGATCCGGAGACCAACGTGGTCTTGGATCCAGCTTCCTCAACCCTGGTCACCAGCCCATTCCCCGCGAAGGCGATCCGACGCATACTGATCTCGTTGCCACCCCAGAGCGATCCCACCGTGATCATCACGCGCTTGACCCCGACTACTTCAGTCGCCAAGTTGACCACTTGCGGTGTGAGCACATCGGACACAGCCTGCGGGAAGGTCACGTTCGCGGTGGTGATCACCTGGTCGGCGCTGTTGTAGAAGGTAAGCAGGGCATTGCGCAGGCTATGATCCAGCTCGAAATTGAAGTACGCATTCCAGAGCATCATGCGAGAGACTGATGTGCTGTTCACGAACGTGTACGTGATGTTGCCTTCCCATTGGCCATAATCACTCACGAACCCGATCCCTGTGGAGAAATTGCTCCAGGGGGAGTAGGAAAAGGTCGTGCTGGTAGTGGTTCCAAGCCCGACCCCCTCAATGAGGTTCTCCACGGCACACGTAGAACTGAACGCGTCCAGCGTACAGGTCACGGATTGAGGGGCGATGGTGGTCTGACCGACGACCAGGAAGTGAGCGAACAGTGCTCCGGTCAGGAACGCGTAACGTGTCATCATGAAGGCGAAGCTAGCCAAGTCGAACGGGCCAGGTGCTGGAATGATCGGGCGAGCACTCCCATCGATCCAGCAATGCGTCCCGCCCATTCGGCGCAGATCCGAGGTTCGACCGGTCCGCGGGCCAAGGGTGTCGTGGTCAATACCCCACCAACCGTTCCACCGCCCCTTCGGCAGGAACCCGTTCTCCAGCGGGATGGCGAAGGGCACTGAGGTAGTGCAAACAAGGTCCTCGCGCGTTGTACTTTTGGAACGTGCCCATCAAAAAGGCCATCATCACCCGAAAGAAGCTCAGTGCAGAAGGCGAGGCCATGGACAAAGCCTTCAAAACGGCAATGAAGCGGGCCGAAAGGCAGGCCTTCACTATTCGCAAGACCATCATGATCGAACGCAATGGCTGGCTGGTGATGGTGAACAAGGAGGGCAAGGTGGTGAAGAAGGTGAAGAAGCTGGAGCCGTTGATCATTCCCTCTGCCTTCAGCAACCCATAGTTCGCCGATGTGGCACTGATGGCTTTGGCTGAGCGGAATTAGTTGAAGGCAGGTGGGGAAGAGTCATGAAGGGGAATTGGCGGATCTATTCAAGCTGAACAGAACTCCATGAAGGCAAACTGGCCAAGGCTGACACAAGCTGATTTCGAATGGAAGCTAGCACAGCTTAACGCCTATTGCAGCTATCACGAGTTGCACAAAGCGGTTGGCCCATGTTTGAGCTAGGCACCTGTGTCGCCGTAGGTTACTCCTTGAATTTATCGGAATCAAGGCGGGCTTGGAAGGAGCAACCCACAAACTCACTCCCGTCCAAAAAACTGGGATACGATGAATTGCACTGACTTTGAGATAAATCTTCATCCGTGCCCTCGTGTGGGGTGATCCGAAAGTGAGATACTATTGAACTTCATCATTCCAGCATCCATCGCACACACTTCACCCGTGACAATGAGCCAGATCGCTATGAATGGACATGCAAAGGAGAGTTCCGATTATTGACCGGCTCTTTCGGGGGGCACTTCTGCAACAAGGTCAAAGATCAACTCCCAGTGAAGTAGTCCTCAATGCCCCACCAACAGTTCCGCCGCCGCCCTTTAGCTGCTCTTCGCCAAAACCCATTCTCCAACGGAATCTGGAATGGCATCGGCGCATCCCAACTGGGAAATAGAAAATACCCACAGTGGATCAGCCGGAGCGAGGGAATTTACGGACATCCCCTATGAATCGACCTCTTAGAAAAGTTCACAGGCGCAAAGACACCCTTCTGGACACACAAAGACCTAATTTCATCCTTCTGTTGGGTTGTTGTCCAAGGGGACACAACAATGCCACTGATTAGTTCGGCTAAGTCGACTCGTATTTTATGCCCACGACAACTTCCATAGTCAGTCCACCCCCTCCGGTTCCCTCCCCGCGTACCATGCAGTAAGCGGAATTCCTTTCATCAAGATATCCATGAGCGTGCTTATGAATCAGAGGAACCATGACGTTCCAAGTACCATGCTCATACTCCCCCTTCTTGTAGAAGGGTTCGTTCTCATAATCGATGTATCGAATACGCGAAGCATAAACATTCTCATTCGCTTGGGAAAGAGCCTTTGTTATTTGACCAACAGTTGACCAAATAGCAACACCGTGTTGATCTCTATGTGCATCTGCGTAGATCCGCCACATATGCTCCAACTCTTTTTCGTGCATCGTCCACGAGTTAATAACAGTTCCGGCTCTATACCGAATCCGTCAATACTCTCGGCTATCTCAACACGCATCTTCAAAGACGAAATATCCAGATTTGGACTTGCAAGCGCACGCCACTTGTCCCGATGCTTATCAACACATGTGATTGTGCCTTCGAACGGATCATCTGTAAGCGCAAAGTCAATCACTCTTCTAAAAACCCCCGGGCCGAAACCGCTCCACCGCAGCCTTCAACCTCCCCTTCGGCAGGAACCCATTCTCCAGCGGCACCGCGAACGGCACCGGCGTATCCCAGCTGGCCACCCGAACGATCGGCGCATCCAGGTGCTCGAAGGCATGTTCGGCGATGATGGCCGCCAGCTCACCACCGAAGCCGGCGGTCAGCGTGTCCTCGTGCAGCAGCAGCACCTTGCCGGTCTTCTTCACGCTGGCCAGAATGGTCTCCACGTCCAACGGCACCAAGGTGCGCAGATCAATGATCTCGATGTCGAGGCCGGTCTCCTTCCGCACATCCACTGCCCAGTGCACCCCCATGCCGTAGGTGACGATGCTCATCGCAGCGCCTTCCCGCACAACGTTCGCCTTGCCGAAGGGAATGCTGTAGGGCTGCTCGGGCACGGGTCCGCTGATGCTGCGGTACATCGCCTTGTGCTCGAAGAACATCACGGGGTTCGGGTCGTCGAAGGCGGTCATCAGCAGACCTTTCGCATCGTACGGGTTGCTCGGGTACACCACCTTCAGTCCGGGTGTCTTCACGAACCACATCTCGTTGCTCTGGCTGTGGAAGGGCCCCGCTCCTACGCCGGCGCCGGTGGGCATGCGCACCACCACGTCGGCGTTCTGGCCCCAGCGGTAGTGCATTTTCGCGAAGTTGTTGCAGATCTGGGTGATGCCCTCGCTCACGAAATCGGCGAACTGCATCTCCATCATGGCCTTCATGCCCTTGATGCTCAGGCCCAGCGATGCACCAAGGATCGCGCTTTCGCACAGCGGCGTGTTGCGCACCCGATCCTTGCCGAACTGCTCCACGAACCCATCGGTGATCTTGAACGCACCGCCGTACTCGGCGATGTCCTGTCCCATCAACACCAGATTCGGATGGCGCTCCATGCTTTGGCGCATGCCCTCCTGGATGGCGTCGATCATGCGTTTTTCTCTGGCCGCCAGCTTCGGGCCACTGGCCTCGAGCTCGCGGCTCGTAGGCTGACGGCTCGAGGCCAGCGGCTCATCGGAAGCGCGTACATCACCAACTTCCTGTTCCATCACCGGCACCGGTTCCGGCTCCTCGAACGCGTGTTTCAGGTCGTCCTCGATGCCGTCCTTCAGGCGGGCACGGATCTCGTCGCGCTTGGCCACGGTCAGAATGCCCTGGCTGATCAACCAGGTCTCGTAGTTCATCACGGGGTCCTTCTTGCCCCAGGTTTCGAACAGTTCCTTCGGCACGTACTTCGTTCCGCTGGCCTCCTCGTGGCCACGCATGCGGAAGGTCATGCACTCCACCAGGATCGGACGCGGGTTCTCGCGCACGCTGTCGGCCAGTTTCGCGAGGTTGTTGTAGACCTCCAGGATGTTGTTCCCCGCGATCTGCACCGCTTCGATGCCGTAGCCGATGGCCTTGTCCGTGAAGCTGTTCATGCGGAACTGCTCGCTGCTCGGCGTGCTCAGTCCGTAGCCGTTGTTCTCGATGATGAACAGTACCGGCAGGTCCCACACGGCGGCCACGTTCACGCTCTCGTGGAAGTCGCCTTCGCTCGTGGCGCCATCACCGGTGAAGACGATGGTGCAGCGGTTCTCCTTCTTCAGTTTATGCGCCAGCGCGATACCATCGGCGATGCCCAGCTGCGGCCCCAGGTGGCTGATCATGCCCACCACCTTGTGCTCCTGGCTGCCGAAGTGGAAACTCCGTTCACGGCCCTTGCTGTAGCCCGTGGCCTTACCCTGCCACTGCGCGAACAGCTTCTGGAAGGGCATGCCCCGTGTGGTGAACACGCCCAGGTTGCGGTGCATCGGCAGGATGTACTCCTCCTCATGCAGCACCATGGCGGCACCCACGCTGATGGCCTCCTGGCCGATGCCGCTGAACCACTTGCTGATCTTGCCCTGCCGCAGCAGGCTCAGCATCTTCTCCTCGATGATGCGCGGGAACACCAGCTTCTCGTAGGTGCTCAAAAGGAAGGCGTCGGAATGCATGCCGCGCTCATAACGGAGCTGGCGGTCTTCGGTGGTCAGTAGGGACATGGTGGCGGTTCTGCGGCGCAAAGGTATCGGGGCGTGGGGCCTCGTCCGTTCATCCGGCCCAGCGTTGTTGGCAGGGCATTGTTGGTCGAAGAATGCGGAAGGCGCCATGAATATTTCGGTCGTAGGCCGTTCATGGTCAGCCCCTGCCGAAATTCGCACCCATGTTCCGTGGCCCGTTGACCGTTCTGCTGCTCCGTCTGGGGACTGTGGGCCTTGTGTACTCCTTGCTTCGGGTGCTGTTCTGGCTGTACAACCGGGAGTTGTTCCCCGACCCGCCCCTTTTGGCCTTCACCGGTGGCCTGCGCTTCGATGCTTCGGCCATTGCATGGCTCCATCTTCCCTGGGTGCTGTTGGTCCTGGTCGCGCCGCAGCCGGGCCGGGTGTTCGGCCGGGTCCAGTTCGGGCTCTTCCTAGCGATCAATGCACTGGCACTGTTCTTCAATTGTGTGGACCTCGGCTACTTCGCCTTCAGCCTCAAACGCTCCACCGCCGACTTCCTCCAGATCCTGACCGCCGGCGGCGATACGGCCAGCCTGGCTCCGGCCTTCCTGCGCGATTATTGGCACATCGGCCTGGTGTACGTGGGCTGCCTGGCGGTATTGGCATGGGCTTATCCCCGACTGGGCCGTTCTCAGCGGGAAACCCCGATGCGCTGGCCAGGGCAGGTGGCTTGGCGTGTGCTTGCTGTCGCCTTACTGGTACTGGCCTCGCGCGGTGGCTTCCAGCTGATCCCCTTGCAGGCCTTGGATGGCGCCCGATACGGTGGAGCCAGCTATCTGCCGGTGGTGTTGAACACGCCATTCACCATCCTCACCACCCTGGGAAAGCCCATCGTGATGGAACGCACGTACATGTCCCAGGAAGAGGCCGATGCCCTGTGGCCGGTGATCCAGCACCCTGGTCGTGTTACTCCGGACAGCACCTCACTGGCCATGCGTCCTGAGCGACCCAACGTGGTGGTCATCATCCTCGAAAGCTTTTCCGCACTCTACAGCGCCCGACTTTCCGGGGGTGAGGGCTACATGCCTTTCCTTGATTCACTGATGGAGCAAGGGCTGACCTTCACCAATGCCTACGCCAATGGACGCCGGAGCATTGATGGAGTACCGGCCATCCTGGCAAGCATGCCGCAATGGATGGACGAGGCCTTCATCACCTCGCCCTACGCCAGCCTGCCCTTCACATCGCTGGCCAGCATTTTGGAAAGGGAAGGCTATCGGACCAGCTTCTACCACGGCGGTCGGAATGGCACGATGGGATTCGATGGATTCGCGAAGAGCGCCGGTTTCCAGCGGTACGTGGGGCTGAACGAATACGACAACGGCGAGGACGATTTTGATGGACACTGGGGGGTGCGTGACCGGCCCTTCCTGCAGTTCCATGCCCGCCAGCTCGCACAGGAACAACAACCCTTCATGAGCGCGGTCTTCACGCTCAGCAGCCATCACCCCTATGCACTACCCACCGAGGAGGCTGCTCGTTTTGCCGGGGGCACACAGCCCATCCACCCCACGTTGCGCTATGCCGATGATGCCCTGCGCCAGTTCTTCGCCACAGCGCGCACCATGCCTTGGTTCGGGAACACGCTCTTCGTCATCACCTCCGACCATACGGCCGATCTGGAACGCTCGGGTTCGCAGGGCAACCGGCCCATCGACTACTGGGTCCCCTTGGTGTACCATGCGCCTTGGGTGAAGGCCGGGACGATGGACCGGATCACACAGCACATCGATATCTTGCCCACGACCCTGGCACTTGCAGGGCTGGACAAGCCCTTCTTTGCCTTCGGCCACAATGCGCTGGACCCGACCGTCCCACCCTATGCCATCTGGTCCAACAATGGTCTTTATACCATCACCAGCGCTACCCAGCAGGTGCAGTTCGATGGTGAACAGGTATTGGGCGTGGTGCCGATCCAGGATGGCTCGGCGCCTGATGCCGTCCTGGCGGCGGAGATGGAGCTTCATCTGAAGGCTGCCATCCAGCAATTCACCGGTCACATCGTGCGCGCCGACCTGAGCACCGAACAGCAGCGACCATGAAGGCGATGGTGATCTACAACCCACGGTCGGGCAAGAAACAGGCGCCGCGGATCAAGGCCATCGCCAAGGTCGTGCGACAGGAGATCGGAGCCGAGCTTGAACTGCGGGAGATCGAAGGTCCGGGCCATGGCACGGAACTGGCCCGAGAGGCGGTCGCGCTAGCTTTCGACCGGGTGATCAGTGTGGGTGGGGATGGCACCAACAACGCCATTGCCCAAGGGCTTCTGGGATCCTCTGTCCCCATGGGTATCGTGGCCATGGGCAGTGGCAACGGCTATGCACGGTCGCTGGGCCTGCCACTGGAACCCACCTCGGCCTTGCGCCATGCGTTGACCTTGCCGGCAGCGGCCATGGACGTCTGTTACCTCAACGAGCACCTGTTCCTGGGCACGGCAGGCATCGGTTTCGATGCGCGGGTGGCCCATCGCTTCGACAAGAGCAAGGGGCGCGGGATGTTCGGCTATGCGAAGATCATCGTGCAGGAGATCCTCGGTGCGGCACCCATGCCCGTGAGGATGACGATCGATGGCAATACTGCGGAACACCAAGTGCTGATGCTCGTCTTCTGCAACACCCGCGAGTTCGGGAACGGCGCGGACATCAGCCCGGGAAGCAAGCCCGACGATGGCATGGCGGAATTGCGTCTGGTCCGCAAG
Source organism: Flavobacteriales bacterium (assembly GCA_016718655.1). Taxonomy (GTDB): domain Bacteria; phylum Bacteroidota; class Bacteroidia; order Flavobacteriales_F; family PHOS-HE28; genus PHOS-HE28. The sequence continues at coordinate 114,941 of JADKCV010000007.1, read as the reverse complement.
CCAGGGTTCTTCCACTTGATCAAGGCATTCGTTCAGATCTACACGCACAAGGCGGACAACAGTGCGTACATCCGGAATCTCACCGCCACGGAGGCTCGAGTATGGCAACGGGATACGATCGCCCACCTTGACGGCGAACCCTTGGAAGTGGGGCACGACATCCTGTTCCGGTTGGAGGCGCAGCGGCTTTGGGTGGTGCGTTGATCGAACCCTTCGACCGATCGCGTGTACGGAGCGACGTCATGCGTCGCACCCTCCTGCTCCTCCTGCCCTTCCTGTTCGGCCCTTCCGTCGCAAGAGCCCAATGCTGTTGCTCCAGCATCTCGGTGCGACTCGAGCTGCCCTACCCGGCGGTACGCGACACCTCCATGTCGTACGCGATCAGCCCGGGTGATGGGCCACGGACGAGCATCCACTACTCCGGTGATAGCCTGTTGTTCCTCAACTTCCAGACCGGTTGCGGCCGCTCCTCCATCACGTGGACCATCCGCCACAAGTGGACCGGTCAGGAGATGCGGGTGGACCTTGAAGGCCTTTGGGGCGATATGCCCTATCCGATCATCCATGTCCCATTCACCAGCGGATGGTACCGGTTCGATCTGCCGGAGCTTACGCGCTGTTTGGCTGACCAACCACCTGTACAAGATCGGTACCCGCGCGACGCACAGCGCCCCGGTCTGGCCTTGGAGCAGCCTTTCGGAACGATGGACACTATCGCATGCCATGGTGGGCTGCTTGAGCTTCAACGCGGCGGCCGCGTGCCCGGTTGGATCCGACCGCTCAACATCCTGAACTTCGGGTGGAGCCTCTACGCGCCCCTGCCCGAACCCACCAAGGCGGCAGCACCGCAGCATCCAGGCGGCGAGGCCTGGTTCCATCGGCAGCTGCACACGCGTTTCAGCAAGCCCTTGATCGAGCGGCTGAATGTGCGCACCACGATCACCGGTTCCGCGATGGTGGAGGAAAGCGGCTACATCCACGAGGTGCACCTGAACGGCGGCAACTATCCCGAACTCGATGCCGAACTGAAACGCGTGGTGCGCCTCAGTCAACGGTGGACGCCCGCCTCGGTCGAGGACATCGCTGTATCAAGCGACCGCACCGTCTACCGCTACATCCGCCAGTCCGTGCCCATCTCCTTCACCGTGGACCCGGACAGCATCTGGACGGAGATCTCCGAGATGGACCTGACAATCCTACCGGCCGCTCCGACCAGCCACGATGAGCTCACCGTGACCTTCCACTGGATCGGCGGCTCCTGCGGGCAGTATGAGGCGTATGCCAAGGTGCAACCTGCCCCGAAGGATGGTGGTGCGCGCGATGTCTTTCTCTATTTCGGTGCGACACTCCCAGCGCAATGCGAGGACATGCAGCCGCAGTCGTTCGGGTTCACGATGAAGCCGTTGTCGCCGGGCCGCTATCGGCTCCGGCAGATGCAGCATCCCGCACTCGAGTCTGCGGTCTGGTCGCCCGACCCGTACCGGGTGCGGCTTGTGGAGGTGAGGTGAACCTCACTTCCCCTTCATCTCCCCACCCGTCATCCGGTTACGTTCCAACTGCATGGGGTTCGGCTGGCGCCACTGCTGCTCCTTGAACACATCGAAGCGTGTGGGCACCATGCGCGGCGGCCAGCTGTTGTTGTTGAGGTCGCAATCGGCGGTCTCCAGGAAGGGATCCAGCGTTACGCGCTGAACTTCCTTGCGTTTCACGAAGACCTTGGTGACCTCGTCGCTGGTCTTCCAGAGCTCGGCGGGGATGCGGTCCACTTCTTTGGTGCCGTCGGCGTATTCCCATTCCAGGATCACGGGCATCACCAAGCCGCCGATGTTCTTGAAGGAGAGTTCATAGAGATGCAGTTCCACCTCGAGGAGGGCCAACTCATCGGGCTGCAGACTCTTCTTCCACTTTTCATAAGCCACCACATCGCGTTCGGTGGCGGTAAGCGGGTCGAAATTGTTGTAGAAATCGCGGGTGGTCGGGTCCTTTTCGAGCATCACTTCGGACACATCGGTCTTGTTGCGCTCGCGGCTCAGGTCGATGGGCTCGGAGGCCTTGTCCTGGCGTTTCAACTGCTCGGCCAAGAGCGGATCGCGCGGGTCCATGCGCTTGTACTTGAGATCGGTGAGCGCGATGTCCACATGGTCCGTGGTGTAGAACCAGCCACGCCAGAACCAGTCGAGGTCCACGCCGCTGGCATCCTCCATGGTGCGGAAGAAGTCGGCCGGCGTGGGGTGTTTGAATTTCCAGCGCTCGGCGTAGGTCTTGAAGGCGTGGTCGAACAGTTCGCGGCCCATGACGGTCTCGCGCAGGATGTTCAGCGCCGTGCAGGGCTTGCCGTAGGCGTTGTTGCCGAATTGCGTGAGGCTCTCACTGTTGGTCATGATGGGTTCGATGCGGGCCTTCACCTTGTCCGGCGCAGCGTCCGGGTCGCCTTTCATGTAATCCACGATGTTACGGGGTTTGCCGCGCCAGCTGGGATAATCGCGGTCCCACTCCTGCTCGGTGAGGTATTGGGTGAAGGTGTTCAAGCCTTCGTCCATCCAGGTCCACTGGCGCTCATCGCTGTTGATGATCATGGGGAAGAAGTTGTGGCCCACCTCGTGGATGATCACACCGATCATGCCATACTTGGTGCGCTCGCTGTAGGTGCCGTCCTTCTCGGGCCGTCCGCCGTTGAAGCAGATCATGGGATACTCCATGCCGATGCGGTCGGTGTGCACGCTGATGGCCACCGGATAGATGTAGTCGCAGGTGTACTTGCTGTAGGTCTTGATGGTGTGGGCCACCACCTTGGTGCTGTACTGCTCCCACAGCGGGTTGCCCTCCTTGGGGTAGTAGCTCATGCAGAGCACGTTGTTCTTGCCCACACGCTGGTTCATGCCGTCCCAGATGAACTTGCGGCTGCTGGCGAAGGCGACATCGCGCACGTTCTGTGCCTTGTAGATCCAGGTCTTCTTGCCCGTGGCCTTCGTTTTCTCTGCATCCGCGGCCTCCTGCGGTGTCACGATCATTACAGGCTGGTCGGCGCTGCGGGCCTTGGCCAGGCGGTTGCGCTGCTCTGCTGAGAGCACGGCACTTTCGTTCTGCAAGGTGCCGGTGGCCCCCACGATGTGGTCGCTGGGCACGGTGATGCGCAGGGTGTAGTCGCCGAAGTCGAGGGTGAACTCGCCATTGCCGATGAACTGTTTGTGCATCCAGCCGCTGTAGTCCATGTAGGCGCACATGCGGGGGTAGAACTGCGCGATGGTGTAGAGGAAATTGTCCTCTTCGGCGAAGTACTCGTAGCCACTGCGCCCGCCCACCTTGTCGCGGTCGTTGATGGGGAACCACCAGCCGATCTTGAAGCTGTAGACCGCACCCGGGGCCAGGGGCTTGGGCAGGTCGATGCGCATCATCGTCTTGTTGATGGTGTACTTCAACTTGCCACCTGCCGCATCGGTGACGCTGGTGATGCGGAAACCGCCGTCGAAGGGCTCCACCCAGCCTTTCAGGGTCTTCAGGCTCACGCTATCGCCAATGGTGCCCGTACGGATGAGGTTGGCATCGCTGTTTGGTTCGAAGATGTTGGCGTCCAGCTGCAGCCACAGGTAGTCCAGCTTGTCGGGGCTCTGGTTGTGGTAAGTGATGGTCTCACTGCCGGTGAGCTTCTGGCTGGCATCATCGATCTCCACGGTGATGTCGTAATCCGCCTTCATCTGCCAGTAGGCATGGCCAGGCGCGCCGCTTGCCGTGCGTTGCTCGTTGGGTGTCGGTAGTTCCTGGTCCAGCTGGCGGAACTTGTCGCGGCCATAGCGGGGGCTGTCCTGGGCGAAGGAAAAAAGCCCGTTCAACAAGCTGATCACAAGAAGGGAGCGCTGCATCACCATGGCTGCGAAGGTAAAGGGCCTCATCGCAGGTGACCGGAGGGTGCTTTCTGGGAGAAGGAAGTCGGCCAAGCCACAGCAATTTGCTACCTTTCGTGTTCCTGCATCACGACCAAGCGATCCCTACATCGAACATGGCTACGGCGACATTGACAGGATACCTACCAGAACGCATGCGCCATGCGCATGGTCGAATGAGATCCATTGTCGGTCTCCTCAGCCTGCTGTTGGTGAGCGCTTCTTCTGGTCAGTCGATCATCGCAGGAATGGTCGGCGTGGGTGACCACTATGTCGATGTGGCACCGGACACCCTTTTGAGCGAATTGAACGTTCACCATTCGGGTTACCCACCGGAGCAATTCCAGATCGACCTGGACAGCGACGGGGTGTATGATGCACGCTTCTTCACCTACGGCGGAGGGGGTCTGGGTGGTGGAGCGGGTGGGTGCCAGCTTCAACCTGAACCTTGGGTGTCCATTATCGCGCATCTGGACACATCGAACGGATGCTGTCCAGGTCAGTACATCGCGCTTTTAGCCGATACACTTCCGATGGGCCATACCATTTCCGCTCTGGACAGTTTCATCCAGGGTCAGGTCTATCTATGGTCCGAGTCTTATGGCCAGGCCTCTGCACCGATCATCAACGAATGGCTTGGTATCGGTGAACATTTCATCGGTGTTCGGATGCTAGCCGGGATCGACACGCTCTATGGCTGGATCAGGGTGAACGCCTATGTGCAAGGAGCCCGGACCCTGGTCATCATGGATCATGCGATCAATCGGGGGACGGTCGGCATCACTTCCATCGATCGTGAACCGGGATTACGGGTGTTCCCGATCCCGGCCGAAGACCTTGTCACGGTGCATATTCCCACAGGTACCGTGACCAGCTCGGTGCGTATCCTCGACCTGCACTCGCGAACCGTTCGTTGGTCGCCTTTCACTGGATCTCCAATGACCTTGGACTTGAGCGGGCTTGACGCTGGTGCGTATATCCTGAGCGTCCAGGTCGACGAGCGAACGATCGTCCATCGGCTCATCAAGGACTGACATCGAGGTCGATCCGGGCCTTTCGGCCTTGACAGCCGTCATACCGAGGCCTACAGGGCACTTACCCGCATCTTTGCTTCACCATGAAGTCCCTTCTCCTGGTTCCGGTCCTGGTAGGTCTGCTCGCGCCGCACGACTTCTTCGTCTCCATCCTCACCATACGCCACACGCCCACCTCTCAGACCCTCGACCTGACCTGGCAGATGACCGCCCACGACATCGAACACGCCTTGGAGAACGTGGCCCTGTTGAAGCTGAACTCCGATAAGGAGCACCCCAAGGCCGACAGCATCCTGAACGCATATTTCCAAGAGCATTTGGTGATGAGCATGAACGGCGATCCGCTGAGCTGGACCTGGGTGGGTCGCGAGCTGGAAGGCGAAACGCTCTTCTGCTTCCTGCAAGTGAACAATGTGGATAGCCTTGGTGCGCTAACGGTTTCGAACACCTTGCTGCAGGACCTGTATTACGAGCAGCAGAACATCGTGCATGTGGAACAGGTAGGTCGACCAATGCGGTCACATACCTTCATCCTCAACACGCCAGCGGTCACCTTCTCTGCACCATGACCCGCAAGGAAAAGGCTGGCTTCGTCGCCGAAAAGCTCACGGAGCTTTACCCCAAGACGACGATCCCCCTTGACCATACCGACCCCTACACCTTGCTGGTGGCCGTGGTCCTGAGTGCCCAGTGCACGGACAAGAAGGTGAACGAGATCACGCCCTTGCTCTTTGCCCAGGCGCGCACACCGCAGCAGATGGTGAAGCTGAGCGTGGAGGAGATCCAGGACATCATCCGGCCATGTGGGCTCTCCCCCATGAAGAGCAAGGGGATCCATGGGCTGTCACGGATCATCCTTGAAGAGCACGGTGGTGAGGTACCAGCGAACATGGCCGCCCTGGAACGTATGCCCGGCGTGGGCCACAAGACCGCCAGCGTGGTGATGGTGCAGGCCTTCGGGATGCCGGCCTTCCCGGTGGACACCCACATCCACCGGCTCGCTTGGCGTTGGGGTTTGAGCACCGGCAAGAGCGTGGAACACACTGAGGCCGACCTGAAGAAACTGTTCCCAAAGGAGCGCTGGGCCGACCTGCACCTGCAGATGATCTATTTCGGTCGGGAATACTGCCCGGCGAAGGCCCATGACCCGCACACCTGCCCCATCTGTAGCATCATCGGGCGGAAGGAATTGTTCGCGTAAGCCCCCCGACGCAGCCCGTAACTTTGCACCCGGATGGGAACCTTGGGGTATTTCGTGGCACTGCCCTTCATCTATGGCATCTCCCTATTGCCATTCCCCCTGCTCTACCTGCTCTCCGACGGGATCTACTTCTTGATCTACAAGGTATTGGGCTATCGCAAGGAGGTGGTGATGAACAACCTGCGGAACAGCTTTCCGGAAAAGGACGAAGCTGAGTTGAAGGCCATCGCATCGAAGTTCTACCGCTGGTTCTGCGACCTTACTTTGGAGACCCTGAAGACCCTGACCATCAGTCCCGAAGAGGTACGCAAGCGAGTGGAGTTCAGGGGGAAGGACATCTTGCAACAGTATGCCCAGGAGAAGCGCAGCGTCATTCTCGTGCTCGGTCATTATGGTAACTGGGAGCTGGCAGGTGCGCGGTACAGCCAGGAGCGGGACATCCCGCAGCTTTACGTGATCTTCCACCCCCTGGCCAACGCTCGTTTCGATCGGTTGATGCACCACATGCGCACCCGGCACGGGACCAAGCTGTATACCATGCGGGAGACCAGTAAGGCCATGATCAGGGACAGGGGCCTATTGACGGCCACGGCCTTCATCGCCGACCAGACCCCCTCACCGGAGCGCGCCTACTGGATGACCTTCCTGAACCAGGACACCCCGGTGTTCCAAGGTACCGAAGGATTGGCCAGGAAACTTGACAAGCCGGTGATATACATCAGCATCACGCGCCCCGAACGGGGTTACTATTGTATGTCGATGGAGACCTTGGTGGCCGATCCGACCCACACACGGGACGGTGAGATCACCGAGGTACACACCCGTCGATTGGAACGGGATATTCGAAAGTATCCCGAACTTTGGCTCTGGACCCATCGCCGCTGGAAACATCGGCGACCTTCAACTGTTAAGTAGTCGTGCGAACCGAAAAAGAACTCATACTCGCAACCAAGCCTTTCGCCAAGGAGATCAGGTGGAAGAGCTGGTGGCACCTGTTCTCCACCGGCGTCTTCCTGGGGGGGCTCTACTTCGGCATTTTTTGGCCTTCGACCCCTTTATGGTTGCGTATCACGTTCAGTGTGCTGGCGGGGTTGACCATTGCGCGCATGTTCATCATCTACCATGACCATCAACACAAGGCCATCTTACAGAACAGCAAGTTCGCCGATGCGGTCATGACGCTTTGGGGGTTGTTCATCTTGGCTCCTACCAGCATTTGGCAACGCTCACACGACCATCACCATAAACACAACTCGAAGCTTTATACGAGCAGCATCGGGTCCTATCCGATCGTGACCAAGGAGAAGTACAAGTCGATGACGCGCAGTGAACGGGCTGTCTACAACTTCACTCGCCACCCCTTGACCATCGCGTTCGGTTACTTGTTCGTTTTCATTTATGGGATGTGCGTGCGGAGCTTCCTGAACAACCGGGAAAAGCACTGGGACTCCTTGGTCGCTCTTGTACTACATGTGGTCATGGGCTTCTGTATCGCATGGTTCATGGGCGCTGCGGCTTTCCTGCTCGGCTTCATTCTTCCAGCGCTCATCGCACTGGGATTGGGAGCATACTTGTTCTATGCTCAGCATAACTTCCCAACGGCCACTTTTGCGGACAAGGATGGATGGAGCTATGTCAATGCAGCACTTGGTAGCAGTAGTTATATGAGGATGAATCAAGTGATGCATTGGTTCACAGGAAATATCGGGTATCACCACATCCATCACCTCAATGCCCGGATACCCTTCTACCGACTGCCTGAAGTCTATGAGGCTATCCCTGAACTTCAGCAGGCCAAGACCACTTCGCTCATGCCGGGAGAGATCATCCGTTGCCTACGATTGAAGGTATGGGACCCTGACCTTGGCCGCATGATCGGTCGAAGGGACCTTGCCCTTTGATACGGCGTCAATGGCAAACGAAAAGCCCCGGACCAAGGTCCGGGGCTTTTCGTTCGGCGTCGAAGGTCAATTGAGGATCAAGTCGATGTGCACGATCGGGGGAGCGTCCACCACCTTCAATGCCTTTGAATAACCCAGAATGAACTGGATGGAGGCATTTCGGGGGCCTGGCTCCAGGGCAGGTTGCATTTTCCGGGGTTTACGACGACCATTCTTACGAAGCGTAGCATGCGTCATGCAGAGGGGGTTTTGTGGTTTGGTGTTGAGATAACGCCCCCTTCTGCCGCCTATTGCCTCCCCTGCGAAAAAAGTGGCACGGGGCCTGGATGGGCCCCGTGCCGTGTGATATCAGCCCGGTCGATCAAGCCCTTTCCATGGCCAGGTCATGTTGCTTGATCATCTTCCGCATGTTGATCAGTGCATACCTCATTCTTCCCAAGGCAGTGTTGATACTAACCTCGGTGAGCTCGGCTATCTCCTTGAAACTCATGCCCAAATAGGTGCGCATGATCACCACTTCGCGCTGCTCCTCGGGCAGGTGATCGATCAACTTGCGCACGTCCTCGTCGATCTGACCATTCACAAGACCCTGCTCAACGTTCTTACCCGGTTGTGCAAGGGTCGCGAACACATCATGTTCATCGTTGCCGCGCTGCAATGGCATCTTCTTGCACTTGCGGAAATGGTCGATGACCAGGTTGTGGGCGATGCGCATGACCCAGGGAAGGAACTTTCCTTCCTCATTGTATTTCCCGGACCTCAAGGTGTGGACCACCTTGATGAAAACATCCTGGAAAAGGTCCTCGGTCAACTCCCTGTCTCGCACCAACAGGTAAATGTGGGACCACACCTTGCGTTTGTGGCGATGCAGAAGGATCTCGAACGCCTTCTCGCTGCCCTCAAGGTAGAGATGGACGAGTTCCTGGTCGGTGAACAACCCCGCCTTGGCAGGTGAAAACATCTTGGATAGCATGGCCTTCCCTTTTTGGTCCGTGATGGATCGAATACTGTCAGGGTAGAGGTCTGGCTATCGGCTTGGGGTGTTTGGTAAAGGCCTGTGTGAACAGACCGATCAGGATCCACGTTGTTCAGACGCTTTCCGTGGAAGGAACGTTGCCTGCTCGACCCTTATTGTTCGGGTTGACAACATTCCCTCCTTGGAATACCCCAAAGATAGTTTCATCACCCACCCAGGGCAAACCGATGCCTAAATTCGCGCCGCCTTTGCCTGACCCTAAGCACACCGGAATAGTATCACCCACGACGGACGACCGTCGCATGGACCCAACACGGCGTGTTCAACAAGGCCATATTCGTGTACAAGGGGCTCGGGTACACAACCTCAAGAACATCAGTGTTGACATCCCGCGCGGGAAACTGGTCGTCATCACAGGCTTGAGCGGAAGTGGCAAGAGCAGCCTGGCGTTCGATACGCTCTTCGCTGAAGGTCAGCGGCGCTATGTTGAAAGCCTGAGCAGTTACGCACGTCAGTTCATGGGCCGGTTGGAGAAACCGGATGTGGACCGGATCCTTGGGATCAGCCCAGCCATCGCCATTGAGCAAAAGGTGATGACCAGCAACCCCCGGAGCACCGTGGGCACCAGCACGGAAGTATATGACCACCTGAAGTTGCTCTTCGCGCGCGCTGGGCGTACCTATTCACCAGCTAGCGGACTGGAGGTGAAGCGGCACACCGTGGAGGATGTGGTCGCCGGGGTGAACATGTATCCCGAAGGGAGTACGGTCTATCTGCTTGCGCCGCTCCATTTGCCTTCCGGCCGAACGTTGCGTGAGCATATGGACATCCTGCACCAACAGGGTTTCGCGCGGGTCCATGACGGTACGGCCATCCACCGGATCGAGGATCTCCTGACCGGCAAGAAGGCGCTCAAGGGAACGTGGTTCCTGGTCCTTGACAGGCTTACGGTCGCTCACGGTGACAGCGAATCCGAAAGTCGCGTGGCCGACAGTGCAGAGACAGCCTTCTTTGAAGGACAGGGCAACCTGATCCTCCTTGGCGACAACGGGCGGCAGATGGGGTTCAGTGATGCGTTCGAAGCGGATGGTATCACTTTCGAGGAACCCACGCCCAATCTGTTCAGCTTCAATGATCCGGTCGGCGCTTGTCCGAAGTGCGAAGGATATGGAAGCGTGATCGGTATAGATGCCGACCTCGTGGTCCCTGACAAGAGCCTGAGCGTCTATGGCGATTGTGTGGCTCCTTGGCGGGGTGAGAAGCTCAGCGAATGGAAGGACCACTTCATACGGGATTGTGCGGCTCACGACTTCCCGATACACCGCCCATATCGCGAGCTTTCCGCAGACCAACGCAACCTGCTCTGGAAAGGTGCACGAGGTTTGGCTGGCATCGACCGTTTCTTCCAGTACGTGGAGGAAAAGAGCTACAAGATCCAATACCGTGTGCTGGGTAGTCGTTACCGTGGCAAGACCACCTGTCCCGCCTGCTTGGGAAGTCGCCTGCGCAAAGAGGCGTCCTATGTGCTCGTGGCAGGTCATCGGATCACGGACCTGGTGCGCATGCCGATCGCCCAATGCCATGCCGTCTTCAAGGAATTGCGACTTCCCGACCAGGACCAACGCATTGCCAAGCGGCTGCTGAAGGAGATCACGAACCGCTTGGAGTACCTGGTGGATGTGGGCGTGGGATACCTGACCCTGGATCGCCGCAGCAATACACTGAGCGGTGGAGAGACGCAACGCATCGACCTGGCGACATCCTTGGGTAGTTCGTTGGTGGGTAGCATGTACATCCTGGACGAACCCAGCATAGGTCTTCATGCACGGGACACGGAACGTCTGATCGGTGTTTTGAAAAAGCTTCGCGACCTCGGGAACACGGTGATCGTGGTGGAACATGACGAGGACGTGATGCGCGCCTCGGACCACATCATCGACATGGGGCCAATGGCAGGTACGCTCGGGGGTGAGGTGGTCTTCACCGGGACCCACGCCGAGTTGGAGCTGAACGATGGTCTCACCGCGAAGTACCTCACGGGCAGGGAACGTATCACCCTACCGGACCGTCGTCGCCCAGTGAAGGACAAACTCACGTTACGCGGCGCTTCGGAACACAACCTGAAGGGTATCGATGTCCACTTCCCGATGAACATGCTCACCGTGGTCACCGGAGTGAGCGGAAGCGGCAAGACCACCCTCGTGAAACGTATCCTTTATCCCGCGCTGAAGCGGGAATTGGAAGGCTTCAGCGAACGGCCTGGTGAATACGTGGCACTGGAGGGCGACTTCCGTCGGATCGAAGCCGTGGAGATGGTCGACCAGAACCCCATTGGTCGCAGCAGCCGCAGCAATCCGGTCACCTACGTGAAGGCTTGGGATGAGATCCGCCAGCTGTATAGTGAAGTGGATGTGGCCAAGGTCAGAGGGTACAAGCCGAGCTTCTTCAGCTTCAATGTGGATGGAGGCCGCTGCGATGTATGCCAAGGCGAAGGTCAGGTGCACATCGAGATGCAGTTCATGGCTGATATCAGTTTGACCTGCGAAGCGTGTAAGGGCAAGCGCTTCAAGGAGGAGATACTCGACGTACGATTCGGAGGGAAGGATGTGGCCGAGGTATTGGACATGACCGTCGATGATGCGTTGACGTTCTTTGGCGCTCAACAAGATAAGGCGGCCGCATGCATTCGCATACTCTCCAAATTACTGCCCTTGCAGGAAACGGGCCTGGGATATGTGAAATTGGGACAAAGCAGCAGTACACTCTCAGGCGGTGAAGCACAGCGTATCAAGCTGGCGAGCTTCCTTACCAAAGGGCAAGAGGTGAAGCCCACCCTGTTCATCTTCGACGAACCTACTACCGGCCTCCACTTCCACGATATCGCCAAACTGCTGAAGGCCTTCCAAATGCTGATCGCCAACGGTCACAGCCTCGTGGTGATCGAGCACAACCTCGAGGTGATCAAATGTGCCGATCATGTCATCGACCTGGGACCGGAAGGCGGTGATGCCGGAGGATCGTTGGTCTTCGCAGGGACGCCCGAGGATCTCATCAAGATCAAGGGTTCCTTCACCGCCGACCACCTCAAGGTCACGTTGGAGCGGTGAACTACCTGAGTACCGTGATGTGACCGGTCAATGTGGTCAGAGGCACCTGGGCACAATCATCCTTGTAGGTAAGAATGTAATAGTAGGTCCCGTCCGGTACAGGTTCCGACCCATTGTCCAGACGCCCGTTCCAACCCACGTTCACATTGATGGTGGAGACCATCTTCATTCCCCACCGGTTGTACACTTCCAGTTCGAATTCCTCTGCGTCGACCCCGGTGACCAGGTACAGGTCGTTCTGAAGATCTCCATTCGGGGAGAACACGTTCGGGATGATCGGTGCCCCCACATCGTTAACGATGATGGTGACCACGACCGTATCCGTCCATGGGCAACCGCCAGCATCAATGGCATCGAACCAATAGATCCCCTCATCGACAATACTCAAACCAGTTGATGTACTGCCCGTGTTCCACAAGATGGCAGTCACGGGATCAGGAAGCAGAATGGTCCGCTCTTCACCAGGGCAGATGGAAAGATCGGGCACGGATGTGTGGGACAATGGTCCGGTCACAATGATCGTATCACCACCTGTGCAGAATCCGTCGGAGACCGACACGGAATAGGTGCCGGGAGCAACAACGGATAATGTGGAGGTGATGGCTCCGGTGGACCATTCGTAGCTGTCGAAGCCTGCGCCGGCATCAAGCAGAACGGACCCACCATCGCATAGGCTTGGAGCCTCACCCAGATCGATCGGTAAGCTGGGAAGTCCAATGGTCACCGACTGGGTACTGAAGGTGGTGTCCCGGCATATCGGGTCGATCAATCCCAGAGTAATGGTGTAGGTACCCGGGGTGTTGTAGTCGTGTACCGGATTGGTCACAGTGGAACCGTTCCCATCGCCGAATTGCCAGAGGTAGTTGGTACTGCCTGTGCTCAGGTTGAACAATTCGACCTGGAACGCATCGCAATTCCCTGTGGCCAGTGCATCGAATCGGGCATCCATCACTGCGGGAGCGACCACGGTTATCTCAGCGAACGCGGTGTCCGTGGCAACACAGAGCCCCGTTGCCGTCCCCACCAGGGTCACCGTATAGGTGCCGGGTTCCGCATAGGTATGGTCAAGGTTCGGGCCACTCACCAGCGGCGAGCCATCACCCAGGTCCCAGGTCCACTCGTCGGCCGTACCGATAGCGGTGAGAACCACGGGGTCGTCCACGCATCCGATACCTTCAGGTACGTCCGCATCGATGTTCACTTGGACGTTCTGCTCGAAATCGATCTTGAACACACCCAGGTTGCAATTGAAGCTGTTGTTGGTAGTGCTGTAGGCCCCTGGGGTGGTGGGGAAGGTCAACCCTCCACATCCCGCACACACGGCTTGGTATACCACTCCGTCCTTATCGAATCGGGAAGTGCCCCCATCCACATGTTCCGCAGCGGTCCCGCCGAAGAAGGTGGCGTAGGCGAGCGACTCCGCGTCGGCATTGAGGACCATCAGGTAGAAATCGCTTCCATCGGTGGTACTGTCGAACGCATCCTGGGTCACAGGCAGACCCAAAGTGGAACTGGTGGTGACACCTCCCCCCGCGGGGTTCGTGCTTCCACCCCAACCGCTGAAGTAGATCTGGCCACAGTCGCTCACCAGGAATGCCGAAGGGCTGATGTTCTCATTGCCGGTGCTTCCTATCCGGGTGGACCAAATGGATGCGGACAGGTCGGCGGAGAACTTCTGGATGAACTGCGATCCTGTGGGGTTGGCATAGACCCCCTGAGAAACCGGGAACGCACCAGCGGTCTGGCCTACGACGTAGACATTGTCCTGGGTGTCCAGTTGCACGAAATAACTCTGGTCGAATGAAGTGGTACCGAGGAAGGTGGCCGATATCAAGGCATCACCCGTAGGAGAATACCGCGCGATGAATCCATCGACAATGCCGGAAAAGGCAGCGGCGAAAGGCACCCCGGCCGTTGGCAGGTTGGCACTGGCCGTACCCCCGGTGACATAGAGTTCACCATTGCTGGCCACTTGCACCCCGAACCCGGCATCATTGCCGGAACCACCGTGGTAAGTGGCCCATAACATGGTGGTCAAGGATGGGTCCAGTCGACAGATATACGCATCAAGACCACCGGCCCATGCGGATTGCGGAGCACCTGGAGTCGTGAACAGGTCAGCGCTGATCGTACTAGTGGCGATCACCGGCCGTTCTTCCAGGTCCATGATGATCTCGCCACGGAACGGATCACCATAGTTGCGCAACAAGGGAGTGAACTGGTTCAATCCATCATTGCCAGACCCACCGACATAGGTGGATCCAATGAGTGCTGTGGCATCCTCCTGTAGGTGGATCACCGCCATATCAGAGCCCCCACTATAAGTGAACCCGTAGGACCCGCCGAAGGGAGGTAGCGCACCGCCGCCGAATGTGGCATCGAAACATCCCGATGTCACCGGAAGATCGAACGAGCCGGTGGTTCCCAGGATGAACAGTTCGTTCTGGCTGTTCACCACCATACTGTGCGGGATATCATTGGCTGAACCTCCGATGTATGTGCTCCAGACCAGCGTGGAACCGTCGGGGCTGAACTTGGAGATACCCATGTCAACGGTACCGCCACCGAAGGTGGTCTGCACTGCACCCAAGGAGGTCGGGTAACCGAACCCGAACGCGCTGCCGCCCGCATACAGGTGACCTTCATCATCGTAGGTCGCGGTAAGCCCGAAATTGTCCGCTGTGCTTCCTGAATAGGAACTGAATGTGACCACCGGATCGATGACCAAGGGCAACGCTGGATCATGTCCGGCCGGAAGTTCGAACCGGAGCCGGTCAAGGTCGAGACGGTAGTTGATAGGCACCATGACCCTTTCTCCGTTCACTTGCTGCCAGGCGACCGGTCGTTGCTCGATCACCTCGCCGGCAGATGTTCCAATGTACAAGAGGCCATTCTCCACACGCAGATCCTCGTGGCCCTCGAAACGCATGACGATATCGTTGACAGCGGCACCCGGAGCAAGCAGCCAGTCATACTTCAACCCGTCATGGCCATCCACATGTAAAGCGATGCCGGGATAAACCTCGTGCAACCGGACCGCACGAAAGACCCCCACCCGTGTGGCCCAGGCAGAAGGGTCGTTACCGAGGAAATAGTTCACATGATGGGACCTTGGTTCCAACCCTTCATGGCCTTTTGAAAGGCCATTCTCGAAATGCACCTTGTAGGCGTGCTGCTTGTAGGGTGCCGTGGTGTTTGGATCGCTCAGCTGGCCGTGGATAGGGCCTCCGGAGGCAACCACGTAGGTGAGAGCCGAGCGTTCCACGAAGAGCGCTCCACCCGTTGTTCGAGT
Source organism: Flavobacteriales bacterium (assembly GCA_016718655.1). Classification (GTDB taxonomy): domain Bacteria; phylum Bacteroidota; class Bacteroidia; order Flavobacteriales_F; family PHOS-HE28; genus PHOS-HE28. The sequence goes on along the minus strand of JADKCV010000007.1, from coordinate 99,549 downwards.
GCGGAACAACACCTGGTCGGGCCATTGTCCTTTGTTCGCATGGAATTCAAGCCCGTCCGACCCGTGTTCATGGGCATGGTCATGGGCTTGTACGGTGAACAGCGAGGTGCCGAGAACGGCGATAAGGAGGGAGTTGGAACGCCACATGGTAGGGAAAGGTAAAGGCCCCCAGTGAGACGGCCAACATTCGCCTTGGGTTGCTCGACCGCCGCGTTAACGGAACTGTAGGTCGTAGAGCTTGCGGTAGAGCCCATTCTGCGCGAGGAGCGCCTGATGATCGCCGTGCTCGGCTATGCGTCCCTTATCGAGTACGAGGATCTGGTCCGCGTTCTGGATGGTGCTCAGTCGATGGGCGATCACGATACTCGTCCTGCCTTTGGTGATACGTTCTGTGGCTTGTTGGATCAGTTGCTCGCTCATACTGTCCACACTGCTGGTGGCCTCGTCAAGAACAAGGACACGCGGGTTATGCACACAAGCACGGATGAAGGAGATGAGCTGCCGTTGCCCCACACTAAGAATGCTCCCTCGTTCGCGCACCTCGGTATCATACCCTTGTGGCAACCGGATGATGAACTCGTGTGCACCCACCTCCTTGGCAGCAGCCATCACAGCCTCCCGTGAGATGGATGGGTCGTTCAAGGTGATGTTGTTGTGCACTGTATCGCTGAACAGGAAGACATCCTGAAGGACCACCGAGATGCTGCGCCTGAGCTCTCGTTGTGCGTAGTCACGGATATCGCGCCCATCCAACAGGACCGTGCCTTTCTGGAACTCGTAGGCACGACTCAGCACATTGATCACAGAGCTCTTGCCAGAGCCCGTGGCACCTACCAAGGCCACGGTAGTGCCAGCCTTTACTTGGAACGATATGTCCTTCAGTACGAAATCCGCGTCCTCGTAGGCGAACCACAGCCCATCGAACCGGATCTCCCCCCGGAGGTCATGGGTGGGGAAACCACCTTCGTCCGGAATGTGGGCTTCGGTGTCCAGCACCTTGAAGACACGGTCACTGCCCACCATTCCCATCTGCAAAACATTGAACCGATCAGCCAATTGACGGATCGGGCGAAAGAGCATATTGATGAAGAGTATATAGGCGAAGATGTCACCCACCGTGGCCACGCCGGCAAGCACATCGCGCACACCCCACCACACCAGGAAACTGAGCGAGATGGCACTGAGGATCTCAACCACCGGAAAAAAGATGCTGTAGGCCAGTACACTGCGGATGTGCGCTTTGCGATGTTCGCGGTTGATGGCCTGGAACTTGCGATATTCCTGTGCTTCCCGTCCGAAGATCTGGACCACGGACATACCCTGGATGTGCTCCTGTACGAAGGCGTTCAGCCTGGCCACTTGGGTACGCACATCCTGAAAGCTCTTCTGGATGCTGTTCTTGAAGATGTTGGTGCTCCAAAGCAAGAGCGGGTATGGGGATCATGCTCAGCAAGGCCAACTTCCAATTCACCACGAACATGACCACGACCACCACCACCAGCTTCAGGATGTCGCCCATGATCATCAGCAAGCCTTGGGAGAAGATGTCGTCGATGGTCTCGATGTCGCTGATCACGCGAGTGACCAGGGTGCCGATCGGTGTACGGTCGAAGTAGCGCAGCTTGAAGCCCATCACTTTGGCATAGAGCTTCTGCCGCAGGTCGAACGTCACGGCCTGACCGAGCCAAGCGGTCCAGTAGGCCTGGTAGAATTGGACCAATGTCTCCGCCACCAACAGTGCGCTCACAACCAACGCGATGTACAGGAGACCTTTCGCATCACCCAGCAGGGCATGATCATCGATCATATCGCCCATCAGTAGGGGTCTGATCACCCCTAGTATGGCTAAAAGTATGGTCAGCACGAAGGTGACCCAGAACACTTTACGGTAGGGCTTCGTGAAGGCGAATACCCGTCCGAATAGTTTCCTATCAAAGGCTTTACCCTGGGGCGTTGGGTTGCTCATGTGCTCAACCCGGTGTTGAGTGGAGCGTGGTCCTCCGGAATGAACGGATAAGAGACATGCTCCAGATACAGGCCGCAAGCCGGTGCCGACTTCCCGGCTGCATGGCGGTCTCGTGCGGCGATGACGTCGGCCATGTGCGCCACCGGCTTATAGCCCTTGCCGATGCGGATGCTGGTACCCACCACGGCCCTCACCATGTTGCGCAGGAAGCGATCGGCCTTGATCCGGAAGAGGTAACCGTTCTCCACGTGCACCCACTCGGCATGGCGCACCTCACAGAGCATCGTCTTCACGTCGCTGCCGGCCTTGCAGAAACTGGAGAAGTCCTGGCGGCCCAGCAAGACCTTGCAGGCTTCGTTCATGTCCTCCAGAACAAGCGGCGGATGCAACTGGTGCGACCGGTGCTGAAGGAAGGGGTCCTTGCGGATGTGGATGCGGTAGGCATAACCACGTTCGGTGGCGCTGAACCGGGCATGGGCCTTGTCCGGCACAGGAATGATCCGGTAGATAGCGATGTCCTTGGGCAACAGGCTATTCAGACTGTAAACGAAACGATCATCGAGCACCCGGTCGGTCGGACCGTCGAAATGGACGTAGTACCGCGAGGCATGCACCCCTGTGTCGGTACGGCCACAGCCGATCGCATTCACCTTATGCTGTTGCAATGCGAACTGGAGTGCCCTTTCCACCTCGGCCTGCACACTGGCAGCCGCCAACTGCCGCTGCCAGCCCCGGTAGGCAGTGCCATTGTAGGCGAGCTCAAGAAAGTAACGGGGTTGGATCTCCATGCGGAAAGGGGCTGCAAAAGTACCTGTCCTATACGCAGAACCACCGGAACACCTTATCCACTGTACAACGCGGGCAACAAGAACGGGCGTATCAAGGCCGCGAAGCGCCGAACTTCGCCCCATGCCCCGCATCGGATTACTGAGCGATACCCATGGCTGGCTGGATCCACGTCTGCGGGAACACTTTGCCGCTTGCGACGAGATCTGGCATGCTGGGGACATCGGTGGCCTGCCCCTGAGCGACGAACTGCAAAGCTGGTTCCCGGACAAGCCGTTCCGCGCGGTCTTCGGCAACATCGATGATGCCGCGACCCGGCAGGAGTTCCCCGAGCACCAGCGTTTTTCGGTGGGCGATGTGCGGGTTTGGATGACCCACATCGGCGGAAGGCCACCGCGCTACGACCGCCATATCGTTCAGGAACTGCGCAGCAGCCCCCCTACCCTTTTCGTCTGTGGCCACTCGCACATCTGCCTCGTCCAGTTCGACCCTGCATTGAACTGCCTGTACATGAACCCCGGAGCTGCGGGTCGCCACGGCTGGCATCAAATGCGGACGGTCCTGCGCTTCACCCTCAGTGATGGCAGGCCCCAGGACCTGGAAGTGGTGGAATTGGGCAAGCGGGCCGTGCTCTGAGCACAATGCACGAGGCCGGTTTGCACCCGGCGATCGACCCCCGAACACCTGATCGTGGAATACGAGATCGCGCCTGGCACACGTTAGCCCTAAGCCCCCATACCTTCGGATCCGTGAACAAGTTGCTCCAATACCTCCCGGCCCGGCTACGGAACCGCTACGGCGCCGTGGTCCTGGGATTGCTGGCCTGGGTGGCCCTATTCGACCGTAACGACCTGTGGACCACCTGGAAGAACCATCGGGAGTTGGGACGTATGGAGGGCCAACAAGAATGGTATGCCCAAGAGATCATGCGCACGAAAGAGCAACTTCATGAGTTGGGCAGTGACACCGAACTGTTGGAAAAGTTCGCCCGCGAGCGCTACTTGATGAAGCGGGATAACGAGGACATCTTCGTACTGGTGCCCGAGAAGGACTAGAAACGGGCTGCCAGACTCACGGTAAAGCTTGTATTGTCCTGGACGGGTCCGTGGATACTTTGGTAGATGGCGTCCACCCAATGAAAGGTCCGTCCTTCCAAACGGCACCACACCTCATCGAACAAGTTCAGGTCGCAACCCAGGGAATATCCGAAGGTGGTGAACCCATGAACGGTTCCTGTCCTCAGGATGACCTGATCGGGATCCGCATAGTACTCGCCACGGGCCACTCCGAACAAGCGTGGGGTGAGTTCTCGTCGCACGATAAGCATGGGTGTGTACCACACACTCCATGCCTCGGTGTTGCTAGCGGATCGCTCTTGCAGTCCGATATCGAAGCCTGCTTGAACACCCCATACCCCGCGCTCCCATTTAGCGTGCATGTTGTTGAAGATCCGATAGGCTGCTAAACTATCAGGCACATCACTGCCGAAGAAGGTGCTCCAGTTCAAGGACCACCGATCCGCTTGGCGATATACGACCTGGGTACCGAAGCAGGGGATGGTGTTCTGCACCCGTCGGATCCGTTGCCAGCCGTTCAAGAACAAGGCGGCGAAGTCCCATCGCGGGGAAGGTTTCCACATCAGGCGAGCACCACTCAGGTAGTAGGGGCTGTTCTCCGCAGCGATGGAGCGCGTAAGTGTCCAGTTATCGATACCGATGGCGCTTTCTGCGCCGATGTGTGAGGGGAGAACGCCGGCATCCAACCACAGCGCGGAATCCTTGCTGAGGCTGATGCCCACGGTGGCTTCGAAGACATTGCGCAGCAGTTCAGGCTCTCCGATCAGGTTCGCCTGGGCATAGGTCCCGGCCATCAATGCAAAGGAAGCCCGATATCGACCCCGGTCCAGGTCAAGACGGAGCAGGCCCAGATTCAAGTCCACCTCGTTGTGTCGGTCGTATTGGTACAGGAAGACGGGTCGTTCATCGTCCTCACTGTGACCGAGATCGTACGCGAAATACACGTCCACGAATGCCGACAGCTCAAGTCCCCGGAGGGAATCCGTCAACACCTGTGCGCACAAGGGTCCGAAGCCCAGCAAGGCGAGGACCAGAAGACCGGAGCGCCGACCTAGGCACATGGCCCGGACTCAGTGATGATGTCCACCAGCGCCGTGGACGTGGCCATGGGCCAATTCCTCGGCGGTAGCCTCGCGCACGTCGGTGATCTCCACATTGAAGTGAAGCGTAACACCAGCCAAAGGATGATTCCCATTCAGGACCACCTCCCCACTCTCCACAGCGATGACGGTGAACACGCCCATCCCACCATCCTCACCTGCTTGGAATTGCATTCCGGGCTCCACCTGTGCACCACCAAAGCGGTCTACAGGTACCTTGTGCACCAACGAAGGATCCACCTCACCATACCCTTCCGAAGCAGGCACGATCGCCACGAGTGTTTCACCGGCCTTCCTCCCTTCAAGTTGAACTTCCAGACCTGGCACGATCATGCTATGGCCTTGGATGTAAGCGAACGCCTCGCGACCAGCGCTGCTATCCAGCACTTGTCCTTCCGGATCGTTCAGGGTGTAATGGAAGGAGACGACGGAGTTCTTGGTGATCTGCATGGTGTAAAAAAAGGGGCCGTAAAGGTAGGATTTAACGGTGGGGATCCATCCGGGAGCTAAGAGAACGAAGAAGCCCCGCATTGCTGCAGGGCTTCCAGATCATCGACCAGTCTCCTTACATCTTGCCTGCATGGCAGGCATCGGTGCAGGTGTGTCCCTTCTCGCCGCAGGCCGTGGCATGTGCACCATCCTTGCAGGCTTCCGTGCAGGCGTGCTCCTTCATTTCACCGTGCGCGTGATCGTGACCATGACCGGCATCGGCCTTGGCACCCTCACCATGGCAGCTTTTCGCAGCACTGGCCTTACCGGCACAGCATCCAGCTGCCTTGCCTTCGGACATCGTCGCGGTCGAGGATGCATCTCCTGTGGCCCCGGTCGCCTTTGCATCGGCTTTACCAGCGCAACAAGCCTTGCCTCCTTTGGCATCAGCTTTACCGGCGCACGAACTCGACTTTTCCACTTTGGCGGCCTTGTCCTTGTCAGGAGTGGCTTCGGTGGATTGGGCATTGACCGTTCCGATCAGGCCGGCGAACGCTAGGAGGGTGAGGAACTTTTTCATGTTGGGATGGTCGGTGTTGGATCGTCTAACTGACAATTACCGTGCTAAACTACGGAAAGCCATCAGCAAGGTTTGAACGCAGGGAATGTGATGGATGTTGCGGGTGTATGCTGATCAATGCTCTTCGCGATGGTCCGAGCCGCCCTTTTCCCGTTTGGCCGGCATATTCACATCGAACCATCCGGCGAGCTGCGTTCGCTGCTCCGGCGTGAGTTGGGCGTGTCCATGAATGAAGGCATAGTTACTGGGTGGCATGGCACCCTTTTCAAGCTCTTCGCCACATTCATGAGCGTGCTCCTGGGCCGTCGGCTCGTTCCACCTGGAGAAATTCATCTTCTCGCGGCCCTCATTGATATGGTCCTGCAACCAGTAGTTGACAGGTGTGATGGATGCGTACCAGGGGTAGGTCGACTGGTAGCTGTGGCAATCGTAGCAAGCACCCTGAACGAGCGTGTGGATCTCTTCCGGTGCTTGGGTCATGACCAGCATATCGTTGGCCGGAACGACCATGGGCACACTGCGGTCGGGTTGGAAGAACTGGGCCACCACTGCGATGGCCAGAAGGATATAGAGGATGCGCTTTTTCATGATGATGTTCGTTGTGTTCGGTTCTTTTCGGACGAGGTTCATTTCGATGTTATCATTCCTCCCCGCTGTTCTTGAGCGACGAGAGCAGGCTGTACGCCCCCTTGACCACCAGCGGTCGTGCGCGAAGTTCCGCGTTCGGATCCACCAGTTCGAAGAAGCCGTATTCGTTGGCTCCGGTGGTCACGGGCACCATGGTGTAGCTACCGTCCGAGTTGGCGGTGAACACTGCCTGTCCTTCGCCACTGCGCACGACGGCCTCCTCGGGCACACACCACACGGTATCCGTTTCGATCTCGAGCGTGGCGCTCATGGCCATGCCCGGCACAAGGTCCTTCTGGGTCTTGGTGAAGTGGCAGTGCACGATGGTGCTGCGGTCCGCGTCGAGGCTGCGCCCCACGAGGATCACCTCGGCCTCGTACTCGTCATCGGGATGTGCCGTGGGTCGTGCGTGCACTTCCTGGCCGACCCGCACATGGGGTAGGTCCTTCTCGAAGACCGTCAACGCAAGGTGGATGTCCTTGGGGTCCACCAGTTCGAAGAGGATGTCCGTGGGTTGCACGTAGCGCCCGATGTTCACGTTCACCTTCGCCACCCAGCCGTGGATCGGTGATCGTAATGCCACGCTGCGCGAGATGCTCTCCGCGGTGAGCGAAGTCGGTTCCACACCGATGAGCCGCAACTGTTCGCCCAGGGAGCGCAAGGTGACCTTCTGTGTGTTGAGCTCCGCGGTCGCTTCCTGGAACACCTTGTCACTGGTGGTCTTGGATGCGTTCAGGGCCTTCTGGCGCTCGAAATCCTGGGTGAGCATCTTCACCTTACCCTCGGTCACCAGGTAGTCCTGTTGCAATTGGATGAAGCGCGGATCCTCCATGATGGCGAGGGTCTGCCCTTTCTGGACCTCCATGCCGGGCAGCAGGTCCGTGGAGCGCAGGTAGCCGCCGAGCGGTGCGCTGATGCTCACGAGGTTCTGCGGTGGCACGTCCACCACGCCCTGCACGGGCATCAGCAGCCCGAGTGAACGCCGTTCCGCCTTGCCGGTGACGATGCCGGCGTTCTTCAACTGGTCGGCGCTGAGGCTGACCGTGGTGGCCGATGCCACAGGTGCAGCAGCATCCGCAGGTGGTTCGGCCGTGGTGCAGGATGCCAATGCCATCAGGATGGCGATGGTGCCGATCGATCGCACCTGTACTGTCGACCTTGTCATCCCGGCCTTGAGCCGGAAGGGTCGACCTACGCAAATTGAAATGTGTTGACGCATGATGCGTGGGGGGGTCATTGTTCGTTGAAGGCGTTGAGCTCGATGCTGGCGCGGCCGAGGGCCCGGAGCGCATCGAGGTATTCCATGGAAAGGGTGATGGACTGGCCGGTGAGCAAACTCCATTCGAGCCGGTCGATCTGGCCGTTGAGGTAGGCTTCCTCCGCCGACCGGCGCAGCTGTTCGGCTTCCTGCGTAGCCCCTTGCTCGAAGGCTTCCACGCGGGCCAGTTGGGCGGTGTAGCGCTGTTGCGCCTGTTGCAACTGCATGCGGATCTCCTGCGTCAGGGCATCGGTCTCGTTGGTAGCGCGCTCCGTGTCGATGCGCGCGGCCTTGTTACGTGCTGACTGCGCGCCGAAGAAGAGCGGCACACCGATGCCGGCACGGACCATGGTGAAGCGTTCATCGCGGCCGTAGATCACCGACCCTTCGGGCACGGACGGCGACTGGTACAGCGTCATGGACGACACCCCGAGCGTGAGGTTGGGCAGCAGGGTGGAGCGCTCCATGCGCCAACGTGCATCGGCGGAAGCCACTTGCTCGTTCGCGGCGCGGATCACGGGGTGCAGCTGAACGGCCGAGTCGCCGGGCATCACCGGGAGGATCTGTTTGAGCGGGATGGGCCGGGGTTCGAGGATCACCGGTGCGGCGTTCGGCGCGGTGGACAGGTTCACCAACTGGGCGAGGCGTGTGCGGGCCTGTTCCAGATCGGACTTCACTTGTTGCACGCGGGCACGCATCAGCATCGCCTGCGTGCGCGCGGTGGCGCGTTGCAGCACGTTACTGGAGCCCAGGTCGAAGCGCTGCTCCTCACCGGTGACGGCGAGCGTGTAGATGCTGTCCGCCTCTTGAAGCAAGATCAGCTGTTCACGGAGCACGAGCACCTCGTGGTAGCTCTGCTTCACCTGTGTGCGCACTTCGCGCTGGCGCAGGGCCTGTTCCCAGCGGACACCGGCCGCGTTGTGCTTCAGCATCTTCCGCCGTTGCGCATAGACCGTGGGAAAGGATAGGCTCTGCGAGAGGCTGATGCGGTCGTCGTTCGCATTGGTGTTGACCTGTCCGTACTCGAAGTCGACGTTGGTCTGCGGCAGGTCCCAACCACTGCCGATGAGCGCTTCCTCCGCCTCGCTGCGCAGTGCCGCGCCCTTCAGGTAGAGGTTGTTCCGAAGGGCACTGTCCACCGCCTGTTCCAGGGTGATGGGAAGCACGGTCGATTGAGCCTGCGTGGCCAGCGGAGCCCCGAGCAGGGCGAGCAGGATCACGGCCACGGCGGGCTTCGGACCCTTCGCCTTCCCGTTCTTCGGAGCGCGGAACGCCAGCTTGTAGAGCGCAGGAAGCACGAAGAGGGTGAGGAGTGTAGCGGTGAGCAGGCCGCCGATGACCACTGTGGCCAGGGGGCGTTGCACTTCCGCTCCCGCGCCGTTGCTCAGGGCCATGGGCAGGAAGCCGAGCGAGGCCACGCTGGCGGTCATCAGCACCGGGCGCAACCGCGTCGCCGTGCCCTGCCGGATGCGTTCGGCCACGTCCTTCAAACCGCTCTTCGCCAGATGCTCGAACTCGCTGATGAGCACGATGCCGTTGAGCACCGCCACACCGAACAACGCGATGAAGCCCACACCCGCCGAGATGCTGAAGGGCATGCCCCGTCCCGCCAGGGCGAAGACGCCGCCGATCGCGGAGAGCGGCACCGCGCTGAAGACGAGCAGGCTCAGCTTCAGGGAGCCGAACGCGAAGTAGAGCAGCAGCAGGATCAGCAGCAGGGCCAGCGGCACCACCACCACCAGACGCTTCTTGGCCTCCACGAGATTCTCGAAAGCGCCGCCGTACGTGGTGTAGTAGCCCACCGGAAGGTCAAGCTGCGCATCCACCTTGCCCTGCAATTCTTCCACGATGCTCTGCACATCACGACCGCGGACGTTGAAGCCCACGGTGATCCGGCGCTTCGCATCCTCGCGCTGCACCTGATTAGGACCATCTTCGATGCGCACATCGGCGAGTATCGAGAGCGGTACGGGCTTGCCCATGGGCGTGGGCACCAGCAGGCGCTGCACATCGCTGAGGTCGGACCGGCTCTGCGATCGAGCGCGCACCACCAGGTCGAAACGCCGTTCACCCTCGAAGACCTGACCCGCAACGCTTCCGGCGAAGGCCGTGCGGACCACGTCGTTCACCGCTTCCACGTCCAGCCCATAGCGGGCCAGCGCGGCCCGGTGATGGGTCACCACGATCTGCGGCAGGCCGCCCACGGTCTCCACGTAGAGGTCCTTCGCGCCTTCCACGCTGCTCACCAGCTCACCGAGCTTGTGGGCATAGGCGGCCAGGGTGTCGAGGTCCTCGCCGTAGATCTTGCATACCACGTCCTGGCGGGCACCGGTCATCAGTTCGTTGAAGCGCATCTGCACGGGGTATTGGAATCCGAAGGTGACACCGGGCAACACGCTCAGGGTGCTGCCCATCTTCTCGGCCAGTTCATCGAAGGTCTTCGCGCTGGTCCAGTCCTTCTTGGGTTTCAGGATCACCATCATGTCCGCCGCCTCGATGGGCATGGGGTCGGTGGGGATCTCGCCGCTGCCGATCTTGGCCACCACCTTCTCCACTTCGGGGTACTGGTCCTTCAGCATGCCGGCCGCCTTCTGGCAGGTCTCCACGGTGTTGGTCAGGGAGCTGCCGGTAAGCAGGCGCGTGTCGATCGCGAAGTCGCCCTCCTCCAGTTCGGGGATGAACTCGCCGCCCATGGCCGCCATGATGCCGCCGGCCACCACGAGCAGTACCACCGCGGCGACCACCAGGCGCATGGGCTTCAGGATGGCCTTGTCCAACCAGGTGCGGTAGAATTTGCCGAGGCGTTCCATCATGCGGTCGGTCCACGTCGCGGGTGGGTTCAGCTTCTTGCTGAGGAACATCGCGCTCATCATGGGCACGTAGGTCAGCGAGAGGATCGCGGCGCCCAGCACGGCGAAGGCCACGGTCTGCGCCATGGGCTTGAACATCTTGCCCTCGATGCCCGGCAAGGACAGGATCGGCAGGTACACGATGAGGATGATCACCTGCCCGAACATGGCGGAGTTCATCATGCGGCTCGCGGAGGAACCCACGGTCTGGTCCATCTGCTTCTGGTCAAGGCGCGCCACCCCGGGTTGACCGTGTGCGTGATGCAGACGGTGAAGCACGGCCTCGACGATGATCACCGCGCCGTCCACGATCAGTCCGAAATCCAATGCGCCGAGGCTCATCAGGTTGCCGCTCACGCCGAACAGGTTCATCATGATGATCGCGAAGAGCATGGCCAACGGGATCACGGAGGCCACCACCAGGCCCGCGCGCAGGTTGGCCAGGAAGAACACCAGGATCAACACCACGATCAGCGCACCTTCCATGAGGTTCGTCTCCACCGTGTGGATGGCGTTGTTCACCATCTTGGTGCGGTCCAGGAAGGGCTCGATGGTCACGCCCTCGGGCAGGGTCTTCTCGATCGTGGCGATGCGCTCCTTCACCTTCTTGATCACCTCGCTGGAGTTGGCGCCCTTCAGCATCATCACCACCGCACCGGCCGCTTCGCCTTCATCGTTGTAGGTCATGGCACCGTAGCGGGTCGCAGTGCCCAGGCGCACTTCGGCCACATCGTGCAGCAGAACCGGCGTATGGTCCGGCAGTACCTTCACCTGGATGGTGCGGATGGCCTCCATGTCGGCGATGAGACCCTCGGTGCGGATGAAGAGCATCGATGGTCCTGTTTCGATGTACGCCCCGCCGGTGTTGGCGTTGTTGCGGGCCACGGCATCGAAGACATCCGCGATGGTGATGCCCATGGCGCCCAGTCGTTCGGGGTCCACGGCGATCTCATACTGCTTCAGTTTGCCGCCGAAGCTGCTCACGTCGGCCACACCTTCGGTGCCGATCAGCTGGCGCCGCACGATCCAGTCCTGGATGGTGCGCAGTTCCGACGCGTCGTACTTGCCTTCGTAGCCGGGCTTGGGCTTCACCACGTACTGGAAGATCTCGCCGAGGCCGCTGGAAACGGGCCCCAGTTCAGGCTTTCCCAAGGACTCAGGAATGGTGATCTGCGCCAGACGTTCGGTGACCTGTTGGCGTGCCCAGTACACATCGGTGGCGTCGTCGAACACGATGGTGACGAGCGAGAGCCCGAAGCGGCTGAAGCTGCGCTGCTCGATGATCCCCGGCACGTTGCGCGTGGCCTGCTCGATGGGGAAGGTGATCAGGCGCTCGATGTCACCCGCCCCCAGGGCCGGGCTCACGGTGATCACCTGCACTTGGTTGTTGGTGATGTCGGGCACGGCGTCGATCGGCAGTTGGTTGACGTTGTAGGCGCCATAGCCGATGAGGCCCAGGATGAAGAGCCCTACGATGAGCTTCTGCTTGATGGAGAATGCGATGATGCGGTCCAGCATGGATGTGTTCCGTTAGAGGTTGAAAACACCGCGCTCCGCTTGAAACGGACCATGGTTCGACCGGAACAGAAAGAGATGCTGTGACCGGCCTGGTTTCAGGCCTGGGTTCGGGGCGGACGCAAGAGCTCTGCTTGGTGCCCCGTCAATTCAGTGTCCTCGGGGAGGAACGGCGCCTCTCGAGCCGCGAAGAGTTCAGGGAAGCTCACAGGGTCCGGCGGAGCGCTGGAAAGGACCTTGCAACCAGCATGATCGACGGCACCTGAATGGTGGTGATGGAAGGGAAGGTTCCCGTGTTCCTGATGATCGGAGTCCTGATGTGACCCATCCGCGTAGTGCAGTTCAAGAAAGGCCGAGAGGTCGAGTGCGCTGTTCGATCCCGTATGCTCCCGGTAATGCTCAACAAGCATGGGCAACTTCGCCATTTCCGGAGCCAGCAAATAGAGCTGAAGCCAGAGAACGACCGCCAATCGCAGGACTTGGACCACCATCGACGGCAAATGTAGTTCGCTTCAAGATGATGGCAGGTGACGATGGTCATGAAAGACCAACGCCCCGGCCGAAGCCGGAGGCGCTGGTCCTTCCTAATGATCCTTCTACCTTACTAGAGCAACGTCGACGGGCAGACATACTCCGTCCGTTCCACATCGGTGTTCTTTATGGCGTTGAAACCGCCAACCACATCCACAAAGTTGTCCCAGCCACGCTGCTTGAGTATGGAGGCCGCGATCATGCTGCGGTATCCACCAGCACAATGCAGGATGAAGGGTTTGTCCTTGGGGAATTGCGCCAGATGCTGGCTGATCTGGTTCAGCGGCACGTTGATGGCATCCACCACATGCTCACTGTCGAACTCGCTCTTCTTGCGCACGTCGATGATCAGCGGCTTCTGCGGGTAACGCTTGGCGAACTCATCCGTACCGATCCGGTCCACGGTATCCACCTCCTTGCCGGCAGCTTTCCAGGCATCGAAACCTCCCTTCAGGAACCCGACGGTATTGTCATACCCGACCCGGCTCAGTCGGATGATGCTCTCCTCCTCCTTGCCAGGGTATGTGATCAGGAGGATCTCCTGCTTGATATCGGTGATCATCTCCCCCACCCACATGGCGAAGTTGCTGTCCAGGCCGATGTTCACGCTGTTGGGGATGAAGCCCTTGGCAAAATCCTCCGCACTGCGCGTGTCCAGCATCAAGGGGCGTTCCTCATTGGCCACCACCTCGAACTCCTCCGGCGTGTACCCGCGCTTGGCGCGCTCCATGATGGTGTCGAGGCTCTCGTAGCCTTGGATGTTCATCAGCACGTTCTTCGGGAAATAACCCGGAGGCGCGGTGAGGCCGGTGAGCAGTTCCTTCTTGAACTCCTCCTTGCTCATGTCGGGGCGCAGGGCATAGTTCGTCCGTTTCTGGTTGCCGAGGGTATCGGTGGTCTCTTTGCTCATGTTCTTGCCACAGGCACTACCGGCACCGTGGTTCGGGTACACGATCAGGTCATCGCTCAGCGGCATGATCTTGTTCCGCAGCGAGTCGAAGAGATGACCGGCGAGCTTGTCCTCCGTCAGGTCCGCGATCACGTGTTGCGCAAGGTCGGGGCGGCCCACATCACCGATGAACAGCGTGTCTCCGGTGATGATGCCGTGCTCCTTGCCGTTCTCATCGATCACCAGGTAGGTGGTGCTTTCCATGGTGTGGCCAGGGGTGTGGATCACTTTCACCTTGGCCTTGCCCACATTGAACACCTCACCATCCGTTGCCACATGGGCCTCGAAACCGGGTTTGGCTGTGGGACCATAGACGATGGTAGCACCGGTCTTCTTTGCCAGATCGAGGTGCCCGCTCACGAAATCGGCATGGAAGTGTGTCTCGAACACGTACCTCACTTTGGCACCATTGGCCGCGGCCTGATCGATGTAGGGTTGAACCTCACGCAGGGGATCAAAGATGGCCACCTCACCCTCGCTTTCGAGGTAATAGGCTGCATGCGCGATGCATCCGGTATAGATCTGCTGGAGCTTCATGGTTCTGTTGGGTTTTCGTGATCAACGTGCGATCCGATCGAACTCACATCCAAGCGGACCAACGCCACAAAGTTCTGCTGGGGTTGGGGGTTCGAACAGTGACTTTGCTCACGAAGCAGACCAGTGCCTTCCAGCGTCAAGGGCTGTGACGGTCATCAGCTCGATCGAGCCTCGATCACGCCTTCGGATCACTCCTTCACAAAGCGCCCCTGGAACGTGCGCGAGCCAGTGGTAGCCGTGTAGGTATAGGCCCCGGGAGCGAAGGTCGCCAGAAGTAACGTATGGTTCCGTCCGATACCGGCCAACTCCTGAACGAGCTTCCCTTGGGTATCATGGACCTGGATCCGAACAGCGGCTGAAAGGGGCACATTGAGGGCGAGCGTGGCGTTCTCCACCACCGGCACTGGAAAGATGCGCTGATCGGTCGTCACCAATTGATCGAACACCACCTGTTTCACGGAACTCGTGCCATCCACACCCATTCGGATCCGGTAGTAAAGGGTGCTCCATTCCGGGGGAGAACCATCGATCCAATCAAATGGAACTGCCACCGATGGATCGCCACAGATCCCTGGTATGCGGTGCACTGCGGTGAACGTACTACCATCTGTTGAGCGTTCAACGTCCATGCCATAGCACGTACTGCCGCCGTTCAGGACCCATGACACTTGGATCCGAGCATCCAGGACAGTGATCTCATAGGACCGGATGAACGGATGTTCGAGCTGGGCTTGCATCGAACAACCGAAGGCGATCATGAACAGAAAGGTCAACACGATGCGCATGCACAAGGCTTCCAACTCCAGCCAAGGACAAGAACGAGGGATCCCACTGTTTGGTATATGTTGGTATATGGCCATGAGCGATCCAACTTCGGTCGCGAAGATGACAACCGTACCACTCAGAACCACGGATCGCGCCGAACGCCATCAACGGGAAAGCGCCAACGTGAAGCGGGAACCCGGCTCACGATATACACGTGTGCCATGCTCATAGCTAGCCACCCGCGATCGTACACAACAAGGTGCCAATGACCCAGCCTGTGGAACAGCTGATCGACCGAGGAACCAGTGATCACCCTTCTCCGGTCAGTCCATGACCACCATGCGAAGTGAAGTGACCGTGAGACCGTTACGCAGGAGACGCACCAGGTATACACCGTTCTCCATTCCTCGACGATCCAGGTCGAACTGATCCCCACCGCCCACGGTCATGCTTCTGACACGCTTCCCCTGGGGGTCAAGCACTTCGATCAGATCACCAGCTTCAAGGGTTTCACTGAAGACCAGCCGAGCTGCGCTGCTCATGGGGTTCGGCATCAACACGAACCTGGGCCGCTGAATATCAGGCAATGCGGTCGCGCTCACCACGTATGGATCGGACACCACTTCACAACCCAAATTCGTCTTGACCAGGCACGTGTAGGAACCGTTCGCGTCGAAGAACAAGAGCTGGCCCGTCTCATCTGGCAAGACCACACCATCGAGGTACCATTGGTAGGCATCCCCCTCGGTCGCCAACAATGCTTGCCAGCCTTCAGGTGAGATCGCTGCACCGATAAGGTCACAATCGACCAGCGTGGTCAGCGTGGTGTTGGTGATCACCGCCGGATTCAAGTCGAAGAAGATGTGTGCCGTATTCCTGATCTCAGTGAGGTGAGATCGCCCAGGCAACAGGTCGATCCTGAATCGGAAGAATCCCTGGCTGTCCATGAAACTGGCTCCGCTATCCGGCAATTGGATCCCATCGAACCGGACGACCAGTTCACGATCCGCCCCGATCGAGACCTGGGTAGGTGCATGCGAGTATCCCAGCACCTGGAGGGTCGACAAGTCGAGGCTTTCATCGAGCAGGTCGCTCAGAACCACATCGATCGCTGGTGCATTTCCCGTGTTCTGGAAACGGATCGTATAATCCAAGTGCCTTGTTGAAAGCGCGACGGCGCCTGCCTCTCCATATCCGATCGGGTACACCTGTTTATCGTTCGGATCGTAGCTACATGACACCGTGCCGCTCCAAGCATAGGCGAACGTGTCGAGCGGAAGGCCGAGGTCATCCTCCACCACCGCGACCACGGAGTTGATGAACGAACTGCCCATACTGGAAGTCGGAGGTAGCACCAATTCGAGCATAAGGCTGGTTTGACTGTAGAAGCCCAGGGTATCGAACTCCCAACAATAGGTACTGCCCGAGATGCTGAAAGGCGACGGGAAACTACTCACGAACGTGTACAGGGTATCCAAGGTCAGGCAGATGGTTCCACTCGGGTTGGTCGTACCCAGATTCATCACGTTCAGCCACACCGCGGTGGTATCACCACAGGGGCCTTGAGCGCCTACGATGGTTACGGCCAACAAGTTGGTGTCCAGCAGGATGTCGTAACCGAAGTCATTCCCGATACTCACCGGGTTCAACGCGGTGATCTGTGGATGGTACGTCGTGGAATCGGTGGTCAGTCCCCACCACGCATTAGGAAGGTTCACAGTCACGTTGAACAAGCCTGTATCACACGGCACGGTATACGCTCCACTGGGATCCGTCAGTGCCACACTGGCAACAGGAACAACACTGATCTGCACGAATGGCAAGGGCAATTCACCCGGATCCTGAAGACCGTCGGCATTCTCATCATGGAAGATGACCCCATCGATGTGGTAAGGACTGTTGAAGAAATTCTCAGACCAGCCAACGGAGAATGGACTAGTGTTCATGTTGCCCATGACCGCATCAAGATCGCCATCGCTATCAACGTCGGTGATCACCAACTCAGAGGCCCGCTCCCCGGCAAGGCCTGCATCGAAAGGAGCGGGAGCGCCAAAAACACCAGTGCCATCGTTCATGCAATAGCGCGCCGGGTTACCACCCTTGTCCGCAAAGGCAAGATCCAGGTAGCCGTCGCTGTTCAGGTCAATGGCAAATAGGTCTGTCTCATCCATATAATTTGGGAAGATGGGAACACCTGACGCAAAGGTGCCACCGCCCAAACCTTGAAAAAGCCAAACACCAGCCCAGGACGAGGACACCAGTTCATTGATACCGTCACCGTCCGCATCGAAAGCGATAGAGCTGGACTTGACCCCACTGCTTGTCGTAGTGAAGAACTCCTGAGGCGTTCCGAACTGCCCGCTACCATCATTGGCCATCCACACGAACAAGGTCGGGGAACTGCCATAATTGAAGACCGCATCCAGGTCACCATCACCGTCCACATCACAGAGGTCCACGTTAGCGGGACTTGCTACAACTACGACTTGCGAAGGGGCGCTGAAAATACCGGAACCGTTGTTCATCCACCGCCTGATCTGTGATGGGTTGTATTCCGATGTGATCATGTCCAGATCCCCATCTCCATCCACATCATCAAGGTCCAACCCCGTGATCGTCGCTGCATTATCGATCACGGTCTGTCCAATGGTAAGCAAACCATTCCCGGTATTCATGAAGGTCCGGACGGTCGCGTTCTGAACAAGGATCACGTCGCTGTCCCCATCACCATCAACGTCACCCACAACGAGATCCTTGGGGTAGGCAATTGAATCGAGCAAGGCTATCTGACCGCCGAAAGCGCCTCCCCCTAGTCCCATCCAAACAGAAAGTCCATCCGGATACACCGTGGCAAGCACATCCATTTCCCCGTCCCCGTTCATGTCGGCAGCTTGCACGCTCAGGACGGCTGAAGCACCTCCGGCAAGGAAGGTTGATCCACCCATGTCGCCGGTGCCATCATTGGTCCACCAGATGGCACTTAGCGTGGTCTGCACCAGGTCCTGATCCCCATCGGAGTCCATGTCCGCTGCAGCCAGTTGGTACACCTGGGCCCCGACCATGGGTCCCATATCGGTGAAGTTGCCTGCCCCATCGTTCAGGAACAGATCAGGACTGGAGGATTCGTAGCCAAAAGGGATCACATCGAGATCCCCGTCACTATCAAGGTCAGCGACCACATGCCCATAGAAGCTCGATCCAGCGGGCGTGAACTGCAACGTATCCGCAACACCGAACTGGCCGTCACCATCGTTGGCATACCAGAATGAACGTCGGTACCCACCAGCTAGTATGTCCAGATCGCCATCGGCATCCAGATCTGCGGTGCTAATACCAAGGAGCTCACCAACGAAAGGAAAAAGTATCACCGGAGGGGCGAAAATGCCTGGCGCGGTCTGCTCGCTCCAATGGCATCCCGCCACTTCATATGAACTGAAGAACACGTCCAGATCACCATCAGCATCCAGGTCGTCCACGTGTAGTTCCGAGACCGAACCAGGTCCACTGTTGACCGTGATCCGTGGTCCCAGCGTCGTACCGTTCACATTCGGCATCACCCAAAGGCTATCGCCCCAGTAATTGCTCATCAGGACATCCGGGAGGTCGTCTCCTGTCAGATCGGCAACGACCAGATCACGCAGGTCGCCAAGCGCGGGCATCAATACGACAGCAGGTTGGAAACTCCCGTCCCCATTGTTGGCATAGAGAAAAAGCCTGGTATAATTCTCAGCGACCAACAGGTCCATATCCCCATCCTGGTCGAAGTCGGTCGCTTCCATCAAGGTAGCATAACCGGTGTACACGGAAACGTCGATCAGCTCGACAGGCGCATAACCCCTTGTCCGTCATTGCGCCACATCCCGACCCCTCTATCAGAGCAGCTCGCCATGTCCAGATCACCGTCCCCGTCGAGGTCGACAATGACCGAGGGCTCATTGGATATGAACATCAAATGCTCGGTGTTCTCGATCGGTTGGATCGCGGAGAACTGCCCGAATACGGCTCGAACAGAGAGAACCGTACCGAAAAAGAGCGTAGAGCGCTTGGTCATGACGTGAAGGTTGGTCAACTCGTAGACGAGGAATGGGTGTACCAGGATGCCTCGATCCGGGATCCGAAGGTCAAGATAGGTCCCGCACATGTGAGATCGCGCTGGTCAGACGTGTGAGTTCCAAAACATCATCACTTCTGTGGATTTGTGGTGACCAACCCGTTGGAATGTGGGGAAGACGGTGGTGAGTCTTAGTGGGCAGGAAGTTGATCATCCGCCGAACGGCGAAAGTGTGCGCAGCTTATTGCCCTTCAGGATCCGTTCGACCATGCAGTCCATGCTCGAGGTGATATTCGGAACGATCGTAAGCACAGCGGCTCTTTCACATGTTCGGGTAAGCGCTTCTTTATTGGGCGCCGCAGCTCGGTCATTCGCTTGTCCACAGCCGGTGTAGGCGCATATGGTACACTTTGCGGTCGTCCTTGCGCACTCAGGTGTACACCTTCCATGAGCCCCAGATCGGCCTCTTGGTCACCTAGCGGTTCATTTGCTCGGTCACTTCGTTGTCGTCCTTCGATCCAGGTTCTTGGCGATACACGCTGGTTCAACCCCAGCGATTTGCCCATTCGTCCAACACTGAGCTTGCGCTGCGATAAAAGCCACTGAGCCATCTCACGCTACTCCTCGAGCTTAAGGGCATTGTCCACAACATATCCTTGAGGATGTCGCGGCCCAAGTTCGTATCGACCTGCCTCAGCATGTGCTTGATGTTCTTGTCCCTCAGGGCACACTGCTCCTGGATCTCGCTCGGGCTCTTGCCACCCTTGTTGAATTTCCGCAGGTTGAACGTCAGCCGGCACACAACGCGCTCCCAGCTGATGTCCGCAACGGTGCCGCCCTGCCCATGCTCGCGGAGCATCACAAAGATCTGCGCGTCCGTGTGGTTGCGCGTCTTCGTTTCCTAAAGATCAGGTGTGTTGTGGGTTACCACCCTCCCATGCACCTGATCTTGTGGGAGCTTACGAACACGCGTATTCGGCATATTAAACCTATTTCCGCCTTTGAAATGACACGCCCGATCCCGCCTCGTTCGCGAACTTCGCACCGATGGCACAGAAAACCCTTTTCGATGCCTTTCCACCTGCCACGCGGGCACAGTGGGAAGCCGTGATCACCAAGGAACTCAAGGATAAGGCCTTGGACACGCTCAACGTTTCCGTGGAAGGATCGGTGATACCTCCCTTTCACATGGCCTCGGATGGCGCACCTACCGGTGACCGTCGCCGCGGTGTGAAGCGGACCGGCAACCCTTGGCGGGCGACCATCGCTATCGACGCCAATGACCCTGACGCGAACGACAAGCTCATGGAAGGCCTGATGGGCGGTGCCGATGGGGTATGGCTTGAGGGACCGGTGGAAGGTACTGTGAACGCGCTCAAGGACGTGCTCTTCGGTGCGATCGACATCCAATTCGCGGAGGGCAGCATCGGTTCGCTGAAATGGTCATTGGACGAATCGGAAAGGCAGGCCGTTGCTCCCTCCGACCTGAGCCTATGTGCGGGACTTCCGCATGGAACCGAAGTGACGGACCTGCGCCTGCTCCTCGCCATGCATCCCAAGGTGCGCCTATTCATTGCAGCGGACCTGGAACAAGGCCGGGCGCTCCTCACCTCCCTCCTCGCACAGGGCTTCACCATCGACGAGGCCAGTGCCCGCATCCAGTTCCGCCTGCACTTGGGAGATGATCTCTTCCTCGAAGCTGCTAGTCTCCGGGCTTTCCGTGAGGCATGGGCAGCGGTCGTGGACGAATTCAAGCCTCATCATGATTGCTCACAAACCACGTGGATACAAGCCGTCGTATCCTACCCTGCCGAAACGAATTCGGCGCACGAGAACGTGATCCGCGCTACGCTCCAGGCCATCAGCGCCATCACCGGCGGCTGCGACGGGCTCACGATCCCTGCTCCTGCCCTGCCCGAAGGTGAGGTGCTAGCACGCCGAGTGGTACGTAACATCCACAACCTCCTTCGCGACGAGAGCTTCTTGGACCGGGTGGCCGATCCGCTCGGTGGCTCATACACCGTCGAACAACTCACCAACACAATAGCCGCTAGCCTCAGGCCACTAGCCTCTAGCCCTACCGAGCATAGGCTAGAGGCTAGTAGCTCGCCGCTGGATGCTGGCATTCCGAACAGAGAAGAGATCCCCCTGAAGTCCTTCTACACCCGTGTGGACCTCGAGGGGATGGAGCACCTGCACTTCGCCGCAGGTCTACCCCCCTACTTGCGCGGTCCCTATGGCAGCATGTATGCCATCCGTCCGTGGACGATCCGGCAGTACGCGGGTTTCAGTACCGCCGAGGCGAGCAACGCCTTCTACCGCCGGAACCTCGCCGCCGGGCAGATGGGCCTCAGCGTCGCCTTCGACCTGGCCACGCACCGCGGCTACGACAGCGATCACCCGCGCGTGAAGGGCGACGTGGGCAAGGCCGGTGTGGCCATCAGCAGCGTGGAGGACATGAAGATCCTCTTCGACGGTATACCGCTGGACAAGATGAGCGTGAGCATGACCATGAACGGCGCCGTGCTGCCCATCATGGCGTTCTTCATCGTGGCCGCGGAAGAACAAGGCGTAAGCGCGGAGCAGTTGCAGGGCACCATCCAGAACGACATCCTGAAGGAGTTCATGGTGCGCAACACCTACATCTACCCGCCAGGTCCCAGCATGCGCATCGTTGGCGACATCTTCAGCTACTGCGCGAAGAAGATGCCCAAGTTCAACAGCATCAGCATCAGCGGCTACCACATGCACGAGGCCGGCGCGCCTGCGGATCTGGAGCTTGCTTACACACTGGCGGACGGCATCGAGTACGTGCGCACGGGCATCGCGGCTGGCATGCAGGTGGATGAGTTCGCCAACCGTCTCAGCTTCTTCTGGGGCATCGGCATGGACCTCTTCATGGAAGTGGCCAAGCTGCGGGCGGGTCGCCTGCTCTGGGCGAAGATGCTGAAGGAGGTCGGCGCTACCAGCCCGAAGAGCCTCGCACTGCGCACGCACTGCCAGACCAGCGGCTGGAGCCTCACCGCACAGGATCCGTTCAACAACATCGCGCGCACCACGGTGGAGGCACTTGCTGCCGTGCTCGGCGGAACACAATCGTTGCATACCAACTCGCTCGACGAGGCCATCGCACTGCCCACCGACTTCAGCGCCAAGATCGCGCGCGACACGCAGCTCTACCTGCAGAAGAACAGCGGCATCACCAAGTGGATCGACCCGCTCGGCGGCAGCTACTACGTGGAAAGCCTCACGCACGAACTGGTCCACAAGGCCTGGGCGCGCATCAAGGAAGTGGAGGAGCTCGGCGGCATGAGCAAGGCCATCGAGACCGGTCTGCCGAAGATGCGCATCGAGGAAGCCGCCGCGAAACGCCAGGCCCGCATCGACACCGGCAAGGACAAGATCATCGGCGTGAACGCCTTCGTGACGGAGGACGAGACGAAGATGGAGTTGTTGGAGGTGGATAATAGTGCGGTGCGGGAGTCGCAGGTGGCCAGGTTGAAGAAGATCCGTGCGAGCCGGGATGAGGGGGCGGTTGCGGAGGCGTTGGAGGCGTTGACGAAGGCAGCGAAGAATAGTTCGCAGTTGTCAGTTGTCGGGCTGCCGACCACCGAGACGGACCAGCATGCTGCTACCACCCAGCCTGACAACCAACAACCGACAACTAACCTCCTCGCATTAGCGGTAACCGCAGCCAGACATAGAGCCACCTTGGGTGAAATAAGTGACGCCCTCGAAAAAGCCTACGGCCGTTACAGCGCCACCATCCGCAGCATCAGCGGTGTTTACTCAGCGGAAAGCATGCAGGACCCCGAGATGAAGGAGGCCATGCGCCTCGCCGATGAATTCGCGAAAGCCGAAGGCCGCCGCCCGCGCATCCTCGTGGCCAAGATGGGCCAGGACGGGCACGACCGCGGCGCCAAGGTGATCGCCACCAGCTTCGCCGACATCGGCTTCGACGTGGACATCGGTCCGCTGTTCCAGACGCCGCAGGAAGTGGCCAAGCAGGCCATCGAGAACGACGTGCATGTGCTGGGCATCAGCAGCCTCGCCGGTGGCCACAAGACCCTGGTGCCCGAAGTGATCAAGGAACTGCGCGAGACCTACAAGCGCCCCGACATCCTCGTGGTGGCCGGTGGTGTGATCCCGCCGAACGACTACGATTTCCTGAAGCAGGCCGGGTGTTTTGATGTGTACGGGCCGGGGACGCGGATACCGGTGGCGGCGCGGGGGATCATTGAGGCGTTGTCAAAATCACGCGGATGAAGTTCCTTGGTTCCGCTCTTCTCATGTCTCTCATTGTCGGCTGTGGCCATCGCCTTTCACCGGAAGAATCGGCCAAGGCGAAGGAGCAGTTCGAGAATTGTCAGGAAGCAGTGATGCAATGGATTTCGACACACGCGATGTACCCGGAATCCTATTCCGCGATCTCCTTTGATGAGTATGCGACGGGTCGTACGTTGAATGGTGATGAGCCCGTTCCGAACAGCGAGACCTTTGAAATACGCCACACGCATCGAATGCGGTCAGTGACGGGTGACACCACAACCTATTCAGGCTACTCCAGGTCTTTCTGGACAACGAGTTCAACGTGGGCATTGTGGAAACGCATCGAAGCGGGGCCATCAGCGCTGGATCAGAGCCGGAATGGAAGGACTGGACTGACCTGTTCGGCAGGCCAATGACCGCTGAGGATACTGCCGCATTCCAAGAGCGTGCAAAGAAGTCCTTCCGGAAAGAGCTTGAACGTGTTCGAGAGCACATGGAGGATGGTGGCGCCTATGTTGTAGGTGCTGAAGGTGACAGCGGTAAAGCGCTTGTAGATTCGATCATCAAGGATGCTCCGCCGAAATGATGCGAGACGATCGACAGCAATTGTGATGGCGACCGAACACCGGCTTCGACCCTTCGAGGACGTAGCCGCAGTTCCGCGGTTTGGGACAGCAGCGGAAAGCCCGGAGCCGTCTTCGGCGTAGGACTTGGAGCGAATGGCCCGACGGCGAGTTTGAGCCGGAACGCCCATCCGACTCCGCTCGGGGTGACACTTCCGCATTTCATGTTGCTCACAGGCATCACTGTTAGCAACTTGTTGCCTATATGATGCTCATGGGCATCATTTGGATGAAACAGAACCGGAGAAAATGCGTACACTTGTGGGGTGAAAGCCGCGTTATTGAACTGAAACACCGTTTACGATGGCTGCAAGCAACATCAACTGGAAGGGCATGAAGGATGCCGCCGTGGTGGCGCAACTGGGCAAAGAGCTGCGGCGCATGCGGCTGGAGCGCAACCAGAGCCAGGCCGAGGTGGCCGAGCGCGCGGGCCTGGACCGCACCACCGTGGTGAAGCTGGAGGCCGGTCGCGCCGCCACGTTGCAAACCGTGGTGCAGGTGCTGCGCGCCATGGACCGCCTGGAGCTTCTGGATGCCTTCCACCAGGAGCCGCAGCCCACGCCCTACATGCTGGTGGAGGCGCAGGAGAAGTACCTGAAGAAGCAACGCAAACGCGCGGGGCGCAAGCAGCCGGATGTGGCTCCGCCTAAACCCAAAAGCACATGGTAACGCACGCGAAAGTGTTGTTGTGGGGCAAGACGGTTGGCCTTGTGGTGTGGGACGACCAACTGCACAGGGCCACGTTCCAGTTCGACCGCTCGTTCACGCGCAGCGGGCTGGATGTGGCGCCGGTGATGATGCCGCTGGCGAAGGCGCGCGGCGGCGAGGAGGTGTTCAGCTTCGGCAATTTGCGCGATGAGACTTTCAAAGGGCTGCCGGGCCTGCTGGCCGATTGCCTGCCGGACCGTTTCGGTGATACGCTGCTGAACGCATGGCTGCGCGGGCAGAAGCGCGATGCGGGCTCGGCGAACCCCGTGGAGAAGCTGTGCTACTTGGGGCATCGCGGCATGGGCGCGCTGGAGTTTGAACCCAGTCACGGTGAACTGGAGGCGAGCAGCGAGGCACTGCAGATCGATGAACTGGTGCGTGTGGCGCGCGACGTGATGACGCAGAAGGAATCGTTCAAGACGAGCCGCAAGAAGGGCGAGCAGGAAGCACTGCTGGACATCATTCAAGTGGGCACGAGCGCCGGTGGCGCGCGGGCGAAGGCGATCGTGGCGTACAACGCGAAGACCGGCGAGGTGCGCAGCGGGCAGATCGATGGGCTGGAAGGTTTTACCTACTGCCTGATCAAGTTCGATGGCGTGACGAACACGGCATTGGGCGACCCGAAGGGCTATGGCCGCATCGAGTACGCGTACCACCTGATGGCGGTGGCGAGCGGGATCAGCATGATGCCGAGCACACTGCTGGAGGAACACGGTCGTGCGCACTTCCTGACGCAGCGTTTCGATCGGGTGCAACATGCTAAAACCGGGGAGCAGGTGCGCTTGCACATGGCCACGCTCTGCGGGTTGGGCCACCTCGATTTCAACGACCCGTTGCGCTACAGCTACGAGGATGCCTTCGCGATGATGCGCCTGTTGGGCCTACCCTATCCCGATGCGGTGGAGATGTTCCGTCGCATGTGTTTCAACGTGGTGGCCCGCAACCTGGACGACCACACGAAGAACACGTCGTTCCTGATGGATCCGCAGGGCGTGTGGCACCTGAGCCCGGCCTACGACATCACCTTCGCGTACGATCCGAAGAACGTTTGGCTGAAGCAGCACCAAATGAGCATCAACGGCAAGCGACTGGACATCACCCGCGCGGATCTGCTGGCGGTGGCGAAGGAGATGAACATCAAGAAGGCCGATGCGATCATCGACGAGGTGGTGGCGGGCGTGAAGAAGTGGAAGACGTTCGCGAAGAAGGCGGAGGTGGATGTGAAGCAGGTGGAGGCGATCGGGAAGTTGCTATTGACCAAGCTTTAAGCCTGATGATCCGCGAAATGCTGCCCTCGGATGTTCCTGCTGCGCATGTGATCCGCCTGCGTGTGCGGGAGAACAGGCTCAGCGACCCGTCCAAGGTGACCGAGCAGGACTACCACGCCTTCATGGCGCGCGATACCATGAGCTGGGTTTGCGAAGTGGACGGCCTGATCACCGGCTTCGTGATGGTGGATATGGAGAAGCGGAACTTGTGGGCGCTGTTCGTTGCACCGGAGCATGAGGGAAAGGGGATCGGGAGAAGGTTGCACGATGCGATGTGCTCCGCCTACTTCGCCAGGAAGGACCTTCTGCGGCTTAGCACAGGACCGGCGTCACGCGCTGAGCGCTTCTATCGACGCGCGGGCTATACAGATCGCGGGTTGGCATCCAACGGCAAAGAGTTGATCCTTGAGCTTACCCAGCCAGACCAAATGCCTGCCCGACCACAGCACCTTCCCGCTGCTTCGTTCTTTGACCGCCCGCGCCCCACTGCAGAGCGCCCTTTGGTGGTGATGATGAGCGCTTGCCTGGGCGGTATCGGCTGTGGCGTGGATGGCAGTACGAACGGAGATCACACATCTCTGCGTTCCTGGCTGATACGGCCCGAGGTGCGCTTGGTGAAGTTCTGTCCAGAGGACTTCTCCTTCGGCACACCGCGCATGACGCCTGACAGTCACGGTGGAAATGGCTTCGATGTGCTCGATGGCAAGGCTCGATCACTCGCGGAGGACGGTACGGACTGGACCGAAGGCATGGTGAAGGCGGCATATGAAATGCGGGATCGGGCGCTTCGTGAACAGGTGGAACTCGCGATCCTCATGGACATCAGCGGTGCCTGCGGTAGTACTGTGACCTATCTCGGTTCGCGGTTCGCGGAGAACAAGGTCTACCAGAAAGGGCCCGGAGTAGCGGCGGCGTCACTGATACGTGCGGGCATCCCGGTGATCTCGCAGCGGGATGACCGCTCACTGCGGATGCTGCGCGACCTGATCGAAGGAACGACCGTACTGCAAGACGAGCGCGACCATTGGGAGAAGGAGTGGTATCAAGGGTACTTCGCACAACAGCAATGACGCTGTTGGAGAAGCTTAACAAGGCGTGGCACTTGAAGCACCCCATGCCACCCAACGCAACATTTGAGCAGCGGGTTAAGTGGCATTCGGAACATGTGAAGCACTGTGTGTGTCGACCAATACCGGCCAAACTCCTGGAGCAAATGAAGGCCAAGGGGCTGAAGCTCCCGTAAACCCAAACGTCCTAGGAGCGGATGGTGCGCTCACTTCACCAATCGCAGCACGGACACTTTATCCCCGACGGCAACACGCAGAAAGTAAGCGCCCGTCCGGAGGTTCGAGAAATCCTGAAGATCAATGCGCTGACCTGACCAGATCGTGCGTCCGGTGGCATCCAGCAAGGCGTACTGTTCAGTGCCGAGCGGCTGTCGCAAGGCGATACGATCCGTGATCGGGTTCTGCAAAAGCCGAGGCATTGGCGCTACGGTCTGCTGATCGACACCTGTTGAGGTGTTCCATGTGATGCGGCAATACCCGCCACCACCAATGCCGAAAGCCGAACCGATGCCGTTCCCACCTCCTCCACCGCCACCATACGCTCCCCCGTTGGCGCCTGGGTCGGTCACCGTACAGTTCGCGTCGGTGAAGCCTGCGCCCTTACCCCCATCACCAGCGGGCGCACCACCACCGATACCTGCCGCACCACCGGGTGTAATGCAATTGCTACCGTTCCATACAATGGTGTTACCACCAACACCGCCGGCCGCAGAAGGACCTGCCGCCCCACCACCACCGCCACCGAAATAGGTGTAGTACCCTCCACCGCCCGTACCACCGTTCCTGTTCACATCCCCTCCCTGTGCCACACCACCCTGACCGCCACCACCGATGTTCGGGTTGGGTGTGGTCGTGGCATTGCCTCCGGCACCGGCAGCGATACCAAGAGCGCTGATGGACGTGGCCAAGCCGCTTCCGCCAGTGCCCACGACCACGGAGTAGTTGGTGCCCGGGATGACCTCGTAGACGGCGCTCGCAAAGGCCCCACCACCGCCACCGCCATTGGAAGCCCCGTTCCCACCCGGTCCGACCAGTTCAACGGTCATGTTCTCAACACCCGGTGGGACCACGAAGGTCCCTGAAGAGGTGAAGGTGGTCTGGGCTGAAAGGCTGCAGCTGCATGCAATGAGCGCTGCGAGGAGTGTGCGGAACATGGTCACAAGGAAGGTTGGGCTTGTGGTCTGTGTGATGGGTCGGACGCCTAGCAATGTACAGTGAGCGTTGTCAATGAAGGGATGGACGCACATGGCATCCGCAAGGCGAGGAATGGAGTTCCGGTCGAACGCTGTCCCGATGCTTACCTTGTTCCGACTGTCCGGGTCATTCGCAAAGCACCTCTTACCATGAACCTTCCCTCCTACCTCGCGATCCTCGCTATCTCGATAACCTTGTCCTCGTGCGGTGGTTCTGAAGGCCCACCTGATACGACAGTACCCTCCGACGCCGCAACGACCGTGGTACAGCCGGGTATTTCAACAGATGCCGTGCAGACCCAACCGGGTGCTGCTGCGGTGTCGGACCCCAATCCACCCCATGGCGAACCCGGCCACCGATGCGAGATCGCGGTGGGGGCTTCCTTGTCCAGCGCACCTGCAGTTGAAGCGAGCATGGAAGGAGTGCCACAGACCAGCCCCATGTTCAACACCGCCGACGCACCGGTCACGTTGGGCAGTGAACAAACGACCACTGCACCAGGCATGAACCCACCACATGGCCAACCCGGACATGATTGTGCGGTAGCTGTGGGCAGCCCATTACCGAACTAGGAACAGTTGCGCGACTTCAAGAGCACCTAAGGCTCAAGGACGCTTGGCGAACCACAAGTGATGTTTGGTGCCTTTCTGGCGGTGCGCAAAGGCCTTTATCTCCTCCACCCGGAACCCGGCCATACCCAGTCGACGCGTAAAGGGTTCATGGGGATCCGTTGACCACACGGCCAATACCCCTCCCGGTCTCAACGCATCGTAAGCGGCACGGAGTCCGCGGTGTGAATAGAGACGGTTGTTGCGTGGTTGGGTCAGACCCTCAGGTCCATTGTCGGTATCCAGAAGGATGGCATCATAACTGCCTTTCCCGCTCCGTATAAGCTCCAACACATCGCCATGATGTACCATGGTACGCGGGTCCTTGAGCGGATGGCCGGACCGTTCACCGACCAACTCCAGGTTCCACTTCACCACCTCGGGTACCAGCTCCGCCACGATCACTTTGCCATTCTCCCCAACTCGCTTGAGCACGGCTGCCAAAGTGAAGCCCATCCCCAGGCCGCCGATGACGACATGTGCATTCAGCGGAGCCTTCAGTCGTTCCAGAGCCAGTTCGGCAAGGGCATCCTCGGATCCATGGATCGCGGTGGACATGAGTTCGCCTGAGATACCCACCACTTCGATCGAGAACTCCTCACCGCGTTGATAGAGCACCAACTCGCCTCCATTATCGGGTATGAGCGCCCGGTCAAGGAGCTTATTGATGCGCATCTTCATGGGCGCAAGGTCGTAATGTTCCGGGATGCACGACGTGCATCGCATGTGCATCCATCCTTACGCGGCCATCTGGCCTTGCTGCTCCTCGGCGGTACGCTTGAGCCCCACCAGGGCCTCCACCCATTGCTTGGACGCTTCCCGGGTCCTACGGACATCGTGTGGCAGGCCCGCAAAGTCGCCCTGCCAAAGGTCCACCCGGGTCCGTCCGTCCCGCTCAGCGGTCAATGCAAGGTCCACAGTGGTATAGCTTGCAGGCTCATCCGGCAGACCACTGGCAGGTTCATACTGGGTATACCGTAGGCGCTGACCGGGTTGATATGCGAGTACGGTACCCTTCGCGCGCAAGTGTTGCTGACCTTCCACATGCTCGACCCACAACAGGGGGGAATTCCTTTCCCAAGTCGTACTCGCTTGTTGACCAGCGCGGTACAAACGGGTCAGGTGTGGTTCGACCAGCGTTCTCCAAACGGCCTCTGTCGATGCGTCGACCAACAGTGTCAATCGAATGCTTGTTCCTCGTTCCATAGTGAATGAAAGAACGCACGAACCGTGCCGATGGTGCGCTGGTGCCAGTCTGACAACCTGCCACTCTGGGAGACCCAAGGCCGGTCCATGGTGCGTAACTTACTTCCTTGGGACACCAACGCGGCAGTCCATCGCGCGGACCTGTATGCCGGCCGGGCTTTGGGAAATACACGAAGGAGCGGCACGACAACCCCCATTGAGACTGTTGCACCACGGTTCGCTCATTCACGGGCCTGCGTCATCGTTTTTCCTATATCCGATACGCCCTTCGCAAACACCCGATCACCTTGGAAAGCCTGCGCACGGTACCCTATCACTTGGGTGCCGACCTGGCCATCCGCGTGCACCACATTCACGGTCATGACCAACCGAGTGTGTTCAATTTGTTCGGCGGATCAGCCAAAGACTGCCGATGTGGCGGACCGTGAAAGGTGGCTCGACCCTTGCCAGCAATGGGGCCCTATCCGTCCCCATTGGCATTCAAAACCCTTTCCACACAACGCGCAGAGCGCGGCAGCCAAGGCCCTCGGGCAAAGATCAGAGCGGCCGCAGGTGAGCCAGTCCCGGTTTCACGCACCGTGACCTGGCGCACGGCATTTTGGCAATTCATATGGCCGAGGCGCAGGCACGTGTTACTGGGCTTGGGGCTCATCGTCATCAGTCGTTTGGCCAGCCTCGTACTACCTGGGGCGACCAAATTCCTGATCGACGATGTGATCGTGAACAAGGACGTTCAGTTGTTGTGGTGGCTGCTCGGCGCGGTGGTGGTCGCCATCATGGTGCAGAGCCTCACCAGCTTCTGGCTTACGAAATTGCTGAGCGTGGAGGCCCAATTGCTGATCAGCCAATTACGGGCACAGGTGCAACGCAAGGTCCTCTCCCTGCCGATCCGTTTCTTCAACAACACCAAGAGTGGCGCATTGGTTAGCCGCATCATGAGCGATGTGGAAGGCGTGCGGAACCTGGTGGGAACGGGCTTGGTCCAACTCGTCGGTGGCACCTTCACGGCCATCATCTCCTTGGTCCTGCTCATCCGGATCAGCCCTTTGATGACCTTCTACACCTTGGTGCCCGTGGGCATCTTCGCCTTCGTGGCCATGAAAGCGTTCGCGCGCATCAGGCCCATATTCCGGACCCGTGGCGTGATCAACGCGGAGGTCACGGGGCGTTTGACCGAAACGCTGAACGGGGTGAGAGTGATCAAAGGATTCAACGCGGAGGAACAGGAGAACCGGAACTTCGAGGTGGGTGTGGAGCGCCTGTTCCAGAACGTGAAGGAAAGCTTGACGGCCACGGCGTTCATCACCAGCAGCAGCACCTTCCTGCTGGGCTTGGCGAGCGCCGGCATCATGGGCATCGGCGGCTGGCAGATCATCCACGACCAGCTCACCTTGGGCGAATTCCTGGCGTTCACACTCTACCTCGGATTCATGATCGCTCCCATCGTGCAGATGAGCAACATCGGCAGCCAACTCACCGAAGCCTTCGCAGGCCTAGACCGTACCGAGGAACTCATGAACATGGATCCCGAGGACATCACTGAAGAGCGACCGCTGAAATTGGGCATGATCAAGGGCGACGTCGTCTTTGACGATGTCCACTTCGCATACGACGAAGGCAAGGAGGTGCTGCACGGGATCAGTTTTGAGGCCAAGGCAGGGAGCGTGATCGCTCTGGTGGGCACATCGGGTAGCGGGAAGAGCACCATCGCCGGACTAGCGGCCACCTTCCTGAACCCCACCTCGGGCAGGGTGACCGTGGATGGTCACGACCTGAGCAAGGTGGGGCTGAGCAGCTATCGCCAGCATTTGGGGGTGGTATTGCAGGACGACTTCCTGTTCGAGGGCACCATCCGGGAGAACATCCTCTTCCCTCGACCGAACGCCACTGAGGAACAGCTTCAGAAGGCTGTGAGGGCTGCCTATGTCAATGAATTCACGGACCGACTGGAGCTGGGATTGGAGACGGTGATCGGTGAGCGTGGGGTGAAGCTGAGTGGCGGGCAACGACAGCGCGTGGCGATCGCCCGGGCGATGTTGGCCGATCCACGCATTCTGATCCTGGACGAGGCCACCAGCAACCTGGACACCGAGAGCGAGGCCCTGATCCAGAAGAGCTTGAACGAGCTGGTGAAGGACCGCACCACCTTCGTTATCGCACACCGCTTGAGCACCATCCGCCAGGCGACCGAGATCCTGGTGATCGAGCATGGCCTGATCGCTGAACGCGGCACCCACGACTCACTGATCGCCAAACAAGGCCGTTATTTCGACCTCTACACCTACCAGGCCCGGATCTGAGACCGGGTTGGTAGTTTCGCGCCATGGCCAAGCTCAAGCTCGATCTGCACGACATCTTCAACAAGGGCCGTGAGATCGATCGGGCGTTGGAGGAGATCATCCAGGATGCCATCGACCGACGCATCGCACTGGTGGAGATCATTCCCGGAAAAGGCAGTGGCCAGCTGAAGAAGAAAGTGATCCGCTATCTGCAGCAACCGGCGGTGAAGAAACTTTACCATCGGATCGAGAAGGACGGCGACAACTTCGGCCGGCTCTTCGTGCACTTCAGGCATTGAGCAACCGTGTGGGACCGGTGACCCTTGGTCCGAAGGAGCAACCATTGCATCTTTACCCCTCCAGACCGCACACACATGCCCAGCCTCGACATCCTTTCCAAGGTCGATATCCAGATGCTCGACAACGCCATCAACGTGGTGAAACGCGAGATCGATACGCGCTACGACCTGCGCGGAACGAATACCACCATCGAACTCGACAAGAAAGCGCTGACGATCCGTTTGAGCACGGACGACCACATGAAGCTGGACTCGGTCCTGGATGTACTGCTGGAACGCTCCGGCAAACAGAAGGTGGATGTACGTAGCTACGACCTCAGCGAAGAACCGGTGCCTAGTGGCAAGTCGTTGTACCGCATCATCAAGGTCAAACAAGGCATCGAACGCGAGACCGCCAAGAAGATCGTGAAGGCCATCAAGGAGAGTGGCCTGAAGGTGCAGCCCCAGATCATGGACGATATGATCCGGGTCACCGGGAAGAAGATCGACGACCTGCAGGAGGTGATGGCCCTGTGCCGGGAACAGGACTTCGAGGTCCCCTTGCAATTCGACAATATGAAGAGCTGATCCGGCATGGCGCGCAAGCGGATCAAGCGGCCGGAATGCCCCAACTGCGGGCGTACCCTGGAGGCCGATGCCAACTTCTGCGCGCGGTGCGGCCAGGAGAACCACACGCACAAATTGCCGGTACGGCATTTCGTGATGGAGTGGCTTTCGGGCATGTTCAACTTCGACACCAAGCTGCTGCGCACCTTGCGCGACCTGTTCTGGCCGCCGGGTCTGGTGATCAAGGAGTTCAATGCGAACAAGCGGATATGTTACGTACACCCGCTCAGGCTCTACCTCTTCACCAGCGTGTTGTTCTTCCTGCTCCTTGCATGGGCCACCGCACGCATGCAAGCAGATGAAGGGCCAGTAGTGATCGTGAACCCATCCGAAGAGGAGCCACGCGAAGCGAACGGCCTCACGCTGCAGTTGGGTGATGACCAGCAGATCACGGACAGCACCTTGGTCGCGCTTTCCGCGATGCCCCGGCTGACCAACGAGGTCCTGGACAGCACCATGGTGGCTGGTGGCGTCACCCCAAGCGTCATCAACCGGACAATGATCCGCCTGGCGCTGAACTTGAGCGGCAACAGCCTCCGTAAGGAAGCGTTCGTCCAGGAATTGCTCAGCACCTTCAGCAAGGTGATGTTCGTGATGTTACCGCTCTTCGCGCTTCTCCTGAAGTTGCTCTACTGGCGTAGCCGGATGTTCTACACTGAACACCTTGTTTTCGCCTTGTACTTCCACACCGTGCTCTACTTGCTCTTCGGCATTTCCCTGCTACTGGGCATCCTGGGGGCAGGAAGCTGGTCGGACAGCATGTTGGTACCCCTTACACTCGGCTACCTATTTTGGGCTGCCCACACGGTCCATCACCGGTCCTGGCTGAACACTGCCTGGAAGGTCGCGGTGATCATCGTGGTCTATGGTGTGCTCTTGGGCTTTGGACTGGTCGCGGCAGCTGTCGTTGGTTCCATCAACGCCTAAAGCGACCAAGCAGCGTTGAACGACATGATCACGTCATACCCCTAACGATCAATCCACCCGGACCATGAAACCGATCCTTACACTTCTCCTGTGTGCAGCACTCCTTGGATCTGCCCGGGCACAGACCTACTTCTACATCGACGAGATCGCCGTTCAGCCCACCCCCACCAGCGATCAGGACAATGTCTCGATCGCCCTGACCGGTGGCCTATCGAGCACAGGCGCTTACATAGCGAGCACCTCCGCCACTGTGGTCGGAAGCGTGGTGACCATCTCCATCGCTGCTGCGGATGATGGCGGGCTGACCGTCATCGTTCCGCACACGGAAGTCGTACCGATCGGGCAGTTGGATGCCGGGGACTACACCATTGTGATCGATGGACAGAACGTGGGGGATTTCGCTCCCGGTCCGCAACACCAATTCACCGTCAGTGGGGGTGGTTCACCCTGCGACAGCCTTGAGCTCGTATCCGTCCGTTGGCACCCTTTCTCGGACACCGCGCTCGTGGTCCATGTGATCAACAGCAATACCATTGGCGAACTGTTCGACTACCCCAGTTTCATCCTTTTCGATGCCAACGGGGACACGCTCGCCAAGGAAACGGTCAACTTCTTCGGGATCGGCGGTGAGAGCTACCATACCATGCGCATCCTGGACGGTGTGGAATTCCCTGCGAACACCTTCAGCGCCTCATTGGAATTGTGGACAGGCTTCACCACAACCCTTGCCTGCACATGGGAACTTGAGGTGGACCTTTGCCCGCCAGCGCCTTGCACCACCCTGATCCCGAACATCCAGAACCTCGGCGGTGCCATCACCACCGGTACCTTCAACTGGGGAATACTCTCCAACTCGGTCGTTGTGGTGAGCGGCAGCTTCGTCCTTGACGAGGAGAACCAGTACGATGCCGATACGATCTGCCTGCCACCCGGCGTTTACACCATGCTCGCCGGCAGCGATGGGGGGCCGCTCAGCGGACAGCCCTACTACAGTGCCGTGGTCCCCGGTGGTTTCAGCACTGCTTCCGCACCGGTCGGAGATCTGGTACCTGAACCACTGGCCTTCCGCTTCTACGAACCCTGCTTCGATCCGACGCAGAGCGTGGGGGCCGCTAACGAAAGCGCGGACCTGACACTGCTCAGTGGTGCGGGGGAATTCACCCTCGTCCATACGCAAGGGGTGCTGGGCGACATTCGGGTATTCGACAGCATGGGAAGGATGGCGCACCGGTCCTCTTCCACAGCGGACCGGACCGTGATCCGTACACAGGGCTGGCCCTCAGGCATCTATAGCGTCATCGTGGCCACGCCGAACGGAGCGCTCCGATCCATCAAGACCTTGGTGGATCGATGATGTTGGTTCACGCCGAGCGGTAAGCCACCTCGTGGTAGGTCTTGACGTGTGGGCCCAGGAAGACCCGTGCGTAGATGCGCACCAAGGCGAGGCCGTTGAGCACGAAGCTGAGCGCCACCAACGAAGCCAATACCAACTGGTCCGGATGGATGTGCGAGAAGATGAGGTCCTCTCCCAGGAAGGTGGGTGAGATCGGGAACCCGGCCAGACCGAGCGCAGAAAGCAGGAAGAGCAGCGCGATCCGCGGATGCTCGTACACATGGCCGTGGAACCTGCCGAGGTCGACGTTGCGCTCGGTGCGTCGCAGTGCGTTGATGGCATAAACCGCGAAGAAACCGGCACCGACCACACCAGAGAGGTAGATCAGGCTGTGGCCAAGATCGAAGTCCTCATTGAACGAGATCGCCAGGACCACCCAGAAATGCCCCATGATCACCATGGCCAGCGCACGGCGCACATGCTTGCGTTCCGTGAAGGCCCGGAGCACCAGTACCAAGGCGATGAACACGGCGATGATCGGGATGGCATGCGCCACCTGCGGAGTCGACCACTGAGCGTTGAAGAGCAGCACGATGCCCAACAGATACAGGGGCACCAGCACTGCAAGCGAGCGGTTGATGTTGAACACGTCCAAGCGACGACCGAGGTGTTTCAGCGGATTCCACAAGAGCCGGTACATGAACGTGTCCAGGTTCCACTCCTTCAGGCTCAACACGTAAAGGGTGTACTCCAGTCTTTTGGGCAGGGTATCCTCGAAACTGTGCTCACGCGGTTTGAAGTGGTAGAACTGCTCGCGGATCAAATAGGTGACCACTGAAGGCGAAACGAGCAGTTGATACGTGCGCAGAAAGGCATTCCCGGCAAAGTGGACAAGCGCCAAAAGCTCAAGACCGGCGGCGACCTCAATGAAGATCAACCCGATCTGGGCGATGGAGGAATAGGCGATCTGGGCCTTCACGGAGGACTGCACCCGCGCCGTGACGGAGGCCATCAGGCTGGTGAGCAGTCCCACCACGGCGATCAGCACGCGCACGACGAACTGGTGCTCCCAGAACGGGAAGGTGCGCAGCAGGAGGAACACTCCGATGTGGACCGACAGCGATCCGTAGAAAATGGCGCTGGACGGCGTTGGCCCCTCCATGGCACGGGGCAGCCAGGAGGAGAAAGGCAGCTGGGCCGATTTGGCCGCAGCAGAGACCAGGATGGCCAGCGAAATAAAGATGCCGATGGCACTGTGCGAGGCCAGTTGATGGTGCACCAGTTCATAGTTGTGCAGCTTCATGAACGTGATGTTCTCGTGCCAGAGATGGTGGCTTGCCCACATGGCCAGGATCAGACCCACATCGCCCACCCGGTAGATCGAGAACACCTTCACCGCGTTCTTGACCGGCAGGTAGCGGTCGCGGTAGAAGGCGATGAGCAGGAAGGAGGAGATCCCCAGTACTTCCCAGCCAACGAAGAGCGTCTCGAAATTGCCCGAAAGAACGGTGATGGAATAGCCGGTGAAGAAAAAGAGGATGGTGTTGAAGAAGCGTTTATAGCCGTCCTCGCGGTGGAGGTAATAGCGGCTGTAGATGGTGATCATGAAGGTGAGCATGCTGCCCACCAACAGGTAGACCGCCGTGACCCGGTCGAAGAACAGGTCGATGAAGAACTCATAGCCATCGCTCCGGTAGATCACGATCTCCTTCACATTGAGGAGCGGAGCACCCTGCAGCAGCCACAACACTCCGAACGCCAGCAGGGTGAAGAACTGGGCACCGGCCGAATAATAGGCGATGCGGGATAGCGCGGATTCGTGCCTGCCGGGCACGAGCAGACTGATCAGGAACCCGAGGAAGGGGATGAGGACGAACAGGGGCAGCAGACGTTCCATGGCCTATGCGTGCTCGATGATCGTGACCGGCATGTTCTCCAGAGATCCCAAAAGCACGTCCATGGATTCCAATACCCTCGGTATGCTTCCATGCAAAGGCTCATACGGCTCAAAGCGTCCGTCACGGAACCGATGGATCGCCTTGGTCTCCGGATGCACCACCACCAGGTGGATCCACTCGTTCACGAACCATTGGTAGGTCGCGTTCACCCGCTGGATCGTGGCGAGCACCACATCAGGCAGTTGCTCCACCACCATCAGCAAGCGGATGGGGTCATGCACTTCGATCATCTGGTTGGGCAGGCCCGGCCGCAGGTCCCCTTCCACCCCATTGGCCACACCGATCAAGCCCATCACATTGTGCGGCAGTTTCGTGCCGGCTCCGAGCTTCTGGTTGTCCATGCGGGAGAAGAAATATTCCAGGTTGATCCCGCCGCACACCGGTGCTGCCGCTCCCAGGATCCCCTGCAGGTAGTGGCCGTCCGGGTCGATCGAAGCGTCATAGGAATTCAGGAACGAGCGCCGGTCCAGGAACAAGCCCCGGGTCAATTCCCTCCGGCCCACGATACACAGGGCGTTGGTGGCATGGTTGAGCTCTGGACGGGGCTCGAACAGGGATACCGATCGCAGGCGGACCTGATCATGGACCTCCTTGGCTGAGTCGCGCTGGTCGATCGCTTCGAACCGCCGGGCACGCTCTTGGGCATTGAGGTCGAGCGCGTCACGGAACACGGTCATATGCCGGGCGTGCAATGCCCGTAGGGGCGCGTCCAGCGTGGCCTCATCGTAGAACACGATCTCGTCCCGCGTGGTGTCGTGAAGCGCACTGACGAAACGGGTCTCCTGAGGAATATCGATCCCCTTCGCCCGCAATAGCTCACGAACCTTGGGATGTTCGGCCATCTGGCAGAACACGCGGGCGTTCACCGAACCCGGCCTACCGGAACAAGCACCGCAGTCATAGGCCGCATAGTGCGGGTTGTTCACGCTGCTGGCCCCATGCCCCACCACATACACGATCGGCGCAAAGTCACGGACCAGCCCGATGCTCTTGAGGACCGCGTCCACGCGGGTGGCCATCTCGGCGACCGTGAAGCCCACCTGTAGTCCTCCATCCCGATCCGAAGGGTCGCTGTTCTCCACCGTGAGGCTGGAGAACTGGTCCATGTGCTGGAACGAGTCCGTGGTGCCCGGCCCTGTGGAGGGTTTGAAGATGCTGATGAACAGCTTGAGCGCGGACCAGAATCCCAAGGTCTGCGAGATCAACCAGCCACCCACCAAGCCGTGGGTACGCTGCGAGAAATGGACATCCTTGCCGGCCCGGCTCTTCTTGTCCACCTCTTTGATCAGGTATTTCGGCGTGATCGGCGCCGGACAGACCTTGGTGTTGAACTTGCCATGCTCCGGACGGTAGTAGAACTCGACGCCGAAGTGGCCGGGCGTGCCATAGGTGCGGAACCCGGGATGGATCCGCTCCAGATGGCGGCGAAAGGAGCACTCCCGATCATCGATGCAGAAAAGTGCCTGCACGGCCAACACGGGTGGTTCGGGTCGACGGGCATTCTGCGACAGGCCGGCCAATGCTTCGTCATGGTAGGTCCATTCAAAGGCCTCCTGCCACAGGGAGCGCACCTCATCCACTTCGGCGTAGGCCACTTCCGCGAACAGGGGTTGGGGCCTGTGGCGCATCCCCTGGGCCAAGGGTTCCCAGCCCTTGGGGAACTGGCGGTCCAATGCGTCGATCTCCAACAGCAGTTCGAAGGTCACCAGTTCCGGCAAGGTGATGCGACGATGATCGAGCAAGGCGGCGGGGTTCTCTTCAATGGCACTGACAAGGCCGCTCCAACCGGGATGTGCGAACTGCTGATCGAAGAGGTACTGCTCATACAGGGCCGGTTCCCCCACCAGGATATCCAGCAACCGACCCACCGTCGTGGTCTCATCCATCAACAGGTCCGTAGCCCTTTTCCCATGCAGGAATCCGGTGTACGCATACCGTTGAAGCTCCCGGATGCTGGCCAGGAAACCCTTGTCCCAGACCGGGAAACGCCAGATGGCTATGCCCTGGTCGAGGTAACTGTTGAGGACACGGAATAGCGTGGAATGCACCAAGGCATCGAGATCGATCCGGTGCTCGCGTTTCCAATGCATGCGCAGCGTTCCGATGCGCGGCACGATGGTGCTGTCATAGCGTTTGCGCAGCAGCCTGTTCGTCCAATCATTGACCTGGGCCTCCCCTTTGCGTTCCATGAGCACCCGGCGTATGATCTCCGGTCGGATGCGCCCCTGCTCGAAAAGCCTTCGGTACTCGTGGACGGTGAGGGTGGTCTTGTATCCGAACAAGCGGGCCGCCTTGTGCAGGGCGTCCGTGAACCGGTCCTCCTGGAAGGCATGAAGCGTATTGTGATGGATGAAGTCCTTGAGCGGTGCCTGGGCGGGAAGCAAGTGCTTCAGGTGGTGGAACGCGGCGTGCTCATCGAATTCCGGCCGTCCATGGCGTCGTCCACTTTCCACAGCAAGGGACGTCACAACGGAGGAATTGTCCATGGTGCAAAGGTCGACCGGGCCGTCTCGGCAATCATTAAAGGGGAATTAGATCGCCGTTTATATCGATCAGGCAACGGCTGGCAGGAGCAGCTCGACCGTGGTACCTCCACCGGAGCGGGATACGATGGAAACCCTTCCACCATGCACCCGTGCGATGCGTTCCACCAGCGCGAGACCGATACCGTGCCCATCCATGGGAACCGCATCCGGGCCCCGGAAGAACAACTCGCGTGCCCGGAAAAGGGTCGTCCCATCCATTCCTGGTCCCTCATCCCGGACCTGCACGCTCGTCCCCTCTGCCGTGCTACGGATGGCCAGGGTTATGGGGTGCCCCCCGCCGTATTTGGCGGCATTGGCCAGAAGGTTGTACACCGCTGCTGTCAGGAGAACGGAACTTCCACGGACCAACGGTTCCCGGTCCTCATCCTCCAAGGAGAGCTCGAAGCGGACCTGCACTTCGGGATATCGCACGCGACAGCGCTGAAGGGCGCGCTCGGCAACCTCGTCCACCCGTACTTGGTCCTGCAGGCGATGTTCTCCGGCCTCCTGGCTCTGGGCCAGCCAGAGCAATTGGTCCAACAGGTCCTGCATGTGCAGGGTCTGCTCCTCTATACCGTGGAGCCGGTCCATCATGTCCACCTGGTCCCCGGCCAGCCCCATGGCCTGGTGCAGTTGCCCCCTCACCACTGTCAAGGGGGTGCGAAGCTCATGGGAAGCAGTGGCAACAAAGGAACGTTGGACCTGAAAGGCATCATCCAGGCGCGCCAGTAGCGCATTGAACGCAATGGCCACGGCACCCAGTTCATCCGGCTTTTGCTCATCGTTCACGGACAACCGTTCGGAGGGTGCGTGGATCTCTCCGGCCCTTCTCACAAGGTCCCTCACCGGAACAAGGGCCCATGTGGTGTAGGCCCATGACAACCCTGCTGTGAACAGCAGGGCCAGCCCAGCTGCCAGCATCAGCGATCGTCGTAGGGTCGCCATGGACCGCAGTCCCCTCACATCCACGGCCGATGCCATGGTGTATCGGATACCGTTCTTCAAGGCCTCCGGGGTATCAATGATCACGAATTGTCGTTCACCCTGGGTCACCCTGGCGATACCGTTCCGGGTGGCCAGTTCCTTCCAACTTGACGGCAGGACAACACCGCTGGCGGCTCGTTGAAAGATGACCTTCCCATCGATGGAGATGACCGTGATCGCCTCATTGGGCAGCGCCTCCCGAAGTGCCTGGGCCAGGTGCTGTGCCTCATCCACCGGCATCGCACGGGCTTCTTCGAACAGGTGCTCCACCAAGAGCGCCCGGTCCTCCAACCGATCATAGAACTCGGCGCTGCGCAGCGATTCACTGTGCGAGAAGAAGAACAACGCGAACACCACCAGCAACACGCCGACCAACAGCGTGAACACGAGTGCCATGCGGATCCGGAAGGTCATATGGCCGGCTCACGTATCACGTAGCCCATGCCCGTCACCGTGTGGATGAGCTTGTTGCCGAAGGGCTTATCCACCTTCTTGCGCAGCATGTTGATGTAGACGTCCACCAGATTGGTCTCGGTCTCAAAGGTGACGTCCCATACATGATCGAGGATCTCTCCGCGCTCCGTCACTTTGCCCTTCCTCTCCAAGAGAAAATGAAGCAGCGCATACTCACGGGCTGTCAGTTGGATGGGTCTTCCTGCACGGTTCACTGTTCGTGCATCCCTGTCCAGAACAAGGTCGCCGCAATGCAGCACCCGTTCGGGTCCACGCCCTTGCGCTCGGCGTACCAAGGCCTGAACCCGGGCCATGAGCAGCTTCGGGTCGAAGGGCTTGGGCAGGTAATCATCCGCACCGGCGCCCAGGCCCTTGATCTGTTCCTCGATCCCGTCCAAAGCGGTGAGCATCAGGATGGGGACTCCGGGCCGGGCAGCGCGCAGGGCCTTGCAGACCTCGATGCCGCTCCTTTTGGGCAGCATCCAGTCGAGCAGCACGATGGTGTAGGGGAACTGAGACGCCAGACGCTCACCCTGCAACCCGTCGGTGGCCACATCCAC
Source organism: Flavobacteriales bacterium (assembly GCA_016718655.1). Classification (GTDB taxonomy): domain Bacteria; phylum Bacteroidota; class Bacteroidia; order Flavobacteriales_F; family PHOS-HE28; genus PHOS-HE28. The sequence goes on along the minus strand of JADKCV010000007.1, from coordinate 57,663 downwards.
CGTGAATCCAGCTAAACGCAGTTCATCAGCAATGAACGCCGCTACCTGGGGCTCATCCTCAACGACCAGTGCGCGCATGGATCAAAAGTAGTAGTGCTTGCTGCGCCACACGGCGAAGATCTAATGTGGATCTCATGACGTGGCCTGGTATCACGGTCACTTTTGTCGCGCCTTCCGGCTAACCCAAACGCCGCAGCGCATTCCGAAGCATGAAAAAGACCCTGGTCCCCGATCTCCTTGCCGGCCTTACGGTAAGCTTCGCAGCACTCTCGCTGGGTGCGGCCTTCGGCGTGATGTCCGGGCGTGGCGCCTTCGCAGGCATGATTGGTGCCGCTGTGATCCCGATCATCACGTCGCTCTTCGGAGGCACGCGCTTGCAGGCCTCGGGGCCCACAGCGCCCATGACTGCAGTGTCGGCATTGGTCATCGCCTTCGCCTATGAGCACTTCCATGGGGACCGCATGATGGCCGAACAGTTCATCACGCTTGTGCTGCTGATGAATGCGGCCATTCTCATCCTGATGGGTGTTCTGCGTCTGGGTCGCTTCATCCTGCTCGTACCACAGGTGATCGTATTGGGCTTCATGAACGGCATCGCCGTCCTGATCTGGGTTGACCAGGTGAAGCGCTTGCTGGGCATTGGTGGAAAGGCGCCCCTGGAAGGTGGTATCCTGGTGAACTCCCTGTTGGCGCTCACTGTGCTGGTCACTATCCTGTGCATTCCCTGGATACTCCGCAAACTCCGGGTACCCGTTGGCGCCCGACGCTTCCTGCCCGCCATCTTCCTCACCATCGTCGTGTTCACCCTGATCACCACCTTGGGGAACATTCCTGTTGAACACGTCAACCTGGGCAGTGGCGCAGGATCCATCCGCGAGTTCCTGGGTATGCTCACGTCCTATTTCCCCAGCGACGAGCGCCTGCTGAACCGGGAGATGCTGATGAAGGCCCTCCCCTACGCCCTTCAATTGAGCTTGCTCGCCTACCTCGACTCCTTGCTCACCAGCCTGGTCATCGACCGGATGGCCAAGGAAAAGACACGGCACGACAAGGAACTGGTGGCACAAGGGTTGGCCAACGGCCTCAGCGGGTTCCTGCAAGGTATACCCGGCGCACAGGCCACCATCCGTTCCGTGTTGCTGCTAAAGGAGGGTGCCCAGACCCGCCTTGCCGGGGTAATGGTGGGCGTTTACGCGCTGCTGGGCTTCCTCGTGTTCAGCAAGGTCATCGTTCTCATCGCATCCGCAGTCTTCATCGGCGTGCTCCTGAAGGCCGGGCTCGATGTGTTCGACCGCGATTTCGTGCTCGCCTACATCAAGGGAAAATGGCACGCCAGCCGGGAGCGGAACATTCAACTGTTCTTCATTCTATATGCCACCCTGCTCACCGTGTTCATCGACCTCAATGTGGCCGTGATCACCGGAACCATCCTATTCTATGTTCTGAAGCGCTTCGTGGCCTTCAGCGATGCCGAGGCGGACCTTACCGAGGTGAATACACAAGATCTCTTGGGCCAGGAAGTAAAGTGATCTGCGCACCCTTCAGCAACACCTTCGATCGCTGGGAACTGGACAGCGACTCCCAGACCTGTTCCTCGCATCAATTTTGCATATTCGAAGCGATAAGGTCAGCGCAAATGTCCCCTGGAAGATCGTTTGTGATCATTCTGCTGTTCGGGATCACCTTCCTGAGCCCAATGACCGCATCGGCACAGGCATTCCGCGTCACCGACCCCAATGGCCACCTGTGGGTGTCGCACTGGGGTGATCATCGCTTCCATGAGCGTTGGAGCTTCCATACCGAGGCACATTGGCGGCGTGCCGATCTGGGCGTGAACTGGCAACAACTGCTCGTGCGGCCTGCGATCAACTTCCACTTGAACGACCAGGTGATCTTCACCCAGGGATACAGCTATTACTTCAACTACCAGTATGGCGCCTATCCCATCCGCTACCAGAACCGGGAACATCACCTCTTCCAACAGGTGCAATTGAACCAGCCCCTCGGCCGTTGGCGTTTTGCACACCGGTTCCGGATGGAGGAACGCTTCATCGCGCGGATGGTGCCTTCCGCCGAGGACCCATCCGCTGGCGTGGAGGACGGCTACACCTACCAAAGTCGTTTCCGCTACCGGCTGTGGCTGACCGTGCCACTGGGCGCGCATGACAAGGTGGAGCCCGGTGTCTTCTCGGCCAACTTCTACGATGAGGTCTTCCTGAACTTCGGGGACGGCCAACGCCTCGACTACATCCAACAGAACAGGATCTCCGCACTACTGGGGTACCAGGTGAACAGACCGTTCAGCGTACTGCTCGGGTATCTCTATCAGACCATCCAACGCCCCGGTGCCGCGAAGGGTGCGGACCTGATGGAACTGAACTCCACCATTCACCTTGCCTTGGTCTACAACATGGACCGTCGCAAGCCCAAGCCACCGACACCCTGAACGGGCGAAGCCCGCCTTACGGGGCGGGCTTCTGAATTTCCTGATCTCCCGGCTTACGGGCCTGGACAGGGGCTTTTAACGCCGCTGGGCTGATGCCCCCTGTGATCAGGTATGCCTTCCGGCTTGCTTACCCAAGCCGTACACTGGTTCTAACGTAGGTCCTTGCGGATTGTTGCGTTCACGATCCAGATGTCCTTTTTTCGAAGTCCAAGAGCATGGCCTCGGCTTCGGCCCTCTTCAAGTCGCTCGCTTTGCGGTCCACGGTACTCAGACGATGGGATTCGGCAAGCATCGCCTTGTATCGTTCCATGACCCTATCGCGAGGATCCTTCTTCTTGAACAAGCCGAACATGATGCGATGTTTGCAAGGGAACACCGTTCGTTACCAAGGGTTCATTGCGTGATGTTGAACAACTCCAACACACGGCCTGGTGGCTGATGCGTGCGTTCCTCATAGTGAGCCCCTCCTTGCACATCGACCAAAAGCAACGTGGAACAACGGGTACCATAACCCGGAGTGACTATGAAGGCGGCGCTCAAGGCCCTCTCCCTCAGGTTGTCAAGGCCGGTATCGGGAAGGTCCTCATCCGCCGCAATAGTGCGATCCAAGAGTAGATCGAACATCGCATCAGGATGAGGATCCGGCAGTTCGAGCAGCTCAGCGAACGACCTTTTCAGCCGCTCTACCTTGGGCCATGGCGTATCGAGGTGAGCATTGCTCAGCCCATGGATACCATTTGACAATGGCACTTCCATGGATAGTACGTTGGATCGATAGTTGAGCGAGTCGATCGGGCCGTGAATGAGGTTGTATCCTTCCATGGGTTGTTCATCCATCGCAGGAAGCTCCCCTTCCAAGGCACGAACCACCAATTCTCCGCGCGAAGGCCCATCAATGGGAGCTTTTCTCAGATCGCGATGGTTCGTCAATGCAGCGAATCGTCCATAGGTGCTAACCCCCATCCAAGTCCCACCTGCACGTTGGTCGCGACCCGCAAGGACCCCGGGGCGATCGGACCAAAAATGCGCAGCTGTGGTGGGTCGGTCCAAGAACTCGTCACGGTTGGCCAGGACGATCAAGGGGTACCTCGGATGGACCCTGTAGGCGAGTACGATAAGGCACATGTCAGGTACGAAGGTACCGGCCCTAGAATACCGCCTCGCCCTTCAGGAAAAGGACGAATATGAAGGTCATCAAGAAATGGTGGAACAAGAGTAAAGCGGTCGCCAAGGTGAGCACGGTCTTACCACTTCGCGTCAGCTCGGGAAAAAGCTTCTTGTTGTTCACTGCGATGATCGGAAGCGGGATAGTGGCCAGTAGGAAGGTGATCGCCAATGTCTTGAACAAGACCACATTTTCCATCAACCCGAAGAACAAATGGGCATAATAGAACAAGAACCCTGCGAATGACAGAAGCCCCAATCGGACGAACAGCCTTGCCTCAGCGACCATTTTGTCTTTGCTTTCCATGGGTATGACGCATCCCCTGTAACGGGGTTGCGTGCCCATGGGTTTCAAGTTATCAACGACGAACGGTGACCAATCCACGGAACGACCATCGTCGTAACGGTCACGGTCGGGCTTGGACGCCCCTACCCGGCTCAATGGATGGTCAAAGCTGCCAGCCCCGCACCAAGGATGACAGCACCGAAACGCGCCGCATTGAAGCGGTGCTCCGGCGAGCTTTCAAAGATGATGGTCGTACTGATATGCAACAGCATACCTATCGCAAGCCCGAGCATGTTGTCCAGGAAATGATGCCCCAGACCTTCACCTACCGTTCCTCCGAAAAGGATCCCCAGGGGAGCTGCCAAAGCGAATACCACCAAGAGCGACCAGCTACGGGATGGGCTCGATCCGCTGCGGTCCAGCACCGAGGCGAGCGCAATGGCCATTGGCATCTTGTGCAGGAGCACTCCGGTCAGAAAATGGATATCCCCAGCGACGGCGGGATCAGCAAAGGGGATCCCCTCGGCAAATGAGTGAATGCATAGGCTGGCCAACGTGATCAAAGGCAATGCTTTGGAACCCTTGCCATGAACGTGCACATGACCATGCTCGATGCCATGACTGAAGTACTCCAGTACAACTTGGAGCAGGAAGCCACCTAGTATCCAATATCCGATGGTGGTACCCACTTCGGCATATAATTCAGGGAGCATATGAAGGAACACAACACTCAGCAGGAAGGCCCCACTGAAGCTCAAGAGTCCACGCATCCAATGCGCATCGGGGCGAATGAGGCGCACCAAGCCGCCGGCAAGCATGGGAAGCAGGAAGAACGCGAATGCGATCAGCATCGATCAGGATCTTTCGAACGGGTCCATAGTACGAATCGCTCGGATCGCGAAGCATCGAAGGGTCGGAGGTCCGGTCCATTGGTCCGGTCCTCGACCACAAGCCCGGCATCGGTCGCCATTCGCTCCAGATCTTCGGGCATCAATGCTCGAACACGCTCCTCGAAAAGGTGACTTTCCGCCCCGTCCTCCACCGTGATCCTCTTGATGATGACGCCATCCACGACTGCACGGGAGATGTGGAACCTCACGTTGTCACGCAGCACAACCTCTTCGGTCACCAGTCGATCCAGGACCAAGGAGGAATTCATGAAGTCAAGCACGAAACGACCTCCGGGACGTAGGCTTCCCGCCACCGTCCGAAAAACGGCCCGGTCGTCCTCAGGATCCAGGCTGTATCCCATGCTCGTGAATAGGCAGGTGACCAGATCGAAGCCACCAAGATCCAATGGAACGCGCATATCATGCACGAGGAAACGTGCACCCGGAACGGACCGCCGAGCTTCAGCAATGCTTTGCGGAGAAAGGTCGACGCCCGTAACGCTCAGGCCGGCCTCCATGAAATAGCGTGCATGGCGTCCACGACCGCAAGCCAGATCGAGAAGAGCACTACCCGGGGCTGGGGACCAACGCTGTAGGATGGAGCGCACCCACCGAGCGGCATCCTCCTCGTCGCGGTGCCCATAGAGCAGCGCGTAATAACGCGTGCCGAACCAGTCCTTGTACCATCCCATCGCACCACACCCCGGAAGGGTCCGCGAAGCTAACCGATCAGGACATTGTCACGTTGACAATTCCGTGGATAACTCTGACCAGCGGTCAAAGCAAAAGGACCCTCATGCACGTTCATTTGTGGATCTGCCTCGCTATGGCAGTTGCGCAAGACCCATGCTCGAAAGGATCCATGACCTCTATGACACCTTGGAAAGGCAACGTGTATTGCTTTCGTTCAAGGGCGACCTGACAGAGGACTTGATCACGGCATTGCTTGGCATTGTGGAAAAGAAACTGCCTCTGATCGATGGCGATGCGCGATCGCGGAAGCGGGTGTTCAACGTTGTGGTCGAATGCCTGCAGAACCTATACCATCATAACGCCAACATGAAGGTGAAGGATGGTATGCCTGTTCCAACGAAGGATCCACACGGAGTAGTGATGATCGCCCGTACGGACCAGGGCTATTCAGTGTTGACCGGGAACTTCATGGCAGGAGCCGAGGTTGAAGGCCTGAGGTCACATTTGGAGCGTATCAACAACCTGACCCCGGAGCTACTGCGTGAGTTCTACCGGGAGAAGTTGGCCGATGGCACCTACTCGAAGAATGGTGGTGGAGGCCTTGGAATGATCGACATCGCTCGCAAGAGCGGCAGCAAACTGGAATACGGATTCGTCCCCTACGATGAGGACAATGCGTTCTTCTCTCTGAACGTCAACGTCACCACCTAGCAATCTCAACCATGGCATCGCTCCATTTGGAAGGCACTCCCAAGACCCCGCATGTGAATTTCGACCACGAGACGGGTCTGCTCGAACTGAAGGGCCGGTCCATCCCTGAGAACTCCATCGAGTTCTTCAAACCCCTGATCGATTGGGTGGACAAATATGGGCGAACACCCCAGCATAGGACCGCGCTACACATGCAATTGGAGTACTTCAATACAAGCTCTTCCAAGTGCATCTTGGACCTGTTCAAGAAATTGGAGACCATCCGCGCTGCGGGAAATGAGGTCACGGTGCTCTGGCATTACGAAGCAGACGATGAGGACATGCTGGAGGCTGGCGAGGATTACGCAGGGATCATCAACATCCCGTTCAAGATGATCTTGATCGAGGAGGCGGATAGCACCCAAGGATAGCCTCCGAAGCGTGTGGGCGCCCCCCGTCGATGATGCTTATCGTTCGTCCCGAACAGGGATCAAGCGCATGAGCCTCGGGAACACGTCCAAGTAGAGCAGGACGGCCAACACCAAGGACATGCCCCATAGTACGATGGTATTCGCCCACAGCGTGGGAATGCGCTGACCGAAGAGCCATTTCACCGGTGCATAGAAATGGGCTTCGAAAATGGTGCCTTTCTCAGGCACCAGGTATACCGGATCGCTCTTTTGGACCAAGCGTCCTTGGTACTCGACGATGACGTTCACGTCGTTACGGTTCGTCACGATCTCTGTCAGGCTTTCATTCCGGAAACCGTCCAACAATGCGAAATAGGCTTTCTTGGCCTCGGGTGTGGCGGTCATGTTGGCCACATAGGACTCCTTGTCCTGTTCCGCTGAGCGATACACCTTCCGATAATGTGTTACAAGCAGGTCCAAACACTGTTCAATATCCGTCAAAGCGGCCTCGGTCACGGATCCTGGTGAAAGCACTTCCACGGAAGGGCATGTGAATCCGTTGATGAGTTCCATTTCCCGACGGATCTCCCGCTTGATCATTGAGAGTTCATACGCCAGGTCGATCTCAGGACCGTGCCCACTCATGGACCGACGTACCTCAGCGATACTGTTCTGGACCTCTCGCACCCAAAGATCCTTCTTCCAGTTGGCGGTCTTCATGCGTTGGTCGTAAGGATATACGGCACGCTCGTAGTCGTTGGCCATGAACTGGGTTACCGCAAGGCCTTCATAGGCCCAACGCGAGGCCATCACGTTACCGATCCAGGGAACACTGCGTTCCGAGGCGAACCAGGGATGCAACTTGTCGAACTTCACGATGATACCACTGAAGAGCAATTGCGGGATGATCAACACCGGGATCATGATATAAATGACCTTGGCACTGTTGAAACTGGCGCTCACGTTCAAGCCGAGCACGTTGGCCATGGCCGAAGTGCTGAACAGCAGCAACCAGTGGGCAGGCATCATCCCCTCTATGCCCAGGACCATGCTGCCTACCAGCACGAATAGCAGCGTCTGCACCGCGGATATCATGAACAGTATGGCCACCTTACTGAGCAAGTAACTGGCCCTGCTCAGGTCAAGGAACTTTTCGCGTTGGCGTATCGCGCGATCACGAATGATCTCCTCGGCGCTTACGGTGAGCCCTAGGAACAAGGCCACGATGACCGCGATGAACAAGTATTGTGGGATGTTGTCGTTCTCCCGGAAGATGTACTCCCCGGATGTACCATGGCCAACCCGGTAGTACTTGAGGAAGAAGGCCATCACGTACGCGAGTACGGGCGCTTCCAAGAGGTTGATGAGGACGTATTGGCGATTGGCCAATTTGCTCAGCAGGTCGCGCTTGAAGTAGACCCCCAATTGCTTGATCTTGCCCGGTATGGCAAAGGTGCTCTTGGGAACACTGCGTTCCTCGGGTACTTGTGCGGAGCGACCTTCCATCTGAGCACGAAAGACCTCGTTCCAGGCCTCAGGACTGATGCGCCGCTGGTCGGTCTCGTTACCGTACTCATCCACCAGTTTGGCCTCCAGGATGTTGAAGATCTGCTCGGGGTTCACATTTCCACAGGCGCTGCATTGCCCCACGTCGCTGTTCACCTGCCCTGTGACCCGCTTGAAGTAGACCACAGCATCCACCGGATCACCATAATAGACCGGGTGACCTTCCTGATCCATGAGCAACAACCGATCGAACAACTTGAAGATGTCGGATGACGGTTGATGGATGACCACGAAGACCAGTCGACCTTTCAAGGCCAACTCCTTCAACAGGTCCATGATGTTCTCCGAGTCGCGCGAACTCAGTCCACTGGTCGGTTCATCCACGAAGAGCACACTGGGCTCCCGGATGAGTTCGAGGGCGATGTTCAACCGCTTGCGCTGTCCACCACTGATGGTCTTCTCCAATGGGCTGCCGACCTTGAGGTCCTTGGTCTCGTAGAGTCCGAGGCTCTGGAGCATGCGCAATACGCGCTCGGAAACCTGTTCATCGCTAAGGTCACCGAAACAAAGCTTGGCGTTGTAGAAGAGGTTCTGGAAGACGGTCAGTTCTTCGATCAGCAGGTCATCCTGGCTCACATGACCGATGACACCACGGATGCGATCGCGTTCCGAATGCACATCGATACCGTTGATGGTGACGTGACCACGACTTGGCTTCAGATTACCATTAAGGACGTTGAGCAAGGTGCTCTTGCCACTACCACTGCCGCCCATGATGCCGATGAGCTTACCTGCGGTCTCCGCGAGATGCAACTCATGAAGTCCAAGCCGTCCATTGGGAAAGGCATACTCGATATCCGTCGCCTTGAAGACGATCCTTGGTCGGCCGTTCTTGGCCATGAAAGCCCCCAGGATGTCACTGTAATAGATGGGCACGCCATGTGGGGGTCGCACACTGCTGCCATTGCTGAGCACATAATGGCTGCCTGCTCCAACGCGTTGTCCATTCAGCAGGACCTCGCCAGCGCCGGAATACCGCATCACATAGAGGTTCACCGTAGGCACGTGCATCACGCGGATATCACCTTCCATACCATGCGCATGCAAGTGTCTGGCTTGCTGGAACGGCGACTCCACGGCCGCATCGATATATAGCAGATGCGTGGAATCCTCACGCTCCTTTCCGGTAGCCTCGACAAACGAGCGGCAACGCTTGAAGTCCTCTTGTCCGATGTTGAAGGTCTCTGCGACCGTGCTCACGAAGTCGATCTCCTGTTCACTCACCTCTCCATTGGCCGAGATGAATTCCAGGAGGTGGACCAGTACCACGAATTTTTGACGTTGATTGAGTTCCTCATTGACCTGTGTGCAGATCTTCAGGACCTTGACCGAATTGACGGATGTGCGCTTGCGGCCACTTCGGCTCTCTCCGCCACTGGCGTGAAACGCAAGAACAAAGGCTTGGTACCGCGCCATATGTCCAGCGGCCACCTCAGGACTGAACTGCTTGCGGAGGAAACGTTCCAACGGCGCGGCATTGTCCGGACGCACGCCTTCGCCCACGGCATCGCCCTTGGCGATGATCGCGAACAACTGCAATAAGGCTTTAAGGATCTTCTCGCTCATCCGTCCGCACTTTCCCCACTAGCGGGAAAAGAAAAGCGCCCCTCTTTACGGGAGGAGCGCTTCAAGGTTGCGGTACGGCTGAAGATACGCTACTTCTTGAACCCGACCAGCATCACAGCACAGCCACTGCCTGCTTTGGAAGGATCCAAGGAAGCCTCGACAGTGACATCAAGGGTATTGGTGATGGCCAGGTCCCAGTATGGTGCTGAACTGTGCTCTTTGTTGGTGAACAGCAGGTTGCGATCCTTATCGAAAACGGAGAACAGGAGCAACCCGTCCGAATCACCACTGCACGCTGCCACGCGGTAGGTACTACCACCGAACAAGGTCATGTCGAACTCGGCCACTTCATCACCCTGCAGCAGGGCACGGTAGAACTGTCCATCCGGGATGTACTGTGCGGTTATGTGGCGCTCACAACGATCGGCAATGGGAGCGCAAAGCCCTTGAGCATTCGAGGTCACCGTGGCAGCGATCAGGAAAAGCGGGGTGAGGAGGAACCTACGCATGGATCAAGCAAGGATCATGGAACGGATGGCGGACACTTTTGCAGCGATGTCGGCGAGTTGATCGGCCGAAATGGTCACACTGCTCTTGCTGTTGATGAACGTGGTGCGTTGCGCCACATCCGTCACAGGCTTTTCAAAGGCGTAGGTGGAAGTGATCCCGGAGAAGGAGGCCTGCAGTTCCTTCAGCCCCTTCAGAACGGGAGCGGCACTTTCATCCGTCACCACTGCGGACATGAGTTCCACCAGATCATTCACGGCCTTGCGCTGTTCACCAACGCGGTCCATCAGCGCTTGATCCTTGAATCCTGCTGGATCGGCCAGGGTCAGGTGCAGTGATTCCACCCAACCACCGATTAGGACCAAGGAGCTGACATCGTTGCGGTCATTGTCCTTCAGGTACTGGTCCGCAGCACGAAAGGCCGTACCACTGAATCGCAGTAGGCTATCCTCGCTGCTCAAGTTCGACTTGAACCGTTCCAACAGGGCACGATCGAACGCGTTGCTGAGTTCCAATTTCCCACCGAGCTTTTCGATCGCCTGGAGCGTGGCAAGAGCGCGCTGACCATCCTTGTGAACCGTCACATAAGCCATGTCCGCACCTAACATGCCCAGTAGCATGGCCTGGGACGATTTCGAGGTCATGGTCTCCCCTTTGTCCAGTGGGGCCGTGACATTCTGTTGGTATTTCAAGCCCGCTTTGCGAATGGCGTATGCGGACTGAACAGGCGAAGGGATACTGAAGACCTTTCCACCTACTTGAAGTAGTTGGGTCTCCGAAGTGGCCGTGTCAGTTGCGAGCGTAGCGTCCGTAGCCGTATCGGTCGGCGTTTCTGGTCCGCCACATGCGGCCAATGCGAGCACCAGACCGATGGTGAACGCAGGGTGGATGGAGGATGGCAAGGCCATGGATGCTCAGGGGATTACGTAGTTCGGAGGTCGAAGGTAGGAGCGACTTCTACGGAGGGGACGGCAGAAAGGCTGCACTTTTCAACACCTACCCGGTAGGAGCCTCAGGCGGCACGGCCCCACGAACGCCATTTCGAGCCCGTGGTGGCATACCACAACATGAAGCCATAGCAAGGCAGCATGAGCGCATAGGCCATTCGGGGACCGACAGCGGACATACCGGCCAGTTGACCATAAATGAGTGGCAGTATCGCCCCTCCAGCTATGGCCATGATCAAGATGGCACTCGCCTGCTTCGTGAAGCGACCCAGATCACTGATAGCCAATGGCCAAATGGCGGGCCAGACCAGCGCATTGGCCAGCCCCAACAGGGCCACGAGCAACACGGAAGGATATCCAGAGGAAAGCAGCACCAGAGAAGTGAGGAGCATACCGAGTACGGCCGAACAGATGAGCGCTGTGGTCTGGCTGATGAACCGCGGGATGGTGGCGATGCCGATAACGTAACCAAGGACCATGCACACCAAGGTGTAACTGGTCAAGTGCTTCGCCTCGCTCAACGGCACACCCTGTGATTCTCCATAAGTGCCGATCGTATCTCCCGCCATGACCTCGACCCCCACATACAGGAAAAGCGCTACGGCACCGAGTACGAGATGCGGAAAGCCCAGCACGCTACCCGTGGTAGCGACTGTTGTGCGATCCACCTCTGCATCGATCTCCGGCAAGGGTGAATACCGCACACCGAAGGCCAACAGCACCAAAGTGCCAGCCATGATGACGTACGGCGTCATCACCCGTGATGCCACCTCATCCAGCCGCGCTTGATAGGCCAGGTCCTGCAAACCGGCGAGTTCCGAGCGCAATGCATCGGCATCGCTCAACAGTACAGATCCGATGATCACCGGAGCGAGCACCCCGGCCAGCTTATTGCAGATGCCCATGACACTGATGCGTGCTGCTGCGCTCTCGATAGGGCCCACCACCGTGATGTAGGGATTGCTGGCGGTCTGAAGCAAGGAAAGTCCAGTGCCTATCACGAATAGGCCCAGCAGGAAAAGCCCGTAGGAACGCTGTTGGGCGGCCGGCACGAAGAGGAGTGCCCCCAAGGCCATGGTCAACAGGCCGTACATCATCCCGTTCTTCATGCCTGTCCGCTCCAGGACACGGGCCATCGGCAAGGCGGTGAAGAAATAAGCGATGTAGAAGGCGAAGGTGACGTAGAAGGGCTCCGCACCGGAGTCCAGTTCACAGATGATCTTCAGGTAGCTGATCAGCGGTCCATTGATCCAGGTGACGAAGCCGAACAGGAAGAACAGCGCCCCCAACATGAGGATGGCGCTCGTGGTACGTGATGTTCCGGTCATGGTGCGTATCGGAGCCGACCAGCCCCAAGGGCGCAATGTAGCCGGATGGCCTACCGTACCCTGGCGCCCTCCACGTCCGTGACCAACACCAGCATGTGAACGGGCGGACCTGAGGCGCTACCAGTTCAATGCCTTCCGGTAATACCGTGGGAACCGGATGCTCTGCCGCACCCGCTGGTAGTAAGCATTCCAGAGGGGAGTGCGTTTAAGGTCCGCCATCAGTGGATCATCGGACCCGGTGTGCCGTTCGGGCTGGCGAGCGGTACGATCGTTCTTGCTGGCTTCCATGTAAACAAGACAACATCGACCTGCACATTCGCTGCCTGAGCGTTCCCTGCAATCGGGAAAGCGCGGTATCACGCACCTTTGCGCTTACCCGTGGAGCGCTTCATCGACGTCATCCTTCCCCTCGCCATTCCCGGTGTGTACACCTATGGGTGGCCGGCAGAGTTGCCCGACGTCGTGGTCGGCATGCGTGTTTCGGTGCCCTTCGGCCGGGGACGCAAGCTCTACGGTGCTTTGGTGCGGCGGGTGCATGGCGAGGCTCCGGTGCATCACCGCCCGCGTCAGGCGATGGGCCTGTTGGATTCGCGACCGGTCGTCACCGAGGTGCAGTTCCAACTCTGGGAACGTATTGCGGCGCATTACCTGTGCCACTTGGGCGAAGTGATGATCGCTGCGTTGCCGGCTCAACTGGCGCTCAGCAGCGAGACCCGGTTGGTACTTGCCAAGGATGTCAGCGACGATGACACACAGGTGGGTCGAGCGGGCATGTTGGTGGATGCCCTGTTGCACCGCAATGTCATCACCATGGAGCAGGCCGGCGAGCTCTTGGGCCTGAAGGACCCGATGCCTGTGGTGAAGCGACTGATGGAACAAGGCACCTTGAGGCTGGAGGAGGAGATCAAGGACACGTGGAGGCCGCGCATGGTGGAGTTGGTGGAATTGGCCGTTGATGCGCGAAGCGAAGAGGCGCTTCACCAGTGGTTCGATCGACTTGGCAAGGCTCCCAAGCAACTCCAACTGCTCATGCGCTATGTGGAGCTCAGCCGCTGTATGAGCGATGATCCACGGGAGGTTGATCGAGCGGCGTTGCTGCGCGCTGCGGATGTTGCTGGCCCGATGTTGAAGGCCTTGGTGGAGAAGGGTCTCTTCCTCATCACTACCCGGGAAGCGGGCACACCACCCCCTCAGGATCGACGACGGGCCGCGCCATCCCTATCACCGGCCCAAACACAGGCCCTGACAGAGATCCGCTCGGCGTTCCTCGAGAAGCCGGTGGTCCTGCTCCGGGGCGTCACCTCCTCGGGCAAGACCGAGCTCTACATCACCCTCATCCAGGAAGCGCTGGACCAAGGTCGCCAGGTGCTCTACCTGTTGCCGGAGATCGCGCTCACCACCCAGATCATCAGCCGGCTCCGGGAGCGCTTCGGCGACCGGGTGGCGGTGGCCCATTCGCGCATGGCCCAGCATGAGCGCACCGGTCTGTGGTTGAACATGGTGCAGGGTGAACATCCTGCTCCTATCGTGGTGGGTGCACGTTCCGCCCTGCTGTTGCCCTTCACCGACCTGGGACTGGTGGTGGTGGATGAGGAGCACGACCCCAGCTACAAGCAACATGATCCCGCACCACGCTACCACGCTCGAGACATGGCGGTGATCCTTGCTGCACTCCATGGAGCGCATACCCTGTTGGGTTCGGCCACGCCTGCCATGGAGAGCATGCATAATGCGCGGTCCGGCAAGTTCGGTCATGTGGAGCTCCTCACCCGCTTCGGCGATGTGGCCATGCCCGCCATCACCCGGGTGGACCTGCGTGATGCCTATAAGCGGAAGACCATGCGAGGCCACTTCAGTGCCACGCTCATCGAAACGGTCCAACGGGCGCTGGACCGCCGACAGCAGGCCATCCTCTTCCAGAACCGGAGGGGTTATGTACCGGTATGGCAATGTGAGACCTGCAGTTGGATACCCGAGTGTGACCAATGTGATGTGAGCCTCACCTATCACAAGCACCAGCACCAGCTACGATGCCATTACTGTGGAAGGCACTATGCTCCGCCCACCGCCTGCGGATCGTGTGGAAGTACCCGGCTCCGGATGCTCGGCTTCGGGACGGAGAAGATCGAGGAGGAATTGGCCCTGCTGTTCCCTGAGGCCCGCATCGGCCGCATGGACCAGGACACCATGCGGGGCAAACATGCCATGGACCGCCTGCTCACCAGCTTCGGCGAAGGAGGGATCGACATCCTCGTGGGCACGCAGATGGTGACCAAGGGCCTCGACTTCGACCATGTCAGCGTGGTCGGCATCATCAGTGCGGACAACCTCTTGCGCTTCCCCGATCTGAGGGCGCATGAACGTGCCTTCCAACTGATGGCCCAAGTGGCTGGCAGGGCCGGGCGCCGCAAGGATCCGGGCACCGTCATCATCCAAGCCATGGAAGTGGACCATCCCGTGCTCGACCTGGTCGTACACCATGACGTGGACGGGATGTCATGCGGGAGATCGAGCACCGCAGAGCGCACGGATATCCCCCCTTCACCCGCTTGATCGAGCTGACCTTGAAGCATCGTTCCGAGGAACGGGTAGCGGCCACCGCCGGGGTGTTATCGGTGGCCTTGCGCGAGGGGCTCGGGGACCGTGTATTGGGTCCCGATATCCCACTGGTGTCGCGCATCCGTGATCGCTACCTCCGCAAACTGCTCATCAAGGTCAGGCGTAGCGCCCATGCGGAGGAAAAGGCCTTTGTCAGCGAGGTCATCGATCGCGTGTTCAGCGCACCGGAACATGCCGCCGTGCAATTGGTCACGGACGTGGATCCGATGTAGGCTTGGATCACTTGGGCCACAGCGCCTGCCACAAACGTCCTGAGGGTGCTGGTGCTTGAACGGTCAATGCACCACCTTTCCCAGGGTGGACGAATGTCAGCTCATGTGCGTGCAGCGCGATGCTTCGGGCAGGACCATCAGCTCCCCGTTCACCGCGTCGGGCACCGTACTTCACATCTCCTTTGATGGCATGTCCCCATGCGCCGAGTTGTGCGCGGATCTGATGGAAGGCGCCACCGTGCGGCACAACCTCCAACAAGGTGTATCGGTCACCCACGGTCAATGTGGTCAGGTGCAGGCGACCCGGTCGGTCGGTACGATCCGGGTCGTGCACCACCCGGGCCCGATGTACATGGGTATCGTGTTCAAGATGGTGCGAAAGAACATGTCCTTCCGCGGGTAATTCCACCCGCCCTTCGACAATGGCCCGGTAGATCTTATGGACCTGCTCTTCACGAAGCGCCTGGTTCAAGGTGGCCAATGCCGATCGATCGCGCGCCAGAAGGACCAGTCCACCAACGGGTCGGTCGATACGATTGACCAGTTCGACCCGATCGTCGGCAAGCGTCCCACGGACCCAGCTCAGCAGATCGGGGTCACCGCTAGGATCGGCCTGCGCCGGCATACCGGGCGGCTTGCATGCCACAACGACCTGGTCATCGGCGTATTCCAAGGCCGGCATTCCATGGCCTTCAGTATTGCTCGTCGGCATTCGGGAACGACTGCGAGCGGACGTCAGTGACGTAGGAAGCGACCGCTTGGGTGATCACCCCGTGCAGGTCAGCGTAACGACGTAGGAAGCGTGGGTTGAATTCCTGATTGATCCCCAACATGTCATGCAGCACGAGCACTTGGCCATCCACGCCGGCACCTGCACCGATCCCGATCACGGGAATGGCAACACTGGCAGCCACCTCGGCGGCCAATTGAGCGGGGATCTTCTCGAGTACAAGGGCGAAGCACCCAGCTTTCTCGAGCAATTTGGCATCCTCCCTGAGGCGTTGGGCCTCGGCCTCCTCTTTGGCGCGCACCACGTAGGTACCGAACTTGTAGATGCTCTGTGGGGTCAACCCGAGGTGGCCCATGACAGGTATCCCGGCTGTCAGGATGCGTTCGATGGAGCCAAGGACCTCGCGGCCTCCTTCGAGCTTCACGGCATGAGCACCACTCTCCTTCATGATGCGGATGGCGGAGTTGAGGGCACCTTTGGTGTTCCCTTGGTAGGTACCGAACGGCAGATCGACCACCACCAAGGCCCGGTGCACACCCCGAACCGCACTGCTGGCGTGGTAGATCATCTGGTCCAGGGTGATCGGCAGGGTCGTCTCATGGCCGGCCATGACATTGCTGGCACTGTCGCCAACCAGGATCACATCGATCCCCGCAGCATCAACCAACCGCGCCAATGAATAATCATAGGCTGTGAGCATGGCGATGGGAACGCCCTTGGACTTCATCTCCTGTAGCGTGTGGGTGGTCACGCGTTTGGCATCCCGGGTACCAGTGCTCATGAGGGCGAAACTACGCTCTTCAACCCGAGCACCGGAGCATTCCATCCTCATTCCGCCGGAACCTGCCAAGGACCGACCGTTCGTGGATGGACCAGAACCGTACGGGATGGCCTTCTATCTTTGACCCTCACGTTCCACGAACCATGCATCGTTCCGTTCCGATCCTCAGGCATCCTCGTCACACTGCTCAGCGCCAGTTGTAGCACCGACCTGGAGATCAATGCACCCTATAAGGAGACCACTGTGGTGTACGCGCTCTTCAACATGAGCGAGGATACCCATTACGTGAAGATCAACAGGGCGTTCCAAGGTGAAGGCAATGCGCTGGACTATGCGCAGATCTCGGACTCCAGCGAATACGGGGCAGAGGATATCGAACTGGCGGAAGTGGTGCGGATCAGTAACGGAGTGGAAGTAGCCAGCTTCCCGCTACAGCCCATCACCGTAACAGGACGAGAACCTGGAACCTTCTACGGACCTGAGCAACGACTCTACTATTTCGTGGGGACCCCGCAAACATTGCCCATCATCAATACGACCGTGTACTTGGACCCGGCCAGTGAATACAAAGTGCGATTGCGCGTCAAAGGACAGGATATTTCAGCGAGCACGGTCGTTGTCAACGACTTCACCATTGCCCAGAACGACTTCAACCTGGACAATGAGGTCAATCTGATGGCACCCACCGGTGGGGGTTACGGCCAATATGAGTTCAATTGGACTTCGCGTACCCATGGAAAGCGCTACGTGGTCCGTTGGAGGGTTCGCTATGATGAGGTACGTGGTCAGGACACGATCCCCAAAGAGGTGATGCAGGACTTGGGATCCAAGGTTGCGCTGAATTCTTCCCAGCCCGAGACCATGGCGTTGATCCTCCCGGGCGCCACGTTCTATTCGACGCTTGCCTCGCGGATCCCGGTGGATGCTTCAGTGGACAAGCGCATCTTCAAAGGCTTGGACTTCCTGGTCACCGTGGCAAGTGATGAGTTCCACACCTACCTCAACCTCACACAACCGATCTCCGGGATCATCGAAGACCGTCCCTCATACACGAACGTCGATGGTGGGCTTGGGATAGTAGCATCACGTTACACCAAGAGTGTGATCGGTAAGCGTCTGAACCCCAATTCATTCATCGAGTTGGCCACAGGCGCAGAGACCGGCCAGCTCAACTTCTGCTTCGGCACTATTCCGGGCTCCGTATATAGCTGCAACTGAACCGCTGTCTTTTTGACAGAGAACGACCTGCCCTACCGGCGGGTCGTTCTGTTATCTGGCAGGATACCGGTCAAGATCGCCGGTGGCATGCAAGTTGACAACCGGGGAGCCGACGACCTCAGAACAAAGACATACACACATGAGCAAGATCATTGGGATCGACCTGGGCACCACCAACAGTTGCGTGGCCGTAATGGAAGGCAACGAACCGGTTGTGATCGCGAATAGCGAGGGCAAACGCACCACTCCCAGCGTGGTCGCCTTCATTGAAGGAGGCGAACGCAAGGTGGGCGACCCTGCCAAGCGTCAGGCCATCACCAACCCTACGAATACGATCTCTTCCATCAAGCGCTTCATGGGAAGCTCGTTCGATGAGATCGCCAAGGAGATCAGCCGCTTCCCCTACAAGGTGGAACGTGGTTCCGGCAATGCTCCCCGTGTGACCATCGGCGACCGCCAGTACACCCCGCAAGAGATCAGCGCGATGATCCTGCAGAAGATGAAGAAGACCGCCGAGGACTACTTGGGCACTACGGTCTCCGAAGCTGTGATCACCGTGCCCGCCTACTTCAATGATGCCCAACGCCAAGCCACCAAGGAGGCTGGTGAGATCGCTGGTCTGAAGGTGCGTCGGATCATCAACGAGCCCACGGCGGCTGCGCTTGCCTATGGTCTTGATAAGAAGAACCAGGACCAGAAGATCGTGGTGTTCGACTGCGGGGGTGGCACCCATGATGTGAGCGTCCTGGAACTCGGCGACGGTGTGTTCGAAGTGAAGAGCACTGACGGTGATACGCACTTGGGTGGCGATGACTTCGACCAGGTGATCATCGATTGGTTGGCCGAGGAGTTCAAGAATGATGAGGGTTTGGACCTGAGGAAGGACCCCATGGCCCTACAGCGCTTGAAAGAAGCTGCTGAAAAGGCCAAGATCGAACTGAGCTCCACGACCAGTTCCGAGATCAACCTGCCGTACATCATGCCAGTGAACGGCATCCCCAAGCACTTGGTGCGTTCACTGACCCGAGCCAAGTTCGAGCAACTCGCCGACAGCCTCATCAAGCGTACCATCGCTCCTTGCGAAAGTGCATTGAAGAACGCCGGCTTGAAGACCAGCGATATCGACGAGGTGATCCTGGTGGGTGGAAGCACCCGGATCCCTGCCATCCAGGATGCCGTGAAGAAGTTCTTCGGCAAGGAACCGAGCAAGGGCGTGAATCCCGATGAGGTGGTGGCCATAGGAGCCGCGATCCAGGGTGGTGTGCTCACCGGGGATGTGAAGGACGTGCTCCTATTGGACGTCACCCCGCTGAGCCTTGGTATCGAGACGATGGGCGGTGTGATGACCAAGCTGATCGAGGCCAATACCACGATCCCGACAAAGAAGAGCGAGACCTTCAGCACGGCCAGCGACAACCAGCCCAGTGTGGAGATCCACGTCCTCCAAGGTGAGCGCCCGATGGCTGCAGGCAACCGGACGATCGGACGGTTCCACCTCGACGGCATCCCTCCTTCACCCCGCGGCGTTCCGCAGATCGAGGTCACCTTCGACATCGATGCCAACGGTATCCTTCACGTTGGCGCCAAGGACAAGGCGACGGGCAAGGAACAGAGCATCCGCATCGAAGCCAGCAGCGGGCTGAGCAAGGAGGATATCGAGAAGATGAAGAAAGAAGCCGAGGCCAACGCTGATGCTGACAAGGCTGCCCGCGATCGCGTGGAGAAGCTCAATGCGGCCGACAGCTTGATCTTCCAGACCGAGAAGCAATTGAAGGAGTTCGGCGACAAGATCCCTGCGGACAAGAAGCAGCCGATCGATGAGGCCCTCGCCAAGTTGAAAGCAGCGCATGCTTCCGAGGACATGAGCGGGATCGACAGTGCCATGGCCGAATTGAACAACGTGTTCCAAGCGGCAAGTCAGGAGATGTACAATAACACCCAACAACCCAGCGAGCCCGCTGGGAACGCGTCAGGTAACAAGGCGGACGCCGAAGTGACCGACGTGGATTTCGAAGAGGTGAAGTAAGACCCGTTCTCCCGTTCAACGACGGAATTCCAGCGCACAGGGCCGCTCCTACCGGAGCGGCCCTGATGCGTTCATAGCAACCAGTGGCATCAATATCCGACGTGCAACGGGTGAGGCACAAGGCGACCGCCGGGCGATCCGCCTTTCGGATCGAAACCGGGCCACGACCAGGGCTCCGGATGGTCCTCTATCATGGCCAACCAAGATGATGAACGACCACTGTGTACACTAGGGCTGCCCGTCTCCAGTATCGCCGGGGGATCCCCCCTCGATGCGGATGAACTTCGTTCCCTGTTCCTTCAAACGAAGAACGGCCACCGCTTTCGCGATGGCCGCTCGTCTCCTGTGGAGCCGGAGGGGATCGAACCCTCGTCCAAACGACCGCAAAATGGGCGTTCTACATGCTTAGCCGCTTCATTGGTTTTCGACCCGTCAGCTGGGGAAGGGCACCCCACCGACGACTTAGGTCCTGTGTCTCACCTGCGCTACGGACCACCGCGCAGGCCAGTTCCCCATGATGACACCTCGGATCCGGGAAGGAGGAGAACGGGCCTCCCCGAGAGGTACTCGTCCACGCTACTGTTATTCACGTGGATTAAGCCGAACAGCCTGAGGCTATTAAGCTGCGAGAGCGTAGTCTACTTCGCCAGTTACGGCTTTGTGGCACTGGGATACGGGCCGCACCACACGCCCGGCATGCTTACCACACCTTACGAAGCCGCTGTCGAATCCAGATCGGCCCCAATAGGTTTGTCAATGAACACTGCAAAGGTATGGACCTGAACAGCAGATCCCGTACCGCACAGCACTCCCGGAAGCCCTATTTTCGCGCCCCATCCAAATGGCAGTCCCCTACCGCAAGATCGGCATCATCCGCGAAGGCAAACAGCCTGCGGATCGTCGTGTAGCTCTCACTCCAACCCAGTGTCAGGAGGTACTGGCACGCTTTCCCGACCTGGATCTCACGGTCCAGCGCAGCGAAGTGCGCGCCTATACCGACGCGGAATACGCTGCGGTCGGTGCTCGGTTGGTGGACGACCTCAACGACCGGGAACTGATCATTGGTGTCAAGGAAGTGCCTAAGGACATGCTCCTTCCCGGCAAGAGCTACCTTTTCTTCAGCCATACGATCAAGGAACAAGTTCACAATCGAGGACTTTTACAGGCCATCCTGAGCAAAGGCATCCGGTTGATCGACCATGAATTGCTCACGGACCTGCACGGCACACGGGTTCTGGCCTTTGGTTACTGGGCCGGTGTGGTGGGGGCTTACAATGGTTTCCGGGCATGGCAACTCGGCCATGGTGGGCCTGAACTGAAAGCCGCGCATGCCTGCCATGATCTCGAGGAACTGGAGCGCCATCTGCATGCCTATCCGCTCCCCAAGGACTTGCGCATCGTTCTCACAGGTGGTGGGCGGGTCGGAAAAGGCGCTATGGGCGTATTGGAGCGCGCCGGTGTGGAGCGGATCCCACCGGTTGAATTCCTAAGTACCCTGAACGACGGTCCTGTTTATACTGTCCTCGGGTCCTCGGATCTGTATGAACGGACGGATGGTGCCCCATTCGATAAGGAAGCGTTCCATCGGGACCCCTCCGGTCACAGGAGCCGGTTCCTCGCGTACGCCCAAAAGGCCCATATGTACCTCGCGTGCCACTTCTGGGACCCCCGTGGGCCCAAGATCCTGAGCGCATCCGATCTCCAGGATCCCGACATCGGTCTCGAGGTGGTGGCCGATATCAGTTGCGATATCGGCGGTCCGATCGATTGTACACTTCGGTCCACGACCATAGCAAGCCCATTCCTTGGCTACGACACGCGAACAAGGACCGAGGTTCTACCTGGAACCCCTGGCAGCATCACCGTCATGAGCGTGGACAATCTGCCGTGCGAACTACCACGCGATGCGTCGGATGCCTTTGGTCGTGACCTCATGGAACGGGTATTACCGCACTTGGCGGAAAAGGATGATGAAGGCATGATCGCCCGAGCCACCATAGCAGAAGATGGGCACCTGACCGAGCGGTTCCAGTACTTGGGCAATTACGTGAAGGGCGATTGAGGCTACTGCCTAGAACGCCACCTTCAACTCAAGTGCGAAATGCACCGTACGCTCATCGAACGGGAGCCAATGGGTGATCAACGGACGTTCGCACTTGCGGGCCATGGTATAAAGACCCAGCCCGGCACCACCGCGTTCGGTGCGGGCATCGTTGGCCAATAGCTGCATATAATGGGCCTTTAGGTCCGATCCGCTCATATCGTTCAAGATCTCCACCCGGTGAGCGAGCAAGGTGGCCATCGCCTGTGGCATGGCATTACCGAAGGTCATTCGATACCCTTCCTTCGCTCGGACCACCATGGCCCATGCAGTGTCCTTGAGGTCATCCTGAGCATGGTGATGCAGGTTCTCCAGCCCTTCCACCAACACATTGAAGAGTCGTTTGCGCAGGGCCAACGGATCGTTCTGAGCGATGGAACTGTGTTCAGCGAGGGTCAGTAGGTGTTGCACCACATCATGATCCACCGTGCCATGATGCTCAAAGAGCACCACGCCATCCGCCTGATCGCGTAGGCTGGCAGCTATGGGAACGGACCAATGTGGCAAGTGGCTCATGCGCCTGTTCGGTCGGATGATCGATGATCGGTCCTGCGTGTCAATACAGGTGGGTACATTTTCGACGGGACGGTTCCCAGCATCGATATACGGAGGGTTTTCATGGAAAGTTGCAGTTCGTTCCGGACTTGAGCAGGTGTTAACAAGCGTGTGGTGAACACTTCCAACGCTGAACATCCGTGCAACGGGTCTCGTCACCCACCTTTGAATGGGCAAGGAACCTCCGCACTCGGATGCTCCGGACAACCACCGTAACCAACTGGCCATCAGCCACATGACCAAGAACTACAACCAACCTGTTCATCACCATCGCCGGGTTCGGTCGATCTGGTTCGCAGTGCTTTTGTTCGCGGCTGGCCAAGGTTCGGCTCAGGAGCCGGCGATACAAGCCAGATTCGAACCAGGATGTGACGATGTCAAAGTACTCCTGAGCACCCCCGTACAGGCAGCCTCGTACAGTTGGAGTTTGAGCACCGGTCAGACCAGCCAATTTCCAGCACCGGTCCTACAGTTCCCATACAACGCGAACATCGAGGTCGTCCTGACCACCGTGGATGCCTTCGGGGAGAGTGCCACCTTCAGCGCCGACTTTCCCGCACGCGCCCAGGTCGAACTCAGCACCCTTGAGCTGCCCAACCTGATCACACCCAATGGTGATGGAGTGAACGACGAATTCACCTTGCCGAACGGCCCATTCCTAGGCCCGTGTGCCGAACTGTCGATCTTCGACCGATATGGTCACAAGGTGTTCGAAGGCCTCGGTAACGACCTGAGTTGGAACGGGAGGACCATGGCCGGTGACCGGTGTATCCCGGCGGTGTATTTTTATGTCTTGAAGGTCGATGCCCAGGAATTCACCGGGCATATCACCCTTTTCCAGTGACCATGCGCATCTCATTCGCCCTGCCTACGCTGTTGCTCAGTGCCACCTTGTTCGGTTCCTGTTGGGCTGATTGTGTCACCGGTTCGGGCAACGTGGTGCGGAGGTCCATGACCACCACGGATTATCACGGCATCCAACTGAAAGGTGCATTGGATGTGCAGGTCACCCAAGGATCGACACCTTCCATCGCGGTGGAAGGTCAATCGAACCTGGTCGAATTGGTCACCACCACGGTCAAGGATGGCATGCTGGTCATCTCCACCAGTCAGTGCTATCGGACCGATAAGCCGTTCGTGGTCCACATCACCACACCCACGATCACCCGCGTGGTGGTCCAAGGAAGTGGCGATGTCACCTGCAGTGGAACATTCGTCATGGAGGACCTGGAGGTGAGCGTGATGGGCAGTGGGGATGTGGAACTGACGTGCTCGGCTACACGGGTTGACATGAGCGTACAGGGAAGCGGGGATGTGAAGATGAAGGGACGAGCGATCACCTGCACGGCCACGGTCACCGGCAGCGGCGACGTGAAGGCGGGGGATCTGGTTTGCGAGCGAGCGGTGGCCACGGTCACCGGCAGTGGCGATGTGTCCGTACATGCCACACAAGCAGTGAAGGCAGCAGTGACCGGTAGTGGCAGTGTAAAGTACCGGGGGGCACCACCACAAGTCGACAGCGATGTGACCGGGAGCGGGGACATCATCGCCCAGCCATGAGACAGCTTGCGTTCGGCTTGATCCTCATCCTATGGGGATGTGGTCCGTCGAATACACCTGCTGGGCCAACGGCCGATCCGACCGTGCCAGGTCGAACCCCGCTGGAACTACCCATCGTTCCGGACAATCTGCGCCACGACACCTTGCTCGTTCAAGTAACTCTTGGCCTCTCGGACAGCACATACCTGATGGTCGCAAGCAACAGGGATGAGACCTTCGAAGGCCTGCGACTGTACCGTTATCGACTGGACGCCGATAGTAACGCTGCATATCTGGCCGTGTCATCACCTGCGTATGACAGTTGGACCATGCTACCCACGTGCTTTGCGATCGATACCGCGAGACCGACAGAGGCCCTCTGGGTGCTGGCCAACTTCGGCGAGAAGGAAAGTTGGGGGCAGAAGGTCATGCTCCTGGATCAAGCGTTCATGGACATCGGGTTCATGGAAGTGGCACTGCCCGAGCGTGTATTGGAGGACGATACATTACGCCTGAAACGCCGGAACGTGGCCCCTGCAATGCGCTATAGCGAGCATGGGGATACAGCGGTTTGGCTATTCGCCTGCGACAGTGTATTCCTGTACGATGACCAGGAAGGACGATCGGACCAAGTGGTCCACGCTTCCCAGCTACGCTACACCTATGAAGTGACCGAGGGGCTCGCGCTTTGGGTGAATGGACGGAAACGTCCTGTAAGGAAGCCCAGCTGAAGCCCTTCGACCCGGATCACTCCACGGTCGGGACCATGCCCCGCGTGCCCATGTCCACCACCTGATCGCCGGCGGCGGGTTCGAAGATGTCATCGCCCGCTACATCGATCCATTCGAAGCTGTTGTTGGTACTAATGGACACGTTGATCACCACGTCCTCCGTTTCCGTGCCCGAGATCACCAGCGGCTCAGCGAAGACACCCGTCACCAGGCATGAGCCTGCTGGGATCGGCGAGGAGTCGAAGATCGGGTTGGGCACGGTGGTGGCACCTGGTGGCGCTTGCCCGACGATGGGTGCGACAGCGACCGGTGGGTCCAGCACTTCGAAGGCCCAGAAACCTTGCAGCTTATCGTCGTTCACCGTCACCGGTTGTTGGTTCACGTTGAAGGTGCCGATGTAGGTGTTGAATCCGATGAACGAGGCGATGGTGCCGTCGAGGTCGAAGGTGCCGATGCCGGACACCACTTGCCGGAAGTCGATGTTGAAGTTCTGGTACCCGATGGAGACGCGCAGGTACGGGTAGGTCCCAGTAGGGAGCTGCGAAAGCGGGATGTTCAGGAAAGCCTCCCCTGCTCCCGTGAGCACCGCTTGGGAGAAGTCGATGGCATTGTCGCCACCGGCCGTCGTTTCCGGGGCGTGGTACACTACCGCGCCTTGGCCGGGCAGCGTCCATGCTGTCTGAGCGAACTCCACGTAGTGCGCGGTCATCGCATTGAACCGGGGGTGCTGTGCTCCATGTCCGGCGGGTAGGGCTGCCGTTTGCCCGAAGCCGTTCAAGCGCACTTGGGTGCTATCGAAGGTGAATTTCAGGACCAGTCGCGGGTCATTGGACCCACCTCCGGTGGGCGGCGTGGGTGCGGGATCCTCGTCCTTCTTGCATGCACCGATGACCAGTGTAAGGCACAGACCGAGGATAAGGACGCGACCGGTTCCCATGTTGGCTTGTTTGGTCACCAAACATACAAGGACCATGCCCGCAACCCATAGGATGAAATGTTCGTTAATAGTATGCACGCATACCTTTTCCGATTACCTTAGGCTCCGAAGCCGAACCTGTGATGAAGCCCGAAGAGACGATCGACTTTCCGATACGCAAAGTGTGGAGCCGCATATCGCGGATCTACAACACCGAGGCTGCCAAGTACGGCGGCAGCATGGCCGTCGGGCAGATCCTGCTCAACATCGAGCCGGAGGGTACGCCCAGCACCAAGCTCGGTCCCCGGATGGGCATGGAGAGCCGCAGCCTCGTGCGCACCTTGCAGACCATGGAGGAGGCCGGGCTCATCAAACGGATCGCGTGCAAGGAGGACAAGCGCGTGGTGCGCATCCACCTCACCACGAAGGGCAAGCAGATGCGCGACGTGAGTCGCAACACCGTGATCAAATTCAACGAGGCGGTGCAGCGCCGCTTCACGCCTGAGCAGATGAACAACTTCCGGCAGGTGATGTCGGAACTGGATCATATTCTCGAACACGAACAACTCTTCTGAAATGAACCGCAACGACGCAACGACGCGACGGGAACGCCACGAAGGCATTTCCGATAGCGTTGCGCATTCGTTGCGTCGCCGCGTCGTCGCGGTCAAACGCATTCACCAATGACCAATCGCAACATCCGCAAAGTCGCCGTACTCGGTAGCGGCGTCATGGGCAGCCGCATCGCCTGCCACTTCGCCAACACGGGCACCGAAGTGCTGCTGCTCGACATTCCCGCCAAGGAAGGTCCGCGCAACAAGATCGTGGACGACGCCCTCGCCGCCGCGATCAAGAGCAGTCCGGCGCCGCTGTACGATGCCCGCTTCGCGAAGCGCATCAGCACCGGCAACTTCGACGATGACCTGCCGAAGATCAAGGACTGCGACTGGATCATCGAGGTGGTGGTGGAGCGGCTGGACATCAAGCAGCAGGTGCTGGCCAACGTGGAGAAGTACCGCACGCCGGGCACGTTGATCACCACCAACACCAGCGGCATTCCCATCCACGCGATCAGCGCGGGCCGCAGCGACGACTTCCGCAGGCACTTCTGCGGCACGCACTTCTTCAACCCGCCGCGCTACCTGCCCCTGCTGGAGCTGATCCCCGGTCCGGACACCGACCCGGCGGTGCTCGCCTTCCTGGAGGACTACGGCCAGCGCATCCTCGGCAAGGTCACGGTGATGGCCAAGGACACGCCCGCCTTCGTGGCCAACCGCATCGGCGTGTTCGGCATCATGGACGTGTTCCACCTCGTCACCGACATGGGCCTTACGGTGGAGGAAGTGGACCGCCTCACCGGCCCCGTGATCGGTCACCCGAAGAGCGCCACCTTCCGCACCGCCGACGTGGTGGGCCTGGATACGCTGGTGAAAGTGGCGCAAGGCGTGAAGGACAACTGCCCCCACGACGAGCGCAACAGCCTCTTCAGCATTCCGGAGTACCTGCAGCAAATGGTGGAGAAGAACATGCTCGGCAGCAAGACCGGCAAGGGCTTCTTCTTCAAGGACCGCAACTCACCCAAGGGCGAGATCCTCTCCCTCGACCTGAAGACACTGGAGTACAAGCCGCAGGTGAAGCCCAAGTTCGCCACGCTGGACGCGGCCAAGAAGGTGGATGACCTGCGCGAGCGCCTGAAGCTGGTGTACAACGGCACGGACAAGGCCGGTGAATTCTACCGCCGTTCGTTCCAGGCGATGTTCGCGTACGTGAGCCATCGCATCCCCGAGATCAGCGACGAGCTGTACAAGATCGACGACGGCATGCGCGCCGGCTTCGGCTGGGAGGCCGGTCCGTTCGAGACCTGGGATGCCATCGGCGTAAAAGCCGCGCTGGACGCCATGAACGCGGCGGGCGTGAAGGTGTCGCCGTGGGTGAACGATATGATCGCCGCCGGACACAGCAGCTTCTACAAGGTGGAGAACGGCAAGCGCCTCTTCTACGATGTCGCGAGCAAGAGCTACAAGCCCGTGCCGCGTGCGGAAGGCTTGATCGTCCTCAGCGACCTGCCCGAGAGCAGCGTGGTGTGGAAGAACAGCGCCGCCACCGTGCGTCACCTGGGCGATGGCATCCTGAGCGTGAGCTGGACGAGCAAGATGAACACCATCGGTGCGGAGGTGATCCAGGGCCTCAACAAGGCCATCGACCTCGCCGAGCAGGGCTACAAGGGCCTGGTGGTGTACAACGACGGCGCCAACTTCAGCGCGGGCGCCAACGTGGGCATGATCTTCATGATGGCCGTGGAGCAGGAGTACGACGACCTGGAGATGGCCGTGCGCACCTTCCAGAACACCATGATGCGCATGCGCTACAGCAGCATCCCCGTGGTGGCGGCCCCGCACCAGCTGTGCCTGGGCGGCGGCACCGAGCTCTGCCTGCACGCGGACAAGGTGGTGGCGCACGCCGAGACCTACATGGGCCTGGTGGAGTTCGGCGTGGGCGTGATCCCCGGCGGCGGCGGCACCAAGGAGTTCGCCCTGCGCCTCGCCGACGAGTTGAAGGAGGGCGACATCCGCATCAACGCCATGCGCGAGCGCTTCCTCACCATCGGCCAGGCCAAGGTGGCCACCAGCGGGCACGAGGCCTTCGCGCTCGGCTACCTGCGCAAGGGTCAGGACGAGGTGATCGTGAGCCGCGCCCACCAGCTGGCCTACGCCAAGGCCTGCGCGCTGGACCTCTGGAACAAGGGCTACACCAAGCCCGCGCCGCGCAAGGACATCAAGGTGCTCGGCCAGGAAGGCCTCGGCATCGTGTACGTGGGCGCCAACAGCATGCTCAGCGGCAACTACATCAGCCAACACGATGCGTTGATCAGCGAGAAGCTGGGGTACGTGCTATGCGGCGGCGACCTGAGCGAAGCGACGGAGGTGAGCGAGCAGTACCTGCTGGACCTGGAGCGGAAGGCTTTTGTGGAGCTGTGCATGCAGCGGAAGACGTTGGAAAGGTTGCAGTCGATCATTACTTCGGGCAAAGTACTGCGGAATTGAACCGACAAAACGACGATCCCGTGTCACACGAGTTCAGCTATAAGCTCGCCAAGATCAATGGTGGTCTTGGTCACTATGGTGAGATCACCGTGGTGGTTGAAGCCAGACATGCGGATGAGCCGACTATTGTAGAGGCATACACCGGAGCAGGATGGGAAAGGCAAGGATATGCGCACACTATACCGGACAAGGGTTTCGATGATTGGAAATCTGCGATCCGAATGGGCATCGAATATGCTCTTCGTCGCTTGGACGAACAGAGCATCCGTGTTACAGTGAAGGAAGCCACTGGTTTGATCACTGACACGAACGCGACAATACTTGCCTATGCAGCCTCAAGAGCCCTCTTGGAGAATCTTCCCAACCTGGAATCTCAGACGGAAAAGGACCGATTCGAGCAGCTTGTTTTCAGCAGCTTCAACTATGAAGACAGTGCCCAATTGGACCTGGAGCAGTTCCAGTTAATTGGCCAACTCAGGCAGAAGTCACCATATAGGGTTCAGGCAAATGGCTAAGCATAGCCAGCAATATCATCTCATCGGTTGGGGCGTGCCGGCTCGAAGACTCGCCGTCGCGCTTTCCGCTCGTACTCCTCGCTCGTTCCTCGCTGTGGGGTACCCGCTCCAATCGCTCACGCGAGATTTGCCATCGCCCCCCCTTGGGCGCTTCGGTCGAAAAGGCCCATTGATCGCCCTTGACACCATCGAGGCCCACCACCCCGTCGGCCCGAGGGGGCAAGAAGGCTCTTTACGGCCCACCAGCCCGAACATCTCGACACCATTGGAAGCATACCCCGACCCAGTGATCAGAGGCGCGCAAATCGCCTTCTTTTCAGCGGGTACTCTCTTGCGGTCTGGATCTTATCGGCGCCTAGCCCCTTTACTTCGTAAAGGGGAACGTTCGTTTGATGGCTTGGCCTTCTCGCGCGCAGCGGTCCACCTGAACCCCTTAAGGGGTTCAGGTGGACCGCATAACATGGGCTCCCCCCTTCGGGGGGAGCCCATGACCTGGCGCTCGGGAAAGTGGTCAGCCCATGAGCAAGTATCAGTCAAACATTTAGGTACTTTTGTTTGACAAACATGCCTGCCACAAAGTCAGATATATCGATTGACAGTCAGGTCATTAGCCGAGTCTATGGCAAAGGGAGGGGTTCGGTCTTCACCCCGAATGATTTCAGCGACCTGGGAGCCTACACGGCGGTGGCCAAATCCTTGTCCCGTTACGCTAAGGCTGGGACCATTCGAAGGCTGGCTCCAGGGGTCTATGATTACCCCGCCACTCACCCCCTTACCGGCACGCTTTCACCATCACCTGAGAAGGTTGCCCGAGCGCTCGCCGGACGGGATGCGACCAAGCTTCAACCCGCCGGTGCATACGCTGCGAATTTGCTCGGGCTTTCTGAGCAGGTTCCTATGCGCGTCATCTTCCTCACGGACGGTCATTCGCGCAAAGTGAAAGTGGGCACCATGGAAATTCTCCTGCGTCATAGTAGCACGCGTTTCTTGTCGACTCGCACTGAGATCGGAGGCTTGATCATTCAAGCGCTTCGACACATCGGCAAGGATCACGTTAGCGATAGGGAGTACGCCATTCTCTTGAAGCGGATACCTGCAAAAGCTCGTAAGGAAATGCTCGCTGACATCCGTCGAGCCCCCGTGTGGATCGCGAACATCATGCGCAAACTGGCCGCTGAACCGGAGTGACATGGAACGCTACTTCGCACTCGCCAAAGACGACCAGCGCACGTTGCTTCAGGAAGCAGCGCGCCGCATGAACCTTCCGGTTCAAAGCATCGAAAAGGACCTGTGGGTCTGTTGGCTTTTGCGCAAACTCATGTCACTCGACCCATGGGGTGCTCACCTCACCTTCAAGGGAGGCACCTCTTTGTCGAAAGCACATGGTCTGATCGAGAGGTTCTCTGAGGACATTGACCTAGTGGTTGATAGGGAAGCGCTTGAACTCGTTGGTGAGAACGACCCCAAGAAAGCAGACTCACCAACACAGATCAAGCAGCGTGTGAAACGCATCGCACAAGCCTGTCATCAGTGGGCTACCGAAGACCTGGTCCCCACATTGCAGCAAGCGATCAAGAATGACCTGACCAATCCGGATTGGCATCTTGATCTAGCCCCGATCACGGAAACCCAGAGACCAGTTTCTCATTCCGGTATCCCAAGTTGTTCGATGAAGGGACTGGGTATCTGCGTCCAGAGATCAAGGTCGAGTTGGTTGCCAAGGCTGATCCATGGCCAAGCAGACCGATGCCGATCAGCACGTATGTGCATCAACAGTTTCCCGACGCGATCGGCGATGGAAGATTCCAGGTGAACACGATGCAAGCTGAGCGGACCATGTTAGAGAAAGCTCTGCTGCTCCATGAAGTACTCATCCAACGACCGGAAGGCCCCAAGCCAAGATTAGCGCGGCATTACTACGACCTGTTCAAACTGTACAAGGCGGGCTTCGGCGAACGTGCCACGCACGACCATTCCCTCTACACAGCGATCATCGAACACCGCCGGACCTTCTACCGCTACGGCAGTGTTGACTACGATGCACTGATCACTGAAGGCTTCTCGATCATTCCCAAGGTGACGCGCGTAAAGAGTGGGAGAAGGATTACGCCAACATGCAACGCGACATGTTCTATGGAGACGTGCCTGCATTCGATACGGTCATGGAACAACTCGCGCAATTCGAAGGCGACTTCCGTAAGCACCTCGAGCTTCAAGATCAGAACAATGGGTAACACGGCATTTCGCGTGAGCGATCGGAGCGGCACCCCGCAGGCCGGTAATCCGGCCGAGGAGTACAGCGGAGAGCGCGACCCGAGGCGCATTTGGCCGAGGGGCACGCCCACAAACAACAAGCAACAGTCAGTCCGGCATAGGACCTAAGACACTACCCCCATGAACGCATACATCATAGCCGGATTCCGAAGCGCAGTAGGAAAGGCCCCCGCGGCAAATTCCGTTTCACCCGTCCTGACGACCTCGCCGCGCACGTGGTGAAGCACCTGGTGGCCTCGGTGCCCGGGCTGGACATCGACCGCATCGACGATGTGATCGTGGGCAACGCCACGCCCGAGGCCGAGCAGGGCCTGAACATCGGCCGCATGATCAGCCTGATGGGCCTGAACACCGACAAGGTGCCGGGCATGACGGTGAACCGCTACTGCAGCAGCGGCAGCGAGACCATCGCCATCGCGGCGGCCAAGATCCACAGCGGGCAGGCCGACGTGATCGTGGCGGGCGGCGTGGAGTGCATGAGCCCGATCCCCTTCGGCGGCTGGCGCATTGTGCCGAACGCCAAGGTGGGCAAGGCGAACCCCACGTACTACTGGGGCATGGGCCTCACCGCCGAGGCCGTGGCGCGCGACTTCAAGGTGAGCCGCGAGGACCAGGACGCCTTCAGCCTGCGCAGCCACGAGAAGGCGCTGGCCGCCATCGCCGCCGGGCGTTTCACCGACGACATCGTGCCCTACACCGTGGAGCGCGTGTACCTGGACGCGAAGGAGAAGCGCCAGGTGGAGAAGTACGTGGTGGACACCGATGAAGGTCCGCGCGCGAGCACCCTGGAGGCGCTGGCGAAGCTGAAGCCCGTGTTCGATGCGAAGGGCAGCGTGACCGCCGGCAACAGCAGCCAGACCAGCGATGGCGCGGCCTTCGTGCTGGTGGTGAGCGAGCGCATGCTGAAGCAGCTGAACGTGAAGCCGATCGCGCGCCTCCTCTCCTACCACGTGGCCGGCGTGGAGCCGCGCATCATGGGCATCGGTCCGGTGGCGGCGGTGCCGAAGGCGCTGGAGAAGGCCGGGCTGAAGCTGAGCGACATCGGGCTGTTCGAGCTGAACGAGGCCTTCGCGAGCCAATCGCTGGCGGTGGTGCGCGAGCTGGGCATCGACCCGGAGCTGGTGAACGTGAACGGCGGCGCGATCGCGCTGGGGCATCCGCTGGGGTGCACGGGCGCGAAGCTGAGCGTGCAGTTGTTCAACGAGATGCGGCGGAGGAAGCAGAAGTATGGGGTGGTGACGATGTGCGTGGGGACGGGGCAGGGGGCGGCGAGTGTGTTTGAGTTGTTGAATTGATCTTCTCTTCAAACGGTCGACAAGAATTCAACCAATGAAACTCAGCTTCTTAGAGATCAACGCTCTGCACAAGCTCCTCAACAAGGTGAAATTCGATGAGCGTCTTGACCCTTCGGAGCTCAACCATTTTGCCGCCAGTCCCTACATAAGTTCAGCACTGCGCAAAGTCAGAACGGCTTATTTGAACAGTCCCGAAATCAAGTCCTACTCGAACACTGATGCTGATGATCAACTGCCGTTTCAGATCAGGAACACGCACAGTGTTGATGGCATCAGCCAACGACTGACAAGTCTGCAGATCAAAGAGAAAGAGTGGATCCGCTCACGCACCATGCTCGAAAAGAACGAGTACGTCATCGCCTTACTGGCACCATATGAGCCGACACATGAGCTCAGAGAAGCCTTGCTCGCGAAACTTGAACTGATATGATCATGACAAGCAAGCAGAAGTACGGGATGGCGACCATGTGCTTGGGGACGGGGCAGGGGGCGGCGAGCGTGTTCGAGTTGTTGAACTGATGGAACAGAAGCGTGATAGATGTTGGGGCGTGCCCTCGCAAAGCCTCGGGTCGCGCTTTCCGCTACAAGTCCTCGCGCGGATTACCGCGCTGTGGGCTTTCCGCTGCAATCGCTCACGCGAAATACAGGATTGCAGTTCAGATAACAGGGGCAACATGAACGCACTCGCCCGATTCCTCTCTTGGTTCAAAGTGGAGGAAAAGCCCACCGCGGTTCATCAGCCTGACCCGCGATATGATGGACCCGCTTTTCAAACGGACGGGGTCACGTCGATATACTTCCACGAGGACCACTATTGTCAAGTCCAATTGCTACCAAAGGAGGATCAGGTTCATCTAAGTGCCGAAGGAGCAAAGGTCAAAGAGGTTGCAGAGAAGAACTTCACTGGATATGGCTTCGCGAATATCCATGTACCCGCCAAGGAACCAATTCCACTATCCAGTCGAAGCATCGGTGTCTCCGAGATCGACAGCATTCTGATCGCGGACCGATTCATCCGAATCGAAACAGTCTTCTCAGGATCCATGTCCGATCGCGCTCTGGCGCAAAACACGGTGGCCTATAGGCTTGGCGGCTATTCGTTCTACTACGACCACGAGAACGGAACCGTGCAGAACATCTGGCTAGATCTATTCGGAAAGGCATCCGCTGACGATCAAGCGAATCTCACCAACGCACTTCATCTAATTGGAACCAAGTGGAATCTGGTGTTGATGCACTGGTCATGGTCAAGCTTGGTGGAACTGAACTCCTTGCCCTCAATCGTGAGATATCTTGACTCCTACACAAAATGAACCCAGCGCCCTCCATCAAGTCCTGTATTGGCGCCTTGTTCGCAGGCAGCTTGCTCTTGGGCGCTTGCCAGTCCACCACCCCACCGCAGGTCCAGGCCCCGCGAGATCCACACCCCCACCTACGACCTCCTCCTCCCCGCCGAGCAGAAAGCCCTGCTGATCCTCTTCCCCTGCTTCCCCTGCGATGCGGCGGACACCCGGGCGGAGTCGCGCATCGCGGACACGGCCGCGGCGAACGGCATCGCGGTGCTGATGATGAACTTCAACCGGCACATCCTGATGAGCGAGGCCGAGCAGCAGGAGGTGATCGGCACGATCGCGGGCGCGGTGAAAGAGCACGGCGTGGATGCGTCGAACACGGTCATCGGCGGCTTCTCCTCCGGCGGCAACGTGAGCGTGCTGCTGGCGAAGGCGCTGCTCCGGTCGGCCGATCCGCCGGTGAAGTTGAAAGGCGTGTTCGCCGTGGACAGTCCGCTGGACCTGGTGCTGCTGTACGAATGCTCGCAGCGCGACCTGGCGAAGACCAGCTTCCCCGAATACAAGGACGAGGCGCGCTACCTGATCGCGTTCCTGGACAGCACACTCGGCTCCCCCACGGACAGCTTGGCCGACTACGAACGCGCCGCTCCCCTGCTCAACTCGTCCGCGAGCGTGGCGCCGCTGAAGGACCTGCCCATCCGCTTCTACACCGAGCCGGACACGGCCTGGTGGCGCGCCAACCGCGACGATGGCTACGAGGAGCTGAACGCCTACGGCCTGAAGCGGATCCACGACACCTTGATGTCTGCTGGGAATACCCGGGCGGAGTACATCACCACGGAAGGGCGCGGCGTGCAGCACGGGCAACCGGCACCCGCATGCGTGGAGCATCGTGGATGAGCGGGAGTTGGTGCGGTGGATCGAGGGGTTGGTGGAGTGAGGCGCTCCACCTTTCGCCTTCCTGTTGTATGTTGTGGAATGCCAAGCGACGAGGAACTCGTCAACGGCCAAGACCAATCCTTCGCTAAAGCTTCGGCTTGCAAATCATGAGCGCCCTGCTTCCTTCCTCCACCCTCTTTGAACAGCACCAGATCCGCAGACTCTACGATGAAGCCACAGAGACGTGGTGGTTCTCTGTGATCGACATCGTCGGAGCCCTGATCGATCAGCCCGACTACCAAGCTGCCCGCAACTACTGGAAAGTCCTAAAACACAGGCTGGACAAAGAAGGCAGCCAACTGGTTACAAATTGTAACCGGTTGAAACTGCCCGCAGAAGACGGCAAGATGCGGGAGACGGATGTAGCCACCGCCGAGACCTTGCTGCGACTGGTCCAATCCGTTCCCAGCCCGAAGGCAGAACCCATCAAGCTCTGGTTGGCGAAGGTGGGGTACGAACGGATGCAGGAGATGGCCGACCCGAGCCTCGGTCTGGACCGTGCACGCGAGCTGTGGCGCAAGCATGGCCGCAGCGAGAAGTGGATCCAGCAACGGATGATGGGTCAGGAGACACGCAACAAGCTCACCGACTACTGGAAGAACCACGGCGTGAAGGAAGGTGACGAGTTCGCGATACTCACCAACATCATTCACCAAGAGTGGAGTGATGTGACAGTGAAGGACCACAAGGCGATCAAGGGGCTGAAGACCCAGAACCTGCGGGACCACATGACGGAGGCCGAGCTGATTTTCACCGCGCTGGCCGAAATGAGTACGCGGCAGATCGCGGAGACAGAGCAGGCCGTTGGCATGCCGAAAAACAAGGTGGCGGCGCGGAAGGGCGGCGGTATTGCGAAGAAGGCGCGGCTGGAGTTGGAGGAGAAGACCGGAAGGCCGGTGGTATCGGGGAGCAATTTCCTGCCGCCCAAGAAGGCCTCGAGCAGCAAGAGCGGGAAGAAAGCCATCGGTAATAGGACGAAGAAGTAGCGTGCCCCAACCGGTGAAAATGCGTCACCAGTTGATAAGCGCCGACGGCCGCGTTCCAGTTGGTGACAAACCGTCACCGACTGGAATTGGGAACTGTGAACTGGTTACAGATCGTAACCGGTTGAGCCACCCCATCAACTGGTAACAGATCGTTACCAGTTCAGTCGGTTACGATCTGTAACCAACTGAACCCACTTCAACCTACCGCGCGCTGTAGTGCGTCCCCCGCCCCGTCCCTTCGCGCACCAGTACCTCGGCGCTCACCATCGTTTCCAGGTCCTTCTTCACCGTGGGTAGCGGTATGCCCAAGGCCTTGGCGATGCCACCGGCCTGCGCACCGGCATGCGCCTGCACGTAACGCAGGATGTTGCGCTGGCGTTCGTTCAGGTCGGTGATGGCTCCCTTTGCCTCCAGTTTGGCACGGAGCTTCTCCATCATCACCACCAAGCAGTCGAGGAAGAAGTGCAGCCAGGGGCCGATGTCCTCGCCCGGGCGCTGGGCCTGGCAGGTGCGCAGCACGCGGTAGTATTCGCTCTTACGCCGCTCGATCTCGTGCTCGAAGCTGGCGTACTGGACCCACGGATTGCCCTGTTGCAGCAGGAGCAAGGTGGCCAGCAGGCGGCTGAGCCGACCATTGCCGTCCTGGAACGGGTGGATGGTGACGAACTCGTAGCAGAAGGCCGCCACGCGCACGAGCGGATGCACCGCATCGCTCTGCCCGTACCACGCGACCAGCGCGCGTATGGCGTCCTCGGTCTCCACGCCGGGCGGGGTGGTGGTGAAGACCACGGTGCGGCTGCCATCGGGCAAGGTGGCCTCCACGGCGTTGGAGCGCTGCTTGTAGCCGCCCCGGTGCCAGGTGTCCTTGGTGCTGTACTGGAGCGTGAGCTTGTGCAGGTGCTTCAGTTCGCTCTCGCCGATGCGGATGTCGGCGTAGGCCTCGCTGAGGGTATCGAGCGCTTCGAAGTAACCGGCCACCTCTTGTTGGTCGCGGTCCTCCAGCTTCGTTATGTCGAGCTGGGCAAGCAGGGCGTCCACGGCGGCATCGTCCAAGCGGCTGCCCTCGATGCGGGTGGAAGCACCCACGCTCTGCACAGTGGCGATGGACTTGAGGTGCTTGAGCGAACGGCCTTCGCGGCGTTCGATGCTGGCCCACTCCCCGGCGAAGCGGTCCACCCGGCTGATGGCCTGGAGCAGGTCCCAGGTGAGGTCGAGGCGGAAGGTGTGGACGGCGGACATATCCGTAAATATACGTTAATATCCGTTCTGTATCCGCAAATGACCAAGTAGTATCCGTGAATATCCGCATAAAGCCGGAACGTATCCGTAAATGTGGGTCCGCGTGAGGGGGCGTAGCGGCAGCCCGGCGCAGGAAGGGCCGTGCGGATGTGTGCAACGAGGAGGCGACCGAAGGAAGCCCCCGCAGTGCCACAGCCGCTGGCCCTGACAAGTCCGCTACAGGGGCACCACCTGCGGGCTGGCGCGGGGAAAAGGGGCACGCCCAGAGCAAGACCCAAGTGACAAAAGGTCAAGTACCAAGGCGTCAAGGTCGCCGGGCACATTTCGCCAATGACCATTAGCCGTTCACCTCCCATCCGAACCAACCCGTTTGGAAATTTGTTATGCGTGCATAACTTTATGGCGAACGCGACGTACGATACATCCGTAGAACACCGCATCTGCACGAACCATGAGCACTGAAACGAAGAAAGCCCTCCAGGGCGGCGAGTTCCTGATCCGCGAGAGCGCACCGCAAGACATCTTCATTCCCGAGGAATTCAACGAGGAACAGCGGATGATCGCGCAGAGCGCGCGGGAGTTCCTGGAGCAGAACGTGTGGACCCAGTTGGACCGCATCGACTCGTTGGAGGAAGGCTTGATGCCGAGCCTGCTGGACAAGGCAGGCGAACTGGGGCTGCTGGGCATATCGGTGCCCGAGGACTTCGGGGGCTTCGGCAAGGACTTCGTGACGACGATGCTGGTGACGGAAGTGACCGGCGCCGGGCACAGTTTCAGTGTGGCGATCGCGGCGCACACGGGCATCGGCACCTTGCCTATCCTGTACTACGGCAACGAGGCGCAGCGCAAGAAGTACATCCCCAAGTTGGCCTCGGGCGAATGGAAGGCGAGCTACTGCCTGACCGAGCCGGGCGCGGGCAGCGATGCGAACAGCGGCAAAACGAAGGCTGTGTTGACCGACGATGGCAAGCACTACATCCTGAACGGTCAGAAGATGTGGATCACCAATGGTGGTTTCGCGGACATCTTCACGGTGTTCGCCAAGGTCGGTGATGACGAGAACCTCACGGCCTTCATCGTGGAGAAAGACTTCGGCGGCATCACGCTGAACCCCGAGGAGAAGAAGATGGGGATCAAGGGCAGCAGCACGCGCCAGGTGTTCTTCAACGACTGCAAGGTGCCGGTGGAGAACATGCTGAGCGAGCGGCAGAACGGCTTCAAGATCGCGGTGAACATCCTGAACATCGGCCGCATCAAGCTGGCCGGTGCGGCGCTGGGCGGTGCGAAGGCCGTGGTGGACCAGAGCGTGAAGTACGCCAACGAGCGCATCCAGTTCGGCAAGCCGATCAGCGCGTTCGGTGCGATCCGCCAGAAGCTGGCCGACCAGGCCACCTACTGCTACGTGGTGGAGAGCGCGACCTACCGCTGCAGCCACGATATGGAACAAGCGATCGAGGCCTTGGAAGCCGCAGGAGCCGACCATTCGAAGGCGTTGCTGAAAGGCGTGGAACAATACGCGGCCGAAGCGGCGATCCTGAAAGTGGCCGGCAGCGAATGCCTGGACTACGTCTGCGATGAAGGCGTGCAGATCTACGGCGGCATGGGCTACAGCGCCGAGAGTCCCGTGGAGCGCGCGTACCGCGACAGCCGCATCAACCGCATCTTCGAGGGCACCAACGAGATCAACCGCATGCTGACGGTGGACATGCTGTTGAAGCGTGCCATGAAAGGTCAACTGGATCTGATGGGTCCGGCGCAAGCGGTGGCCGGTGAGTTGATGGGCATACCCGACTTCCCAGAACCCGATGATTCGTTGCTGGGTGACGAGAAGCGCATGGTGGCGAACTTCAAGAAGGCCGTGCTGATGACCGCCGGTGGTGCCGCACAGAAGCTTGGTCTTGAGTTGGCGAAGCACCAGGAGACCCTGATGCACATCGCGGACATGGTGATCGACACCTACCTCGCGGAGAGCGTGTTGTTGCGCACGTTGAAGCTCGCCGACATGAAAGGAGCAGCGAACGTGGCCGAGCAGATCGCCATGTGCCAGTTGTACATCCACGATGCGGCGGACCGCATCCACAAGTACGCGAAGGAGGCCGTGAACAACTTCGCCGAGGGCGATGAGCGCCAAGCGATGCTGATGGGTGCGAAACGCTTCAGCAAGAACACGAACCTGAACACGGCCGAGCTGCGGAAGGCGATCGCGAAGAAGATGATCGGGGAAGGGAAGTATTGCTACTGATCAGAAGATCGGGCGACTCCGGCCCCGGCATTCGCCGGGATGACAGCCCGGAGTGACAACTCGCATGAACGCCGGGGTGGGATGGTCCGCTCCGGCGTTCTTCGTTCTACTTGATCCAGATGATCATCCGATCATTTCATTCGCTGATCTTCAGCCCTGAGCAACTTCTTCAAGATCACGATCTGGCCCAAGTGGTAATGCGTGTGCTCGATGATGCCATGCAGGTTGCGGTACCACGTGCCGTACTTGGGATCAGCCAAGTCGGTGTGCAGTCGATCATCGGGTAGTTGTTCCACCAGGGTGGCGAAGCGTTCGGCATCGGTCCACGCGTTCTCAAGCAGCTGTTGCCAATCGGCATCGTTGGTGATCGGCGGGTGTGTGAAGCTGAACGTATCGTGGGCATCGAGCGCTCCGCCTTCGAGCACTTGCAGCACGGCATGGACGAAATAGTGGATGTGGTAGGTGAGCACGGCGATGGAGTTGAATCCTTCCCGCACGTGCAACGCTTCCTGCCAGGTGACATCCTTCAGGGTATCGCGCAGGTTCACGCAGGTCCAGTTGCCGCCGAAGTGGACGTGGCGGAAGTGGGCGGCGATGGTGGCGGATCCGTCATGAACCAAAGATGCACCAGGAGATCCACCTGTTGTACAGGCACCATGCAATACACGGACACCCATATGGGCGAGCACCATACTACCTTCGGGCATGCGTTCGAGCAGCCTTACGATCATGTGTCTCGCAGGGGGCTTGCACGCCCAGAGTTGGGTGCAACTGCCCGACCTTCCTGCGATCGAGCGGGATGATGGTTCCGCGTTCGTGATCGGAGAGGAGGTGTATGTCGGCACCGGTATGGATGGCGGATTCCAACTCACCGCGGACTGGTACCGGTTCACACCGTCCACCAATTCGTGGACAGCCGTTGCACCGATGCCCGCAGCTGGTCGCCAATACTGCGCCACCTTCAGTTTGAATGGACAGGGCTATGTGGTTGGCGGCATCGTGGCCGGTGTCACCTCGAGCGAGGTATGGAAGTATGATCCTCCCACCGATTCATGGACATCAGTGGCCCCCCTGCTTCAACCCTTGTATGCAGCCACGTCCTTCGCGATGGCTGGATACGGTCATGTTGTCTCCGGTTTCTTGGAGAATGGCCAACCCTCCAACATACACCTGCGCTACGATCCGGTCACCGATGGATGGAGTGCCCGACCGGACCTCCCGGGTCCTGGTATCCACCGTGCTTCCAGCTTCGTGTATGCGGACAACGCTTACGTGATCGGAGGATCGCTTCTCCCCTTCGAGGCGCTCGGGTCCACATGGACCTTCGACGCGGAGCTAGGAACGTGGGAGGGCATCGCCCCACTACCGGCACAACGCTTCAGCAGTGATGCTGTGGGAGTCGTGGATGGTGGGGTACTCGTGGGCGGCGCTACGGGAGGAGCACCGTTCGTCACGCATGGTGAAGTGTGGCACTACCACACCACATCGGACCAATGGCAGCCCTACCCCTCCTTTCCGGCAGGAACACGGCGCAGCGCGGTCATCGCCTTCACCCCACCCAACAGGGTCTACTATGGCACCGGAAGTGACATGGCCGCTCGTTACAAGGATTGGTGGATGTTGGAGTTGCCCGTAACGGTGGAAGAGCGGGATGCCCGTGCTGGGTTCTTCATGGGACCTGTACCCGCGCAGGACCACTTGATCCTGACCCGTGAAGACCCTGTCCGTTCGGCTCATGTCATCATTCGCGATGCCACCGGCAGGCTCATCCACCAGGAACCATGGCAGAGCGGGCGTACCGTGCTTCCGACACGCACATGGAGTAACGGGACCTACCTGCTCACCGTGAATGATGGGTCCACTCAGGAATACAGGCGTTTCGTCATCCAACATTGACACTTCATGCAGTTCCTCCATCCCGACCTGGATGCCTATGCCGAACGTCATACCGCACCTGAGCCGGACCACTTGCGACTTCTAGCAGAGGAGACGCGACGATCCATCGACATGCCACAAATGTTGAGTGGGCATGTACAAGGCCGTTTACTGAGCCTGCTGAGCACACTATTGCGACCCAAGTTGATACTGGACATCGGGACATTCACCGGGTATAGTGCCTTGTGCCTTAGCGAGGGCTTGGCCGAGGATGGCATGTTGCACACGATCGACATCAAGACGCCGCTAGCGAATATGGTGGACCGGTACGTGCGAATGGCTGGCATGCATGCACGGATCCACCAGCATCTGGCGCCAGCCATCGAGGTCATCCCCCGCATCCCGGGCACGTTCGATCTGGTCTTCATCGATGCGGACAAGCAGAACTACGTGCATTATTTCGATCTGGTGATCCATCGAGTGCGTCCGGGAGGTTTGATCATTGCCGACAACGTGCTTTGGAGTGGTAAGGTGTTGGCCCCTGTGGCCGAACAGGATGGCGAGACACGCGGATTGACCCGTTATGCGGAACATGTGCGTGCGGATCAGCGGGTGGAGAACCTGTTGCTGCCAGTGCGTGATGGCCTGTTGGTGAGCCGGGTACGGTGACCCCCTGCTGAGCCATGTGTGACGCTGCGTTATCTT
Source organism: Flavobacteriales bacterium (assembly GCA_016718655.1). Taxonomy (GTDB): domain Bacteria; phylum Bacteroidota; class Bacteroidia; order Flavobacteriales_F; family PHOS-HE28; genus PHOS-HE28. The sequence continues at coordinate 15,336 of JADKCV010000007.1, read as the reverse complement.
GGGCGGGTCATGTCCTCCTCCATCATCGATCTCCGTTCGGATACAGGCACCCGACCCACCGCGGCCATGCGAGCAGCCATGCTGGAAGCAGCCGTGGGTGACGATGTGTTCGGAGAGGACCCGACCGTGAACGCCTTGGAGGCCAGAATGGCCGCGCTCTTCGGTCATGAAGCAGCGGTATTCTGCCCCAGTGGGACCATGACCAACCAGATCGCCGTGAACCTGCATACCCGTCCAGGGGATGAAGTGATCTGCGACGAGGGCGCCCATATCTATCGTTACGAAGGAGGCGGGGTGATGGCGACGAGCGGATGTTCTGTCAGGCTCATTCAGGGCGACCACGGTCGTTTCACTTCCGCTCAAGTGGAGGCTTGCCTGAACGACCCCAAGGCCACCTGGCTTCCCAGAACACGGTTGGTGAACATCGAGAACACGTGCAATCGTGGGGGCGGCGCGGTGTGGGACCTGGGTGCAGTGGATGCCATCCGCCAGGTATGCGACGCGCATGGCCTGCGACTTCACATGGATGGTGCACGCATTTTCAATGCACTGGTGGTGACCGGTGATGGACCAGCGGAATGGGGCCGTCGGTTCCATACGATCTCGGTCTGCCTGAGCAAAGGGCTTGGTGCGCCGGTAGGCTCGGTGCTCGTTGGGTCGATGGAGCACATCACCGAGGCGCGTCGTGTTCGCAAGCGCTTGGGTGGAGGAATGCGCCAGGCCGGCATGCTCGCCGCTGCCTGTCTGTATGCCTTGGACGAGCATATCGACCGGCTCGCCTTGGACCATCAGCGGGCACAACGACTGGCTGAAGCGCTGATGGCCCAGCCCTATATCGCCTCCATCATGCCGGTGACCACCAACATCATCATCCTCACCTTGGCCGGCCATCGAACAGCAAGCAGCTTCCTGGAGCAGCTTCGTTCACAGGGCATCATCGCTGCAGCGTTCGGCCCGCAAATGGTTCGCATGGTGACCCACTTGGATGTGGATGATGCTGCCATCGATCGCACCATTCACATCCTGGACCAACTCGCATGAACTTGGTACGGATCGTTTCTCCCTTGCTCGTGTTGGTCGCGCTTTCCGCCAATGGCCAGTACGTGGAGAAAGGAATTCAGGACGGCATCGCAGTGGCCTACCGGTGGAAACATTCGATCGGCGCGCCGAGCCAGTTGCTACTGCGCATGGAGAACACCACTACGGAGGACAAGCACGTCGATCTGGTGATCGACCTCTACTATCAAGGGTTGACCGTGGAGACCCTCCGAGCGGACACCTGCATCCGAGCAGGCCAGGTGCTCAACGGAAAAGTGAACGGCATCTACTTCATCCCGGAGCGATTGACGACCGAACAGATCAAGAGCGGTGACGCCCTGGCGGAATGGACCAATACCACCATTGAACCAGCGATCTGTCCATGAACTCCAAGCGACAGACCCTGGACAATGCGTTGATCGTCGTACTCGGCAGCTTGCTCGCGTTGTCGTTGGTGGCCCTTGCCTTCGGCTATGCGCAATTGGATCAACGCCAAATGCAGCTGACGGAGCGGTTCTTGAAGAGCAATGAACAAGCCTTGCATGCTCGTCTGGACGGGCTCTTCCTGGAGATCCAGGAGGACCTTCGGGAAGAGGCCGATGCGTTGGTCGATCTCGACACGATCGGCATGGGGGCCGTGACCGAACGCTGGAGGATCCTGCTCCGGTCCCATCCGGTCATCCAACGGATACGAATGGCTGATCAATGGGGCGATGAGGTATCCCTGGAGCGCACCGTATCCGGGTTGGTCCAACAGAACACAGCGCGAGGATCCCGTTCGGGTCCACCTATCGCGATCTTCCTGGCGGATAGCACACGATCACCGCTGCAGGACAGTATCTGGCTTAGCGATGAGGACAACGACCCCAGACGCAAGGTTTGGTTCGCCAAGGCGTTGGAGGACCCGAATGCGGAACCGGCGTGGACCTTCGTCACACGTGCCGATTCCTCCCAATCCCTGCAGATCTCCTACTTGATCCGTGCACGAAGTAGCGAACAGCCCTTCCACATCCTGATGTTCGACGTGGACCTTGGCGAATCGCAGTGGTTGGACACACGCACCCTCGCCAATGGGTCCTTGCACGGGGTGATCTTCGACGCCGATCTGAGCATTCTGGGACACACCTTGTCACCTGGGGTGCTGACGGACCGCACGGAGCTGAGGCGCATCCTGAGTGAACGCATCGAACTGGATTCCGAAGAGCTCGTCCCTGTGCGACTCCATGGAAGGGCCTACCTCGGCCAAGTGGCCGAACATCCGCTCAATGGGCTTCTGGTCTATATCCTGGTGCTGGTCGAGAAGGACGTGGTGAGCGCTTGGATGAGCGTGGAACGGTGGGGCCTGTTCTCCGTGTTCCTCGTGTTGTTGGTGATCTCGTTGTTGCTAACCTGGTTGTTGCTGAGGCGTCGCTACGGCAATGAGCGGATCAGGCAGCATGCCAAGCGTACACGATCGCTGGAGCGTCGGTTGACGAAGGCCACCGGTGAGCGCGATGTACTGAACCGGGAGGTACACCATCGCGTGAAGAACAACCTGCAAGTGGTGAGCAGTCTGTTGAACCTTCAAGCCAGCAGGTTGGAGGAAGGTCCCGTACGTAGTGAGTTCCTGCGAGGAAAGCGCAGGATCGACACCATCGCCTTGGTGCACCATAAGATGTACGACCTGAAGGACCTACGCAATGTGGACCTCCAGCAATTCTTCCATCAACTGGTCACCTCGCTGGCCGTGATGCACCTTCCCAAGAGCCGAACGGTGAGCCATGAACTGAATGCCAACGGGATCAAGGCCGATCAGGACACTGCGATCGAACTGGGCATCATCCTGTGCGAATTGGTGACGAACACCTACCAGCATGCGTTCCCCTATGCTACGGGTGGCCATGTGGACATCCTGTTGCAACCGGTGGAAAGCGACCTTCACCGTTTGATCGTGAAGGACAACGGCCGTGGTCTTCCCGCCAACTACACGGACGGAGAAGGCAAGCTCGGTCTGGAGATCGTGGAGGCCTTATCGGAGCAGCTCAATGGGTCCTTCCACGTACGTCGGGATGGAGCCGGTGTGACCTTCGAGGTATTGTTCCGCATGAAGTGGAACACCTCAGCGGGCGACATCATCGACACGCAGAGCGGGGAGTAATCCACCACTGGCGCGCAAGAGCGTCAACTCGGCCACCTTGGTATCGAAGCCGGCCACCACGGACTGGCGTTCGGCATTGGCGAGGTCCAACTGCGCTTGGCGGAACTGAAGGCCGGTGAGCTGCCCGGCTTGGAAGAGTTCACGCGTGCGATCGAAGTTGAGCTTCGCGGTGGTGACGGCATCGCCTTGGATGCGCATCACTTCGCGCTGACTGCGCCATGTGGTGAAGGCGTTGCGGACATCGCGTTCCACCTGCAATCGGGCCTGTTGTTCGGCCAGTGCGGCGCTCTCCGCCCGCAACCGAGCCGCTTCTGTTTGCGTGTTGATGCGACCGCCATCGAACAAGGGCACACTGAGCGTAAGTCCCGCGTTCAAGCCTTGCGTGTAGGTGCCCAGCACCAGTCCCACACCGTTCTTCTGGTCGCTCACGCCGTAGTTGGCGCTCAGGTCGAGCCGTGGCCAACGCAGGGCCTTGGCGATGCGTTCATCCGCTTCGGCTGTGCGGACCTGCGAGGTGGCCACGGCCAGCTGCACGTTGCCGCTCATGGCCTCCTGAACGAGTTGTTCCTCCGCGAGACCTTGTGCGTAGCTGATGGCGCGCGACACCTTCACCTCGGTATCCGCAGTGCGCGCCCATGAGCACGTTGAGGTCGCGGGCACTGCGAGCGCGGCGCTGCAACGCGAGGATGTATGCGGTGCTATCCACTTGCAGGTCCACCTGCGCGTTGAGCACGTCCAAGCGCCCGGCACCACCCAGCGCCGCCTTCCCTTCCTGGCGTTGGAACCGATCGGCACTGATGTCGAGTATGCGTTGTGTGATCGCGACATCCTCATCCAGCGCCGCGATGGCGTAGTAGAGCGCGATGACCTGCGTGAGGGTGCCCTCCACCTGTGCACGGGTGCGCAGATCGGCCAGTTGCGCGTTGAGCTGAGCGCGCTCCCAGGTAGCGAAGTTCCCCATGCCGTTGAACAGCGTGTAGGTGAGCCCCACTTGACCGGACAGTGCGGTATTCTCCACGCCGTTCCGTTGCACATCGGGGATGCCTTCGGCGAAATCGAGGTCGGTATCCTGGTTGCTGTAGCTGCCTCGGCCGGTGGCATCGATGCGTGGTAGCAGTCCCGCGTTGCCGGCGGTGGCCTGTGCCTCGGCGATCGTGGCTTCGTTACGTGCGATGCGGATGCCATGCTCATTGGCCAAGGCCAGGCCGATGGCCTGTTCCAGGCTGAGCGTATCCTGCGCGCACACACTGCCTGCCAGCAAGGGTAGCGCGAGGCTAATGACGCGTGTCCTCCAGGTTCTCATAGGGCAGTTCTTTCACGGCGGGTTCAACGGCTTCGGGCGTGGGCTGTTCGGCGTTCCACGCCCATCCCAGGATACGACGCGCTTCGTTCAGCGCGGCGATGAGCACGGGCAACACGAACAAGGTCACGAAGGTGGCGATGGCGAGTCCGTAGGCCACAGTAACGGCCATCGGAATGAGGAACTGAGCCTGGAAACTCTTGTTCAACGTGATGGGAAGCAGGCCTGCCACGGTGGTGAGCGAGGTGAGCAGGATGGGGCGCAGACGCGAGAGTGCCGCATCACGCAGCGCTGCGAGGAAGGTCATCCCGGTCTTCATGTTGTCGTTGAAGGTGCTCAGCAGGACGAGGGAGTCATTGACCATCACACCGATGAGGGCGATCATGCCGAAGAAGGAGAAGAGGCTGATCTGCACATCGTGGATCCAGTGACCCCAGCCGATGCCGATGAACCCAAGCGGTATGCAGAGCAGTACGGCGAGCATCTGCCAGAAGCTGCGCAGGGTGATCACGATCATGGCGAACATGACGATGAGCGTGATCGGCATGATGCGCGCGGCGGATGTGCCCACCTTGCGACTCTGTTCGCCCTGCCCTTCGAAGCTATAGCTGAGTCCGGGATACCGCGCCAACAGCGGCTTCATGATCTCCTCGGCCACCACGCTCTGCGCATCGGTAGCACTCTGCCCGCTGTTCGCCAGGTCGGCCTCCACACGGACCTCGCGTTTCCCGTCCAGGTGATTGATGGCGCGGATGCCGCGTTCCATGCGGTAGTTGACCAGTTCGCTCAACGGGAATTGGCGACCATCGGCGGTGCGTATGCGCATGTCCTCCAGATCCCGCAAGGAGGCCCGTTCACCTTCCGCATAACGCACCCAGATCTTCACTTCGTCCTCTCCGCGTTGCACACGTTGGGTCTCCAAGCCGAAGAAGCCCTGACGCACTTGGCCCACGATGTCCTGCATGGTGAGCCCGAGCAGCGGGGCCTTGTCCTTCAACTCCAACACCACTTCGCGGTTGCCTGGGCGATCGGTGTCCACCACATCGCGGAGGATGGACAGCTCCTGCAGCTCGGCACGCAGATCGGCCTTGGCCGCGTTGAGTTCGGCGAGGTCGTTGCTCCGGAGCGAAACGGAGATCGGTTTACCGAAGGGCGTAGCGAGTCCGAAGGTGAGGTTGGCCACGCCGGGGATGGCACCCACGCGTTCGCGCAAGCGGTTGGTGAGTTCTTCGGCCTTGAAGCCGCGCTTCTCCCCGTCGAGCAGGATGATGTTGAGCTTGCCTTGCTCCGGGCGCGGCCCTAGGATGGTCTGCACCTTGAGGATGACATCAGCGCTGTCGGGCCGATCCTTGCTCAGCTCGGTATTGATATCCCAAGCAACGGCCTCGATGCGTTGCAGCTCTTGGAGAACGATGGTCTCGCGCGTACCGGCGACCAGTTCGAGGTCCACGGCCACATCATCGCGTTCGATCACGGGGAAGAACGTGGTGCGGATGATGCCTGCACCAACGGATCCAACGGTGATGGCAAGCAAGAAGAAGGCGATGCCCACTGTGAGCATCTTGTGGCGCATGATACGGTCGAAGAAGGGGCCGTACCGCTTGTCGCGCAAGCGGCCCATCACGCCATCCATGTAGGCCTCCAAGCGGTTCTTGTCTCCCCGGCTCAAGCCTTTGAGTGCGCCACGTGCGCAGGCAAGATGAAAGCGGCTTCGATCAATGAGAACAACAAGGTGGAGATCACCACGAAGGCCAATGCAGGTGCGAAATCACCCAACCGTCCTTCGATGAAGAAGAAGGTGCTGAATGCCGCCACCGTGGTGAGGACCGAACTGATCACCGCAGGAAGCACTTTCTGGATCCCCACGAAAGCCGCCTCGATCGGCTTCAGGCCGCGTTCGTACTCCTGATAGATGCTCTCGGTGATCACGATGCCATCATCCACCAGGATGCCTACCACGAGGATCATGCCGAAGAGGCTCATCACGTTGATCGTGATGAACCCCGGCGCGAGGATGAACATGCCGGCAAAGGCGACCGGAATACTGAGCGCCACCCAGAAGGCCAAGCGCCAATTGAGGAAGAGCGCGAGCACGATGATCACCAGGAAGAATCCTTGGATACCGTTCTCCAGCAACATGGCGATGCGCTGTTCGAGCACGGTGGTGGCATCGTTGATCAATGTGGCCTGTACGGCGGTATTGCGCCCGTTGAACGCGTCCATGTACTCCAGCGTGGTGCGCGCGATGAACAGGATATCCTCACTGACCGTACTGCTCACATTGACCACCACACTGGGCACACCGTTCACGTAATTACGTGCCGGATCATCCGCCCAGGTGTCGCGCACATCGGCAACATCCTTCAGCAGCAGGACACGACCATCGCCACCGGCGCGCACCACGGTATTGCGCAGCCCTTCGGCCTCCATGCGTTTGTCCCGCACGCGGATGAGCAACTCCTCCTCAGTGGTCTTCACCTTGCCACCGGTGACATCGAGGTTGGCGCCACGCAACGCGGCAGCGGCTTGCAGGAAACTAAGGTTGTTAGCGCGGAGGTCAGCCTCACGGAAGGCCACTTCGATCTCCTCCTCGGGGAACCCGGAGAGTTCCACCTTACTGATCCCCGGGATACTGCGCAGGTCCTGCTCCACTTTGCGGGCTGCGACCTTCAGCGCTTTCAGGTCGAGCCCTTTGCCGCTGATCGCGAAGCTCACGGCCGGTCGGATGTTCTCCAATTTGAACGTGCGGATGGGTTCCATACCATCCGGCAGTTGCGGGATCCGCTCCACGGCGTTCTTCACATCCTGCAAAACCACGTCCACATCGAACCCCTTGATCACCTCCACGGTGATGACGCCACCGTTCTCCTGGCTCACACTGCTGATGCGTTCCACACCGGATATCCCCTTCACATCGTCCTCGATGCGCAGCACCACCCCTTCTTCGACCTCTTCCGGTGAAGCGCCGGGAAAGATCACCTGTACATTGATGATGCGGCTCTCCGTTTCAGGGAAGAGCGAACTACGGGTTGAACGCCAGCCGAAGAACCGAAGATGAAGATGAGCACCGTGATGGACAGCACCACCACCTTGTACTTCAGGAAATAAGCAGTGAGGCCTTTCATGGGCGAACGGGGGCTACGCGCATTCCTTCATGGGCACCGCTCATGCGATCGGTCACCACCACCTCACCATCAGCCAGACCACGCACTGCAGCCTGTTCCACACCCTGATGGAGTATCTCCACCGAACGCTTCACAAGGGCCGAATCCTTCACAGTATAGAGCGCGCCATCCTCCAACAGCGAGCTACGCGGCACACTGACGGCATCGCTTAGCGTGCCCGCCTCGATGGTCCCGCTCAGGTATTGTCCATCGCGCAAGCCTTTGCCTTGCACACCCACGAACAGGCGAACGGATTGGGTGGTGGCGTCGATCACTTCGCCGATGCGGATGATGCGTCCCTGCCAGGTACCGGGTCCCTCGCTGCTGGTCAATCGCAGGGTATCACCCACCTTCACCAGGTTCAACTCACCCGCTCCGATGGCGGTCTCCAGCTCCAACGAACCCGGTGCGATGAACTCACCCAAACGGGTGCCAGGCGTAACGATGGTACCCGGCTCCACCGGGGCGTTGACCACGATACCATCGAATGGCGCGGAGATCGTGTACTTGTCCAAGCGCTCGTACACCGCTCGGATGTTGTAGTACTGATCAAGCACACCACGACCGGCCAGATAATTACGTTCCTGTTCGGAGTCGAGCTTCGGCAGTGTGGGCAATTGCCCTTCCACGGGCACGCTCTTCAGATAAGCCTCCCATTTGGCCGAGACATCCGGGAGGTCGATGCGTAGATCGGGGATCAGCTGCACCAAGGTGCGGAGGAACGCGCTTTGCTGGCCGTTGAGTTGGGCGCGCACCTCGCTGTTGTCGATGCGGAAGAGGACCTCGCCCTGGCGGAACGTGTAGCCCTCGCGGAAGGTCTTGCCGGTGCGCTGCAGCGTACCACCGACTTCGGCGTTGATCAGCATCCGGTCCGTTGCGCGCAACCTTCCGGTGATGGGAATACTGAGGCGCACCGGGCCGTTCTGCGCGATGAGCGTACGCACGGCACGCGCACCGGCCAGCGCTTCGTTGCGGGGTGGCGAGTCCTTACTGGAGGCCAGTTTGCGGCAGGTACCGATGCCACCCACGATGAGCAGGAGACCGAGGATGATGGTGAGCCTTCGTTTGAAAAGGTCGTTCATGAGCGGATGGAACGGATGATGAATTCGGGTACGGTCTTCTTGCGCTTGAGGATCATGCGGCGAAAAGCCTCGTCTGAGAAGCCATGGATGTGTTTGAGCATGGGCCTCGCGATGAACGGATGCACACACAGCGCCATGATGTTCACGAGCAGTTCGCGTGGATCGATGTCGATGATCTCGCCGCGGGCATGCGCCTCTTCCACAAGGCGTAGGAAACCCGAGCGGCTCTCCTTGCCCCGGTCGATGAAATCGGCAAGGCCCTCAGGGTCGCGGTTCATTTCATTGGCGATGAACAAGGGCAGTTGGGGCTCCTCGATCATACGGTCCATGTAGCCTGCCACGAAGGTCTCGATGGCCGGGAAGAGCATATCGCTCTGCTTCAACGAATCCCAAATGCAGCCGAACTGTTTCTCGGCACTTCCTTTGAAGACACCGACGAACAGCTGCTCCTTGCTGCGGAAGTAATAATGGAGCAAGGCCTTGTTGATCCCGGCCTCATCGGCCACCTCCTGCATGCGTGCGCCAGCCATCCCCTTTCGGATGAAGACCTTCTTGGCCGCTTCCAGGATGCGTTGTTCGGTGGTGGCTTCGCGGACCATGGTGGTGGAGCGAGGCTGCAATATTAACCATTTGGTTAAACCGGATGGTGCGGACCGAATGAATGCGATCCGGATGGCCTTCAACTAACAAGGTCCAAGGGCTGGTCGGGATGACCGAAGATCGCTCGCAAAACAGTTCCCTTGCGTGACCCGGGAACCGCGAAGTGCGCATGTCGATGCCTCACACGGGGACCGGAGTGATCCGGTCGACCGTTGCGGATGCTCAAGGCAACCACTCGATCTCCACCCGGCGCTCTTCAGGCGCACGCCCCGTGCTCCGGCTATCGCCGTAGTAGTTCACCAACAGGCGTTCCGGGGAGATGCCGCGTTGCAGGAGGTAGCTGCGCACGCTTTTCGCACGCTGTTCGCTCAATCGGAGATTCACCGAGGGTTCACCGCTGCGGTCGGTATAGCCCGTGATGAGCACTTGTTGGCCGGGGTTACGAGCCAACTGTTCGAAGACCTCATTGAGCAATACACGTTGGTCACTGGCCAAGCCGATACTGTTGCGCTCGAAGCGCACAGTGATGTTGTCACCCGTGAGGTCACTGAGGTCGGCAATGGGGTTATCGGCAACGCCATTCTCGCGTACTTGTTCCAAGTCCATTTCGACACCGGTAAGACGATCATCCAGGTCCTCGAGCCGATCCCTGAGTTCCCACAGTTCCTTACGCTGGTCCATCCGGTCGATGCGCTCGTGAATGGCATCGAGCTCGGCCTTCAGCCAACGATCGCGCTTACGAACTGGCGATCGGTCGATCTTTGCTGCTTCGGCAACACGCTCAGCTTCAGCGGTCAATGTGGACATCAGGCCATCCCCGATCGCTGGGTCCACTGCACCCTCCTCACCGGATGCAAGCTGCAGGTCCAATGCACAGAGGTAGTTGTCCTGATCGAACACGGTGCCACATGTGGAATTGACCTTCACCGTGGTGCCTGGTGACGCGGCCACTTCCCTGACCAGCGGTACGGCGGAGAGCGGGAGCAGGTCCGCACGCAACTGACGCTCCAGTTCCGTGCGCTGCCCCCGTACGAAGTAGTAGATGGCGAGGTATTTGTCCTGTTCACCGCCGGCATTCACCCCGTTGGACGCTTGTTCCCAGCTGATCCGTGAGAGCTTGACCAATTGTTCGCGCGTTGCACCGGATAGTCCGAGCGCTACTTCGGTCACACCATATTCCTCTCCAGCCGCGGTGATCATCGCATCGATCTCGCGGGCCATCTGGTCCGCGGTCAGGTCGGCCACCACGCCATCGTGATGGAAGTGGATGCGCGCATCGAGGTAGGCTCCGATCCCTGCTTCCACCAGTCGGTCCAACATCATGTGCGCACCCTCCGGCGGCGCCATGGTCAGTTGGACCTGGAATACGGCCAGCGCATTCGGCACACCCCGCCAAACAGCTTGTACCATGGGTTCCGTCCCTTCCCACAGGCCATTCACCACGACCTGTGTACCTGTGCTCTCCCCTTCATACACAATGGAGGACTGAGCCCGGGTGAGCAAGGCCGTTGCACCCAGGATGACAGGCATGGCGAGCCTTGCAATGACAGATGTGGAGAAGGACCCCATTCAAAGGGGTGAACTTACTGGGTACTACAGGGCTCTAAGTCGCCTAGCGGGGTTGAAGTTCCCACGGCCTTATCAACAGCAGGTACTGGATCAGCTCAGCAATTCGACCAGCTGCAAGCGCTCACGCGTCCATGCGTAGGCCTGATCGCGCAACTGGAACACCCGGAACGGGAAAGCAGGGCGCTGCACCTCCTTGAAATACTCACCTTGTTGGCGACCCACTGCGTCGGTGGTATAAAAGGCAACTGGATGACCATGGGCTCCGCACACCCGCCGGAGCAGGTCCCGTGCGCCCGGTTGGACGGCGAAGTTGCCGGGATACTCCAAGAACACAGGGGCCTTGCCTGTTCGATCCAGCGCAGCGATGAGGCGGATGACCTCCTTCATATCCTGCATCTTCATGGTGGCCCCTGGCTGCAATACCAGGAACAGAACGCCTTCCTCCTTCCACAGTTCGAAGGGGCTACTGAAGACCGGTCTCTCCCACTGGATCATGGCGCAATCTACTTTGTAGAACGATCCGAAAATGGCTCTAGTGTGTCCGGGATCTCCACGATCATGGTTGAAAAGTTCATCGCCGGAGGACCTCGCCCACCACCGTCCCTGAGGCTGCATCAGGCATGGTCATGCCCAGCACCATGGACAGGGTGGGTGCGATGTCCGTGATGGAGGTCCGCCGGACCACCTCGGTGTGTTGGATGCCCTGCCCCATGAAGAGGATAGGTACGTGCGTATCATAGTTCCATGGGGAGCCATGGGTGGTACCCTTGCCAACCGCACTGCCAAAACGCTCGAAGTAGCCTGGGCGCATCACGAAGGCCACATCCCCCGAGCGCTGCACCATGAATCCGCGCTGTAACGCCCGCCCGATGCCACTGCTGTGGTCGCTCCAAAGCAGGTCCGTGGCTGCGTAAGCATGTGCGATATCGGGGTGACGCACCAGGAACTGGGCGGTCGCGCGTTGTACCACTTCGGGATCAAGCTTCCGTACGACGATGAGCGTATCGTTCAGGTACACCTGCTCGTTCAGGATACCGCTCACCCACGGACCGGCACCGAACCGTCCTTGAAGATGTTGCTCCAATTCAGCTCTTAGCGCCGTGAGGTCCACATACCCGGCGCTGCCCTTGAGATCCTTCAAGTAGGCGGGCACGTCGACACCGGCATGATCAGCGGTGAGGAACACGGTGTAGCGGCCATCGCCAACGCGCTGATCCAAGGCCTTGAAAAGCCTCTCCAGCTCGCGATCGAGACGCACGTACATGTCCTCCAGCTCCAAGGCACGCGGACCTACCCGGTGCCCAAGGATATCGGGAGACGAATAGCTCATGGCAAGTAGGTCCGTGATGCCGTCCATGCCCAGGTCCTCCCCTTCCATGGCTGCAAGCGCCAGGTCCGTGGTGAGGGTATTGCCCCACGGGGTGTACGTGATGATGCCGGTGCTGCCGGAACTGGTGTACAATGCCTTCAGGTCCACAGGTAGCGTTGGGGTGTGGGTGCCTGTGAGGGACATCTCATAGGGATTGTCATCGGGTAGCACCTCATGGTAGCGTTCGCGAGGCAAGAGAAGGTCCCACGTGTTCGCCAGGTGCTTCACCGCCGGTCGTTCGGCATTGAAGCGCTGCAACCAAGCCGGCAGTTCGTTCGTGTACCAGGTGCTGGTCACGAAGGCGCCATCGGGTCCACCACCGAACCAATAGGCTGCATCGCCCGTGCGACCGATCGGGAAGATGGCACTGCGGTCCTTCAGCGCGATGCCGATGGTTCGCGAACGGCGCTCCGTGCGGCGCTCCAGTTCATCGGCCAGGGTGGTGGCGAGCAGGTTGATGGGCGAGCGTTGGCCCACGCCCCCTGCCATGCCCACGGTCTTCCGGGTGGTATCCTCGGCGCAGTAGCGATCGCGACCCAGCTTGCGATCGAACAGATCATTGCCCACGATCCCATGCAAGGCCGGGGAGGTTCCCGTGTAGATACTGGCGTGACCGGGAGCCGTGTAGGTGGGCGCGTAGTCGAAGTGTGCATCGCGCAGGAAGGCTCCGTCGTTCACCAAACGCTTGAAGCCACCGTCGCCGAAGTTGTCCCAATAGCGGTAGATGTAATCAGCCCGCATCTGGTCCACCACGATGCCCACCACCAGCTTGGGTGGGACCTGCCAGGTGGGTGGCTGTTGAGCGCGCGCGTGCTGCGCACAGCAGGAAAGCGCCAACGCCACGGGTAGGATGCGGAAGATCATGGGGTGCGTGCAATGAGGTGGAGGACCGCGATACCGGCCACCACACTGATGAGGATGTTGGCGATGGCCAGCCCATAGTGTTGGTCGCGGATGAGCTGGAAGTTCTCGTAGCTGAAGGTACTGAACGTACTGAAGCCACCACAGATCCCTACCACAACGAAGGCTTTGAGCGGATCACGACCCGGCAACTGGTCGTTCATGCGCAGCACCACAAAGGCGAGCAGTGCCGTTGCCAAGAGATTGCTGACCAGGGTGGCAAGCGGAAAGACCGCGCGCGGCGCCAGCAGCAACACGACACGAGACACCCCGAAACGGAGCACACTACCCAACCCACCTCCCAGGAAGACCGCCAACCAAGTGTTCATGGTCGTACAACGGCGAAGTGATCGTTCATGCGGCGAAAGATGGCGAACGCGATCGACCCCACTATGAAGCCATAGAGGCCACCAACCAGGATGTCGCCCGGGTAGTGCACGCCCAGGTAGATCCGGCTATAGGATACGAAGGCAGCCCAGAACAGCAGAGCGGGTGCGGCCCATCGCGGGCTTCCTCGTAACACGCCGATCATGAATGCGGCGATACCGAAATGATTACTGGCATGCGAGGACACGAATCCGAAGGTACCGCCGCGGTACAGTCCGCCATCCGGCGAGAGCAAGAGATGGATCCGGTCCTGCAGCTCCGGCACGTGACTGGGGCGCAGGCGTTGTACGGAATTCTTGAAGAGCACCACGGAGCCGGTATCGGTACCGAACAGCAAGAGGGCGATGACGGGCACTGCGATGGCCAAGGCGCGCCATCCCCAGCGCCGTTGCAGCATGAACAGGAAGAACACGTAGAGCGGCACCCAGAGTTCGAGCCGGCTCACAGACCACATCAGGTCATCGAGCGCCGGGCTGTTCAAGGCGTTGAGGGCCAAGAAGGCCTGGCGGTCCAGGGCATCGAGGCGTTCCAACAGGTTCATTCCACGTGATCGGCCGGGAATGTCCCGTGCAGTTTCTTCCAGAGCTTGTCCTTCAGCTCATCCAATCCGATGCGTGCGACACTTGAGATCATCACATGGTCCACGCGTCTGGGCAGTTCCTTCTTCAGTTGGGCTATCATCTCCGCATCGAGCATGTCGCACTTGGTAACTGCCAGCAGCCGTTGCTTGTCGAGCAGTTCGGGGGAGTATTCCTTCAGTTCGTTGAGCAAGACGTCATAGTCGTGCTTGATATCCGAACTGTCGGCAGGGACCATGAAGAGCAAGACGCTGTTGCGCTCGATGTGCCGGAGGAAACGCAAGCCGAGGCCCTTCCCTTCCGATGCTCCTTCGATGATACCGGGTATGTCGGCCATCACGAAGCTCATGTGATCGCGGTAGGGCACGATGCCCAGGTTGGGTGCCAAGGTGGTGAACGCGTAATCAGCGATCTTGGGCTTGGCGGCGGTGATCACGCTGAGCAGGGTGCTCTTTCCCGCGTTGGGGAATCCCACCAGGCCTACATCGGCTAGCACCTTCAGCTCCATCTTCACCCACTTCTCCACGCCCGGTTCACCGGGCTGGGCGAAGCGGGGCGTTTGGAAGGTGGATGACTTGAAGTGTTGGTTGCCCAATCCACCGCGACCGCCTGAGAAGAGGATGTGCTCCTCCCCGTCCTTCATCACTTCGCAGAGCACTTCACCGGTCTCATCGTCCTTCACCACCGTACCCAGTGGCACCTCGATGACCTTGTCCTCACCGGACTTTCCCGAGCTCTGGTTGCTGGTGCCCACCCCGCCATCATCGGCGATCACGTGTTTGGTGTAGCGCAGGTGTAATAGGGTCCACAACTGGGCATTGCCGCGCAGGATGATGTGTCCACCGCGGCCGCCATCACCGCCATCAGGGCCGCCCTTGGGCATGTACTTCTCGCGGCGGAGGTGGCTGCTGCCCTTCCCCCCTTTCCCGGAGCGGCATTGGATGCGGATGTGGTCGATGAAGTTCATACGGGTGTAAAGGTCGGGATTGTAGCGCAAGCGAAGTTCGCGCCGTGCCGAGGCAGCGTTAGTGCGCCGTTGGGCATCTCATGAGTACAGGCTTACCTTGTTCTAAGACGTTTCGCTCATTTCGACCATCCTGATCATGAAACATACGCTAGCCATTCTCCGAGCCTTGTTGATCATACTAGGATCATCGAGCATGCTGCATGCCCAGGTATTCATCCCCACCCAACTGGAAAGGGATTGGTTGA
>JADKCV010000006.1 GCA_016718655.1 Flavobacteriales bacterium | reverse complement strand
GATGCTCCGTGGTGATAGGCCACCGCCAGCGCTTGGTTCGACCCGATCTTCGGTCGCTCATGATCACCTTGTCCATCGCGCGCTTTCGGTTGCTGTTCCGTGAACCTTTCGGCACCGCCCACGGGCTGCGTAAGGGGACCGACTCCGTCTTTGTACGGCTGGAGCGCGACGGTTTGCTCGGCCATGGTGAGGCCACCTTGCCGCCGTATGTGAAAGAGACACAAGCTTCTGTGGTCCAATTACTTGGTTCGCCCGAGTTGAAGAACGTATTGATCCGGGAAGGCGTAGGATTGGCGGAGTTGCTTGATTCGGATCCGTGGCGGGCGTCGCCGGGTGCCCGGGCGGCGGTGCAATGCGCATACAATGAGCTGTTGATCAAAGGATCGAATGCTATTCATTCAAGTGATCCCGATGATCCTCGAACCGCCCGGTGCATGGTCACCTTGGGCTCGGGTGAGCCTGCAGCGTATGCCTCGCGCATCGCCGCCTTGCCGGCCGGCTTTCCGGTCCTGAAAGTGAAACTGGGCGGACCGTTCGACCTGGCGATCCTGCGCGAGGTCTGTGATCATGATGAACGGCCGCTTTTGCTGGATGCGAACCAAGGCTGGCGTAGTGTGGACCAAGCCTTGTTGGCCTTGGACGCTGCTGGCGCCGGCCGGGTGATCGCATTGGAACAGCCGTTCCCGAAGGACCGTTGGGACCTGCACGCGGCCTTGGGCAAGCGGACGAAGGCTTTGGTGATCGCCGATGAGAGCATTCAAGGCCCGGATGATCTGGAACGAGCGCCTGGGGTGTTCGGCGGGGTGAACCTGAAGCTGATGAAGTGCGGTGGGTTGGATGTCGCCAGGTCCATGGCCGAACGTGCCCGGGAACTCGGCATGCAGGTGATGCTGGGCAGCATGAGCGAAAGCAGTTTGGGCTGCGCCGCGATGCTGTCGTTGGCTGGCCTTGCCGATCTGCTGGACCTGGATGGACCTTGGCTGTTGAGCAATGATCCGTTCGAAGGAATGGAGTTGTGTGAGGGGCAGTTACGGACCACAGTGACCGGCGCTGGATACGGAGTCCAGGAACGGATGCCCCGCCTCTTGGAATGGTATCCTATCGGCGCATAATTTATATTATGTTAAGTTGTATTCTGCTGAACCCTAGCCCATTGTTGTTGAATCCAACAGCATTCACTGGCCACATGTGAACACCGGTCCGGGTGATCCTTCCTGTGGAAAGCATCCCTTCCGACCCGCTCCCAACGCAAAGAGCCGGACGCGAACGCCCGGCTCTTCCTCGTCTGTTGTTATCGGGACCTACTTACCCTGCTTGGCCTTGATGGCCTCGTACTTCGCCTGATCGCCCGTCTTCGCGTACAGCTTCATCAGTTGTTGCATGGTCTGGGCATCCTTGGCGTCCATTTCGTGGGCCTTTTCGAAGTATGGCACTGCCTTCAAGTAGATATCGTCGGCCACCTTCTTGCACTTCATGTACTCGGTATCGCTCTTGATGGCGTTACACTTCTCGTACTCGAAGGCCGCGCGGTTGTTGTAGAGCACGCCGATGTTGAAGTAGGCGTCGAAGTACGTCGGGTCCTTCTCGATGCTGGATTTGTACGCCTGTTCCGCCTTGTCGTACCAGGTGTTCATGGCCACCTCGTCCTTGGCGTCGGTGGCCGCGCTTGCCTTCTTATCGAACAGACTGCCCTGCACGGAGTAGAGCACGGCATTGTTCGGGTCCTTTTCAATGGCGAGAGCAACACTTCCTTCAGCCTCTTCCGAACGGTCCGCGGCCAGCAAGTAGCTCATCTCGTCCAGGATCAGGTCCTTGTTGTCCGGGAACTTGGTCCGGCCTTCCTTCACCGTCGCAATCGCACCGTTGAGGTCATCGCTCTTGCGCTGCAGGCCTGATATGTAGCGGTAGATCTCCGGCTTGTTATAGCCCACATCAAGGGCCTCCCGATAGCGCTTGATCGCACCTTGGGCGTCTCCCTTGGATTCGTAGGCCAAAGCGGAATTGAAGATGGCATTGGTATCCACTTGCCCGAACGCCTTGGCGATGCGCTCGCTCATCCCATAGCGGGCGATGGCCTCATCGTAGTTCTTGGCTGTGAAGGCATCGTTCCCCGCGTTCAAGGACTGGCCTTGAAGGGCCCCGAGCGCTTTCACGTTCTCCACCTTGTAGCTACCCTTGGTGTCCAGTTCGTTGGCTTTCAGGTAGCTCTCCACCGCCAGGTCCAAAGCATTGGGGAATTTGGCCTTCATCGCGGCATCCTCACCCAGGGCGATCAGCCGGTAGATGTCAGCCCGGTACCGCCAGGCCTTTTCCGTGGCACCGGTCTTGGGGTCCAGCACCGCCGGCTCGATGAATTCCACGGCCTTGTCCAGCTTGCCGTCGTTCATAGTTGTATGCACTGACCACGTTCACGTTCTGAGCGAGCGCGCCCAGTGTGGAGCCAGCGAGTACAAGGGTCAAAAGGGTCTTCATGGGTAAACGTTCAGTAGATGGAGTTATTCCTCCGGGGTGCTGTTATCAACTTCGGTGCCATTCGCTTCAGGTCCGCCATCGGCAGTGCCATCCGGGGCTTCACCGCTTTCGGTGCCCTCCTCTTCACGCAAAGCGCCATCCACCTTGGCAACGGCCGCGATCTGATCGTTCTTGCGCAGCTCGATCAAGCGAACGCCCTGCGTGGCACGACCCAGTACTCGCATCTCGTCCAAGCCCATGCGAATGGTCATCCCGCTCCGGTTGATGATCATCAATTGGTCATCGTCCTTCACGTCCTTGATGGCGATCAGGTTGCCGGTCTTGTCCGTGACCTGCAGGGTCTTCACCCCTTTGCCTCCACGGTTGACCATGCGATAGGCGTATTCACCTGCTTCGTCCATGATGGCGGATCGCTTGCCATAGCCTTTCTCACTCACCACAAGCACTTGACGGGTGGAAAGTTCGGCGCTATCCACTGCGATCATGCCGATGACCTCGTTGGTCTCGGAACCGCCGCTCAGGTTCATTCCGCGCACACCGCTGGCGTTGCGGCCCATCGGGCGCACGTCCTGTTCGTTGAAGTGCACCGCACGACCATCGCTGCTGGCCAGGATGATGTGGCTCTTGCCCGTGGTCAATTTGGCCTCCAATAGTTCATCGTTCTCGCGGATGTTCACCGCGATGATCCCATTGCTCCTTGGTCGACTGTACGCTTCCAAGGTGGTCTTCTTGATCACGCCCTTCTTGGTGCACAGTACCACGAAGTGGTTGTTGAGGTACTCCTCGCTCTTCAGGTCCGTGACGTTCAGGTAGGCTACCACCTTGTCGTCACCTTCGATCTGTACCAGGTTCTGGATCGCGCGGCCCTTGCTCTGGCGCGTGCCCTCCGGAATATCGTAGACGCGCATCCAGTAACACCGGCCTTTCTGGGTGAAGATGAGCAGGTAGTTGTGGTTGGTGGCCACGAATAGGTGCTCCAGGAAGTCCTCGTCGCGGGTGGTGCTACCCTTGCTTCCCACGCCACCACGGCCTTGGGTGCGGAACTCGCTGAGGCTGGTGCGCTTGATGTAGCCCAGGTGACTGATGGTGACCACCACGGCATCGTCGGCGATCAGGTCCTCCATACGCATGTCGCCACTGGAGGTGACGATCTGTGTGCGGCGCTTGTCACCGTACTTCTCCTTGATCTCCAAGGTCTCGTCCTTAACGATCTGCATGCGCAATCCTTCATCGGCGAGCACGGAACGCAGGTAGTCGATGAGCTTCATAAGCTCGGCGTACTCCTCCTTGATCTTGTCGCGCTCGAGTCCGGTGAGGCGCTGCAGACGCATGTCCAGGATGGCCCTGGCCTGGATCTCGCTCAAACCGAAGGAGGACATGAGCCCTTCGCGAGCAATGTCGGGTGTCTGGCTGGCACGGATCAGCGCGATCACAGCATCCAGGTGGTCCAATGCGATGAGCAGACCTTCGAGGATGTGTGCCCGCTCTTCGGCCTTACGCAGGTCGAATCGCGTGCGCCGGATGATGACATCCAACCGGTGTTCCACGAAATGCGCGATCATGGCCTTCAGGCCGAGCAACATGGGGCGCCCCCCGACCAGCGCGATGTTGTTGAAGCTGAAGCTGGTCTGTAACGAACTGTACTTGAACAACTGGTTGAGCACCACGGTGCCCATGGCCTCACGCTTCACCTCATAGGCGATCCGGATGCCGGTGCGATCGCTGTAATCGTTGACATCGCTGATGCCTTCGATCCGCTTATCGTTCACCAGGTCGGCGACCCCCTTCACCAACTGCACGGCCTTATTGGTCTGGAACGGGATCTCGGTACAGATGATCGTCTCGCGGCCGGTGCGATCATCCTCCTCGATGTGGCAAGCGGCCCGAAGGACCAACTTCCCCCGGCCTGTCTCGTAGGCTTCGCGGATGCCTTCCACACCATGGATCACACCACCGGTCGGGAAGTCCGGACCCTTGATGTGCTGCATCAGGCCATCCACATCGATGTCCTTGTTCTCGATGTACGCGGCGATCCCGTCGCACACCTCGCTGAGGTTGTGCGGAGGCATGTTGGTGGCCATTCCTACCGCGATCCCCGCCGCGCCATTCACGAGCAGGTTGGGGATCTTCGTCGGCATCACGCTGGGTTCCTCCAGCGTATCGTCGAAGTTCGGACGCATGTCCACGGTCTCCTTGTCCAGGTCCGCGAGCACCTCCTCGGCGATCTTCTTCAACCTGGCCTCGGTGTATCGCATGGCCGCAGGGCTATCGCCGTCGATGCTTCCGAAGTTACCCTGGCCATCCACCAAGGGGTACCGTAGGCTCCATTCCTGGGCCATACGCACCATGGCGTCATATACGCTGCCGTCACCGTGCGGGTGGTACTTGCCGAGCACTTCTCCCACGATACGTGCGCTCTTCTTGTGGGCCCTATTGCTCAATACGCCAAGGTCCTGCATGCCGAAAAGCACGCGGCGGTGTACCGGCTTCAATCCGTCGCGCACGTCGGGCAGGGCCCGGCTCACGATCACCGACATCGAATAATCGATGTAGGCGGTGCGCATTTCGTTCTCGATGTTGATCGGAATGATCTTCTCTCCTTCTGCCATGGCTGTCAATTCGTCACTGGCCCGGTCCTTGATGGATAGGCCCCCGAAAGGAGCCCGAAAGTAGTCCGATCACCCCCACCGGTCGACCCACAACTTATTCACAGTCCCACACGGGGCTGTGGATAAAAGCAAAGGTCGGGAACAGGGGCGCCGTTCAGGCGTTGAATAGCTTGCCCCCGCTGTTCGGTCGGTTAATTTCGCACTGGTCACCCGGTCTTCTCGAACAGATCATCAAGAACCTCACGATCCAGCATGGACGCTAAATTCTCACCCAGGGTCCGCGACGTCATCACCTTCAGCCGTGAAGAAGCGTTGCGCTTGGGACACAACTACATCGGCATCGAGCATATCCTGTTGGGCCTGATCCGCGAAGGCGAGGGCAACGCAGTGAAGATCCTGCATCGCTTGGACGTGGACCTGGACCACCTGCGAAAGGTGGTGGAAGGCTCCATGGAACCCGCAAGCGCGATGCGGCCACCCGACAAGGACAAGATCACCTTGGTCAAGCAGGCCGAGAAGATGCTCAAGATCACGTTCCTGGAGGCCAAGCTCTTCAAGAGCGCCCAGATCGATACCGAACACCTGCTCCTGAGCATGTTGAAGGACGAGGACAACCTCGCCACGCGCACGCTGCACAAGTTCAAGGTGGACTATGAGAACGTGAAACACGAGGTGGATGCCATCCTGGCCGATGGTGGCCTCGGGAACGACACCTTCACTGCGAAGCCCAAGGCCCAAGGCCCTCAGAGCGCCGATGACGATGATGAAGAGAGCGGTAGTTTCTCTGGCGGCGGCGGTGGTGGTCAGCGCAAACAGGGCGATAGCAAGAGCAAGACCCCTGTGCTGGACAACTTCGGACGCGATCTGACCAAGATGGCCGAGGACGGCAAGTTGGATCCCATCGTCGGACGAGAAAAGGAGATCGAACGGGTCAGCCAGATCCTTAGCCGCCGTAAGAAGAACAATCCCGTTCTCATCGGGGAACCCGGTGTGGGCAAGAGCGCCATCGCGGAAGGCTTGGCATTGCGCATCATCCAGCGTAAAGTGAGCCGTGTGCTGTTCGGTAAGCGGATCGTGGCGCTGGACATCGCAAGTCTGGTGGCCGGTACCAAATACCGCGGTCAGTTCGAAGAGCGGATGAAGGCCGTGATGAACGAGTTGGAGAACAGCCCGGACGTGATCCTCTTCATCGACGAGATCCACACCATCGTTGGCGCAGGAGGCGCCAGTGGCTCATTGGATGCCAGCAACATGTTCAAGCCCGCTTTGGCGCGCGGCGAGATCCAATGCATCGGTGCCACCACCTTGGACGAGTACCGCCAGTACATCGAGAAGGACGGGGCGTTGGAGCGTCGTTTCCAAAAGGTGATCGTGGAGCCTACAAGTGTGGAGGAAACGATCCAGATCCTCAACAACATCAAGGAGAAGTACGAAGATCACCACAACGTGAACTTCACGTCAGAGGCCGTGGATGCATGTGTGAAGCTCACCAATCGATACATCACCGACAGGCACTTGCCGGACAAGGCCATCGATGCTCTGGACGAGGCAGGAAGCCGGGTCCATATCAGCAATATCGTGGTGCCCAAGTCCATCCTCGATGTGGAGCAGAAGATCGAGGACATCAAGGAGGAAAAGAACAAGGTGGTACGCAGCCAGCGTTACGAGGAGGCAGCCAAGCTTCGCGACAAGGAGCGTCAACTTCTTGAGGAATTGGACAAGGCCAAGAAGGCTTGGGAGGAAGAGAGCAAGAGCAACCGTACGACCGTCACCGAGGAGAACGTGGCCGAAGTGGTGGCCATGATGAGCGGTATCCCCGTGACACGTATCGCCGAAAAGGAGAGCGGCAAACTGCGCCGCATGAAGGAGGAGATGGTGGGCAAGGTGATCGGTCAGGAAGAGGCCGTGGGCAAGGTGGTGAAAGCCATCCAGCGCAACCGCGCCGGACTGAAGGACCCCAATCGTCCCATCGGTAGCTTCATCTTCCTTGGGCCTACCGGTGTGGGTAAGACCCAACTCGCCAAGGAATTGGCGCGTTACCTCTTCGACACGGAGGATGCCTTGATCCGCATCGACATGAGCGAGTACATGGAGAAGTTCTCCGTCAGCCGACTGATCGGGGCGCCTCCCGGCTATGTGGGGTATGAGGAAGGTGGACAGCTTACCGAGAAGGTGCGCCGTCGTCCATACGCGATCATCCTCCTGGATGAGATCGAGAAGGCGCACCCGGATGTGTTCAACCTGTTGTTGCAGGCCTTGGATGATGGTAAGATGACCGATAGTCTGGGTCGTCACATCGACTTCAAGAACGCGATCATCATCATGACCTCCAACATCGGTGCACGGGACCTGAGCGACTTCGGCAAGGGCGTGGGATTCGGGACCACGGCCAAAGCGGCAGGCCAGGACGATAGCAACCGCGGTGTGGTGGAAAAGGCGCTGAAGAAGGCCTTCGCCCCGGAATTCCTGAACCGCATCGATGATATCATCATGTTCAATTCGTTGAAGCGCGAGGACATCCACAAGATCATCGACATCGAACTGGGTCACCTCTACAAGCGCATCAGTGAACTGGGTTACGAGCTCAAGCTTACCGACGAGGCCAAGGACTTCCTGGTGGAGAAAGGGTACGATGAGAAGTTCGGCGCGCGACCGTTGAAGCGTGCCATCCAGAAGTTCATCGAGGACCCCATGGCAGAGGAGATCATCAACCAGAGCATCGAGGAAGGTGATAAGATCGTGGTGGGTCTGAACAAGGATGCCACTGAATTGATCATCAAAGTGACCAAAGGGAAGAAGAAGGTGAGCAAAGCGGACGGTGAGAACAAGGAACTACCGCCTGCTTCGACGGAATAGTCGGCTTACCGCTTACAGCGCATGTGAAAGGCCCGGAAACTCCGGGCCTTTTCCGTACCATGGTTCATGGGTCGGACCTGGTCCAGCCAAGTCCGAAACGCATCCCGAGATGGACCGTGGGATAGACCCACTCGTTGACGTATGGGCCTTCCACCACCGTTCCTTGGCCGGGTATCGTGGTCCATTGCGCCACCGTGGTGGTGCGTATCCTTATACCCAGCCCTGAGAACCAGGAAACGGTCAGGCCCAACCCTCCTCGTATACTTCCGATCGGCCTTTCCATGAGCGCCTTCAGCGATACGGAGGAATGGCTTCTGCTGCTCTCGGTAAGGTATCCAGCGACCGTACTAGTGGATACTTCCCGTAGCCGCGGGTGTTCCTGTCTTCGAAACATCACTTGGAGTTCGCCCCGTGTGCGGCGGGGTCCTCCAAAACGCCTGGCGATCGATATACGGCCCATGCGGCCATTGTAATACGGCAGCGCCACAGCGGCCACGTCAGTGAGGAGCGCATAGCCGGCGAACACCGGTTCGATGCCGTCTTCAGGAGGTGCAGCAGCTTGTTTGTAGCCGAATGCCAGACCAACGAAAACGTGCTTACCGACCCGGGTGTCCGCTCCGATCAACGATTCGCCGAACACATACTGGAATGGTTCCACGTAGATCCGCGTGTGCATACTATCCACTGCGACGTCCTGCGCTGCCACCGATCCCCATGCCATGAACGTACTGGTGCAGGTCGCGACGATCGAGGTCCTTACCATCCCTGGTCGGAATCGGGCGATCTGCGCAAGCGGGTGCTGAACCCCATGCCCACCACCAGGTATTGTTGATCGCGCGTTTCGGCCACCTCCCTCCTACCTGGAAACCCGGTCAAGCCAAGGTCGGACGCCGCGAACCGGACGGCATCCGCCTCGTAGCCCAATGTCAATCCGAAGGACAGGTTCTCCGTGGCATGCAAATAGTAACCGGCACCCAGCCCCCAATGGAATGCGGGTCGGGGTGCGACGGATGGACAGGTCGGGCAGTCGTAGTCATAACTGGCGACGCCGGCCCTGGCCTGAAGTTCGTAGTAGGACCGCTCTCCCGTGTAGCGCTCGAATTGCACCTTTCCGAAGAACCGGAGACGACGTATTTCGCCGGACGTGACCAAGGGCGCCAAAGCGCGCTCTTCCACACCGAACCAGGACATGTTCGCGCCCACGCCGATCCCCAACCCATCGAAGAGCGGGTGCTGATAGGTCAACCCCAACATGCCGATGGTCTCCGTGATGCTGTTGAACAAAGGCGTGTTCAGCGGGACTGGTAGTTGGAGATCCCCTTTGATGGTGGCAGAGACATCGGGTAACCGCTTCTTCCGTTCCTGGGCAAGCCCCTTCAAGGGGATCGTAGAGAGCAGCAGGAGCAGCAGGATGGACCTCATCACTGTTGTAGACGGAATTGCCGAACGGTCCGTTGTGTGGAGGTGCTCATTTCCAAGTAGTACGAGCCATCCGGATTATACGGGAGTGCCAATTCCAAGGATAACCGGCCATTTAGTGCAGGCTGGTCGTTCCAAACATGAAGACGGTTGTGCTGCGTATCGAGCAATGCGAAGTGGATGACCTGCGGTTCCGGTACTGCCAATTCAACGAAGAGCCTTGAAGGATGGTATGCGACCGTCAGCGTCACCACCTCGGCGTGCAACGGGGCTGGCATGTCCTTGGCGAGCACATGGCGTTTGAGTCGGCGGAAGGCCAGTAAAAGGACAAGGATGCTCAAGGTGATGATGAGCGCCGTTCGGATGTTCTCCAGGTCCTGCATCACAATACGATAACGCCTTGAATGCTCGTCGCCTGGTCATAGCGCACCACCACATCCTCCGCGTTCATCATCACTTCGCGAATGGTTACGCTCACGTATTTCCCACCGGCGCTATACCGTCGTAGGACCTCACTTTCCGCAGGGAAGAGCGCGAGCACGGCGTTCAAGCGGGCCGCTTCCGGTTCCAGTACGAACTTGTACATGTATACCGAGGGCCATTCGTGCACCTCGTTCAGCCGATCCCGTAGGCGGTCCTTTGCTTCGTCGCTCAGCATGCGTTTCCTTTACAAAGGTACAGTGGTGCGCTGATCGAACCTTTGATCGCTCCGCGTGTACCGTTGCATGTAACGCTTGGCCATGATGCACATCCGACAGTTGTTGTTCGTATCCTTCCTCCTACCCGGTGCAGCGGCAGCCCAAGCCCCCTCTACCGCCAAGGTTGTACAGGTACCTTCAGCTGTTCGTGATGCTTATCAGGGAGCGTGGGAAGTATCCACCACCAAGGATGCTGAGAAGTTGGAGCAGATCACAGATCCTGTTTTATTCAGCGCACCCCAAGCGAGCCTTGATGCCTTCCGTCAGCAGCGGAACGATGCGCTCATCCGCGGAAAGGGTGAGCCCACCCCGCCGACAGGGACCTGCTCAAGCAACAATTCACCGCATTGGAGGCTATCGATCCACAGGGATTCGATACCCATTTGGCCGGATATCATCTATTGTTCCCGGATCAAAAGGCTTTCGGTCACTTGGAAGCTGCAGTAGCGCAGGACGCTGATCGGCCGGAACTCATCGCACCTCGTTTGGTCAGCGCGGTGCGGTCGGGGGATCGCGTGGCCTTCGAACGGTGGGGTAAGGCGCTGAAGGAAAAGGACCACGTGGCGCCCGGGCTTTGGGCCGCAGCCAAGGACCTGCTGCTTTCCGTGGATCAGGATGGTGTACTGATCACTGCTGGGGAGATGGACGCCTACCCGACCTGGGGGCTTCAGGCTGCGAGCGGCGAACGGCGTGACGTACTGGTGGTGGATGAGCGTTTATTGGCCGATCCCGCCTATCGTCAACGGGTATGGACGGATGCCCGGTGCGTCGGTCCCGTGCCAACCTCCACCGAAGCACTTATCGCCGCATTGCCGGGCTCCTCCCCGCGCCCGGTCTTCCTTTCCATGGCTTTAGGAGGTCGTATCGATCCCTCCTGGGAGGATGAACTCTACGTTACCGGTACAGCGTTCCGGTTCAGTGAAACCCCATTCGACAATATCCCTGTCCTGGAGATGCGTTGGGTGGACTTGAAGAAACCGATGGATGCAGGACCGCTCTCCCGGAACTACCTGGTACCGGCAGTGGTGCTATTGAAGCATTTCAGAGCGGTCGGCGATGAGGCGGGCGTGGCTCGTATGGAACGCAGCGTCCGCGCGCTGGCCCAGCAGCTCAAGGTCACCAACGAACTCTATCGGACCGGTATACTCCAACACTGAGCCCATGGGTCTGTTCAGCAAGGAGTATCATCAGAGCAGTGACGAGCGGCTCATGGAATTGGTAGTACGCGGGGATGAACGGGCGTTCGCCGCACTCTATGATCGCTATCAACGTCGGCTGTTGAACTACTTCCACCGCATGCTTTGGAGTGATCGGGAAACGGCTCGTGACCACGTGCAGGAACTCTTCACGAAACTGGCCCAGCGACCCGCGAGCTACGATCCCTCCAGACCATTCCGCACCTGGTTGTTCAGTGTAGCGAACAACATGTGCAAGAACGCCTATCGCCATCAAGTCGTGGTGAAGGCGGCGGCGCTGGAACTGCGACAGGCTCCCGATCGCGTGGATGCCCAGAACGGCGTGGAGGTCGACCGTGAGCGCTTCCGTGACCGATTGGATGAGGAATTGGATCGACTGGACCCGGACCACAAGGCCACCTTCGTGATGCGTTATCACGAGGACATGGCCATCAAGGAGATCGCGGCAGCGTTCGGATGTTCCGAAGGCACCGTGAAGTCACGCTTGTTCTACACACTGAAGAAACTGGCCGAACGCCTGAAGGAGTTCGACCCTCAAGCCCTGGAACGCCATGGAAAGGCATGAACGCTACGACCCCGAGGACATTGAACACTTGCTGAGCGAGCGGTCCTTCGACGCACTGCTTGAAGAAGAGCGCGCTTACGTGATGCGCCATCTTGGTGGCCGGGAGGAATATGAGAACATGCGAGCCCTGTTGTTGCATGTGCGACACGATGAGCAGCAGCGTGAGGAGATCGAGGGTGATGAACAAACACGGGACCGAGTAATGGGCGCGTTCAGGGCTCAGCAACGGCCTACTTGGCGGATCTGGCTGAACAGCCTGGCAAGTGTGTTCGCTATTGATGAGCATCGCTCGTATTGGAAGCCTGCATTGGCCTTTGGAAGTTTGGCTGCTTTGATCGGGTTGGGGGTGTACCTTGCTGTGGTATTGCCTGGAAAAGGTGAACTGGAATTGGCCGAGGTTCGCCAGGTACCACAGAAGACCGTAACGGAACCCGGGTCCTCCAAGGAACCAGCCCTCACTCCGGTGACACCACCGAGCGATGTTGCGGCCCAGCCGGAAACCGCAGCAGCCCCTCCGAATGCCGCAGAGGCTGTGGATCGGTCCGTTGCAATTGAGCATTCATCCGACAACACAGGTGAAGTGGATGCCGTGGTGAGGAACAACGAGGCGAGCTTGGAAGAGGAGAGCCAGGAGGATGTGGTCGGGACACCTGTGACCGGTGCTGTGGCGACGGTGACAGTACCTGCGCTTGCGGAAACAGTCGACCTGGATGATGTGCGGGTGGTGGAAGTGCGGGAACTGGTGACCAACCAGAGCATGAGCAATGCGTCCGGTGTTCAAATAACGAAGACCAAGGCTCGGACGGAAAGGTCGAAGGGCACTGTTCGACAACGATCCCGAAATATGGCCAATGATCCTGAGGTCAGAGGCTTACTGGCCCAAGGCTGGTAACATTACTCGACGGTGAAACGCTCTGTGAGCGTGAGGTCCTTGGATGTCACTACCAGCGTATGTTCTCCGCGTGGAAGTATCCCTTTGTCCAAACGCCGGACCAATTCATCCTGCATCGCCTTTCCCTCCTCGCGGTAAAGCGTGCGGCCTTGGCCGTCCTTCACTTCCATGGTGACCACACCGATCTTGCGGTGGTGATGAAGTTGGATGGTGACAAAGGCGGATGAGCGTGAGGCGCTCACGGACAAATGCGATCCACCAGCATGGCCACTGCCATCACCGCGTGGAACGGCTTGAACCAAGCCTGACACAGAAATGGAGAGTGCTATGAGGAGTGTCCGTGATCGTGACATCGAACCAAAGGTAGCCGGAATCACCCGAGATCTGCAACCGGGGACTCAAGAGCCCTCCCACTTCCGCTCGCTGCGGCATTCGATCAGTTCGCCGGCCGCACCTTTCTGAAGGGCCATTTCAAAGCCGTTGTAGACGCTCCAACCCCCGTGGTCGCCATCCATGCGCAGGGCCAGGAATCCCACCTGAAGGCCTTCGGTATCCGGCACTTTCCGCAGGATCCGCTTGATCACCTCGCGACAGGCCTCCTCCGCCGTGCGTCCCTGTCGCATCAGTTCCACCACGGCATGGCTGGCCGCCGTGCGGATCATGAGCTCCCCTACTCCGGTGGCACAGGCTGCGCCCACGTCGCCATCCACGAAGAGGCCTGCTCCGATGATCGGGGAATCACCCACGCGGCCATGGATCTTGAAGGCCATGCCGCTGGTGGTGCAGCTGCCGGCAAGGCGCCCTTGAGCATCCATGGCGATCATACCGATGGTGTCGTGGTTCTCGATGTTCACGACCGGCTTGTAATCACTGGTCACCAGCCACTCCTGCCAGGCCTTGCGCACCTCGGGGATCTCCAGTTCGCGCGGTGTGAAGCCGTTCTCTCGGGCCCATTGTTCGGCACCGCTGCCCACCAGCATCACGTGCGGGGTCTTCTCCATTACGGCGCGGGCGATGCTCACGGGGTGCTCGAAACGTTGCACGAAGGCCACCGAACCGGCGCGTCCATCGTGGTCCTGGATGCAGGCATCGAGGGTCACCTTGCCATCGCGGTCCGGCATGCCGCCTAGCCCCACACTGCGGTTGCTGAAGTCGCTTTCCACCACGGCCACACCCTGTTCCACGGCATCCAGCACGCTGCCACCGCTCTGAAGCACCTTCCACGCCTTGGCATTAGCTTCCATTCCGTGTTTCCACGTGCTCAGCACGATCGGACCCTGCACTTTACGTGCGGGTAGGGCTTCTGTCTCCGGCCCTTGATGCTCGCCACCTGTCATGCAGCCGGTAGCGAGAGCTGCCGAACCGGCCAGACCCACTTTCAGGAAATGCCTCCGATCGCTCATGGGGGGTCGAAGATAGCGGCAAGGAGGGGCAGCAACCCTTTGCCAACGTCGCAAGGTGTGCCCGATCCATCCGCCCCGACTACATTGGTGGCCGCCAACTCCCTTCATGCCAACTTCCACCGCCCGGCCCCTGGCCGTCCTGACGTCCCTCTTCTTTCTCTGGGGCTTCATCACCGTGCTGAACGATGTGCTGGTGCCACATTGGAAGCAGCTCTTTGAACTGAGCTATGCCCAAAGCCTGCTGGTGCAGTTCTGCTTCTTCGGTGCCTACTTCATCGGTTCATTGGCCTACTACCTCATTTCGGTCTCCTCCAGCGATCCCATTGCGCGCATCGGCTACAAGCAGGGGCTCATCCTTGGGCTGGTGATCTCGGCCCTGGGCTGTGCCCTGTTCGCGCCAGCCACGGTCTTGCACAGCTATGCGGCCCACCTCGCGGCGCTCTTCGTACTGGGGCTCGGCTTCACCGTGCTGCAGATCGCAGCGAACCCCTTCGTGGCCATCATTGGTCCACCGGAAAGTGCCAGCAGCCGATTGAACCTGGCACAGGCCTTCAATTCGCTGGGGACAACGCTCGCGCCGCTGATCGGTGGGTGGTTCATCTTCAACCAGGTGGACCCCACAACCGCCGTGCGACTCCCCTATCTCGGGCTGGCCGCCGTGCTGGTGGTGATCGCATTCGTCGTCCGGCTTACCCGGCTTCCCGAACCTCCGAGGGTCGACAGCCCTTCCACCGGAAAGGCCCTTCGCCATCCACAACTGCGCTGGGGCATGCTGGCCATCTTCTGCTACGTGGGTGCCGAAGTGGCCATCGGCAGCTTGATCATCAGCTTCCTTGGTCTGGAGCACATTCTCGGGCTGGGCGAGGATGACGCCAAACATTACCTGAGCCTTTATTGGGGCGGCGCGATGACCGGTCGTTTTCTGGGGGCGATCGCGCTGGCAAAAGGCTGGCCCATGGCCAAACGGGTCCTGGCCATGGTGGCGGTGGGCGCCGCGATGTTCATCCTGTTGGTCGCATTGAACGCTGGTTCCGCCCTGGGACTGGAGCAGGCCTGGCCCATGGCCCTGCTCATCCTGCTGAACATGGCCGCATTCGTGCTCGCGGGACCGAACGCTTCCCGGGCCCTGGGCCTTTTCGCCACGGTCGCAATGGTGCTGCTCGGGATCGTGGTGGCCGGTGAGGGCCTCATCGCCGTATGGGCCATCATCGCCATCGGCCTGTTCAACTCCATCCTGTGGAGCAACATCTTCACGCTCGCCATCGACGGTCTTGGTGAGGACACCGCCCAAGGCTCGAGCCTGCTGGTGATGATGATCGTGGGAGGTGCCCTGGTGCCGCCGCTGCAGGGCGCCATCATCGACCTGGTGGGTGTGCAGGACGGCGCCATGACCGGGTTCCACGGCAGCTTCGTTCTGCCCATGATCTGTTATGCCTACCTGGCTTGGTACGGGTTCAAGGGTTCACTCCAACGGACGATCACGGCATGATCCTGGGCATCGACATCGGTGGTACGACCAGCAAACTGGGTCTGGTGCATCACGGCCAGGTGATCGCGCGAGCACGGATCGCCACGGAAGGCCACGCGGATGATCGGGCATTTACCGATGCCCTGGCACAGGCTGCCCATGAATTGATAAGATCAAAGGACCTTCCACCACTGCAAGCCGTGGGGATCGGTGCGCCGAACGCCAACCAGCTCACGGGCATCATCGAGATGGCCCCCAATCTTCCTTGGAAGTACGATGTTCCCCTGGCCCGGATGATGGCCGATCGCTTGGGCGTGCCCGCGGTGTTGGGCAACGATGCCAATGCCGCCGCCTTGGGCGAGTGGCGCTACGGTGCCGGTCAGGGCTTCCGGGACCTGCTGGTGGTCACCCTGGGAACGGGTGTGGGCAGTGGCTTCATCGTGAACGGCCAGTTGGTGTTGGGAAGCGCCGGGAATGCTGGTGAACTGGGGCATGTGATCATGGATGTGAACGGGCGTGCCTGCACCTGCGGCCGACGCGGATGCCTGGAGGCCTACGTCAGCATCCGCGGCATGCGGCAGACCTATGCCGAATTGAGCGCAGTGCATGGAAGGTCAGGGCATCCTATCGGCCACCGGCGTGCTCCCCATCGCGGAAGCAGCACGATCAGGTGATGCTGCGGCGCTGGCCACCTTCGAACGGACGGTGGGCTGGTTGGCCGTAGGCCTGGCGAACGCGGTCTGTGCCACCGGTCCGGGACGCATCGTGCTGTTCGGCGGGATCGCCCGCAACGGCGAACTGCTGATGGCCCCCTTGCGTGAACGCTTCCATGAGGCCTTGTTGAACATCTATCGGGGACGTGTGGACATCACGGTCTCTGCCCTGCCCGATGACGATGCAGCGCTGTTGGGCGCAGCGGCACTGGGTTCCCTTAGCACTTGAACATGGAACATTCACATCCCACCAATGCTGTAGGTCGACCCATTGGGTCGACGCTACAAGTTATTTGCCTGATGTTCTGCGCAACGGCGACGGCGGCGGTCAAAGCGCAGGTGAACACCGCCCGCGACAATTCGACATCGATCGCGCGCGACCTCGTGAACCCCTTCATCGGCACCGGTGGCCATGGGCATACGTTCCCTGGTGCGTGCGTGCCCAACGGCATGGTGCAGCTCAGCCCCGATACCCGTCCCGATGGTTACATGGACTGGGATGGCTGCGGCGGGTACCACTACAGCGACAGCGTCATCTACGGCTTCAGCCATACGCACCTGAGCGGGACGGGTGTGGCGGACCTGTGCGATGTACTGATCACACCTGTCGCGGGGAGTGGAGGTATGGCCTTTGACGGCTCTGCCACGCGCTCCCTGTTCAGTCATACCACTGAAGTTGCCAGTGCGGGCTACTACAAGGTGGACTTGTGGGGACCACCCCCGACAGGCGCCGACGGCAGTTCCATCCGAGCAGCCCGTCCTACGCGCATTCCAGGTTCGGCCATCACAGCGGAAATGACCGCTTCCGCCCGGGTCGGCGTACATCGATACACCTTTCCCCAAGGCCAGGCCGCACGGGTCATACTCAACCTCTCCCATCGCGACAAGCTCTTGGGGCACGAGATCCGGAAGGTGAGTGAGACGGAAGTTGTCGGCGAACGGCGATCCTCGTCATGGGCCAAGGACCAGCGGTTGTTCTACTGCGTTCGCTTCAGCAGTCCGATAAAGGAAGAGGATGTGATGCCATCGAACCTCTATGGTTTCGGAGCTGGCTATGGCTTTGGCGCGTTGGAGGCACCCTTGATCGTCAAGGTCGGCATCTCCGCCGTGAGCATAGAAGGTGCCCGGGCCAATCTGGATGCCGAGGTCCCCCATTGGGACTTCGACAAGGTGCGCGGTGAAGCGGAGGCTGCTTGGAACGCCAAGCTGAACAAGTTCCAGGTGGAGGGCGGCACACGCGAGCAGCAACGCACCTTCTACACGGCACTCTATCACACCTATGTGGCGCCGTACATCTTCAACGATGTGGATGGGCAGTACCGCGGCATGGATGGGCAGGTGCATACCTCCGATCACAACGTGTACACCGTCTTCAGTCTGTGGGACACCTTCCGCGCGCTGCACCCGCTGATGGCCACGCTGGAGCCGGACATGACACGCGATTGGATCAAGACCTTCCTGCTGCACTACCAGCAAGGTGGACGACTGCCTGTGTGGGAGCTCTGGGGCAATGAGACCGATTGCATGATCGGCTACCACAGTGTGAGCGTCATCGCTGATGCTTACTTCAAGGGGATCCGTGACTTCGATGTGGAACTGGCCTTGGAGGCGATGGTCGCCAGTGCGGAGCAGGACCATTTCGGCCTGCAAGCTTACCGCGAGCGGGGCTACATCAGCAGTGAGGACGAGCCGGAGAGCGTGAGCCGCACCTTGGAGTATGCCTATGACGACTGGTGCATAGCCCGCTTCGCCGAGGCCATCGGCAAGCAGTACATCGCCGATCGCTTTTACGTGCGGAGCCGGAACTGGCAGAACCTCTTCGACCCCACCACGGGCTTCTTCCGTGCACGACGCAACGGTGGATTCGTGGAGCCCTTCGACCCCTACGAGGTGAACTTCCATTTCACGGAGGCGAATGCCTGGCAGTACGGTCTGTTCGTTCCCCATGATCTGGAACACTATAAGTTGACGATCGGAGGTGCGGCGGCATTGACCAAGCGCCTGGACGAGCTGTTTGCAGCGCGGGAAAGCACCACCGGGCGTGACCAAAGCGACATCACCGGATTGATCGGGCAGTACGCGCATGGCAACGAGCCCAGCCACAACTTCGCCTACCTCTATGCCCAGAGCGACCGGCCATTCAGCACGGAGGTACACGTGGACCATATCCTGCGCGACCTCTACGCGGACGCTCCGGACGGCCTTTCCGGGAATGAGGACTGTGGGCAGATGAGCGCGTGGTACGTGTGGAGCGCCATGGGCCTCTACCCCACCACCCCGGGCCTTCCGGCCTACACGATCGGCAAGCCCCTGTTCCCGAAGATCAAGGTGAACCTCGCGCAGGGCCCCCTGACCATCACCTCCAACATCCATGGTGGCCAGGCGGACCATATCGAGACGGTCCAGTGGAACGGTAACGAGCTTGCCGCCTTCAGGCAACTGGATCACTCCGATCTCATCAAGGGCGGTGCCCTGCATTTTGAACTGGGCCCACGCGCCGGTTCAGGCCCAAGCACGATGCAACTGGAGGAGGCGCCCGGGACGATGGTCGGTGCCGTGCCGATCATTTCCGCTGCAGGAGCTGCCTTCCGCGACAGCCTGGTGATCACCCTGAGCTGTATCACACCCGGAGATCTGTTCTACCGGATCGGCGATGGTCCGGAGATCCCTTATCGGGAGCCCTTCATCATCCGCAGTAGCAGTGCGGTCACGGCCATCGCCGGTGATCGCCGTGTCACGGGGCAGTTCGTCCGGATCGAGGGACAACGGACGATGACCCTGGAGAGCACCTATGCCGCCCAGTACGCGGCCGGTGGTGATCAGGCCTTGGTGGACGGACTGCGCGGTGGTCAGGACTTCCGCACCGGCGAGTGGCAGGGCTTTGAAGGAAAGGACCTGCTGGCCACCGTGGACCTTGGGCGTGCTCAGCGCGTGGATCGTCTCGGACTGAGCGTGCTGCAGGACCCGAAGAGCTGGATCTGGTATCCGGCCGAGGTGGAGTTCGTGACCAGCACGAACGGCCGCCAATGGAGCAGCACCACGGTGGTGAACACGGTACCCAGGGACTTGGAGGGCGCCCGCCTGATGGAGATCAGGACCGGGGAGCTCGGTCGCAAAGCCCGTTATATCAAGGTCATCGCGCGTTACGCTGGACCCTGTCCTGAAGGTCATCCGGGTGCTGGAGGAACCAGTTGGATCTTCGCCGATGAGATCCTGATCGAGTAGGCATTCTCTT
The DNA here is from genome assembly GCA_016718655.1 of Flavobacteriales bacterium. Classification (GTDB taxonomy): domain Bacteria; phylum Bacteroidota; class Bacteroidia; order Flavobacteriales_F; family PHOS-HE28; genus PHOS-HE28. The sequence goes on along the minus strand of JADKCV010000006.1, from coordinate 168,030 downwards.
TCGACCCATCGACCAATAGGGTTATCGCATTGTCCTTGACGGCTCAATGCGTACCAGCCCCTGAGCTTGATGTCTTAGCAGCGCAAGTTGGCACCCGGTTCGCCAACCGATAGGGTATTCTACCCTGGCCGCTTCGTTCGAAGCAGATCCACCCTTCAGATCGATATCCCAACTTATCACATCCGGACACTGGTCATACAGACCGATCGTGATAAGACCCACGCAAAAGGGCCGCCTCTTGCGAGACGGCCCTTTGCTGGTTGGGATCAATGTCAGCGAGTGAGTTCCACACGCTGGGTACGCACCCATTCGGTGGTGTTCAATTGGACCAGATACTGACCCGACTGGAGACCTTTCAGGTCCAATGTCTGGTTGCCACCGCCCTTGGCCACATAAGGATGTTCCATGACCACACGGCCGCTGATGTCCATCACACGGATGAGCACATCGCCCGATACATCGCTACCGAGTCCCACAGTGATCAGATCGCGGGTTGGGTTGGGATACACGTTGAACCCGGAACCCTCTCCTTCGCTGATGCCAACGAAACCACAGCCCACGTCCCACTTCAATGGGGTCAAGGCAGCACCATCGTCACAAGAGCCGGCCGCGTTGGAGCGGATACGGAGTGTGATGATGTTCTCCGGGTTCTGGCTATTCACTGCGAATCCTGCCATGTTGCCACCATTGGCTCCTTGGTAGATGACATTGGCGGTCTCATCGGCTCCATTATACACCACGATCTGATCACCGCTGAGCAGCTGTCCCTTGTAGGAACGCGATCGAGATCGGGACGTTCTCATTGGCCTGGTAGGTATACCAACGGTCCAGATCGTTCCCATAGCACAACTCGGTATTCACCACCTGACAGGTGGAGAGGATACAATCCGTGCTGGCGTATGTCAATGAGTCGGACATGAACGTGCACGTCGCATCAGCGAGGTCGGTGACACCGAAGATGGTCAGGTTGTTCTGGTCATAGGGACCGAAGGTGTAGACGCCCGGTGCGGTCGCTAATTGCTGCTCGCTGGTCAACTCGTTCACGATCTCGAGACCATCAGGCCCAGGAGTCTGGGTGACGATGACCTCAGCGGTGTAGGTCCGGTCGAAGCAGTTCGGCACCAGGTTATAGGCAACGCCAGGTGCCTGGCACCCGAAGCATTGCGCCGTCCATTCCCAGCTGTCCCAAGCACCGGCCTGGCTTTCGCAGGATACGGAAGCATCCGTTGTGAGCGTCATGTACAAGTTGGTGCCTGTGGTGGTCACATCCACCGTGTAGTAGGGACTAGCTGTGCTATTGACAGCACTGCCATCAGGCCCCAGGTTGTACGTGAGGGTATTGTTGTGGATGAAGAGCGTGTCGCTGTTCGGGTCAGGGCCGTCGAAGATGATCAGGTCATCCCACGTGTTGCTTTCGATGGTCCCCCGCTGGAAGACCAACCGGATGGTGCCCCCTGCAGGCACTTCGTATGCCCATGCGCGGTTCTCACTGTTCGTATAGCAATAGGTCTCCACGAACGGAGTTGAACCGCAAAGGATGGTCGGGCACAGCGGGTTCACCAAGGTGCCGGAATACACGTTACAGAGGCTGTTCGCGTCGTTCACCAAGGTGACCTCGATCGGTGTGCCAGAAACGAAGGGCCCGATCTGGTAGGTGCCAGGTGTGGTGATGTTCGTGGATGCGACGCCTCCATCGTTGGCGATCTCCAATTCCGGGTCGGTGCCGAGGGAGGTCACGTTCACATCGATGAAGTACTGGAAGTTGTCGCAGTCCTGAACGATCGTGAACGTACCGGTAGGTGGCACACAATCCAGACAACCCACCTGCCATCCGATATCATCGATCAGGCCGCCATCCCCACACGACGTGAAGCCATTGGCTTGGATGCGGAGCGTCAACCGATGCTCGGGGTTGGTCGTTGAAACGAACACCCCGGCCAGGTCAGGAGTTGCATTGAACGTTTGGAGAACCGGTGCGGTGATGTCACCTCCATCGTACAACGTAAGCACATCCCCGAAGCCCAAGGTGCCGTTATCGAAGAAGATACCCAGCGGGAAGGTGCCCGTACCTTGGTAGTAGTACCGGAGGTCCTGGTTGTTCGCAAAGCACACGGAGTCCTGCACGAAGGTGCCATCGCAGGCAATGAGCAAGGGGCAGGTGCCCGTGTCGCTGAAGTTACCGTACCCGATGTTGCAGAGATCATTGCTCTCGTGGGCGATGGTCACGTTCACGATGTCATCGAAGCCGAAGGGGCCGATCGTGGTCACTCCGACAGCGAGTCCGGTCACTTCGATCACATCACCTCCATTGATCGTGTAAAGGATCCGTGCGGTTGTCGCATCCCCCGTTCCGGTCACGTTCACGTCCAAGCTGAACTGGTTGTTCGCGCAATCGTCAACAATGGTCACATCACCCGTGGGGATGGAGCAATCCAAGCAGACCACCTCCCATTCCCAAGAGTCGTAGGTCGCTGTGGGGAACTCACCACCACATTGCACGGAACCGTCGGAGGTCATCTCCATGTATAATTGCCCTGAGGTCGAATAGGCGATCACCTCATAGAAATTGGGTTCCAGGTTGTTCACTGCACTTCCCACCGGACCCAGGTTGTAGGTCAGGGTGTTGTTGTGGGTGAAAAGCAACGGCGCAGTGGCATCGGGGCCATCGTATATCTCGAGCGAATCGTAGTTGTTGCTCTCGATGGTACCGCGCAGGAACCGCAGTCGAAGGGTGCCAGCTCCGCTCGACTCGTAGCGCCATTCCTGAGCATCACTTGGGCCGTAGCAGTAGGTCTCGGTGATGGGAGGAACTCCGCATTCGATGATCGTGGGGCAGTTGCCCGGATCTGTTATGGTAGGCAAGATCAGGTTGCAGATCGCATCGCTTTCGTGCACCACGGTCACATCCACCACGTCGCCGACAACGAAGGGACCAAGGATGGTCACACCCACACCGACGCCGATCTCACTTTGAACACCACCGCCGTTCACGTTGTAGTCCAAATTGACGGTGGAACCATCGCCCGTGCTGAGCACATCCACCTCCAAGGTCCACTGGTTGTTGGGGCAATCCTCGACCACATTGGTCGCGACTTGTGGATAAGCGCAGTTCAGGCAATTCACCTCCCAGATCCATTCGGTGGTGGACTGGCTGGTGCAGCTGACAGAACCATCGGAACTCATCACCATATGCAAAGAGCCCGTGGTTGAGATGACCGAAATGTCGGAAATGTCCGCACTCAACCCATCGAACTGATACAAGAGCGTGCCGGTTGCGTCGAGCCCGTCGTATATGGCCAGATCGTCGCAGCAGGTCTCAATGGTCCCTTGCGTGAAGTACAAGATGAGGGAACCGGAACCAGCCGCTTGATAGGTCCACGTGCGGCTATCCAGATCCGTGTAACAATAGTTGTTGACTATGGCAGGGCCGCCGCAGCCGATAGGGACCGGGCAGCTTGATGCTAGTTCCAGCAAGCCAAGTGCGATGTTGCATTCCGGATCGGATTCATGCTCGATGGTCAGGTCCACTTGGTCGCCGATGAAAAAGGGTCCGATCTGTGTCAACCCTACGCCGACCCCGGGAATGGTCTGGATCGACCCGAAAACATCATAGGTGATGTTCACCGTGGAACCATCGCCCGTCGAGGTGACATCGATGTCCAGGTAGAACTCACCAAGATCACAATCCTCCGTGTAGGTGTATGTGAATTCCGGTGGGGTGCAATTGAGGATGCGTTGCACATTGGTCTCCACGCATTCGGTATCATCCGTTGTGCACGCATCATCCACATTCCAATGAGGGAACAGGTCACTGTTGTCCGCAGCCACATACTGAAGTGGTGCGGTCCCTTCGGCCACTACTCCACCATCGTAAGAGCCCGACCGCAGGGTGACATAGGAACCCAAGGAACTCGTGAATTCGTAGGTCCCCCCAGGTACGATGCCGGTGATCTGGGAGTGTTCCTGACGGAAGTTGCAAGTTGCAATGACCGTGACCAGTCCAATGTTGCTTGGTGTGATCGCACCTGCCGGGTACAGGGTCTCGTTCAAACATCCGCCCTGCGCCAGGACCGGGCTGGAAAGCCCAATTCCGGCGAACAGCAGCGCACTCATCCATACGTGTCGCGTTCGGGTCATGCTCATCGTTGTTTAGTAAGGTGTCCGTTGGTCAGCGAAGTTAGCATTTCGGGGAAACAGGCCGGACTTGGCTAAGGGGCTTTCTGTGGAGCCGTTCCGCCAAGTATGGTACGGTAAGCCTCTTTCACGCTGAAGTAAGCAGGCTTTCGCGAACCCCGATGATCAACGATGGACCAACTCGGCCCCGGCCACGGTTCATTCAGCTGCCAAAGCAAGGTGCCCATGCATGCGGGCCAAGCTTTCCAGTGTTCGGTGATCGCCCGTTCGTAGGCCTTGGCCTGCACCTGCTGTGAAGCGGAGATGAATCCTCCGAGGGAGGTCGGTACCATACCAAGTTCGTGGCGAATGGCGTCCCAGATCGGTCTATCGGTCCTGTAACTGCGCTGTCGGTAGGATAGCGCTGGCGAGCCTATGTGGAGTTGTTCGGGTGGAATGTAGCGTGCCAAGTGGCTACTATCCGGGTAGCTCTGGAAGCCGTATTCGCTCACGAACCGCCCGACGTTCCCAGCGAACGAGGCGAACGTGCTGTCCCCGTGCCAAACACCCCAATAGTGAAGGTCTCCGTTCCGCAGTCCTTCTGCATTGCCCCAATTGCTCAATGGGCTGGTATGCGTGTAGGTCCAAGGGCTGGTCGCCAGACGTAAACGTTCATGGAAGAAGGAGTTATGATCGTCCCACACTTTTGAACTATCCGCTCCGTGGAGGCCATAGCGATCCTGCCACCCCCAGTTGTACCAAGCCACATCCAACTCGTTGTTCCCACAGAACAACGCCAGGGATGGATGTTCGCTGATCCGGTCCACGTGTTCCGCCACTTCGGTCAGGCTTGTTGCTAGGAAGGCACTATCGCTTCCCGGTACCATGTTGCCGAACATCAGGTCCTGCCACACGAGTATACCAGCCGTATCACACGCATTGAAGAAGGCTTCGGGTGGATACACCCCACCGGACCATACCCTGACCATGTTCATGTGTCCATCGCTCATGTGCTTCACCAGCGCCACCCAAGCGGAGTCCCCTGCACGCGGTAGGAACATGTCCGGTGGTACGAGGTTGCATCCTCGCATGAATATCGGTTGTTCATTGACGAGGAACCGGAATGCCTTGCCTCTTTCGTCCTCAGCTTGGTCCAGTTCCACCTTACGGAACCCGATCGACCGCTCCCACGAACAAAGCACGATCCCGTTCCTTATCACCTCTACCCTTAGTTGATGTATGATACTCGGTCCTGATCCTTTGGGCCACCACCTTCCGGACCCGTCCACTCGAAAGCTGAGCGTTTGGTTCTCTGACCCAGGACGACTCCAACGCCGTCTAGCGGCTTCCTCACCGTCCCACCACACCACCCACTCCAAGCCTTCGTCACCTGATGAAGGTTGCCCCTTCTTCCAACGCGGTCGTAGCTCGAGGTCCACTTCCTTGCCGCTCCAGTGTTCCTCGACCTTCATGTCGAATGGCCCGACCTCACCCGAAAGTCGGAGATGGACCGGACGCCAGATACCGCAGGTCAGCATTCGGGGGGCGAAGTCCCAGCCGAACTGGTAGGCGGCCTTACGAACGAAGGGTGCCACGCCACTGGGGTCACTGTCAGCTGGTAAGGCCACTCCATAGCGGTCCTTGACCTTTTGGCCCTCCACAACGGGGTCTCGAAAGGTGACCTCCACGGTATTGGTACCCGTTCGCAGCAGATGCTTCGTTCCTATTTCCCAGCTTCGGAACATATTGTCCGTCCGCATCACCCAATTGCCATTGACGACGATGTCCGCGTAGGTGTCCAACCCTTCGAACACCAGGTCGATGTCCTTCGCTTCGAGGTCGGCACTACTCAGGTGGAAAGCTGTCCGGTACGTCCAGTTCCGTTCGTGCACCCATTGAACACTATCGGCATTGAAGGCCACATAGGGGTCCGGGATCAGCCCATGCCTGATCAGGTCGGTATGGATCACTCCGGGGACGTCAGCAGCGAACCAGTTCCCGGTCCCCTTCTCTCTGAACTCCCAACCCTGGTCCAGGGTCCTTGTCTCAACTTGTGCAAGTACCGCAAGATGGAGCAAGCCCCCCACCCCTACAGAGAACCTTCTCATCGCAGTCCAGCCTTGGTGAGGGCGTTCAGTACTCCCTCGATCTTTGCCGCATCGGGTTCCGTGAGGAACTGATGAGTATCGTGAACGGAACTCATCGAAACAGAGGCCGCTGAATAATGAACCGGGCGTTGTGCGGCGAAATGGACCTCCTGTAGACCTGTCCGTTCAATGAGTTCCACCACATTGCCCGGACCGACACCGCCTGCCACAGCCACTTGGCAGTTCGGACCGCACCGTTGGATCAAGGCGCATAGCATCGGGATGCCGTCCATCGCCAACGTGGCTGCACCGGAGGTGAGGATGCGCGATATACCATGATCCATACAAACGTCAGCAGCGCGGACCGGATCGCTGCAAACATCAATGGCTCGATGGAACGTGAGTTCGCTCTCGGGCGCTGCTGTGCGCACAAGGTCAAGCAAGTTCGCATGAGGAAGGCCGGTTGTGTCCAAGGCACCGGTGACCAAGCCAAGTCCTCCTCCTCCGAAAACTTCCGCATCGGTGAGCAGCACGGCACTTTCCGGGACACTATAAACAAACCCTCCTGGCGTCGGCCTGACCAGTACGCGTACCTGGCAAGCCACCAATCCACGGATGGTATCCACCAATCCAGAGCCCGGTGTGACACCCCCACAGGCCAACCAATTGCAGACCTCGACACTGTCCACACCCAGGTCCGAAGCCACCTGGGCCTCTTCCACTGAAGCCACGCACACTTCCACGGCCACACGCATGGCCCCAATGTAGGAATGGTCGGCGAGAACCTTTTGATCGACCCCACGTAGCACGGAAAACCATGGCTCTCCTCATGCGTAACATCGCACTACTCCGGATCTTCACCTTCACACTGGGTTTCGTGGTGGCACATTCCACCATGAATGGCAATGTTGACGACCCGGTGGCGGCGCTCGTAGCGGCCCGAACGGCCGTTTCGGACACAGAAGGCAAGGGGGACCTTCGCAAGGAACACGATGCCATGACCAAATTGGTCTCGGCGGAACTTCTGTGCGGATCACGAGAGGATGTCCTTCGATCGTCACTTCGGGCACTCGATCTTTCACGTGCACTGGGGGATCCTCGCATGATCGCCTTGGACCTTCGCAACGTATCGGTCGCTTTCGCACGGAATGGTCAGTATGCCATGGCTGAAAAAGAGGCGCGAAATGCCCTGGCCATGGCTGTTCCCTTAAAGGAATTCGACCTGAGTGCCGAATTGCTACACTTTCTGGTGGGGGTCCTGCTCAAGAATGACAAGTTGGATGAAGCCCAGCGCGTTACGGAAGAAGCACTGCGACTGGCCGACGGATCGAGCGATGAGCGGAACAAGGCACTTGGCTGGGCGGACATGGCACGTGTGTTGGCCGCACAGGGCAAGAATAGTGATGCGTTGACCATCCTGGCCAAGTCCCATCGATCACTGGCCAAGGACGGTACACCTCGGGACCGGTTCAATATCGAACTGGAACAGGCCCGGGTACTGGTTGCAATGCAGCACGCCGGGAAAGCAGGTTCCCTATTGGATGGATTGGACGAGTACGTCCTCACACTCAAGGAACCCGAAGCATTGCGCGAGGTCGACGCGTTGCGTTATGAATGGGCCTTGCAACAGGGGCGTACCGACCTGGCCTTGGAAAGACTTCAGCGGATCAAGGCAACGGATGATTCGTTGCGGATGGCTCAAGATGGCCATGCCATGGCTGCGCTTCGGGTGCTTCATGACCTGGAAAGGCATGAAAAGGATAATGCGGAACTCCGGGCGTCCAATGAACAAAAAGAGGTGACCATCGCCGAGCAACGTATTGGCAACCGGTTGCTCATGGTACTTGTTGCTTCACTCATCATCGCGATCGTGGCACTGGTGCTCTCCAGCATCTTCATATTGAGGATCGTCAAGCGCGTACGATTGAAGAACGCGGTGATACGGAGACAACACGATGAGATCCAGGCCAAACACGTGGAACTCCAACGACAGAACAAGCGCCTCACCGAGACACTGATCAGCGAAGAAGAGAAGGAGGTCCTTCTTCGGGAGATCCACCATCGCATCAAGAACAACCTTCAGGTGGTTGACAGCCTGTTGGGTATCCAGATGGGGCAGCATGGTGATCCCATCCTGGAACGTGGCTTCAGGGAGGCACAAGGTCGGGTGCGTTCCATGGCCATGGTGCACGAAACGATCTACAAGGCGACGACATCGCATCAGAACTCACTTCATGAGCACCTCAACAAGTTGACCCGGTCCATCCTTGTCACCTATGGAGTACATGATCGGATATCCGTCCAGGTGGATATCGCCCCTATCGACCTTCCTGAGGATCAACTGTTACCATTGACCTTGCTCGTGAACGAACTGCTCACCAATTCGGTGAAGTACGCCTTTGAAGGACGCGAATCGGGTCATGTGCATGTGGTGTTGCGACCAGCCGGGGAGCGCTTCGAGCTGATCTTCAGCGATGATGGTATAGGAAAGGAAACTGAAGCAGTGGTTGGACGTGGACATGGGATATCGTTTGGTACCGAGCTCATCAGTATATTGGCCAAGCAGCTGAACGGCGAATTGCGCGAGTTGCGTGGAAGCGGCACGGCGATCAGCATGGTCTTCGGTCCCCTACCGCAGCCTCTCCGCATAGCGTCCTAGGCCTCCGGGTACCCCTACCCTATCTTCGCGCACCCGGCATCGGCCGGAACGTACTTAATGCGGTCCTCCGGACCGACCCCATGGACTTCAGAACCCTCGGACTCAGCGAAGAGCTGCTGGACGGACTTGATGCGATGAACATCAAGGCGCCCACCCCCATCCAACAACAAGCCATCCCTGCCGCACTGGACCAACGCGATCTGATCGCCTGTGCCCAGACCGGTACCGGTAAGACCGCAGCCTTCCTCCTACCGCTCATCGATACCATCATCAGCTATCGACCGAAGGTGGACGGTTCCATCCGTGGACTGATCGTGGTGCCCACACGTGAGCTAGCGCTGCAGATCGATCAGCAGATCCAGGCGATCGCCTATTTCACACCGGTGACCTCCATACCGCTTTACGGAGGTAGTGATGGCGCCAACTTCGACCAACAGAAGCAGGCACTTGTGGGTGGAGTGGAGATCGTGGTGGCCACCCCTGGGAAGTTGCTCAGTCACCTCAACCTGGGTTATGTACCGGTCCAAGGCATCGAGTTCCTCATCCTCGACGAGGCTGACCGCATGATGGACATGGGCTTCGTGGATGACATCAACCGTATCATCACCTTCCTGCCCAAGGAACGGCAGAACCTGATGTTCAGCGCCACCATGCCGCCCGCGATCCGCGAGCTGTCGCGTAACATCCTGCGCGACCCGGTGGAGATCACCATCGCACTGAGCAAGCCTGCCGAAGGGGTGGACCAACAGGTCTATGTGATCTTCGACATGCAGAAGGCCCAGATCCTGGAGCACGTACTGAACACCAGTGAGGCCACCAGCATCGTGATCTTCGCCGGTCGCAAGATCGAAGTGAAGAACCTGAACCGGCACTTGCAGAAGCGCGGCTTCAATGCACGGGCCATGCACAGCGACCTGGAGCAATCCGAACGCGAAGAGGTGATGCTGGCGTTCCGCAACCGCAAGTTGCGCGTCCTGGTGGCCACTGATGTGGTCAGCCGTGGCATCGACATCGATGACATCGACATGGTCATCAACTACGATGTACCTAGGGACCCGGAGGATTATGTGCACCGGGTCGGACGTACGGCACGAGCCTCCAAGAAGGGTCAGGCCATCACGTTCGTGAACGAGCGCGAGATGCGCGAGTTCGGGCGGATCGAATCGCTCATCGGCTACGAGGTGAAGAAGATGCCCTTGCCAGAAGCCATCGGCAGAGGACCGAACTACGATCCCAAGGGTCGGCCGGCAGTTGGCGGAAATGGCAACGGCCACCGCCGTAGTGGAGGTGGCCGTCGCCCGAGCGGGGCTGGTCGTCGCGGTTAGCGCGCCCGGAACTTGCTTGCGTTATCGGCGAGCACCTTCATAGCATCCCATTTCTTGGCGGCCTCACCGACTCGTACGATGGTGACGGTCTCCATCTTGTCCCCTTGAACGATGGCGTTCACCACGTCCTGACCTTCGGTCACATAACCGAACACCGCGTGACGGCCATCCAGCCAAGGTGTCTCCTTGTGGGTGATGAAGAACTGGCTGCCGTTGGTGGCCGGGCCTGCATTGGCCATGCTCAAGGTGCCAGCACGGGTGTGTTTCAACTCGGGGTGGATCTCATCGGCGAACGCGAAGCCGGGGCCTCCAGCACCGGTACCCGTGGGGTCACCGCCTTGGACCATGAAGTCGGCGATCACACGGTGGAAGGAGAGCCCATCGAAATATGGGGTGCCCTCCGACTTGGCGGTGTTCTTCACCTTGCCCTCTGCAAGCCCTACGAAGTTGGCCACGGTCATCGGGGCCTTCTCATGCTCCAAACGGATGGTGATGGTACCCTTGTTGGTCTTGATCTTGGCGAATACGCCTTCTGTTGTGTTCTCCACGGCTTTCTGTTGGGGTTGTTGTTCGGTGCTGGTGGCCTGGTCCATGGTGCCCGTGGCCTGGTCGGTGGCACCTGATCCACAGGCGCTGAGCATCAAGCCCATGAAGGCGGTGAGTGTGGTGGCGATCGGCATGGTCATGTTCGGTCTTTAGGTGGTGCGAAGTTACAGGTGGTCATTGAAGCAGTATCTCCTCCATAGCGTCCAACTTGTCATCGCTGAACGCGCCTTGGGTGCGGTGGATGATCTCGCCCTTGGCATTGAGCACGAAGAAATACGGAATGTCCTTGTCCTTCAAGCCCAGGGCTTGTTGCAACGGAGCGAGTTCATCCTTGGAGAAGAGCACGTGGTCCACGATAGCGGGGTCGGCGCTTTTGCGGAATTTGCGAATGCTCGGTTCATAGGCGGCCTTGTTGGCCCCAACGAAGAGCGGCACGAAGTAAACCCGAGCATCGTATGCGGCGGCGAACAACCCGTGCTTGGCCACGAAACGCAGGTAGGCCGGCCCGTACCACTCCTCCAATAGCGGCCCGGCCTTCTGTCCGTAGGCCAGGCCTACAATGGTGAAGGGGGAGGCATTCGCTTGAGGAAGTACGATCCTCGCTCCTTCCACGGTCTCGCCCGATAGGTCGGGGAAACGCTCCTGGCCCAGCAGGTGGACGAACGCTCCTCCCAGAAGGAACAAGGTGGTCAGGTAACGGAGTGCCATGCGTGCGTCCTCAGCGATCATCGTGCCGATCAGCGAATCCCATCCTCGGGGTTCTTGCCTTTGAACGGGCGGAACCAATCCTTCATGCGTTCGATGTCGCCTTCCACATCCACCGTGAGCGGGAAGACATCCGATACCACGATCCGTTTGTGGCCATAGTCGAACGCGCAGAGGATGATGGGCACTCGTGCACCTGTGGCGATGCGGTGGAAGCCGCTCTTCCAGTTCGGCTGGTATTTACGCGTGCCTTCAGGAGTGATGGCTATCCGGGTGATCTCGCCCCGATCGAACATGGCGACCACGGCATCCACCATGTTGTTGTGCTTGGTGCGGTCCACCGGATACCCTCCCAGAGCACGGAACAACCAGCCCACCGGTGGCTTGAAGAGGGAACTCTTGGCGAGGTACTTGGCGCCATGCATGTCCGTAAGGATCCGCACGCTCAAACCCACGAAGAAGTCCCAATTGCTGGTATGTGGGGCTACCACCACGATGAAACGCGGAAGTGGACTGGTCCGACGGTCCTCGATGGTCCAACCACCCAAGGTCTGGAAGAGGAAGCGGTGGAAGGCCTTGAGCGCCATGGTCGAGGTGCGATGGGGATGGCGAAGATGCGGCGTATCGGCCGAATGTGGACCGACCAACCTTCGATCCAGTCGCTGAACACGACCGAGCACATAGAACCAAACGGCGGTTTTCCGCGTATCACGGCCCGATGCAGCGTGTCCGGTTCGCGGTGTTGGATGTGGAGACCACCAGTGGCGATCCTCGTGTGGGGGAGGTCATGGAAGTGGCCATCATTGCCGTGGATGGTACCGATGAGCGCCTTCGCTGGAGTTCGCTCGTGCGACCACGGACATCCGTTCCCCCCTTCATTCGCCGATTGACCGGGATCACCGATGGACTCCTCATCGATGCACCACGTTTCCATGAGGTGGTGCGCACCCTGGAAACCTTGACGCAGGATAGGATCGTGGTGGCCCATAACGTGCGATTCGATATGACCGCGCTGGAGCATGAGTTCGCCCGCACCGGCTTGGTATTCGATCGTCCTACATTATGCACCGAGCGTCCGGCCCGTCGGCTGGTCCCCAACCTCACGCACTATAACCTGGGCAGTCTATGCAGGCATTTCGGTATTCCATTCCCTGCTGCTCACAGAGCATTGAGCGATGCTGAAGCCACGGCCTCATTATTGGAGCAACTGGTCCAACGGTTCGGGCTTGCCGTGGTCATGGAAGGCGTGACGTCATGGCCCAAGGCGTTGAGCGCTTGAGCGATAACGATCAGGTGAGCAGTACGTTGCTCCGCCAAAGCACCCACATGACAAGGGATGCGACCAGGCCAACGAGGCCTGCCTTGAACCCCCACGTGGACCGACGCATGCTCCTCGCGGTGTATTGCAAACCAAGGCCGACCATACGATGACGTCCCCACCAACCCATTAGCACTGCAAGTACAGCCAGGACGAGTGCTAGCGACACCAAGTGCCTTGCAAAGGCAAGTGGTACGGATAGGATCCCGAAAACGAAAGTGACCGTGCTCAACGGGAGTGACCTGGCCTCGGAAGGTATCATTCGGAGAGGGCAATGAATTGTGCGTGAAGTGCGATCACCTGGGGTATCACCAATTGTTCGCCATCGTTCTTGATCACATGATGGGCAATAGCGGCTCGTTGTGGATCGCTGGCTTGATGGGACAATCGAGCCCTCACCTCCTCTTCCGTCAAGGTATCTCGTTGCATCACACGCCTGATGCGGATCGGTTCGGGCGCTTCAACAACCACTGTACGATCGAACCGACGGTGGCCACCGTTCTCCACGAGAAGAGCCGATTCCAGCATCACATAGGGTTCGTGCTGGTGGGAGCACCACCGCTCGAATGCCGATCGCACGGCAGGATGTACCAAGGCGTTCAGGTCAAGGAGTTCCTTGTGATCATTGAAGACCCGGTTGGCAAGTGCCCGACGATCCAACGATCCGTTGGTGTACAGGTCCTTGCCGAAGCGGGTCGAGATCGCTGCGCGCAGTTCGGGGTCGTTGTCCTGAAGGATGCGCGCTTCACGATCAGCCTCGAAAACGGGTACACCCAGAATGCGGAACAACCGGGCCACGGTGCTTTTACCGCTCCCCATACCACCGGTAAGGGCGATGGTCCTCATTGCCGTGGGTGGCGCAAGCCCGATCAGCCCTTGGCCGTGGCCTCGTTCAGCTGCATGGAACTGTCCATGGCGATGGCGCTCTTCTCGAATCGGATGCGAACTGTGCCGTCCACCTCCAGAAGTACCGTGGAGTCCGTCACTTCTGCGATCTTCCCGTGCATTCCACCGATGGTCACCACCTTACTCCCCTTTTGCAGCGATTCGCGAAACTTCTTGGCATCCTTTGACTTCTTCTGCTGCGGCCGGATCATGAAGAAGTAGAAGACGACCATCAATAGGGCCATCATGATCCAGAAGCTTGCCGGATTCTCGCCGGTCTGACCTTGCAATAACATGGTTCGTTGGGTGTTGCTTACGGTGTGATGCTTGGGCCGACCACTTCACCACTCAAGGTGAGCACATGGCTGGGGGGGGCTGTATTGGCTACGACGGTCACGGTCTTGTCCTGCTTGCCGGAACGTCCTTCACTGTCGAAGGTGACACTGATGGAACCCTTCTCTCCAGGTTTGACGGGGTCCTTCGGCCAATCCTTGCCAACGGTACATCCGCACGAACCGCGAACATCGGTGATGACCACTGCGCTCCCACCGGTATTTGTGAAGGTGAAGGTCCTGTCCACCTTGGACCCTTGAACGATCCGGCCCATATCGGCGTGGGTCGCGTCGAAGGTCAGCCGGGGAAGGTCCCCTTGGTCGACAGAACCGGCCCCGGTGACAGGGAAGTTCACATGTTCGGTACCCAATTCATCTTCACGCTCGCTGTGGTCGGTGATCCGGCAGGCGGAGAGGATCAGCAGGGCGCAAAGGGCCGCGAACCAGGTTGTCGTGTGAAGGAGACGGAGAAGTGGCTTCATCGGTGCTCAGCTTTCTAACAATCCACGGCCCACCTTGCGGATGCGGCCATCGGCTTTCATTTCCATGAAAAGTTTGTCCAACACGCCATTGATGAAGTTCTTGCTCTTGGGAGTGCTGTAGGCCTTGGCGATCTCGATGTACTCGTTCATGGTCACCTTCACCGGGATCTGCTCGAACGAGCGCACCTCGGTGAGGGCCATTTTCATCAGGATCATGTCGCTGAGGGCGATGCGGTCACTTTCCCAATTGCTGCTCTTCTCAGCTATCGCCTTTTCATGCTCCTCACCCAACTGGATGCAACGCCGGAAAAGGGTGCTCACGAATTCCTGCTCTTCCTTGGGGTCGCGTGCCAGGTCGTCGATCACCGTATCCGGGCTATCAGCATCCCTTACCTGCTCAAGACTTCGTTTCACCATGGCCGCTGCCAGGTCCAGGTCCTCCAACCAATAAATGGACCGTCCATCGAAGACCTCCTGGAGTTGTTCACTGTTGGCGATCACCTGTGTGAACAGCTGGATCAGATAGCCCTGGTCGCGCTTGAAACCAGTGCCTTTCTCCCCGAGATAGGCTTGGTGTTCGGGACTGGCCTCCACCTCGCGAAGGAGATGTGTGAACAATTCATGATGACCCACCCAGCTGATCTTTCTTTTCTCACACTCGATCCGAAGGCGCTCGCTTCCGGCCAAGGCGACGAGAAGCGGGTTGTCCAGGAAGCGTCTGTTGGGCGCCAGGTCCTCGGCCGTAGGGAGTCGTTTCTTCTTTCGTTCCTCGATCCGTAACTCACCGACATGGCGTAGTTCGCCGAAAATGAGCAAGAGGGAAAGGTACAGGTCATACGTACGGTCGATGCTGTTGACCAATTCCTTCTCGATACGGGCCGCACTGGCATCATCGCTTTGCCAGAACGCGTAAAGTGACTGATAGACCTTGATCCGGAGGTAACGCCTGTTGAGCATGAGCGCGATCAGAATCGTATCCCGGCAGCGCGCATACTGCTCACACGGTGTTCGGCCGCCTGGTTGGCGGCCAGGTAGGTGGGTATTCCCAGTTCGGTGCTTGCTTTGAAGATGCGCAAGGCGGTCTCATAGATGCCGGCGGTCTGGTTCATTGCCGCCTTGGAATTGTATCCCTTGCGCTCCCAAGCGCAGTTGATGATCCCACCGGCATTGATCAGGAAGTCCGGTGCGTAGAGTATCCCTTTGTCCATGACTGCTTTTCCGTGGACGGTCTCATCCGCAAGCTGGTTGTTCGCAGCACCGGCGATCACACTGCACTTCAAGCGTTTCAGGGTATCGTCGTTGACGGTGGCGCCCAACGCACAAGGTGAGTAGATGTCCATGTCCAGGTCGTAGATGGAATCCGGTCCCACCACTGTGATCGCCGGGTACTCCGCCTTGATCGCAGCGAGCTTGTCGTCATGTATGTCAGTCAGGTACACGACGGCACCTTCCTTCACCAAGTGCCCGACCAGGGCCTTGCCCACATTGCCTGCGCCTTGGATCCCTACCTTCCGGCCATTGAGATCATCGCTACCGTAAGCGGTCCTCGCAGCAGCCTTCATGCCACAGTACACTCCATAGGCCGTCACCGGACTGGGGTCGCCGCTACCACCCATTTCCTCGGGCAGCCCCGCCACATTGCTCGTCTCCTTGCGGATGTTCACCATCTCGACGGTGCTCATGCCTACGTCCTCAGCGGTGATATAACGCCCGTTCAAGCTTTCCACGAACTGTCCGAAACGACGGAACATGGCCTCGGTCTTTTGGGTCCGGGCATCGCCGATGATCACCGCCTTACCGCCACCAAGGTCCAAGCCGGCAAGAGCACTCTTGTAGGTCATCCCCCTGCTCAACCGCAGTACGTCCTGCAAGGCTTCAGCCTCGCTGGCGTAGGGCCACATGCGCGTACCACCCAGAGCGGGCCCGAGCGTGGTGTCGTGGATCGCGATGATCGCACGTAGACCCGTGGTGCGATCGAAGCAGAAGAGGACTTCCTCGTGGTCGTACTTTTCCATACGGGCCAGGACCAGTTCGGCGTTGGCTGCTTTTGTGCTGGTGGTGACCATGTGCCAGGGTTGGATTCGGTGGCGTTGAGGGGGTGGTTTTCGCTACTGGAAGGCGCTTGCGACGAGGTTCACAAAGATCGATCGGTCAATGCTGCTCGGTCGTGCCGCTCCTCGCTTCGCCCCTACCTTTGCACCACTTCCGACAACGCGTGGTGCCTTCGGGGCGGCGCAAAAGTAGGAAGTTCCTTCCCGCCCGATGCGTCCGTTGTTGAAGCTCAACCCCTACTTCGCCAAATATCGTTGGCACATGGTGTTGGGAGTGCTCTTCATCGCATTGAGCAATCTTTTCGCCGTCTATGCGCCTCAAGTGGTACGCGAGGCCATCGACCTGATCGCAGAGGGCGTTCGTCAACTATCCCTCCCTAGCGAGGAGCGTCAACTTCCGGTTCCCCCGATGTTGCAGCTGTGGGTTGGTTGGACCGGCCTCGACCTGGAAGGCCGATTGCACGAACTCAGCTCCGATGATGCCGTGAAGGGTACCGTGGTCTGGTTGGCCGGGATGCTGGGTGTCCTCTACCTCGTTTTCGCCTTGCTCAAAGGATTCTTCATGTTCCTCATGCGACAGACGATCATCGTGGTCAGCCGACTGATCGAATACGACCTGAAGAATACCGTTTTCGCTCACTACCAGCGACTTGACCGAGCATTCTACAAACGCAACAGCACTGGCGACCTGATGAACCGGATCAGTGAGGACGTGGGTAAGGTGCGCATGTACTTGGGGCCTGCTGTCATGTACACCGTGAACCTCGTCGTGCTTTTCGTCATGTGCATCGGATTCATGTTGCATGTGAACCCTGAGCTCACCCTTTGGACGCTTGCCCCGCTCCCGGTCATGAGCGTGATCATCTACTACGTGAGTGACGTCATCAACCGGCGGAGCATGGACGTCCAGGAGCAGCAGAGCAGACTGAGCACACTGGCCCAAGAGAGTTTCAGCGGTATCCGAGTGCTGAAGGCCTATGCCAAGGAACCCATGGCAGTGGATCGGTTCGCCTCGGCGGCTTCCTCCTATCGCGATAGTAGTTTGGCACAGGCCAAGGTGGATGCGCTCTTCATGCCGGCCATCATGCTTTTGATCGGACTCAGTACGGTACTGACCATTTTCGTCGGTGGCATGAAGCTCATCTCCGGTGATCCCTCCGTGACCGTGGGCAATATCGCCGAGTTCGTCATCTATGTGAACATGCTCACATGGCCGTTCGCTTCAGTGGGTTGGGTCACCTCGCTCATCCAGCAGGCCAGCGCCAGCATGGTCCGGATCAATGAGTTCCTGGATACGGAGCCTGCGATCTCCGGTCAGGGTGATGACCTCGTTGAGGTAAAGGGTGCCATCACCTTCCAACATGTGAGTTTCAGTTACCCTGACACCGGTATCAAGGCCTTGCAGGACGTATCCTTCCACGTGCCGGCAGGGGGTACGCTCGCCATCGTTGGGCATACCGGTAGTGGCAAAAGCACGCTGGCCGAACTGATCGGAAGGTTGTATGATGCTACGTCCGGCACGATCCTCATCGACGGTGTGCCCATACAGCGCATCGACCTGGAACGGTTGAGGGGGCAATTGGGAGTGGTGCCGCAGGATGTATTCCTGTTCAGTGATAGTATCCGACAGAACATCGCCTTCCGCTTGGATGGTGGTGAGGACGTGGAGGAACGCGTGGAGAATGCCGCTCGTGCCGCCCAGATCCATGAGAACATCATCGATTTTCCGAACGGCTACGACACGCAGTTGGGCGAGCGGGGGATCACGTTGAGTGGTGGGCAGAAGCAGCGGGTCAGTATCGCCAGGGCAATAGTCGGCAGGCCGCGTATCCTGCTTTTCGACGATGCCTTGAGCGCGGTGGACACGGCGACCGAGGAGGCCATCCTCCGGGAACTGCGCAGCGTGATGAAAGGAAGGACCACCATCATCATCAGCCACCGGATCAGTGCGGTACGCGATGCGGACCACATCCTGGTACTTGAACGTGGCGCGATCGCTGAGGAAGGTACACATGCATCCCTTTTGGCGCGGGGCGGGATCTATGCTGCTCTGCATGAGGAACAGCTCTTGGCAGAGGTACGGGACTGACCGCCACCGGCCCCGATGGATTTGGTCATATGGGGATCCCGGCTATATTTGATCGTACCTGCGCCATTCGCGGGGCATTTTCCAATGGTGGACGATCGCGAGGATGTCTTTTCCAAGGCCGTACGGGCCGGGAAGCGCACCTATTTCTTTGATGTGAAGAGCACCCGGGGCCGGGACCTGTACCTGACCATCACCGAGAGCAAGAAACATACACATGAGGATGGGACAGCCACGTACGACAAACACAAGATCTTCCTATACAAGGAGGATTTCGACAAGTTCGTTGATGGACTGCGCGACGCGATCGACGAGATCGACCGCCTAAGGGCCAATGGGGACTACGGTCGACCAGAGGACCTCGGACCGCCCTCCAATAGTGATGGTGGTGGTACCAACCCGTATACCGATGTGAATTTCGAGGACCTGGACCGCAAGGACATTTGAACCAAAGGGTCGCACTGACCACTATCCTATCAGGACGCGATGCGAAGTGCGCGGTCCTCCTGCACTTCGAACAGGTAGCTTCCGTGCTCGGCGATAGCCAGCCCGAACACGTCCTGATCGAGCCAGCTGAACAGCAACCGATCACTGCTCACCAATACGCTGCGGCCTTGTACGAGTCCGAGGCTGAGTGCAGGACGTTCCTCGGCGCCGGTGGCAGGGTCCACGATGGTCAGTTCCACGAACAGGTCCTCGCCGTGCAGGCTCACCTCGAGCCAGTTGAACACGGTGCGATGCACCTGCTCCTGTTGGATGCCTCCACGCTCCAAGGCCTGCACTTCGGAACGTACGGCCACGATGCGGTCGAAGAGCTCATGCAAGCGACCCTCCTGTAGTTCACCGCGTGACCAGGTCCGCAGTCGCAAGGATGGTCCCGAGCGGCCGTCCACCACATAAGTGTGCTCGTCCAGGCCGTTCATCATGGTATCGAGCAAGGTGCCCACCGACTCTTGGAAATAGCGCGCGGCCTGCTCGGATTGGGCCTTGCCGGGTTTGTAGGAGATGTGCAGCGCCATGTGCTCGTGTATTGGAAGGGACCGAGGTCCATTCGTTCTAACGCAAGTGCGGGAGAAAGGTGACGGTGCACTTGGGGAACGGTGATACCGGCCCGAGCATCGGATCACTCCCACCCTGTTCAAAACTCATCGAGTTATCAACACGCATGTTCACCCGTTGTGCCGGTACTTTGCCGCCGTTCAATAACCGTTGACCCAACGCCTGGGTCGAAGCACCGAAGCGAGCACACATGGCCAAGATCATCTCCATCGTGAACCAGAAGGGCGGCGTGGGCAAGACCACCACCGCCATCAACCTGGCCGCCAGCCTGGGCGTGCTGGAACGCCGCACCCTGCTGGTGGACGCCGACCCGCAAGCCAATGCCACCAGCGGTGTGGGCTACGACCCCCGGAACGTGAAGGCCTCCATCTATGAGTGCATCATCAACAACACTCCGGCCAGTGAAGTGATCCTGGGAACGGACAATCCGAACCTCGACCTCCTTCCCGGGCACATCGACCTTGTGGGTGCCGAGATCGAGATGATCGACATGCGCGAGCGTGAGCAGCAGATGAAGGCCGTCCTGGAACCATTGCGGGAGCTTTACGACTTCATCATCATCGACTGCTCGCCCTCCCTGGGCCTGGTGACCGTGAACAGCCTCACTGCCAGTGACAGCGTCATCGTTCCTGTACAGTGCGAATACTTCGCGCTGGAAGGCCTGGGTAAGCTGCTCAACACCATCAAGATCGTGCAGCAGCGCTTGAACACCGAGCTGGTGATCGAGGGCATGTTGCTGACCATGTACGATAGCCGCTTGCGCTTGGCCAATCAGGTGGTGGAGGAAGTGAAGACCCACTTCCAACAGCTGGTGTTCGACACGGTGATCCACCGCAACGTGGCGCTGGGCGAGGCACCGAGCCACGGACAGACCATCATCATGCACGACGCCAGCAGCAAGGGCGCCACCAACTACCTGAACCTGGCACGCGAGATCCTGCAGAAGAACAGCCTTACCCGGATCCCGGACAGCGAACGCACCATTGCGATATCGGACGAACAATGACCAAGAAGAAAGGCCTGGGACGCGGCTTGAGCGCCCTGTTGGAGGACCCGAGCACGGACATCACCACGCGCAATGAACCGGTGAGCGCTCCGCCACGCAGTGCCGGTCCCATCGGCACCATTCCGGTGTCCCAGATCGAACCGAACCCCTTCCAGCCGCGCACCCATTTCAGTGATGAGGCCTTGGCCGAACTGGCCCAGAGCATCAGCGAACTTGGTATCATACAGCCCGTCACCGTGCGGAAGGTGGGTTATGACCGCTATCAGTTGATCAGCGGTGAGCGCCGCTTCCGTGCTTCGCAACTGGCCGGCCTGGTAGAGGTGCCCGCCTACATCCGCATCGCCAACGACGAGGCCATGCTGGAGATGGCCCTGGTGGAGAACATCCAGCGCGAGGAACTCGACGCCATCGAGGTGGCCATCAGCTTCCAGCGCCTCATCGACGAAGTGAAGCTGACCCAGGAACAGCTGAGCGAAAAGGTGGGCAAGGACCGCGCCACTGTGGCCAACTACCTGCGCCTGCTGAAGCTGCCGCCCGAGATCCAATTGGGACTGCGCCAACGGACCATCGGTATGGGGCATGCCCGCGCCCTGATCGGTGTGAGCGACCCGGCCAAGCAGGTGGAACTGTACCACCGGATCGTGGAGAGCCAGCTGAGCGTGCGCGCCGTGGAGGACCTGGCCCGTACGGCCCTGCCCAAGGGCATGAAGAGCAGCGTGAAGCCCGGCTTACGCCCCAACAAGGACCTGAGCAAGATGCTGGCCAGCCGCTTCGGTAGCAAGGTGAGCGTGAAGCAGAGCACCGAGGGCAAGGGCAAGATCGAGATCCCCTTCAAGAGCGAGGACGAGCTGCGGCGGATCCTGGCGGTGTTGGGCTGATCCCTTTGTACGGCTGAAGAGCGCGGATGAACGATCTTTGGCCTTGTGCGAACGCGCATCCTCCTCCCCTTCCTCATCCCCTGTGGCATGGTGCATGCGCAGGTCGAAGCCGATAGCCTCGGTTCCGCTGGGGATACTGTCATTGTGACCAGTGTTGTGCAGGAAGCTGTTGAAGCTCGTTCCCAGGACACGCTGGACTGGCGCCAGCGACACTCCCCACGCAAGGCCTCGGTCCTTTCCGCGGTCCTACCCGGTGCCGGGCAACTCTACAACCGCAAGTATTGGAAGGCGCCGATCGTCTGGGGAGGACTGGGTGCTTGTATCTATTTCATCCAGGAGAACCGCACACAATACCGGCGCTACAAGGATGCCTACATCGCCCTTGTGGACAACGACCCCACCACGATCGATGAATTCAACGGTCAGTTCAGTTCGGCCCAGGTGTTGGACGTGACGGATACCTACCGACGTTGGCGTGACCTGAGCTATATCGCATTCGGGCTGGTCTATGTCTTGAACGTGGTGGACGCGAGTGTCGACGCACATTTCGTGCGCTTCGATGTGAGCCCGGACCTGACACTGCAGGCTTCACCCTCCCTCTACACTGCGGCGCTAGGCGCCCCCGGCATTTCCCTCGCACTCACCCTTCGTTAGTGATCATGGTACGTCCGCTACGCATCGCACTCTATGGATATGGTAAGATGGGCAAGGCCATCGAGGCCATTGCACTCGAACGAGGGCATCAGGTGGTGCTCCGCGTGGGAGCGTCCAATGCGGGCGTTGAACCGGTCGGTGCCGATGTGGCCATCGAGTTCAGCCGACCCGAACTGGCTGTGGACAACATGCGCCTCTGTCTC
This sequence comes from Flavobacteriales bacterium, assembly GCA_016718655.1. Classification (GTDB taxonomy): domain Bacteria; phylum Bacteroidota; class Bacteroidia; order Flavobacteriales_F; family PHOS-HE28; genus PHOS-HE28. The sequence goes on along the minus strand of JADKCV010000006.1, from coordinate 145,641 downwards.
ACGCATGGCGTTCCGGTGGTCGTAGGTACCACCGGCTGGTACGAACAGATGCCTGCCGTACAAGCCATGGTGGCCCATCACCGAGGGTCGCTGCTCTGGGCAAGCAACTTCAGCATCGGTGTGAACCTGTTCTTCCGCTTGAACCGGATGTTGGCCAGCCTGATGGGCCGGCATCCCGAATATCGGGTGCACATCGATGAGATCCATCACATCCATAAGCTGGATGCGCCGAGTGGAACCGCCATCACGTTGGCCCGCGATATCGACCTTCAACACCAAGGCTACAGCGGGTGGACCCTTGGAGGCAATGAGGAAGGCTCGCCGCCCCGTCCGGTGCCGATCCTTACGGAGCGCATCGGTGAAGTGCCTGGAAAGCACGCGGTCACTTGGGCCGGTGCGGATGACCGGATCACGCTCACCCACGAGGCCTTCGGTCGAACCGGCTTTGCGACGGGTGCGGTGATCGCGGCGGAATGGCTGCATGGGCGTCGCGGCTTGTTCACCATGCAGGACGTGCTGGACCAGGCATGACCACTAACGACCGCTCATCCCTATATCGGACCGCAGGGCCTGGCGTTCACAGCATTTCACGATCGACCTGCCCCCACCTCGTCCCAACTTCGCACCTTCGCTGACCGCCTGGTCGGAAATGTATCCTTGAACGCATGATCCCCTACCTCTTCCTCTTCGCCTATTTCGCCGTACTGATGGCCAGCCTTTGGAAGCTGTTCCAGAAGGCGGGAAAGCCCGCGTGGGCAGGCTTCGTGCCAGGCTACAACATCCTGGTCTGGCTGAAGATCACCGGGAAACCCTGGTGGTGGATCTTCTTGTTCATCGTGCCGGGTGTGAACCTCCTCATGTTCATCATCATGAACGTGAACATCTCCATCGTACTGGGCCGCCGCGACTTCAAGGAACATGTTCTGATGACCTTCCTCCCGTGGTGGAAGGTGCCCGAGACCATCTTCGCACAGAATACCTATGTGGGCCCCATACCTGTTGCTGAGCGTAAGCGTGGCATGCTGGGTCAATGGGGCGACGCCATTCTCTTTGCCGTGATCGTGGCCACGGTGTTCCGCACCTTCACCTTCGAGGCCTTCACCATTCCCACGCCTTCCATGGAGAAGAGCCTGCTCGTGGGCGATTACCTGTTTGTGAGCAAGCTGAGCTATGGGCCTCGTATGCCCATGACGCCCATCACCTTCCCATTTACGCACCACACCTTGCCATTGACCACGAGCACACCATCGTTCGTCGAGTGGTTCAGTCAACCCTACCGACGTCTGCCGGGCTTCGGAACCCCGCAGCGCGGCGATGCGGTGGTCTTCAACTTCCCCGAGGGCGATACCGTGGTGGCCAATTTCCAGAACCAGAGCTACTACCAGTTGGTGCGCCAGTACGGCCGGAAGAAGGTGCAGGACCCCAATGCCCGGCTGGAGAGCTATGATGACCAGGGACGTCGCACCATGAAGCCCACCGGAGGCATCCTCGTACGACCGGTCGACAAGCGAGAGAACTACATCAAACGCTGCGTAGCCGTTGCAGGCGACAGTATCCAAGTGGTGAACGGGATGCTTCGGGTGAACGGTCAGGACCAGCCGTTGAATGCCACTGGCCAATACGCCTACGAATTCCAGTTGAAGAACGCTTTCCGTCCCGATCTGCTGAAGAAGCGTTTCGACATCTCACCCAGCGATGTACAGGACAATGGTCGCATGGCCGTCATACCGATGACCGCTGAGGCCGCCGCTGAAGTTGGCAAGTTCGACAATGTGTTGAGCATGACCCGTCAGGACCACCCGACCGGGTTCTACGACCCGTATGGCAGCTGGCCCATCTTCCCGAATACCGCGGAATATCACTGGACGGAGGACAACTTCGGCCCACTATGGATCCCCAAAGCTGGTGCCACCATCACGCTGACCGCACAGAACCTGCCGCTCTATCGCAGGGCGATCACCCTGTACGAAGGCAATACCCTTGAGGAACGTGATGGCACGTTCATCATCAACGGTAGCCCTGCGACCACCTATACGTTCAAGCAGGACTACTACTGGCTGATGGGTGACAACCGCCACCGCTCACAGGACAGCCGCTTCTGGGGCTTCGTGCCGCATGATCACGTGGTGGGCAAGGCCGTGCTGGTATGGTTCACCAAGGACCCCTACACGGGCATTCGCTGGAAGCGATTGTTCTCCCTCGTGGATTGAGGATGGGGGCTTGATGGGATGCATTTCGTTCTTGGATCCATCCCGGACATTTCCATGCATCATGATCGTTGATCCACCATGCTTCCTGTGGTGAAAGCACTCATGCAACACTGGCGATCACTGAATGAATGGCTGAAGGCCTTCCTGCTTGCGGTCCTGTTGCTCGTTGCGATGCACGTGCTGGTGGTGCGCTGGGTGGTGGTGGAGAACACGAGCATGTATGCCACTCTTCGCCCGGGTGATCTGATGGCAGTGGAACGTTGGCCGGTCTGGACAGGGCTGGAGCGTGGGGATATCGTGGTATTCCGCGACCCGTTGAAGGATGAGCTGGCCTCATGGCGCCGACCCTTGATGGTGAAGCGCATTGCAGGAATGCCGGGAGATGTGGTGGAAGTACGTGCGGGATCGCTTCTCGTGAACGGTATTGAACAGAGCGCCCCACCGGATGGTACCCGCAGCTACCTGGTACGGTTGCGTACCGACGCCTCACCTGCTCGGGTACTCGACCTGTTGGGGTTGAAAGGTCTGGATGTGATGAAGGGACGTCAGGTCCTGGAACTCCCGTTGAACGAGGTCTTGGCCAGCCAGGTTGAAGCACTATCCGATGTGGTGAGCGTGACGCCGATGGGATTGGCCACCGGAAGTCCACGCCACTTGTTCCCCTTCAGCCAGCGCTACGCTTGGAATGGTGACCACTATGGACCAGTGCGTGTTCCTCGGCAAGGGGACACCTTGGTCATCGACCCGAACACGTTACCCTTGTACGACCGCCTGATCAGCGTCTATGAAGCACATCGTTTGACAGTGAACGGGAATGAACTGATGTTGGACGAGGAACCACTGACCCATTACGTGGTGGAGAAGGATCATGCGTTCGTACTGGGCGATGGCCTGCATCACAGTGCTGATTCGCGGTATTGGGGATTCCTGCCGATGGATCACGTGGTAGGACGGGTGCGCTGGGTGGTGACAGGCATCGGTGCGGATGGAGCGCGTAGCGGTCCACGTCACCTGCAGTGATACGATACCTTCGCACCATGTGTCGTTGGCGTATTTTCCTACTTCCGGGCATGTTCACAGTACTCCTTGGGGGGTGTGCAACTCGGCAGCCGAGCGATCCCTGTGCAACGTTCTTCACACCCTATCCGGATCATTACAGTTCCACGGAACGGACCGCGCACAACGTGGCCTTTTTGGACGCTATGGTCTTCTACCGGGCCGGTGAACACGACAAGGCAGTGGAAGCGCTGAGCCTTTATACCCGAAGCAAAGGCAGCAACAGTATCGCCCTGCTGTATCTAGCCAATTCCTTGCTGGCCGTTGGAAAGCCGTTCGAAGCGGAGCTGCAATTGGACCACTTGGAAAAGAGCCGGTTGAAGGGGACCGTGGATGAGAATGAGTGGTACACGTTGCTCTGTTGGGTGTGCAGCGGGCAGATCGAACGTGCAGTGCCAGAGGCTCAACGGATCGGCAGCCTCAAGCAGCACACCTATGCCGAACAGGCGCGTGCATTGGCCGAAGCGCTGGACCAGTGAAGTATGATGTAGCCATCGATCGGTTGCGACGTGCTTTGCTGTGTGCGCTGCCCGGCCACGATGAATTCCTTCAACTTTCCGGACACGTTCGTCCGGATCTGGAAGCGGTACGCAGAGCCGACCCTTCCCCGCGTGAAAGCGCAGTATTGGCGGTGATATACCCCAAGGGTGACGATGCCCATGTGTTGCTGATGCTTCGCCCTGAATATGACGGGGTGCACAGTGGCCAGATCGCTTTTCCAGGGGGACGACGCGAGGAAGAGGACCCGGACCTGCAAGCCACTGCGCTCCGCGAGTTCCATGAGGAGACAGGTGCTAGCACCACGGGTCTGATGGTTTTGGGGGCTCTCAGTCCCGTATACATCCCACCCAGTCGAAGCTTGGTCACGCCGTTCGTGGCACACACCTACCAGCTAGGTCCCTTGGCACCGGACGCCCGTGAAGTAGCCGCATTGATCGAAGCACCGTTGGCCACGTTGCTCGATCCGGATGTCCTAAGGCGCGGAGATCGCACGGTACAGGTGATGGGACGTGATGTGGAGGTGGCCTATTTCGATGTGGATGGCCACATGGTATGGGGCGCCACGGCCATGATGATCTCGGAACTACGCCAGTTGCTCCGCTCCCTTGGTGACTCCGATATCCGCTAGGAATCGCTCGTTCGGACGTATCCCTTGAGCGTCTCCACGATAACCCTCCTTGATCCCACGCACGAAATACATGTCGATGGCCCCCTTGTTCTTTGCCGCCACCTGGCCTCTTGCTTCACATTCGAATCGGTCCTTCACCAGCGCGAACGTGGCTCCACTGATGTTCACTTCTCCAGGCGCACCACTGCTTTCCAAACGGCTGGCGGTGTTCACCGTATCGCCCCAGATGTCGTAGGCGAATTTGCGCTTGCCCACCACCCCTGCCACCACCGGGCCACTGTGCAAGCCGATGCGAAGCACCCAAGGAGTCTTCCCTTGTGCTTCCCGCGCCTTGCGCCAACGTTCCATCAGGTCCCTGATCTCCAAGGCGGCAAGTACGCATTTATGGGCATGGTGGGGATCGCTTGTGGGAACGCCTGCCGCGCACATGTAGCTGTCGCCGATGGTCTTGATCTTCTCGATACCATACCGTCCTACGATCTCATCGAATTGGATGAAGCATTCGTCCAATTCGTTCACCAATTCCTCGGGGGTCATCTTTTCCGCTGCTTGGGTGAAGCCCTTCATATCGGTGAACAGGACGGTGACCTCATCATGCCTTCGAGCGGTGGCTTTGCCCTTGTCCTTTAGCTCTTCGCTGATCTCCTTGGGTAGGATATTGAGCAGGAGATCCTCGATCCTACCCTTCTGCCCTTCGATCTCCTTGCTCTGGGCGACCACCTCGGCCGTGCGCTCCTCCACTTTCTTCTCCAATACCAGATTGCGCAATCTCAGTTGCCGTTCGCGTACCTTGATATAGCTGAACAATGAGAGGCCGACCACCAAGGCAAGGGCCGTATAGAACCACCAACTGCGGTACCACGGGGGCAGGATGGTGAACTCCATTTCCGCTGGAGGCTCGCTCCATAGTCCGCTACGATCCATGGCCTTCACTTGGAAAGTGTATGTTCCAGGAGGTAGGGCCGGGTAATAGGCATCGGTCTCCGATGTGATCGGCTGCCAATCGTCGTCAAGACCGTTCAATCGGTACATGTATCGGACGGCGTTCGGGTCACTCAATGAAACACTACCATATGCGATACGCACATTTCGGTCGCTATGGCCCAATCGCACTTGGTCCATCGGTCGGTCCTCCAGGTTCACCTTCCAACCGCGCAAGGCGACCAGTGGTGCGATCGACCTTTCGGCCCCCTTACCGCTGCCGACGCGCGTGGCCCCGTTGACCGTTCCGAACCAGAGGTCGCCCGACTTCGTGGTCCAAACCGCGTTCGGTTTCACTTCGATCCCTGTGAAGCCCGCCCGCTCCGTGAACGCGATGAAACCTCCTTTCTTCGGCCGCCACTTGTTGAGGCCCTTGTTGGTGCCGATCCAGACATGACCGAACTGGTCCCTGCCGAGCGCTTTGATGGTATTGCTCAACAGTCCTTCCGTCTCCGTGAAACGCCGTACTTCCCTACCCTCCTCCAACACGATTGATCCCCTGTCCTTCCGTACCTACCCAGATCCGGCCCTGATCATCCTGAACGAACGCAGTTGCGGTGAACGAACGGCCGAGGTCGATGGGTCGCGCCTGTCCGTTATCGATCCGGGTCACCCCTTTGACGGTACTTCCCACCCAGATGGTACCCGCGGGATCCCGATAGATGGAGACCACATGGTTCGACGCCAGTCCGTCGTCCACAGTAATGAAGGTGGGCGGTGTGCCTGAGCCAGGAAGGTACCTGCGGAGGCCGTTCAAACCGCCGACCCATAGTTCACCAGGCTGCCCGATCTCCAGTGCCGTGACCTTGCCTTCGGCCAAGGAACCGGAAAGTTCGATGTCCACGGTCACCTTTTCCGTGCGGGGATCATAGCGGAGAAGCCCCCCATGATCCGTACCGATCCACATGTAACCCTTGTCATCCTCGCGCAGGCATCGAATGAAGTTGTCCGTGAGCGCACCTTGTTGGGCGGTGATGGTCTTCAGGATGCCACCGCCTTCCTTGTCGGAAAGAACGACGATCCCACCGTTGGTGCCGAACCAGGCCCTACCATGATCATCCTCCGCCACGGCCCATACCTGAGGGTCGATCAACCCGTCCGCTGCGCTGAAGCAAACGAAACGGTCGCCTTTGAAGATATCGAGACCGCCATCGTTCGTGCCGATCAATAGGTTGCCTTCACGGTCCCGCGAGATCGATCGAATGAAGGTACTGTGCAACCCATTGGCCTTGCTGAAGTTGCGAATGCGCTGTTTGGAGATCAATGACGCGCCTCCATCGAGGGTCCCTACCCAGACGCCACCCTCATCATCCTCGCCGAAACTGATCACAGTTCCACTGCTCAGCCCATTCGCCGGCGAATACTGGGTACTCGTCCCCTTGTCGAACTTGAACGCGCCGCCACCTCGGGTCCCGATCCAGATGGCCCCTTGAGCGTCCTGGTAAACGGTATTGCACTCGAACAACCCCTGCCAGCCCGGAATCTTCAGTTCCTCAGCGTGGTCGCCTCCTTTCGCGATGGAACGAAGGGTACCCCGGTCCTCCACAAAGCAGATCCGACCGTCCTTCAACTTCATCACCGTCAACAGCACCGTTTGTAGACCTTTCTCCTCATCGAACCGGTCCGCTGGCAAGACCGTACCGGATCCCTGCGGACCATTCGTTCGAAAAGCTCCATGACCGGCCGTTGCGATCCAGATACTGCCATCATCAGCTTGGACCATGGCGGTGATCGCGCTATGCATATCCTCCCCCAAGGTGTACGCAGTGAACGTATTGCCATCGTGGATGGTGATCCCTCCATCCAAGTGACCGGTCCAAAGGCGGCCGTCCTTGTCCATGAGCAAGGAGCGGGCACCATTGGGCGCCATACCATCCTGCGTACCGTGGTTGGTGATCCGGTTACCGTCGTAACTCGCAAGACCCGCTTCAGTACCGATCCAAACAAGGCCGAATTCATCCTGCAAGGCCGCATAGACCTTGGAGGCGGGCAAGCCATGCTGTACACTCACATTCTCGAAGAAGTAACGCTGGGCTGCGACCTGCGTGGTCGTCAGCAGCACGGTGAGCGCAACGAAGCAGATCGGACCGACCGCTTTCATCACTGATGTCGATCGATCACAAAGCACGTTCCGCATCGGTCGATCAACGTGTCAATTCATAGAACGATGCGTCACTGCCTGCAGCATCCGATACCACCACGGTCTTATCGACACTCTCACTGTAGTTCTGCATCTGGGCTTTCAGCGAGCCATAGTTGAAGTAGCTATAGATATCGTCCTTGCGGGCATCAACGGGCACCCAATAGGCCTTTCCACCGACCGATTTGCCATGACCGGTGTACCAGACGAGTATGGTGCTCACCTTGTTGGTACGGACCAGGTCGCGAAGTTCGATGTTGAAGAAACGCTCCAATTGTTCCTTGCTGAGGTTCTTCTTGGTGATGGTCCTGGAGATGGAGTAGTTCGCAAAGGCCTTCTGCATCTTGGAGGCATCGGTGCCGGAGGACTGGATCGCTGGAAAATTCCGGTAGTTGGCGTTCTCGATGTGGATCACCCACGTATTGCCTGTGCGACTTGGCGGTGTGCCGGTAGTGACCACGGGTTCCACCGGCTTGGTGACCACAAGGACCGGTGAAGCCTTCCGTACCAGCGAGAACACCAGGTCACTACTGTTCCCGAACTGGTCCTCTGCGCGCACGGTGAAACGATCCTTGTCCTTCACATCCACTTTGATGGAGAACTCAGGATCCATCTGGTCAGGGGCGTAACTCGCGTTCACCCCGTTCACTGCGATCGAACGAATGGGCGATCCGTCGGTGACCCTTCCTTCCACGAACACACTTTCCTTTCCGGCATCCACCACGATGATACGATCCTCGGTGGCGATCGGTGCCGTGAGCACGATCACAGGTGGCACGCCCTCGCTCCGCTCCACGTTCAGGGCTACCGAGGTGAGGTTCCCGTAGAGGTCGATGGCCTGTACCACGATCTCCTTATCCGACGGCCCCCAAGGGACCACAGCGAAGAACTGCGGGTCCTTTTCCTCCCGGTCATAGTCAGCCATGGTCCCGTTCACCGTGATGGCCTTGATACCACTGCGATCCAGAATGTGGCCACTCACCTTCAGGTGCGATAGGGATGCGGAGACCTGGGCCACGCTATCCTTGCTGTACGGTTCCACGATCGTGAGTCGAGGTGGATCCGCTTCGCGGTTCATTTCAAACACCTGTTGTTTGATACGTACCCTCGCTTCATCGATCCTCCGTCGTTCCTCGCTCCCGTATCCAGCGATGACCTCCATCTCCTTTTGTGCATTCTCGAGGTCCTTCAAAGCCCCTTCCATGTCCAAGTTGGCTTCTTTGCATTCCGCTCGAAGCAGCAAGCCTTCCACATCCTTCGGATCATCCAACAGGATCTTGTTCAGGTCGTTCACCGCGTTCTGATGCTGACCATAGCCATGGTAGTAGCGAGCACGCTGCAGGTAAACAGCCCTGTCCTTTCGGCCTAATGCGATGCACCTACTGATATCATCGATCGACCGTGCGAACTCCTTCTGCAACGCCAAGGCCTTGCTCCGGGTGAACAGCGCGTCCGTGCTTTGGGGGTTCAGTTCCAAGGCGCGTGTGCATTTCTCGATGGCCTTCTCCAGTGTGCGCATCTGCATGGTGGTACCCGTGTACTTCTCATACAGCTGTAATTGCACCTCCGACAAGGCCACGTAAGCGGGTTCGTAGAGGTGGTTCCATTCAAGGACCTTGTCCAGGTCGAACTCGGCAGTGCCAAGGTCACGCGTGGCGGTGCGAACGATACCGTGCAGGAAATAGGTATCGGTGGTGGCTTTCAAGGCCAATGCGGCATCACTGGCACGGGTGGCCAGGTCCAGGTCATTGATCGCGAGCGCGGCTCTCACCTGGGTTTGAAGTGCCCCCATGTGCTTCGGGTCCACGCGTAACGCGCGTTCACAAAAACGAAGGGCGCTTCTTGCACTGTCGATCTCTAGAAACGCTGCTGCAGCCGCTGCCGCATAAGCCGGTTCACCCGGATCGAGTTCGACCACCCGCGCAAGGTCGATCACCACCGCAGGCTTGTTGCCAAGCAGGGTGTTCACCTCCGCACGTGCTTGGTATGCTTTGATGAGCTTGGGATCCACATCGATGGCTAAGCTGTAACGTTCCAGCGCCTTGTCCAGGTCGTTGGTCCTACGCAGTGCATCGCCCTCCTTCAGGAATGCCTTACCACCTTGTCCCTGAGCAGCTACGGTCAGGAGTATCAACGTAAGGGAGAGGAACACGGACCGCATGGGGATCGCTAGTTACGAAGGATGTCCCTTCTGGCAAGGCGAAGTGGGTTCATTCACCACCCACGAACTTGGCCATCACCTCCGGGGTCACCCCCGTCGTGCTGAACCCCCCATCGTGGAAGAGGTTCTGCATCGTGACGAACTCCGTGAGGTCACTGAACAGGCTGATACAGTAACGTGCGCAATCCTCGGCCGGAGCATTGCCCAACGGGCTCATGGCCTGCGCGAAACCGAAGAAGCCATCGAATCCCTTCACCCCTGAACCGGCCGTGGTCCAGGTCGGGCTCTGGCTGACAGTATTCACGCGAACACGGTCCTCCTTGCCCAGCCGGTAGCCCCAGCTTCGTGTGATGGACTCGAGCAGCGCCTTGGCGTCCGCCATATCACCATAATCGGGGAATACCCGCTGAGCAGCGATGTAGCTGAGCGCCACCACGGAAGCCTCTTTGGCAAAGGCCTTTTGCTTGTGTGCAGCTTGGAGCATACGATGCAGGCTCATTGCACTCACATCCAAGGTTTGCTTGTACCACTCGTAGTTCAGGTCGTCATAGCTGCGGCCCTTGCGGACATTGGGGCTCATGCCTATGCTGTGCAACAGGAAGTCCACCTGCCCCCCTAGTGCGGAACGGCCCTCATTGAAGAGCCTCTCCAGGTCCGCATCGTTGGTGGCATCGGCGCCGATAACGCTCGCACCAATGGCTTCCGCCAACTTGTTGATCTCTCCCATCCGCATGGCGACCGGAGCGTTGGTGAGCACGATGGTCGCTCCTTCAGCATGGGCAAGCTCGGCTACCTTCCATGCGATGCTCTGGTCGTTCAATGCACCTGAAATGATGCCCCGCTTTCCCTTCAATAGTCCGTTGGCCATGATCGTTGTCCGGTTGGAGTTGGCGAAGATAATCGCCTCCGGGTTGCCCTTGGATCTCATCCACTGATGACTCGCATTGCCTCCGTCCAATGGATCGCATACATTCACGGCCCACCTGAACCAAGGAAAATGAAACGGAACCTTATTGTGACCGTCCTGGCACTTACTATGCCATTGTTCGTAGCCAGCCAATGCGTGACCACCTTTCCTTCCAACGAGGCCTTCACCGGCTTCACCGTGGGTACTCCGGGCACGTTGGTGAACAATTGGTCCAACCTGTCCACGGATGACACCGATTGGAACGTGGATATCAATGGCACACCAACGGCCAATACGGGCCCGATCGTGGACCATACCTTGAGCAATACGACAGCGAATGCCAAGTACATGTATGTCGAGAGCACTGGAGCGGCCAACAGCCCTGGCAAGGTGGCCATCCTGCAATCACCCTGCTACAACATCAGCACCCTTGGTTCGCCTTATCTGGTGTTCTGGTACCACATGCGTGGTTCGCAGACCGGCTCCCTCATTGTGGATGTGAACGCGGCCGGAGTGGTCACGCAAGGCCATTGGACGGCCACCGGGGACCAGGGACTCTATTGGAAGCAGGGTTACTTGAACCTCGCCCCTTGGGCAGGACAGGCCAACCTACGGATCCACTTCAGGGCGATCACCGGTGCTGGGGAGCTGAGTGACATCGCCATCGACGATGTGTTCGTCGGGAACCTGACACCCGTGTTCGGTTGCAATGAGCCATCAGCCAACAATTACAGTGGCGCTGTCAACCTGAACAATGGCAGCTGCGATTACACCTGTCCTGCTGGTCAAAAGCGGGTTCGGATCGACATCATGAACGACAGCTACCAAGGCGAGACCACTTGGGCTCTAACGAATGGTTCCACAGGTGCCACGATCGTTAGCGGCAATAGTTCGACCAACCGAACAGGCACCACTGTATGTGTACCGAACAACACCTGCCTGGTCTTCCGCATCAATGATTCGGCCAGCGATGGTATCTACCACCCTACGTATGGCTTCGGAGCCTATTATGTTTGGTTGGATGGGGTGCTGGTGAAGCAAGGTGGTCAATTCGGCGCATATGAGGAGACCACGTTCAACTGCGCGCCGGGATTCAGTTGCAGTACGGCGATCCCACTAACTCTTGCTCCGGTGACCGGGGTCTATCCACAGACGCTTGCCACCTTCACTACCACGGACGTTGAGCAGTGGTACAACATGACGCCACCCCAGACCGGTGCTTATACCATCACCACCTGTGGCACCAATACCTGTGATACGCGTCTCTGGTTGTATGACATGGCTTGTGGCTCGATCGTGTTGAGCAGTGGTGTGGAGGGTGCCACGTTCGCGGATGACAACGAAGGCGGGTGCGGCATTCAAGCCCAGGTGAATGCGAACATGCCCGGAGGGGTGCTTCATCATCTGCGTGTGGGCGATAATGCCGGGGCTTGTGGTGATGCGATCACCGTTTCCATCATCTACAACGGTCCGGTCGTCGGCTGTATGAACACCGCCTCATGCAATTACAACCCATTGGCCACCATTCCTTGTGTGGGGTGCTGTCTTGCCCAAGGCGACCCGAACTGCCCGGATGGTCCTGACCTGATCATGAGCTCTTCCGCCTTGACGAGCAGTTTGTCCATGGCATCGGTGAACATCACGGATCCTTGCGCTCCGCAGGAAGGATGCACCGGCGGTATGGGCCAACGGTATGTGATCCGGTTCACCACCCGCATCGAGAACATCGGCACCACCGATTACTACATCGGCAGTCCAAGTAGCCAACCACAGATGTTCAATACGAACAATTGCCACGGCCATGCGCACTATTCAGGTTACGCGGACTATCTCCTCTTCGATCAGGCCGGGAATGCCATTCCGGTAGGGTTCAAGAACGGATTCTGCGTGATCGATGTGGGATGCTACCCAGGTAACACCGGGCAATTCGGGTGCAGTAACATGGGTATCTCCAAAGGATGCTATGATATCTATGGCTCAGGGACAACCTGCAACTGGATCGATGTGACCGATGTTCCTGCCGGTCAATACACCTTGGTGCTCAGGACCAACTGGCAAGGTGCACCGGATGCCCTGGGCCGTCATGAGATGGACCTTTCCAACAACTACGCCCAGGTCTGCATCAACCTTACCCGCAATACGGAGAACGTACCCTCGTTCACCGTGGTCAGCAACTGTGCGCCTTATACGGATTGCCTAGGTCAACCGTACGGGGATGCCCGTTTCGACTGCATGGGCACCTGCGCTGGTACGGTGAAGGACGGCGACCTGAACAATGACCTGGCCCAGACCGCTCCGGATGCCATGGGTTATGTCGCAGCTATCCTGGGTAACGACATCACTCCCAACGCCTGCAATGACCTGAACGCTGATAATGCCATCACGGTCACAGACGCAGCGCTGATGGTGAACTGCTACACCCAGCGTGACATCCATAACGCGATCACCATCGTGGATTACCATCCCTGGTGCGAGTTCCCCCGCGGATGGTTCAGTACCGGTGACCAGGTCGATCTGAAGCTTGGCAACCTCGACCTCGTGAACAAGACGGTGGATGTGCTTGTGCGTAATCCGTCGTGCCGCGTGCTCGGCTATGAATTCGAACTCAGTGGGCTCACCATCCAGAGCGCGGCCAATCTGGCTCCCAATCTGATGGGTAATGACATCGCCATGAGCACCAGCTTGGGTGGTACCAGGGTGATCGGCCTTTCCTACCTGGATAGCACCCTTGTAAAGAACACTGATTTCGTGCCGCTCTGCCGCATCACCTACTTGGAGTTGTCCGGTGCCACCATCTGCATCAGTAATATCGTCGACATCGTGAATGCGGAGGCGAACGACGTGGCACATAGCGTGGTGGACGGTTGCCTCTCGGTCCCCAATGTGGTGGCCGTGCGCCCCAAAGCACTCCTGGAAGGACCATACGAGGCACTCAACCTGATGATGCGCGATGATCTGCGCGTCCAGGCCTTGATCCCTGCCACAGAACCCTACTTCGCACTTGGTTTCCCGGGTGGCAATGGCGGTGAGGTGCTTGGTGCGTCCGTCCTGACCACGAACGGCCCGGATGCGATCGTGGACTGGGTGCGTATCGAAGCGAGGTCCACCGTGGCTCCCCATGCCGTGATGGGAGCGCGAAGCGCCTTGTTGCAACGTGATGGTGATATCGTCGCTACCGATGGGGTATCCCCGGTCCTATTGCCCGTGGTCCCTGGAAACTACCACATCGCCGTTCGGCACCGTAACCACTTGGGAGTGATGACCTCGTCCGCAGTGGCATTGTCCAGCAGTGCGTTGGATGTGGACCTTCGTTCCGGTAGCACGGCCACTTGGGGGACGAATGCTCGTAGGACCGAGGGGAGCATGATGGTGATGTTGACCGGTAACACCTTGGTCGATGGTAAACTGAGCTATTCGGGGTCAGGCAATGATCGTGATCCCATACTCGCCGTTGTCGGTGGCGCCGTGCCAACGAGTACGGTGGTCGGCTATTACCAAGAGGATACCAATCTGAGTGGCATCGTGAAGTATACCGGATCCGCTAACGACCGCGATATCATCCTCTTCAATGTTGGAGGTATCGTCCCCACTGCCGTGCGGTTGGAACAGTTGCCGACCCCTTGACCTTGCCGATCTTTCAACCTGGTGGAACGCGCCTCGATCGGGGCGCGTTCCTGTTGTTGGTCAAAGGGTTGTCTGCCGTGCGCGATCATCCTAATTTGCGGCGCTTGCAAGCCGAACCATGATCCAGACCATACACCGCTTTCGCATCTGCGTTCCTTTCCTGGCGTTGATCCCCCTTGGCTCCGTCGCACAAGTATCACAAGGAGGTGTGCCCTTATCCATCTCACGGGCCCATTCATTACCTGTGCCGCAAGGGTTCCGGTTACCCCAGGTCGACCTGGTGGCCCTTGCTGCGGAGGACGCGGTCAACGATTTGGACAAGTCCATCCCCTACCGTTTCGGGTTCAACCATACAGTGGATCTGGACCTGAACAATTCCGGGACTTGGACCACGCTGGAAGAGGGAACACGCGTCTGGAGGCTTGGATTGGAGTGCCCAAGCGCCATCAGTGTCAATTTCGAGTTCCATGATTTTGAGATCCCTGTGGGGGCCAAGGTCTTTGTCCTGAATGAAACAGGAGATCATCTGGGTGCATTCACACACGCCAATGATCAAGGTGACCACGTATTGGGAATTCAGCCTATCCGTGGCGCTCGCATCACCATCGAATACCAGGTCCCGGCAGGTGCTCCGAACGGCCGGCTACGCATCGGCCAGGTCACGCACGGTTACCGGGATATCTTCAGCTATGGTCGTGGGCTGGGCACTTCCGGGGCGTGCAACAACAATGTGATCTGCCCCGAAGGTGACCCATGGCGCGACCAGATCCGTAGCGTGGCCATGATCGTGGTTGGTGGAGGTGGTATCTGCACAGGTACCCTGATCAACAACTGCGCACAGGATGGAACCCCCTATTTCCTCACCGCCAACCATTGCCTACCGGGTAATCTGAACGTCAGCACCTGGGTATTCCGCTTCAACTGGGACAGCCCTGTTTGTGGCGCGAACCAGAACGGGCCCACCACCCAGACCGTCAGTGGAGCAACCCTGCTTGCCAATAGCGGCAATACGGATGTGGCACTACTGCAATTGAACAGTACGCCACCGTCCAACTACAATGTCTACTACAGTGGTTGGGACCGCAGTGGTGTGTTCCCCACCAGTCAGACCGCCATCCACCATCCCGATGGTGATATCAAGAAGATCAGTTTCGACAACCAGGCAGCTGGACAAGGCGTCTACGGTTCGGCCCAATGCTGGCGGATCTTCAACTGGGAGGATGGTACGACAGAGCCCGGTTCCTCGGGGAGCGGTCTATGGGACCAGAACAAGCGTCTTATCGGCCAGTTGTATGGTGGCCAAGCGACCTGCGCGAACAATGTGAACGACTACTACGGTCGCTTCGACCTTAGCTATGGGCTTCTTCAACAGTGGTTGGGGAATTGCGGGAACACCATTGATGGGTACGACCCCAACGCACCCTCATTGGCACTGGATGCTCAAGTGGTGGGGGCCACCGGGTTGCCTGCGAACAGCTGTTCCGCAACCGTTACGCCCAGTATCACCGTGCGTAACGGTGGGGTGAACACGCTTACCTCGTTCACACTTTCCTGGAGCCTTGGCACGGGTGGCAACGGCACGCAAAATTGGACCGGATCACTGACCTCGGGTCAGACCGTGTCGGTCGCCCTGGGTGGGCTCACGCTTTCGCCTGGCACCAATCTGCTCACCGCGGTCGTTAGCAACCCCAATGGCGGAGTGGATCTACAGCCTGCCAATGATCAGGGCCAATACTCCAGCATCCATGGGAACAACACGGTCACATTGAACCTCACGTTGGATCGCTACGGTGCCGAGACCACGTGGGTGATCCGGAACGGTGGTACCGTCCTTGCAAGTGGAGGCCCCTATACCACGGTGGGTGCGAATGGCGCCTATCCACAAGCTCCTATCGCGGTTTGTGTGCCTGACGGGTGCCATGAACTGGTGGTCTTCGACAGCTTCGGTGATGGCATGTGTTGCGCCTATGGGAACGGAGGATACACCCTGACCGATGCACAAGGGACGGTCCTGGCCTCCGGTGGCTCATTCACCAGCAGTTCCACTTCCGGATTCTGTGTCACCTCGGGTATTCAAGTTGCGCCACGGGTCTTCCTGGGGGGGGCATACGGTACCGGCCCCCTGATGTCCGATGCCCTGCGCGTCGGAGGCTTGGTGCCTTTGCTTGAGCCGTACAGCGGGCTTGGTTTCACGCATGTGGGTGGCGGTGGTGAACAGACCACAGCCCCGTTGTTGGCCCAAACCGGTACCAATGCGATCGTGGATTGGGTCCTTGTGGAGCTCCGCAATGCATCCTCCCCGTATGCGCTTGTTGCAACGCGAGCCGCTCTGCTCCAAGCTGACGGTGACGTGGTGGATGCCGGCGGGGTACCCTACCTGACGTTCAGCCAACCCGCAGGGAATTATCGAGTTGCCGTGCGGCACAGGAACCACCTTGGTGCAATGTCCAGCAGTGTAGGACTTTCCGCTGCGGTCACCACGGTGGACCTGACCTCACCTGCCACGGCCACCTACGGGACGAACGCCCAACGAGCGGTAGGTCCGGTGAATGTGCTTTGGTCCGGGAATGTGCTGCGAGATGGACGATTGAGCTATTCCGGCTCAGGGAATGACCGGGATCCGATCCTCTCTCGGATCGGCGGTGCGGTACCCACGGCTACGACCACCGGATACCTTTCCGAGGATGTGAACATGGATGGCGTGGTCAAGTATTCCGGTGCCAGCAATGATCGCGACCCCATCCTCAACAACATAGGTGGGGTTGTTCCTACGGCAACGGTGCTCGAACAGATGCCTTGACAACAGCTGCTCAGGAGGCCTCCGACGTACGGCGTTGACGGCCATTTGTTGTTTCCAGTAGCACCCTTGCATTCTCCAAGGCCTGCTTGGTCACCTTGCGGCCGCTCAGCATCTGGGCGATGGAATGGATCCGTTCCTCGGCATTCAGCGTGATCAGATCGGTCCGCACGCCGTCCGCCGATCCTGTCTTCGTGACCAATAGATGCTGTTGTCCTTTGCTCGCGATCTGTGGTAGATGGGTGATGGCCAAAACCTGACGGTCCTTTCCCATGCGGGTCATCAGGGCCCCAACCCGGTCGGCCACCTCACCACTCACACCGGTGTCTATCTCGTCGAAGATCACCGTGCGGAGTCCTTGGGAGTCGGCGGCGAGTGATATCAACGCCAACATCACCCGCGCCAATTCCCCACCCGAGGCCACTTTGTCCAATGCGGCAGGGGCCCGGTCCTTGTTGGCGGTGAACATGGCACGAATGGCATCGATGCCTTGTGGACCGGGCTCCGTGCGCTGGTGTTGGAACCGAAGTCGCGCATCGGGCATGCCCAGGTCATGAAGCAAGGCCTCGATCCGGCCGCTCAGCGATGCCAATGCGTTGGCACGCGCAGTGGACAAGGTCTCCGCCAAGGAAGTGACCACGGAGGCCGCCTCGGCCTCCTCCTTTTTCAGAATGGCGACCCGTTCCTCCAACGAACCAATGCTCGACAACCTTTCGGCGAACCCATCGCGCAATGCGATGAGTTCCTCCACACGCTCCATTCGGTGCTTCTGGAGCAACCTGTTCAACTCGTCCGATCGAAGGCGAAGTCGCTCGGTCCGACCCGGCTCCAGGTCAACTGTACTGGCAAGGGAGGACGCCTCGTGAGCAAGGTCCTTCAGTTCGATTTGTACAGATTGGACGCGGTCCAGCAAGATGCTGACCCCTTGGTCGACCCTTGCCACCTTGGCCAATTGCACGCGTGCCGAGGCCAGTTGGTCCAACACCCCACGCTCGTTGGTCAATGTTTCTTCCAGGTGTTGCAGTGCATGCTGGATCTCTTGGGCGTGTTCAGCGCGTTCGAGTTCCACTCCGAGCAGCTCCAATTCCCCGGTCTGAAGACGGACTTGTTCCAGTTCGCTCCATTGGAACTGCAGGAAGTCCACCTCGGCACGTGCCGTTGCATCCTGTACCTGAAGGTGCTCGAGGTCGCGTTGTTGCCTACGCCAGGCTTCGTATCGATCCGTGTAGGGCTGAAGCAGTGATCGCGTTCCGGCCACATGGTCGAGCAATCCCAACTGGAAGCGTGGATCATTGAGCAGAAGGGTGTGGTGCTGGCTATGGATGTGCACCGACCTTTCTCCCAATTCGCGCAGGAGTTCGATGTGCACCGGGGTATCGTTGATGAATGCGCGGGACCGACCTCCAGGATCCACCTGGCGCCGGAGGATGGTGGGTTCCTCAAAGGGTAACTCGTGTTGTTCGAACCACGCACGGTGTTCCATTCCAAGCAGGTCCACCTCCAATTCCACAACACAACGTTGGTGAGGGTCGCGCGCAGTACCGGTGCCTGCACGCTCTCCCATGGCCAGTGCCAGCGCACCGATCAGGATGCTCTTGCCACTTCCCGTTTCACCCGTGATGACCGTGAGCCCATCACTCAAGGTGAGGTCCAGTTCCTCGATCAAGAGGTAATTGCGGATGTGAAGGCGGCGCAGCATGATGGAATACCTGTCGGTGTAACAACGCCTAAGATGGTGTATCCTTGGCGTTCCACGCTAGGCTCAAGAGCCGCGCATGATCCCCTGGTACTGGCTGATGTGACCAGGGTCGAGGATCTGCAGGGTGTTGAAGACCTTGGCCTTCTCCTGGGGATCACCTTGTTTGAACAACTCCACCAATTCGTTGTACTTCGCATTGAAGAAGACCTGGAGATTCAAGCTTGCGGGCTTGGCTTGGTGCACGGTCTTCAGCTTGTCGAGTTGCGCGGCGATCACCCGGCGGGCCGCAGCGGCATCCTCGGTCATGATGTCGAACCCCTCGCGGTGGTAATTGTACAGCAGGTCGCGAAAAGGCCGGAAGACCGCTTGGACCTGATTGTCCAGCAACCAATACCGGTTCCGTTGATCCTCGAATGCCTTCCAACCCGGTTCACTGGTGCTTTGAGCGTTATTGACCACCTGCTGTGCGAGGTTGTAGAAGTCCGTGCCACCCAAGGGCGAGTAACTATCGGCATCCAGACCCAGGACGAAATAGGCGTAGAAACCGAGGAGGCTGCTCAGGTTGTTCAGGAATCGTTCGGGTGCGAACTCGATCTGCGTATTCTCCAGAAAATTGAACTGCACATTGTTGTCCACCAGGTCGAGCACAGGACTGTTGTAGTCCGTGCCATAGATGGGCCTTACGTAGATGACCTGCAAGGTGCCTTCGAACCGGTCCGGTGCTGGTTGGCTGCTGATGGTCAGAAGTATGTTGATGTCGATCCGCTCGGATGGGGCGTAGTTCAGATTGGTGAACCGTCGATTCTGGAAGAATTCCTTGATCGCCACCTCCATGGATTGGAAGACGCGCGGTTGCGCCGTGGCCACTTGTGGTGCGATCACGCTCACTTGGCAGTTGAACTCCTGCGCGCGTGTGTGCAACCCCACGAGGACCAACCCACTGAGAAGGACGTAACGAAGGATGTTCATAGTTGCGCTTCGATGCGGTCCAAGATAGCACGGGCCACCTCAACCTTGCTCATCAACGGTAGTTCTTGGGGATCCTTGCCCGGGGCAAGCAAGGTCACCTTGTTCGTGTCGTGCCCAAAACCAGCGCCGGTATCCTGTAAGCTGTTCAGCACGAGCAGGTCAAGCTTCTTGCGTTGCAGCTTGGCGGTCCCATGAGCCAATTCGTCGGTGGTCTCCAAAGCGAATCCCACGACCAATTGACCGGCAGGCCGAGATGCGCTCAAGGAGGAGAGGATGTCCTCAGTGGGTTCGAGGTCCAGAACGAGATCAGCGGTCGCCTTCTTGATCTTGTCCTTCGCAGGTCGTTTCGGACGCATGTCGGCAACTGCAGCGCTCATGATCACCACGTCACAGTCCTTGGCCAGTGCCTTGCACGCTGAAGCCATCTCCTCAGCTGTGCCCACATCCGTGCGCACGATCCCTGGTCGGTCCAGCGTGAGTTGGACGGGACCGGCGACCAACTGCACATGCGCTCCGCGTAATGCGGCTTCTTCGGCCAGTGCAAAGCCCATCTTACCGGTGGAACGATTGCCGATGTAGCGCACCGGATCGATGGCTTCCTGCGTAGGGCCGGCGCTGATAAGGACCCTCCGACCCTGCAAAGGACCCTTGCCTACCAGTAGCGTGCGAAGGTGTTCGAGTATCTCCTCCGGCTCGCTCATCCGGCCTTCACCGTTGAGGCCACTGGCCAACTCACCGCTACCGGGTCCAATGGTGCCTACTCCCCGAGCATGAAGGCGTTCGATATTGGTCGAGGTCGTCACTTCCTTCCACATCTCCAGGTCCATGGCCGGGGCGATCACCACAGGGCATGTGCTGCTCTGATAACAAGCAAGCAGGAGGTTGTCGCAAATGCCCTGTGCCATCTTGGCGATGGTATTGGCTGTAGCCGGGGCGATGAGCATCAGGTCAGCCCAACGGGCCAAATGCACATGGTCGTTCCATTTCCCACTACCATCACGCTCGAACAGATCGGTAAGTACCGGTCGCTTGCTCAGCGTGGCCAAGGTCAACGGGGTCACGAAGTCGTGAGCGGCCGGGGTCATCACCACCTGGACCTGGCAACCAGCCTTGACCAGTTCGCGAACAATGAACGCCGCCTTGTAGGCAGCAATACCACCAGAAACACCCAGCAGTATGTTGCGGTTCAGCACCGTGGAAACAGGAACGTTCCCTCGTTCCATGTGGACGCTCAATCCTGCTTGGCAGGAGCGGCCGCTTCAGTACCGGCATCGCCACGGCGGTGATAGATCTTGCCGTCCAGCATTTCCTGGATGGCCAATGCAGCAGGCTTGGGCATGCGCTCGTAATGCTTGCTCACTTCGATCTGCTCCCGGTTCTCATACACCTCCTCCAGGTTCTCTCCGCTGATGGCGAACTCCTCCAACTTGGCGCTGAGTTCCTCCTTCACCTGCACGCTGATCTGGTTGGCACGCTTGCCGAGGATGGCTACGGCCTCATAAATGTTCCCGGTCTCCTCATCGAGCAGGGAAACATCGCGTGTTACCGTGGTCTTGGCGGCTGTAGTGGGCTTGTTGTTCATGGTGCGGTTCTGGGGGTCTCGTTCTCCAATTCGGCGGAAAGCACGAGGTTGAGTCGTTCCGCCTCCCCGAGCAAAGGGCTCTGGGGGAAAGCGTCGGCGAAATTACGATACGAACGGATCGCTTCCTGCAATCGTTCGCGCTTCTTGCTTTCGATGCTGTTCACGGCCATTTCATGGTCCGACCGGAGAATGAGCATCATCGCCTCCTCTCGGAAGCGCGAATTGGGCCATTCCCGGTTGAAACTCCGAAAGGCCACACTCGAAGCTTGGAAGTTCCTCATGTGGTAATACTGCATGGCCGATTCAAAACTCTTGACCTCCAGCTTGTTTCGCATTCGATCAATGAGCGTATTGCAACTATCCTTGAGCGCGGTCGCAGGATAGCGCACCATGAAAAGTTGCATCTGGTCGATCGCGGAACGCGTGTCCGCTTGGTCCAGTTCGAAATTCGGCGAGTTCTTGAAATAGCAATAGGCCGACAGGAACGAACACTCCTCAGCGAATGGACTTGTCGGGAAGGTCCGCACGAAATTGGCCAGGTAGTATGCGGCCAAGGTGTAATCCTTCATGTTGAAGTGCGCCTTGGCGTGCTTGTAGTTCACCTCCTGGCTCCGCTGGGTGCCTCGGGTGAGCACGATCAACTCCTCCATCAGGGGAATGGCGCGGTCCCAACTCTCCTTATCATAGTACTCTTGTGCCACCTTCCACTTGTAGTCGAGGTCGGTGCTCTTCAAGGCGCGGTTGAAGTCGCTACACGCGCTCAACAGCACTACGGTGAAGAACAGGACCAAGGGGCGCATCATGGCAGATCGGTACGTGGCTTCTCGAAGAAGGGCGGCAAAGATAGTCGTGGACGATGAACACCTCGTCGTGTGCATCAACGCCCCTGCACCTTAGGTAAGTATGTACGGGCCGTTACCTTTGCCGCTGCATCGCCAGGCCTCGGCCCTGGGTGCCCCA
Organism: Flavobacteriales bacterium; assembly: GCA_016718655.1. Taxonomy (GTDB): domain Bacteria; phylum Bacteroidota; class Bacteroidia; order Flavobacteriales_F; family PHOS-HE28; genus PHOS-HE28. Next base: position 123,426 of record JADKCV010000006.1, on the reverse strand, counting down.
CCAACGACCAATACCGCCGCCCTGCGGCCTTCCCCATGAACGATATCTTCGATAAGCTCCGCAAGGACCTGGGCCATATCGGCCGGCATGCCAAGGAAAGCCATGGTTATTTCTCCTTCCCCAAGTTGGAAGGTGAGCTTGGAGCCCATATGACCTTCCGCGGTAAGCCGGTGTTGGTCTGGAGCCTGAACAACTACTTGGGCCTAGCCAACCACCCCGACATCCGTAAGGTGGATGCCGAAGCTGCTGCACAATGGGGCATGGCCTACCCGATGGGGGCTCGTATGATGAGCGGTCAGACCAAGTACCACGAGCAGCTCGAAGATGCGCTCAGTGAATTCATGGGTAAGGAGGACACCTTCCTGCTCAATTACGGCTATCAAGGATGCATGAGCGCCATCGAAGCGCTCCTCTCCCGACACGACGTGCTCGTTTATGATAGTGACTGTCATGCCTGCATGATCGATGGCGCGCGCCTGCACATGGGCAAGCGCTTCGTTTTCCAGCACAACGACATGGCGAGCCTGGACAAGCAGCTCGAGAATGCTCGGAAAGTGGTGGAACAGACCGGTGGTGGCATCATGGTGATGACCGAGGGTGTGTTCGGCATGGCCGGTGATCAAGGCAAGCTGAAGGAGATCGTGGAACGGAAAGCCAAGTACAACTTCCGCTTGTTCGTGGACGATGCACATGGATTCGGTATGATGGGTCGTGATGGCCGCGGTACCGCGGATGCACAAGGTGTTCAGGACGGTGTGGACATCTATTTCGGCACATTCGCCAAGGCCATGGCCACCATCGGCGCCTTCGTGAGCGGCCCCGAGGACGTGATCATGTACCTGCGGTACAACATGCGAAGCCAAACGTTCGCCAAGAGCTTGCCCATGCCCATCGTCATAGGCGCTCTCAAACGCTTGGAGATGATCCGCACCCGGCCGGAGTTCAGCCAGAAGTTGTGGACCATCACCAACGCCCTGCAAGAAGGCCTGAGGAATGCAGGTCTGGACATCGGGGTCACCAACAGCTGTGTCACGCCCGTGCTCATGAAGGGTAGCATTCCCGAAGCAACCAATGTGGTGTTGGACCTGCGGGAGAACCACGGCATCTTCTGTAGCATCGTCGTGTACCCCGTGGTCCCCAAGGATGTGATCCTCCTGCGTTTGATACCGACCGCGGCACACTCCATGGAGGATGTGGAGCGGACCATTGCCAGCTTCAAGGAAGTGAAGAAGAAGCTGGAGAGTGGCGTATACAGGGCCGACAAGGTGGCGGCAATGTGATCGGCTTGTTGAAGATGTGAAGAAGAGCCTTCCTCCGGGGAGGCTCTTCCATTCCGGGACCATGTTCACCGGAACCGGTCCGGTGCACCTACATTCGTGTCATGCCGTCGGTCGAGACGCCCCTTTTGCGTAACCTGCTTCTGACGCTCGTGCTCGGCGCCATCCTGTATCTGGGGCGTTCGTTCCTTATCCCGGTGGCCTATGCCATGCTACTAGCCTTGGTGCTGTATCCTGTGGTCGTGCGAGTGGAGGGTTGGGGTTGGCCACGATGGTCGGCCATCCTATTGGCCTTGATGCTGGTCGTGCTGGTCTTTGTCGGTGTATCGGGTATGCTCGTGCACCAGTTGGACCAATTCGTGAGCGCCCTACCCCGGGCCACCGTTGGTCGGTCTTCAGATGGAGCGGCGCTTTGGGGTTGGCTGCGTGATCGCGCCACGGACCTGTTGGCTGAGCACCGGAACGACGCCGTGGGCATGTTCCTCGACGCCCTACCCGGCCGATCGATGACGTACCTCACCACGATCCTTTCCGCTGTGTTCGACATGGTCCTGAATCTATTCTTGATACCGATCCTTACCGCATTACTTCTCTTTCACCGGGGAACTTATGTCAAGGTGCTGGTTCGCACCGTCGGTGCGGAGTGGGCACCAAGAGTACCAGCGTTGCTGCGCCAAGTGATCACCAACTATGCCCGTTTCATTGGTGGTATGGTCCAGGTTTATTTGGTCGTGGCCATTCTTAATACACTGGGCTTGTTGTTATTGGGCGTTCCTCATGCCATGCTGTTCGGTCCCATCACAGCGGTGGCCACCATCATCCCCTATGTGGGTATCATCCTCAGCTCGGCACTGCCTATCGCTGCAGCCTATTCGGCCACTGGTGAGGTGTGGATGCCCATCGCCGTGATCGCTGTGTTGGGTGTGGTGCAGTACCTGGAGGCCAACCTGATCTTTCCCAAGCTGGTGGGGGCAAAGCTCGGTCTGACCACATTGGCATCCTTACTCATCATCCTTGCTGGTGGTCTGCTTTGGGGCATGGCTGGGATGATCCTGTTCCTTCCTTTGGTTTCCATCCTGTTGCTTGTCACCCGGGAGGTCCCGGAATGGGCAGCCGTACGTCTGTTCCTGAGCGGTGAGGATCACCCTTGACGATCCCCACCGTACTGCTTTTGTTGGCCTTCCATCGATCAGCGGATAGGGTCGCGAGGAGCTGATGGTTGTCCATCTCCGATCCTCCTGGAGTATTCAATGTAAATATATTCCATGGAAAATGAATTAGACTATATTTGCCTGCCTCGGAGTTCGCCTGCCTTGATAACCACGGAATGGACCGACGAAAAGCACTTCAACTGATGAGTATCGCACCAATCGGGGCCTTTGCTGGATTGCGTGAACTGGCAGGCAGCGTGGCCGTCCTCCCTCCCACCCCACGCATGCCCGTGCTCTTCCTCGGACATGGGAGTCCGATGAACGCGATCGAGGACAACACGTTCTCTCGCGGCTGGCGCACCACCGGGAACGACCTGCCCAAGCCCCATGCGATCCTGTGCATCAGTGCCCATTGGGAAACCCGCGGAACTTTCGTGACAGGCATGGAAAAGCCGCGGACCATACACGACTTCGGAGGGTTCCCACAAGCCTTGTTCGACGTTCAGTATCCTGCACCAGGAAGTCCGGAATTGGTCGTGGCCGCACAAGCAACGGTGACCGCCCGACATATCGGGGTCGATCACCAGTGGGGCTTGGACCATGGTGCGTGGAGTGTGATCATGCACTTGTTCCCCAAGGCCGATGTACCGGTTGTGCAATTGAGCTTGGATCGAAGTCTATCGCCACAAGCGCATTACGACCTGGCCCGTGAACTGTCCGCCTTGCGCGAGAAGGGTGTACTCATCATCGCCAGTGGCAACATGGTGCATAACCTGGGTGTGATCGATTGGAACAACCCCGAAGGAGGCTACGATTGGGCCGTGGAGGCCAACGAGCGCATGAAGGAAATGATCCTGTCCCGCGATCACGACAGCCTTATCAGGTTCCGTGACCAAGGTGTTGCGTTCCAGAAGAGCATTCCCACCCCTGAGCACTACCTTCCGCTCTTGTACTCACTTGGGCTGTCCGATGCGCGCGAACCCATCTGCTTGTTCAATGATCGCACCCTGATGGGCAGCATTTCAATGACCAGCGTGCGCATCGGGTGAACCATCGCGCCTCATTCCGATCAACTTCATCACATGTCCCACATCGTACTACTGTCGGCAAGTGTCCGCCACGGACGCCAGAGTGATCGTGTCGCCCTTCATATGGCTTCACACATCCAAAGGGAGGCCCGCCATACCCTGGACCTCATCGACCTTCGCGAGCTTGACTTCCCGATCTTTCATGAACGGTTGAAATTCCTTCAGGATCCTGGCCCCGAGGTCCTTGCCTTTGCCGAAAGGATCCGCAACACCGATGGTGTGATCATCGTGGCACCTGAATACAACGGCAGCTATCCCGCTTCGCTCAAGAATGTGATCGACCTGCTCACCGAGGATTGGCGACGCAAACCCATAGCACTTGTTCCTGTGAGCAGCGGTGCCTTCGGAGGGTCGCAACTGACCACCCAATTGGTCTTCACTTTGTGGAAGATCAGAGCGTGGGTGGTACCAGGGGCCATGCAGGTACCCTCCGTGAAGGATCAGTTCAAGGAGGACGGGACTGCGCTGGACCCTGAGGCGTGGGCCAAGCGTTGTAGGGCCTTGTTGGACGAATTGGAGTGGGCCATGGAGGCCGTGGAACGAATGCGGTGATCAGGCTTGTGCCGGCTCCAACTGGAAGATGCGGATCAACGTGTCCACGGTCCGATCAACTTCCTCGCGGGTGGTATATCGGCTGAACGAGAACCGGATGTTCGCGCCGGTCACGTCGGGGTAGAGCGCGGCCAGAACATGGCTGCCCTTATTGCTGCCACTGCTGCACGCACTGCCCCCACTACAGGCGATACCCTCGATGTCCAGGTTGTAGATGAGCATCTCGGCTTTGCCGTCATCAGGGAATCGCACGTTGAGCACCGTGTATAGCGCCTCGGTTGAGGTGTCCCCGTTGAACGCGACCCCAGGTATGGAGTCGATCAAGCGCCGACGCATATGTTCCTTCAATCCCGAAACGTGGTCCTGATGGTCCTTCAGATGGCTGTAGGCGAGTTCCATGGCCTTGGCCAAGCCCACGATGCCGGCGATATTCTCCGTTCCCCCGCGCATGTTGCGTTCCTGGGATCCGCCGAGTATCATCGGCTTCAGCCCCGCACCGCTGCGCATGTAAAGGAAACCGACGCCTTTCGGCCCATGGAACTTGTGGGCCGCGCACGTGATGAAATCCACCGGAAGGGTGCTCAGATCGAACGCATAGTGACCCATTGTCTGGACCGTATCGCTGTGGAACAGCGCACCGTGCTCCCGACATAGCGCACCGATACCATCCAGGTCGATCCGGGTGCCGATCTCATTGTTGGCGTGCATCAAACTCACCAGTACCCCTTGGCCTCGCGTGCGTGCCAGGAGTTCGCGCAGGTGGCTGACGTCCGGCTTCCCATCCGGTTCAAGACGCACCCAATGGACCAGGACGCCGGCCTGTTCACCGATCCTGGTCGCCGTGAGCTCCACTGCGTGGTGTTCGATGGCCGAGGTGATGATATGCTTGACCCCGAGGTCGCGGACGCAACTGTGGAGCACCATGTTGTCCGCCTCCGTACCACCACTGGTGAAGATGATCTCGCCTGGTGTACAATGCAGGAGTTCGGCAACCTTCCTGCGCGCCCTTTCCACCACGGCGCGGGTCTGTCTGCCGAATGCATGGATGGAGGACGGATTGCCGAATTGTTCACGCAACACGGGAACCATGGCCTCGAACACTTCAGATGCCAGTGGCGTGGTTGCCGCGTTATCCAGGTAGATCCTGTTCATGCCGCGAATTTACCGGGTTACACTGGCCTTCTTGGCCAATTCGCGTAGCTCGCTCAGGATCCTTTGGGCAAGTTCATCGGCCTCTGCCATGCTCGGTGCCTCGGCATACACGCGGATGATCGGCTCGGTGTTGCTGCGACGCAAGTGGACCCACGTGTTACCGAACTCGATGCGTAACCCATCGACCGTACTGTGCGGCTGGGACTCGTGCCGAACTTGCATGGCATCCACGAGCCCCTGCACGTCCATGCCGGGCTGAAGGTCGATCTTGTTCTTGCTGATGGAATAGTCCGGGTAACTGCGGCGCAGTTCCAGGCAACTCTTTCCACTCTTGGCGAGCAGCGTAAGGAAGAGGGCGATCCCGACCAAGGCATCACGGCCGTAATGCAACTCACTGAGAATGACGCCGCCGTTGCCTTCACCGCCGATGGGGGCACCAACGGCCTTCATGGCCTCCACCACATTCACCTCACCTACTGCACTGGCGTGACGCTTCCTACCGTATTTGATCGCGATATCGTCCAGTGCACGGGTACTGCTCAGGTTGCTCACGGTATCCCCTGCCCGGTACGCCAACACGTGGTCAGCGCAAGCGACCAAGGTATACTCCTCGCCGAACAGACTTCCATCCTCACAGACCAAGGCCAACCGGTCCACATCAGGATCCACTGCGATACCCAAGTGTGCGTTGTGCTTCCGAACTGTTTCGCAAAGGTCCTGAAGGTGCTCGGGCAACGGCTCCGGGTTGTGCGGGAATCGACCGTTCGGTGTACAGTGGATCTCCACCACGCTAAGAACACCCAAGGCGGTCAGCAGCGCCGGAACGACCTCACCACCCACGGAGTTCACGGCATCCACCACCACGCGTAGGTTGGCCTTGCGGATCGCCTCCACATCGATCATGTCCAGTGCAAGGATCGAATCAATGTGCTTGCGTGTCCAACCGGACCGTGGGATGACCTCACCAAGCTGGTCCACAGTGGCGAAGTCGAACTCTTCGGCTTCTGCGATCCGGAGCACCTCGGCGCCGTCCGCAGCACTGATGAACTCGCCTTTCCTGTTCAATAACTTCAATGCGTTCCATTGTGCGGGGTTGTGGCTGGCCGTAAGGATGATGCCACCGTCCGCTTGTTCCCCAGGAACCGCCATTTCCACCGTGGGTGTGGTTGCCATACCCAGGTCGAGGACGTCGAAGCCCAACCCCGACAGGGTCCCTCGCACCAGGTCGACCACCATCGGCCCGCTGATGCGCGCGTCCCTACCAAGTACGATGCGCGGCCGGTCCCTGTCCGAACCCCGCTTGATCAGGATCCCGAATGCAGCCGTGTATCGCACGATATCCAATGGTGTGAGCGCGTCACCCGGCGCTCCGCCGATAGTGCCACGAATTCCAGAGATCGATCGGATCAGGGTCATGCCAAGGTTGTTGTGGAGCGAGAAGCGCCAAGTAAGTGGTGAACAAAGCTATCGGCCTCATCCTGTCGGCCCACACGGGCGCTCAATGGTGCTCCACAGCGGATCGTTGAAGAGATCCGGTGCATGCGGATGTGCCGGAGGACCAGCGGGTCAAGGCATTCCGTTACACCTTGGGTTGTTCATAACGCATCGCATTGCAGGGTGCACCCCGGTTGAAGTAGCTATTTTTGGGGCAGGAGGTCCGATCCTCCAGCCCGTTCCATGAATGAAGGACCTTCCCCCCTGCATGACCGCGAAGATCAGCAGAACTCCGTGGAGCGATACGAGGCGATGTTGAACAAGAACATCGACCTGTTCTTCGACGTGGAGGAGTTCGAACATATCATCGAGCACTACTTGGAAGCGAACGAGCCGAAGAAGGCCAAGGAGGTGCTCGACTATGCTCATCGACAACATCCCGGAGCACCGGACCTGCTGTTCTGTGAAGCGCACGTGTTATTGAACCTCGGGAAACTGAACAAGGCGCTCGAGGTCCTGGATACACTCGGGCGCATGGAGCCCTTCAACGTGGATGTTCATCTTCATAAAGCCGGTATCCATAGTCAACTGCGTAATTACCGACGTGCTGTGGAGCACTATAAACGGGCCTTGGACCTCGCTGACGAGGGCTTGGATGAGATCTATCTGGACCTGGCCTTCGAGTATGAGAACCTCGAGTCCATCGAGTTGGCTGTGGACTGTCTGAAGAAGGCATTGGAGATCAACCCGGAGAATGAAGCAGTGCTCTACGAGCTCTCTTATTGCTATGAGCTCGCTGATGCCCATCAGGCAGCTGTGGCCTACTTCCGGGAGTTCACCAACGAACATCCATATGCATTCGTGGCCTGGTACAATCTGGGCGCCGCCCTTGCGCGACTGGAGCGCTTGGAGGAGAGCAATGAAGCCCTCGATCTCTGTATGGCCATTGACGATAGGTTCACCTCGGCGTACTTCGCCAAAGCGCGGAACATGTTGTTGCAGGGTAGGTATGAGGACGCTGTGGAATGCTACAATGAGACCATCTCCATCGACGGACCGCAGGCGGTCACCTTCAGTTACATCGGTGAGTGCTTCGAGAAGATGGAACGCTACGAGCAAGCGCTCATCCACTATGACCAATCGATCGCGCTGGACCCGAATTGGGTGGATGCTTGGATCGGGCGTGGTGTGGTGAAGGATGTTCAGGGAAGGCACACTGAGGCCGTGAAGGACCTGGAGGTGGCCCTCAAACTGGCTCCCGAGCATGGTGATGCCTTGTTCTTCCTGGCCAATACCTTGGGCAGGATGGAGCGCTATGATGAAGCCTTCGTGGCATATACCAAACTGAACAGCATCGAGCCGGAAAGCCTGGATGGCTGGCTGGACCATGCCGACCTGTTGTTCACCCTGAAAGGAGCGGACGTAGCGTTGCGGAAATTGAAGGAGGGAGAGGTGGTACATAAGCTGAACGCCCGTTACCGTTACCGACTCGTGAGCTATTTGCTGCGCACAGGGCGCGAACAGGAGGCCCTTCTCGAGTTGGAGGAAGCGCTCATGGCCGATCATGCGACCCATGATCAATTGCTGAGCCACTTCCCTGAGGTGATGCAAATGCCTCAGGTCGTACACTTATTGGAACTTTATCGCCGATGAACTTCAAGCTTTCCCACATTCCCGCCAGGACCACGAAGCCACGGGAGGATGGGGTCACCATGGTCATGGACAAGGGTCTATCCTTGCGCCAAGCGGAGGACTTGATCAGCGTCAGTGGCGATCTGGTGGACCTGGTCAAGATCGGTTTCGGCACATCGGTGGTCACACCACGCTTGACCGACAAGGTGAAGCTTTACCACAACGCCGGTATCCGGGTGTATCTGGGTGGCACGCTCTTCGAAGCCTTCGTGGCACGAGGACAGTTCAAGGATTACCGAAAGCTGGTCGACCAGCTGGGATTGGACATGGTGGAGGTGAGCGACGGCTCCATCAACATGCCGACCAAGGAGAAGTGCAAGTACATCACCGACCTCGCCAAGCACTTCACCGTGCTCAGCGAGGTGGGTTCGAAGGAATCGGGTATCCTCATCAGCCCATCGAAATGGGTGAGCATGATGCGTACGGAGTTGGATGCGGGAAGTTGGAAGGTGATCGCCGAAGCAAGGGAAAGTGGTACGGTGGGCATCTATCGGCCGAACGGCCATGCGCACACGACCTTGGTGAACAGGATCCTGGCCAAGGTGGCCTCAAAGGATATCCTGTGGGAGGCCCCCCAGAAACCCCAGCAGGTCTGGTTCATCAAACAACTGGGTGCCAATGTCAATCTGGGGAATATCGCTCCCGAGGAGGTCATCCCGCTGGAAACGCTCCGCTTGGGGTTGCGAGGGGATACCTTCTTCCAGTATCTACCGGAAGAGGTCGCCGACAAGCTCCGTCAGGTGAAACCCGATGCGACCAACTGATCCAAGACCGATGACACCGGAGATCACCATCACGGAATTCGTGGCCCTACGTGAGACGAAGAAGCCCTATCAGCTCATCGACCTCCGCGAACCCTATGAAGCGGAACGCTGCACACTCGGTGGTACCCTGATCCCCATGGGAGAGGTCCTTGAACGCCGTAGTGAGATCCGACGCGATGTTCCGGTGGTGATGCACTGCAAGAGTGGTAACCGGGCAGGTGCTGTGGTACAAGCGCTCACCGCCCGGTATGGGTTCACCAATGTGATGAACCTGAAGGGTGGAATGGAGGCATGGAAAGTGGAGGTGGATCAGAATATCAATTGCGACTGATCGGTCGCCTAGTGAACCAAACCTATGGAGACCCTTCTCGATCTTTGGCATTTCATAACCCATCTGAACGAAACGCTGCCTGCCTTCATCACCGCACATGGTGACATTGTCTATGCGTTGCTCTTCGCCATAATTTTCGTAGAGACCGGATTGGTGATCATGCCCTTCTTGCCCGGGGATTCGCTCTTATTCGTTGCGGGTTCATTGGCTGCAGGCGCTAACCCATCGCTGAACCTCGGGTACTTGTTCGCGTTGCTATTCACGGCAGCCGTACTGGGCGACAATATCAACTACTGGGTAGGTCGATTCTTTGGTCCTAGGGTGGTGAAGTGGCGCACTTTCGGACGCGACCTGGTACAGCAGAAGCACTTGGACAAGACCCATGCTTATTTCGCGAAGTACGGTGTGAAGACCATAATCGTAGCGCGGTTCGTGCCCATCGTGCGAACCATCACTCCGTTCGTTGCTGGTATCGGATCCATGGACTATCGTCGCAAGTTCTTCCCTTACGATGTCGCAGGCGGCGCATTGTAGGAGGATTGATGCTATTGGCAGGATTTGCGTTCGGCACTCATCCAGCATCCAGAAGCATTTCGAACTGGTTTCTGATCGGTATCGTGGGAGTCAGTGTGTTGCCGATGATCATCGAGATCCTGCGCAACTTCAGCAATAAGATCAAGGCTTGAGCGTTACAACACCCGTGGCACGCTACGGATTGATCGGCCGCTCGTTGGGTCATTCCTTCAGCCAGCACTACTTCATGGCCAAGTTCACAGCACTTGGACTTGGTGACCATACGTACGACCTATATCCGCTTGAGCATATCACTGACCTTTCCGACCTCTTGGAAAGAACCCCGGGCCTCCTTGGCTTGAATGTGACCTTACCTTACAAGCGCAGTGTGATGGACCTCTTGGACGAGGTGGATCCGGTGTCCTCCGCAGTAGGTGCGGTCAATACGATCGCATTGAAGGATGGTCGTCGCTCAGGGTACAATACCGATGTGGAAGGGTTCCGTGCATCACTTCTTCCGCTGATCGGTGATGAGCGTCCGCGGGCGTTGGTGCTTGGTAGTGGAGGAGCTTGTCGTGCGGTTGTCTTCGTGTTGAAGGAACTGGGCATCCGGTTCCGCGTGGTGAGCCGAAGCCGGGAACGAGGGGATCTGACCTGGGACCAGGTCGATCCCACCATCGTGAAGGCCTGTCCGCTCATCATCAACACGACACCCATCGGGATGTTCCCATCGGTGGAGGGGATGCCTGCTCTTCCCTATGCGGCAATAGGACCGCGTCATATGCTGATCGATCTGGTCTACAACCCATCGACCACCAGCTTCTTGAGCGAGGGAAGTACGCGTGGTGCCCGAACAGTGAACGGACTCGTCATGCTGCATGAACAAGCGGAAGGTGCTTGGCGCATCTGGCAACGGACCTGTTGAATGTCGGGTCGGTGTGCCTCCCGTCAACGTTCTCACCCAACACATCAGGACCGTTCCAACAGACTGCCAGGGTCGATGGTCACGTACTCAGCAAGAATATCCGTGTCCCGCGCCACCTCGACCCATTCGACCCCGCCGTAACCCAACCTGATCCATACTTCGCAGAAATATCCCTCCATGCGGTACAGGTGGACCCGGTGCGATCCATAGGGACGGGATCCGAGGTACTCCCCGATGTTGCGCAACACATCGATCCGTTGCACGCGGTCCAATGCAAGGAACTCACGCTCCTGCATGGCGTTCAGCGTGCCATCGCACGATAGACCATCACTGCGATACCCAGCAGGAACAAGAGGATGCTTATCCTATTGATACCATGCATGAACCGAAGGCTACCGTTGCCACTGGAAGGACCCAGTAATGTTGCCGGGTTCAAGTAGTGGAGGAGGCGTTTGATGAACATGATGCGACTCGTTCATGAATGGAACATCCATTCACGTGACCTGTTCACCGAAGATAGGACAATGCTCGATCACAAGCGGTCAAGGGTTGACCCCACGTACCGGCTCGATCTTGAAGGACTCCCATTCCTTGGCTTCGGCACGATTCGCGATCAACAAGCCCGCATGGTCATTCGTGGCCTCCAGATCCGCACAGACATAGCTGCCGTCGCTCGCACGTAAGACCTTGACATCGTCAGCCAAGGTGAGCAACTCGAAGGTTTCCCATTCTCCCACCGCATCACGGTTCGCGTAAAGCACATTCCCCCGCTCCCGATCGGCACATACATACTTGCCATTCGCGGCGCGTAAGGCAACTTCGCCCTTGCCCAGATCAACGAGCTCGAATGTTTCCCACGGGCCGACCTGGTTCCGATTGGCGATCAGTGCATCGGTGAGGTCCCCGTGATCCGAGAGGTCGGCACAAACGATGGCCCCATTGAATGCACGGATCGACACAGGATCCGACATTGTGTTCGACGATGCATCGGTCGCCTTCCCATTCGGATCGACCGGTTGGCCACAAGCTTGGAGGAGAAAGGTTAGTACACCAGTGGACATCGCTGTCCAGAAAGCGGATCGAAGTTTCATTCAAGTTGACGATTGAAGGTGCAAAGGTGATGAAGCTTCACCATACCTCCCAAGTACCTTTGCACCATGCCTTTCCAGCTCATCTCGGAATTCCAGCCCACCGGCGATCAGCCTCAGGCCATACGTCAATTGGTAGAGGGGCTGACGAATGGGGTTCCAGCTCAAACGCTGCTCGGAGTGACCGGATCCGGAAAGACCTTCACGGTAGCCAACGTGATCGCCCAGGTCGACCGACCCACACTCATCTTGAGCCACAATAAGACATTGGCCGCTCAGCTCTACGGCGAGTTCAAGCATTTCTTCCCCAACGACCGGGTCGAGTACTTCGTAAGCTACTACGACTATTACCAGCCCGAGGCTTACCTGCCGACCACCAATACCTACATCGAGAAGGACCTATCCATCAACGACGAGATCGAGAAATTGCGGCTGAGCGCCACGAGCGCGTTATTGAGCGGAAGACGCAACGTGATCGTCGTGGCCAGTGTAAGCTGCATCTATGGTATCGGTAACCCGGCCGAGTTCCACAAGACGATCATCAAGCTGGAACGTGGACAACACATCTCCCGGAACAAGCTGCTTCATGATCTGGTCTCCGGGTTGTACAGCAGAAAGGACGTGGACCCGGCGCGCGGGAATTTCCGCGTGCGTGGGGATGTGGTGGAGGTCTTCCTGGCCTACGACGATGAAGGCGTGCGTATCCACTTCTGGGGTGATGAGATCGAACGATTGGAGCGATTCGAGGTGGTGGGGAACCGGACGATCCAAGCGGAGGAGCAGTTGACCATCTACCCCGCCAACATCTTCGTTACCAGCCGTGATACTCTGAAAGCTGCTCTTGAGGTGATCCAGGAGGATATGCGCAAGCAAGTGGCTTTTTTCCAGGAGATCGGCAAGCATTTGGAAGCCAAGCGCTTGGAAGAGCGTGTGATGTACGACCTGGAGATGATGCGCGAGTTGGGTTACTGCTCAGGCATCGAGAACTATAGCCGATACTTCGATCAACGGCAGATCGGTCAGCGCCCGTTCTGTCTGCTCGACTATTTCCCGGATGATTTCCTGATGGTCATCGATGAAAGCCATGTGACCATCAGCCAGGTACAGGCCATGTTCGGAGGGGATCGATCGCGGAAGAAGAACCTGGTCGAGTATGGATTCCGATTGCCCAGTGCCATGGACAACCGACCCTTGAAGTTCGAAGAGTTCGAAGCCATGCTGGGACAGACCCTGTATGTGAGCGCGACCCCGGCAGACTATGAACTGCAGCGAAGCGAAGGTGTGGTGGTGGAGCAGGTGGTGCGACCTACCGGCCTATTGGACCCGCCCATCGAAGTACGACCCAGCAAGGACCAGATCGATGACCTGCTCTACGAGATCCGGAAACGAAGTCAGGTGGAGGAACGCGTTCTCGTCACCACATTGACCAAACGGATGGCCGAGGAATTGACCGAATTCCTAGGCAAGAACGGGGTACGTTGCAAGTATATCCATAGCGATGTGGAGACCCTGGAACGGATCGAGATCCTGCGCCAATTACGGCTTGGTATGTTCGACGTGCTGGTGGGCGTGAACCTGCTCCGGGAAGGCTTGGATCTACCGGAGGTGAGCCTGGTGGCCGTGCTGGATGCCGATAAGGAGGGTTTCCTCCGAAGCAATCGCTCCCTTACCCAGACCGCAGGTCGTGCAGCACGGAACGTGAATGGAAAGGTGATATTCTATGCTGACCATGTGACCGAGAGTATGCGGCGCACCATGGACGAAACCGATCGCCGTCGTGCGAAACAGGTTGCCTACAACGAGACCCATGGCATCACGCCCACCCAGATCAAAAGGGACCGGGGTGATGTGATGAGGCAGACCGCTGTCATCGACATCCACGACAACGACGGCAGGCGTGCTTACGTGGAGCCGGAGGTACTGAGCATGGCGGCCGATCCGGTGTTGCAATACATGACCGCCGATCAACTGGCGAAGAATGTGGATGTCCTGGAGGCGAGCATGCGAAAAGCGGCCAAGGAATTGGACTTCATCGCTGCAGCCCAGCTTCGCGATGAACTCATGGCCATGCGCAGACTTCTGGAAGAGCGCGGGAACGTACCGGGTTGATCAATGGATAGGCCCCAGGCCGCCCAGTTCGATCGGTTGGATGCCGAGAATGATCCGTATGTGATCGAGTCCATACTGGGTTCATCGCTAAATTTGGAACGACCAGAACCAGAAACGCTCACCCATGAAGCACCTATACACTGTTCTCGCTATCAGCATGTTGTCGGCCTTGCCTGCTGCTCACGCCCAACTGTCCTTCGGCGGCCAACCACGCGGCTTGGTCAAGAACGCTGGACTGCCAGAGGTGCCCGTGCGCGTGATGCCTGCTGTGGATGCCGCTGTTCTTCTCGCCGAGGATGAGCAACGCGCTTTGGCAGGCATCAAAGGACCATATCGGTTCGGATCCAATCATGCTACCGACCTTTCCATGGAGAACAGCGGGGTGTGGCACACCTTGGCCAATGGCGACCGTGTATGGCGCCTTGGTATCCAATGTCCAGGGGCCTACAGCATCAATTTCGAGTTCCACGACTATGTCGTGCCGGAAGGTGCTGAGGTGTTCGTGTACAACGAGAGCGGGGATGTCCTTGGCTCGTTCAACGCGCAGAGCAACCCCGGACAGACCGTGTTGGGGGTCACCCAATTGGCCGGGGATCGCATCACGATCGAATATGTGGAGCCTCAGGTGGTCAGGGGTGGCGGCAAGTTGCGTATCGGACAGGTGACGCACGCATACCGCGATATCATGGGTTCTACCAAGGGCTTGGGTGAATCCGGATCCTGCAACAACAATGTGATCTGTGCGGTGGGTGATGCTTGGCGTTCCCAGATCCGCTCCGTGGCGATGATCACGGTCGGAGGAAGTGGTCTGTGCACGGGTACGCTGATCAACAACTGCGAAGAGGACGGAACGCCCTACTTCCTTACCGCGAACCACTGCCTTGGCGGCAATAATACGTGGGTGTTCCGGTTCAATTGGAACAGCCCCACCTGTATCCTGAACAACAATGGACCGACCAATCAGACCGTTTCCGGATCCACGTTGAAAGTGAACAGTGCCACGACGGATGTTGCTCTTCTTCAGCTGAACTCGACCCCACCAGCGAGTTACAACGTGTTCTACAGCGGCTGGGACCGCAGTTCGACCGTGCCGACCAGTGCAGTGGGCATCCATCACCCTAGTGGTGACGTGAAGAAGATCTCCTTCGACAACAACGCGTTGACCACTTCGTCGTACCTCGGAAACGCTGGTTCCGGCACCAACTTCTGGCGCGTGGGCAATTGGGAGGATGGCACCACAGAGGGAGGGAGCTCGGGCAGTGCATTGTTCAACCCGGAAGGTCTGGTCATCGGCCAGCTCTATGGCGGATTCGCGAGTTGTTCCAGTATCACCGCCGACTACTACGGCCGTTTCAGTCAGAGCTACTCGCAATTGCAGACCTGGCTGGGCAATTGTGGGCAGCAGCTCTACGGATACCCGTCCTCCGTTGGTGTGGAGGAGCGTGTTTCCGACAACCGGATCGGACTGTTCCCGAACCCTTCAACCGGTCGCGTCACCGTGACCCTCCCACTTGCGGCCCGCTCAGGAGCCAGGGTCATCGTGTACGATGCATTGGGCCAACAAGTGATCGCCCGTTCTGTCGGCATTGGCATGGAACGGATGGAACTGGACCTTTCCGGACGTAGCGAGGGCATCTATCTGGTGGAACTGATCGCAGGAAACGAACGCCAAGTGGAGCGTCTCATTCTCAACGACTAGTTCCACGCGCATCGCAAGGGCCGCTGGACCGCATCGTCGTTCAGCGGCCCTTGCTTTTCCGGTCTACGGACAGACACTGTATTTTCACCCTCCGTACCGCATTTGAGACGCCCATGAGAACCACACTACTAGCTGTCATTTGTTGTCTGATCGCGTCGCCAACCATCGCACAGGTCGCTTTCGGCGGTATGCCATGGGGTATCGGGGCTCGGGCCGAGAAACTGCCAAGGGTGCCACAGGTGGTCCTTCCTGAAGTTGATGCTGCACAACTCATCGAGGAGGACCTGGCCAAGGTGGACGCGGGTATCAAAGGCCCGTTCCGATTCGGGTTCAACCACGTAACGGACATTCGCACGGAACGCGACGGTATCTGGTATGCACTTCCCAATGGTGATCGTGTTTGGCGGGTGGCCATCCATTGCCCCGAAGCGTACGCCATCAATCTGAAATTCACGACCTATCGCATGCCTGAGGGCGCTCGTTTGTTCGTGTACAATACAGCGGGTCAGCACTTGGGGGCTTTCACTGCGCAAAGCAGCCCTGGCCGGGATCGAATGGCTGTGGGCCAGCTCCCTGGTGATCGGGTCGTGATCGAGTACCATGAGCCTGCAGCCCAGTTTGGTCAAGGTGAACTGGTCATCGGTCAGGTGACCCATGCCTATCGCGATGTATTTGGCCTCATGCGCGACCTTGGGGATAGCGGTCCTTGCAACATCAATGTCATCTGCCCGGAAGGTGATGATTGGCGCGATGAGATCCGGACCGTTGCCATCATCACCACTGGTGGCAATGGTTTCTGCACGGGTACCCTGATGAACAATTGCGCCGGTGACAGCATCCCCTACTTCCTCACCGCACATCATTGCCTCAGTGATGATGTGGAGGATTGGGTCTTCCGGTTCAATTGGGACAGCCCCACCTGTGACCCCACGGAGAACGGTCCGATCGATCAGACCGTAGCGGGATGTGAACTCCTGGTGGACAACAACCCGACGGACATGGCCTTCCTCCGGTTGAGCAGCATTCCGCCTCCCGAGTACAATGTGAACTGGGCAGGCTGGGATAAGCGGGACATCGCGGCGACCAGTGCGGTGGGTATCCACCATCCCAGCGGTGACATCAAGAAGATCTCACGGACGGATGGGGCATTGGTCCAGGCGGATATCGATCTGGGTACCGGCACCGCGGATTGCTGGCGCGTATCGGTCTGGGACGCGGGGACCACGGAACCGGGCTCATCCGGCAGTGCCCTCTGGAACCAGGACAAACGTGTGGTGGGACAACTCTATGGTGGTGCGGCCAATTGCGACAATAGTGTCGATGATTACTACGGCCGGTTATCCACCAGTTGGCCGCTCTTGGAAGAATACCTCGGCACCTGTGGGGATACTTTGGACGGGTTGAACGTGCCCGTGGTGGTCCCCATCAATTGGGATGCGGCCGTGACCTCCATCGTCAATGTACCTGCCTTGGTATGTGACGAGGACACCATATCGCCCATAATTACCATCAAGAACAACGGGCTGGTACAGTTGAACACCGTTGCCATCACCTATCAGGTGACCGGGCAACCGTCCAATACCGTCTTTTGGACCGGTACATTGCAACCTGGGCAGACCGTCAATCACCCCTTGCCTGACATCGAAGTACCTTCAGGTGAACTCACGCTCATGGTGAGCAGCAGTGCACCCAATGGCAACGAGGATCAAGTTCCTGAGAATGACCTATGGGACCTTGCCTTCGTGGTCAGTACTCCCGGACAGGCCGTGCAGTTCGACCTGGTGCTCGACGATTTCGGAACGGACATCACGTGGGAGCTCATGACCGATAGTGCAACGGTGATCCATTCCGGCGGACCATACACCGACGGGGATGCAGGTGACACGCTCTCAACGGCGTTCTGTTTGACCTACGCGTGTTACACCTTCACCATCAACGATGCGTTCGGTGATGGCATCTGTTGCGAGAACGGTGAGGGTTCGTATACCATCGGTGTGCCTGATGGTGCCGTGCTTGTGGAGAGCGATGGTCAATATGGTGCGCAGGACGTCCAGGAATTCTGCTTGGAAGAGGTTGGCGTGCCAGAGTCCTCGTCGGGCGGTCACATGCGGCTGTTCCCGAACCCTGCCACTGGTCGCGTTGTCCTGCAGTTGAACGGCATCAATGGTCCGGCCAAGGTCGTCCTTCGGGATAGTGCAGGTCGTATCATCATGCAGCAGGCGGTGCAGGCGGATCCTTCACGCTTGGAACTGGACCTGAACGGTTTTGCAGCCGGCGTGTACCACGTGCAGGTGCACCATACAAGGGGACGGATCGGCCAACGGTTGATCCTTCAGCGGTAAGTGGATCCCCGGGTCAATAGGTGATCCAGTAATAGATCAGCTTGACGTACTCATTGTTCACCATCAAGAGCCCTTCCTCACTGGTCCACCAACGCTTTGGATCGTAGTTGAGGCCCGCTGCGGAAATGGTTCGCACCTCGATCGGTGTATCCCTGACCTGCTTCGCGAAGACCCGTCCTACCCGGCGTAGATGGAATTCGGTGGAGACGATGAGGATCGTGTCGTAACCATGAACTCGGGCATCATCCCGTATCAGCGCGGCTTCCTCCCACGTGCTTGTACCGGCGACCAGCGGTCGGATGCGAGCGCTATCAAGACCGGCGCGCAGGGCCGAGCGCCGCGACAATTCCGCTTCGGTGAGCATCAATCCCTCCCCTTCCAAGATCCCCGGGATATTGCTACCCGTGCAGACCATGATACCGGCATGGCCTTGTTGGACCAGTTCAGCCCCACGCGCTCCACGTTCACGCGGGGCGCCACCCAGCACATAGACCGCATCCGCATGGACCAGTTCATCCTCGGTGATCAAGAAGCTCCCTACACCGAGGAGGATCCGATATCGGTTGGCCGCAAGTAGGGACACGATGATCAGCAGGCCCAACCAGCGCTTCCATGAATTCCGCTGGCGTGTCTCCGATGGCCCAGTGCCGGTATTCATCACCTTGTTCAGTAACTACCGCTGCGTCGTCTGATGAACCATTCCAAAGCCAGTAGGCTTAACAGAACGGCGAACAGGGCCTTCACACCGATCAGGTCATTGTACTTGGAACGCACGTAGGATCGTGCTTGAAGGCCCGGTCGCGAACTCAAGAGCTCGGGCAATCGGCTCATGTTGTCCGTGGTCACCAGGTTGCCGTTGGTGAGGGCGGAAATGTCCGCCAGCAATGCGTGGTCAGCAACCGTGTTGTTGCGCTCCAATTGTGGTACTTGGACGTAGAAGAGGCCACTTTTCGTGAACTGTCCACCATTGAACGTGGTGCGCGCCCGCCAGGAATAGGCTCCGGGGGCCAACCTTCCTGCATCCAATGTGTAGGCTTGCCCCGAACGGTCGAACACATAACCCAGTTCCTGGCCTGCACTATCGGTGAGTTGCATCTGAACATCGGGCGTATTGATGGCCTCCAGGTTCGCATTGTACAATTCTGCCGAGAAGCGCACTTGTGCTTGAGCACTATAGACGGCCTCGTGCCCTACACGGAACGGGTCCTTGTTCTCCTTCAAAGCCAGGAATTGGACCATACGGTGCACCAATTGGTCCGATCGGGAATGATCCCCGTTCAGGCGTTGATCGGCCAGTCGCCAACGCCACAAGCCTTCACCGCATATGACACCGGTGCGCCGCTCCTGATCCTGCGCGAAGGCTACCAACGGTTGGTCCGTACTGACCACTCCGATCCGTTGCACCACCAAAGCATGGGCAGAACGGCCCAATACATAGGTTGCGAATAGCACTTGGAGCGGTGGGAACCGATCCAAGGTGCGGGCCAGGTCGGACTCCAACGTGAACAGGGGGAACCCGTCGTTCAGCGCAGGAAGGGCATCGGTGATCGCTGATCGCGCGCCGGTCATGGTCACCGCTGCTTGCGATCTTCCCAAGGCTTGAAGATCCGTACCATGGGCGACCACGAACAGCGTTGGAAGACGTTGTACTGCCGCCTGTTCAAGTAGCGGTGTGATCGGATACCTGGTGGACGGCAACCCGTGCAGGACCAGCAGGTCGGCACCCTTCAGATCAGGGGCGGGACCATTCGCGTAGGCAAGTTCCACGGCATAACCCTCCAGCCCGGTCAATGCTTGGCGTATCGCACCAAGGTCAGGGTGCGGCGCTGCGCCAAGTACCAACACCCGTTGGCGATCGTCGAGCACTTCCACGATGATCGAACGCTCATTGTTGCTCGCTGTACGCTCGCCGTCCACTGCCACCAGCCGGATGGTATACCGCTGAGGGCCAACTGCGTCTGCCTTCAGTTCCAACGGCACGTCCATCATGAAGGAGGCGTTCGTGACAGGCACTTCACGCCGTGCGACCACCTTGCCCAGATGGATCACCTGGAGTTCGGTAATCCTTCCCTTGAGTTGATACGCTTGCACCCGCACGAGCACAGGGAAGGAATTCCCGAGGTAGGTGATGCTGTTGTGCTCCACCTCCTTGATGATGAGGTCAGGACGTACCGTGGTGTCCCCCAAGGCGATGGTGTACACGGGAACCCCCAGTTTCTGGGCATCGAGTCTGGGGTCACGACCACGATTGGTGATGCCGTCGCCGTCCATGATAACCGCACCAAGCTCGGATCCCCCCAATCGTTCCTGAAGGTTCCGGAACAACTGGGAGAGGTCGGTAAGTGCATCCGACTGCGAATGGTCCAGGTCCTCCTTCACCCCATCGCCATAAGTGAACGTACGTACCTCATGATCCTGCGACAGTGCCTCGGCCAGTTCCTGTAGGGCTGTAGGATAGCGCTGTCGAAGGAATGCCGTATCACCTGCTGCCAAGAGTGATGCTGAACCATCGTGGGCGATCACGACCACCGGTTTGCGCACCTCGCGTTGGTCGTACCGCAACATGGGCTCCAGCAGAAGGAAGGCAACAAGGGCTACAGCCAGTGCGCGTATGGCGAACAGCCAAGGCACCACAGCGCCGGGTACGTCCTGTCGCTTATTGCGGTATGACAACCAAGCCACCCCCACCCCTACGAGCAAGCAGGGAATGATAAGCCAGAGCGGTTGGACCGTGGTCAGCTGCATGGGGTGCAAAGGTCGGTGTTCCTCAGGTCCAACACATGCATGGCCCACTCACTCCATCGGGTGATCAGGCCCGGTCGTAACGCGCCTGGTTGGTTCAGGTGAGCATCCCACCGCACACGTTCAGCGTCTGACCGGTGATGTATCCACTGAGGTCACTACCCAGGAACACGCAGGCATTGGCCACATCGGCAGGGGTTCCACCCCGCTTGAGAGGGATCCCCTCACGCCATCCCTCCACCACCTTGGGGTCCAGTGAGGCGGTCATTTCTGTTTCGATGAAGCCTGGAGCGATGGCATTGCATCGGATATTGCGACTTCCAAGTTCCTGTGCCACACTCTTCGTGAACCCGAGCACACCGGCCTTGCTGGCCGCATAGTTGGCTTGGCCGGCGTTGCCCTGAACGCCCACCACACTGCTCATGTTGATGATGCTCCCGTTGCGTTGCTTGAGCATGGTACGCATCACCGCTTTGGTCATGTTGAACACGCTCTTCAGGTTGGTGTTGATCACCGCGTCCCAATCAGCCTCGCTCATTCGCATGAGCAATTGGTCCTTGGTGATCCCAGCGTTGTTCACGAGGATGTCCAGCTTGCCCCATGTGTTCACGACCTGGTCCACGGCGGCCTGTGCGCTGATCATGTCCCCAGCATCGCTTTGGATGGCCATCACCTTCCTACCGGTACGCGTGCCGAGCTCCTCGGCCTGTGCATTGGCCTTCTCCGGGCTGCTGACGTAGGTGAACGCCACGTCGGCGCCCTCTTCCAAGAAACGTTCCACAATGCCTTTTCCGATCCCCCGGGTTCCACCGGTGATGAGTGCGACCTTTTGAGCGAGCAATGCCATGTGTAGTGACGCGATCCTTCGCGTGGATAGGTGATGGGCGAAGGTAGGGATGCGCTTCGTTCAACAGTCGATCGAGGTAACGGATCGCTCGTGCAAGTAACCAAGGGTCGGGTTCGAGCGTCCCATGGTCGAGGGATGGATGATCCGCGCGTCGAACGATCGATGCGGGCTGGACCGAAGGAGCGGGTGCGACCCGCTCTTTTCGTTCAATGGAAGAACTGCATCACTTTGCTCCAAAGCTTGCGCGTAACAAGCAACGGAGGTGCTTGCAGGCCGTTGATGCCCCAAGATGCCCGAACCTCGCGATTGGCATTCAGGATGTGACGAACGCTCCCATTGCTCATGCCCCCCAATCGGAACCGCACCAGTACGGACCGGATATGGATGGTGGGCACCTCGTACCGATACAGGAAACGAAGAAGGATCTCGTAGTCCGCGCCGATGCGCAGATCGGTATTGAAGTGGCCGTGGCGGTCATACACGCCCTTGCGGATGAAGGTGCCCACATGCGGTGGCATCCAACCTTTGCGGAAGTTGTTCCGGTGGTAGGTGCCGCTCAACCAAGTGCGGTGCACCTTGTGGATGTCATGCTCGTCCACCATGATGATATCGCCGTAGACCGCATCCACATGCGCACGCTGAAAGGCATTCACCACATCGGCGATCACAGTGGGTGTCATCAACAGGTCACCGGCATTGACGAAGCCGATCACCTCGCCCGTGGCCAGCCGCAGGCCTTTGTTCATGGCGTCGTAGATGCCCTTGTCGGGTTCGCTGACGAGGGTGGTGATACCACGACGATCCTTCACCTCCCCAGGGTATCCTGCAAGGGACCCTGAGGTCGATGTGTTCCGCACGGTCCCCTCTTGTGTCGGGAGGCCCTGAGGAGGATCCGCATACTCCCGAAGGATCTCCACCGTGCCATCCGTGCTGGCGCCGTCGATGACGATCAGTTCGATCTCCGCATGCGTCTGGACCAGGATGCTTTCCAGCGTCTCCCGGATCACGGGGGCCACGTTGCGGCAGACGGTGATGAGGGTGACCTTCATGGGACCATGCCACTATCAAGGACCCGCTCCCGCACCGCAACCGCCGGGTTGCCTTGGTAGATCGTGTAAGCGTCCAGGTCCCTGGTGGCCACGCTGCCCACTGCCAGCACCGCATGGCTGTGGAGGGTGACGCCCAACGTGACGATGGCCCCCGCTCCCACCCAGCTGCCGTCCTCCAGCAGCACGGGCTTGCTGAAGGTGGGATAGTCGATCTTCTTGTAGTCGTGGCTGCCTTGGATGATCATGGCACCCTGGCTGATGACCACGTTGTTGCCGATAGTGAGCTGGTCAAGGTTGTCCAACCAAACCCGTTGACCGATCCAGCTATGGTCGCCGATGCGGAGCTTCCAAGGAAACTTGATGTTCACCCCGGGATGGATAACGACGCCCTTCCCTACCCTTGCGCCGAAGATGCGCAGCAAATGTGGTTTGGGTGACCGGAAGGGGAACAAGGGATTGAGGAAGAAGAGCGCATTCGTGAAATACCAGAACGTTCGCTTCACAACGCCTGCGCCGGGGTCGAAGGTCCTCGAGTTGTCGAAGCGTGAAAGGTCGACGGTGGGGCGGGGTGAGATCATACGCCGAACATCGCCCGGCATGCCGCCAATGGCGCCGGATCGGTCAAATATCGCATTCCCCGTTGGAAGGACCCTTGCACAAGGCGATCCATCCTCGTTTGGTCCATGTCGACCATGGTCCGGAGTACCACGCTGAATACCTCTGGTCGCTCCAACGGGATGTCCCAGCCTGCGTCATCGTGCTCCAATTCCCGCCACGGTGTCCGGTCACTGATGATCAGTGGCCGACCTGCGCTCAGCGCTTCCAGCATGGTGTGGCCGAAATTCTCCCCCAGGGTCGGCAGATACATCGCATGTCCTTGAGCGAACGCTCCGCGTACCTGCGACTGGTCCACATGGCCATGCCACGTTACCGTGATGTTCTTGGGTAGCCGGTCAATGACCGCTCGGCATTGCGCCCAATACGCATCATCGTAAACGGTGCCGAAAAGATCGAAGTGGACCTCCCCTTTCAGTCCGCTGAGTTGTTCCAGTGCGAACAGGGTGTTCTTTTCCGGCGCTATCCGGGCAACGCTCACCAGGTGCAACCTTCCCGGCTGTTTCACTACGGATACCGGCAACTGCTCGTGTTCTTTTCTGGCGAGGTTGGGCACCAGATGGATCGTGACCTTGTCGCCGAACCATCGGCGTATGTCCAGGACCTCAGGCTCGCTGGTGGCTTGGAATTCGACCTGGTTCAAACAGCCCATGATCCGCAGCGTGCGCAGGTAGAGCTCCTTCTTCATCCGGCCACCCGATAAGGCATCAGGCGCCAACATGCCGCGAACGGCCACGATGCGCCTCACCTTGGAACCCCGAAGTAGCCACAAGGGCAGTGCAGTGGTCCAAGGCGAGAACAGGCCGTTCAGGTAGATGATGTCCCAGCGTTCCTCGCTCAACAATCGCCGCCATTGGGCCACGGAACGGCGCATCCGAGAGGCGAACCAGACCCGCTCACCAGCCTCGCCAACGGTCCACTCATCAGTCCTCGACCCTGGGTTACCCATGGTCGCCATGTAATCACGATCGCCGGTCACGATGTGAAAGTCAACGGCGTCATTGAGCTGGTCGACCATGTTCACCAGACTGCGAACCGGTCCGCCCGCCTTGTAGAACGGTCGGTACCAATCGATGAATACCAGGACCTTTGGCCTTATGCTGGACCTCATCGTTCGCGCAAGAGTTCGTCCAGCACGCCCGCCCACGCTTCGGGTGACCAAGCCCGGCCTTGGGCCATGCTGGAACGTCCCATGGCCATGAGCTCTTGGTCATTGCGGTCGATCAGCTCGGTCAGCGCACGCTTCAGGTCCTCCGTATCCCCTGCATTGAAGGATGTGCCGTTAACGCCTTCGACCAAGAAGCGCTCGGACGCACCTACCGCATCGCTGAGTATCAATGGAAGTCCGCAACAGGCCTGTTCGTGGACCACCACGCCCCACGGTTCGTAGCGGCTCGGAAGCACGAAAACACCTGCTTCCTCGATGACCGGACCCAACTCATGGACTTGTTTGAAGCCGATATGTCCGATCCGTTCATGAGCACCTGAGGTCGAACCCCGGACCATATCGAACCGATCGCCCGCACCGACGAGTACCAGGTCCCAGTCACCAGCACGTCCCTCGTTGCACAGGGCAGCGAAGGCGTCGCACAACATTTGCTGACCTTTTGTAGGGATGTAGCGGGCCACACAGAGGAAACGATGTGGCCATCGCTCCTTACGGGTCGCTAGGAGATGCTCACCCTGTGCAAGGAAATGAGCGGTGTCGGCGGTGTAGAAACCCGTGCGGATGCGAAACGGTTGGAAGCCCAATAGTCGTGCGTAAAGGACTTGTTTTTCGCCCGTGGCCCAGGCGTGGGAGAAGGTGAAAGGCACCCATAAACGACCTGCGATGGCCGAGGCTGATTGACGCAACCCGCCATGCCAAGCCGTATCGAAGCTCATGACGGTAGGGACCCTCCGTGCGTGAAAGTACCTGCACACCGCGAGGTAATCCTTGTCCACCCAACCGCTGGCCATGACCAACGTGGGATCGATGGTTCGAGCAAGTGCCAGGAGACCCTTGCGATCGAACGTTCGACGGTCGTGGAACGTGATGCCCGGTTCTTGTTCCAACTTGAAAGGTGCTTCCTGGTTCACCGGCCATCGGACCACGTGGAACTCCGTACCATACGCCTTTACCGAAGCACGGAAACCAGCCAACACGTAGGGTGCCAGTTCGGTGTAGAGTACCAGGATGCGGGACGGACGGCTCATCGGACACGCTTGTGCAGCGTGGCCGTAAAGGTATCGGCTAACGGACGTGGGTGTGGAACACGTCGGATACCCGCTTCCCCTTTGCGAACTGCCGACGGTAGTGACGGATCCAATATGCGATGAGCGGCGAACCCACGATGGTCGGCCACAGCCATTGCAGCCACACCGGCTGGATCATGTGCAGGTTCACTGCGCTGAAGGCCGATACGGTCGCGATATACCCTCCAAGGAATCCGGACATATGCATGTAGAGCCATTCCCGCTTGTCCACGGAGCGTTTATAGAACTTGTGGACATTGTTCCAGACCAGGAATAGACCAACACAACCGAATACGAAGAAGATCAGGCTGACACCGTCCTTCCTGCCCATGGTCAAATTGATGAGTCCCCACAGGAACAGCGCAAGGTTGATCACACCGGCGGAACCCTGAAGCACATAATCCCAAGTTGCCATGCGTTGGCCTTCATGCAGCTTCTTCAGGTCCAACGCCCGATATCCACTCGCGACCATGTGGAAACTGAACAATGCGACCAATGCCATCAGGACGTTGTTATTGACGATCCCGGAGATGATCGCCGTCATCACCACCACGCACATGGAATAGAAGAAGAACCGCCCCCAGCGGCGATGCGCATCACTCCCCTTGGCCGATAGCATGGCCAACGGGGCCACCACGAGGGCGAGGAAGCCGGCCGAGGCGTGGAGGATGAGGACGTATTTCATGGATGGCGCAGTTGCTCCCGGCTCATTTTGTCATACACAAGCATCCGGTTCGTTCATATCACTAGGAATTTCAGCATTCTGGATCGACCCTTGGGCTCACTGAGTATCATGATGTAAATACCAGGTTCAAATCTCGCCAGAACCGTGTTGTCAAACATGTCTATCGGACTTGATCGGACGAGTTCCCTGCCTGCCGAGTCTTTGATCAAGTAGGTGTGGCTACCTACTCCAAGGCCCTGCAAAGAGAATGCCCCGCCTTCACGGATCGGATTCGGATGTACACTGATCGGCTCACGATCTTCCAACTCGTCAACGCTGATCGGGTCGAAGAAACTCGATACATCAGTCGATTCAGTTTGTCCTTGTCCGTCGGTTCGAATGACATAGACCGCCTCCGGCCCGGGGCCGAATGTTGTGGTACTTCCAACAATGACGAATCCGCCGTCAAGGGTGCTATCCAATTCGAAAGCCACTTCATCTCCGGAGCCGCCATAGGTGGATCCGAATTCGAAGATCCCCGATGCGTCGGTCCTGAGTACATATACATCCTTACCACCCAAACCGAAAGAAGTAGTATAGCCTACCATGATCAGACCACCATCGGAACGCTCCCGAATATCATACCCCTCCCAGTCAGAGATCTGACCAATATGATTGGACCAGAGAATGCCACCATCCACTGCGAAGGATAGAATATAGAATTCTTGGAACGCACTATACCCATTGGACGATCCCACTACTATGAATTGACCATTCGATCCTCTTATGACAGACTCTCCCGAATCGTTCCCATCTGTTCCTGTGCTCCGCTCCCATTCGATCGTTCCATTCGCCAGTCCTTTGACCAGCCAAACATCTGTTGAATCGCCCTGAACACTTTTTGATCCAACTGCAACGAAGCCGCCATCCGGGGTTGAAAGCACCTCGTTGAATTCGTCATCGTCCACACCTCCTATTGACAGGTCCCATTCGATATCACCTTCCAGATCAGTGCACAAAACCCAGCCATCCGCGCCTCCATGAACTCCTCCATAGGTCTTTCCGGCCAAGAAGAGATGGTCGTCAGTCACAGCTATCGAATGAATGAAATCCCAATCATCTGTTCCATACGTTCTCATCCATCTCGTCAGCCCCGAAAAGTCCAGGTTCACCAATACACCTTCGTAGCCCCGTCCATCACTACTGGATGCGGTGCCAACAAGGTAGTACCCATCGTTGACAACAACCACGTCATAGGCTTTCTCAACTGTGCCACTACCGATATTTCGAGACCATTCTGGTTCTCCGTCAATATCCAACTTGAGTATGTACATGTCCCCGCCTACTCCGAAACTGCCAGTTGATCCGGCAATAATGTAGCCACCATCGGGAGTGGCTGAAACCGCCCTACCCTGGTCACTTCCGTATCCTCCATAGGTGCGATCCATGTGGATTGACCCTGTGCGAGCGAGGCGATCGTGAACAATGCGGCCATATTGATCGCTAATACCCAGTGTCCAGTCACTATCGACCTGGCCCCATCTGGTACCTTTATCCCCATGTCCCCCGCCGCGCTTCGCAACTTCAGCATCTTCCTGGTGCTGTTGGTCCTCATCGACCTGTACGCATACAAAGGCCTGAACACCGCGCTCGCGAACCATTCGCTCACGCTGCGGCGCATCGTGCGCTTCCTGTATTGGATCATTTCCATCGGCATCATCGGCTTGATGATCTGGTCGGTGTTCAGCATGCAGGATCCCAAGGTACGACGCGACCACAGCTATGCGTTCTCGCTGGTCGCCCTGTTCCTGCTGTTCTTCCTCCCCAAAGTGGTGATGGTGGTGTTCCATGGCCTCGACGACCTCCTGCACGTGGCGCGACTCGGGTGGAACAAGTTGTTGCCAGGTCCGGTGGACATGCCCGGAGAAGGCATCGACCGTGTGCGTTTCCTGAGCCAACTAGGACTGATCGTGGCCGCGATCCCCTTCACCGGCGTATTGTATGGCGTGACCAAGGGCCGGAGCCGCTTCAACGTCTCGCGTGTGCCGGTGCGTTCCGCGGGGCTGCCACCAGCCTTCCACGGGCTCACCGTGATCCAGATCAGCGACATGCACCTCGGCAGCTACGGTGGCGACCCGGCGCTGGTGCAGAACGGTATCGACCTGATCAACGCCGAAAGGCCCGATCTGATCGTGTTCACCGGTGACCTTGTGAATGACTACGCGGAAGAGGCGGAACCCTTCATCGATGTGCTGAAAGGCCTTGAGGCACGCCTGGGTAAGTTCTCCATTCTCGGCAACCACGACTACAGCGACTATCCGAAGTGGGAAAGCCCCACCGCCAAAGCCGCCAACCTGGAACGATTGAAGGCCATCCATGCGGAGATGGGTTTCCGTCTTCTGCTGGATGAACACGTGACCATTGAGGTGGGCGGTGAGCGGATCGGTCTGTTGGGTGTGCAGAACTGGGGGCATCGCTTCCAGCAGTACGGCGACCTCGCCAAGACCATCCGGGGCACCGAGGCCATGCCTTACCGCATCCTGTTGAGCCATGATCCGACGCATTGGGAACATCAGGTGCAGGGCACCGGCATCGACCTCACACTGAGCGGTCACACGCATGGTGCGCAACTCGGGGTGAAGCTCGGCAACACCACGTACAGCCCGGCCCAATGGGTCTACAAACACTGGGCGGGGCTCTATGCCGAAGGCGGACAACAGCTCTACGTGAACCGCGGTTTCGGCTTCATCGGCTTCCCGGGTCGCGTAGGAATGCCGCCGGAGATCACCGTTCTGGAGCTGAACAGGACAGCCTGATCGGTAGGGTCGCAGTGCACTACCTGCGTTTGAACAGCACGACTTCCTCGCTGTTCACGATGGCTTCCCATTCCGGTGAACCGTGAAGTTCCCTCAGCCTATCGTCATAGTCCGACCTGCTCAGTGGATAAGGGCTCTCCAACGGCAGCAACGTAATGTACCGCGCGTTGCGCACGAGCGGAAATTGATAGAGCGTATCGCGCAATGCGAGATGCGGCACTGCGGGTGATTGTGCGCTGATGGATGCATGGGCGGGCAGTGCGTCCATCAAGGCCAATACACGCCGATGGTCATACGGCTTGGTGTAGTGTTGTGCCTGGTAGATGCGGATACGTGAGCGATCCTGGTAGGCAACGGTGTGGTCCATGAAGCGGATCGTACACCCGACAAGGACCAGCACCGCAAGGGCGATCGTCCACTTGCGTTGGAGCGGGACATCATGGAGTACCAACGGCATAGTGATGGCGATCAGTGGCGCGAACTCCACGCTGTACTGTGCGATCACGGACCATTTCACGGGATCGTCGTTCCACATCTTCTGGGCTACCAAAGGCAGCGCCATAAGGCCCCACCGAGGTCGCACGATCAGCGCCCAGCCACCCGAAAGGATCATGAGGACCCAAAATTCAAGTTTGATGGCGCTGCCGTCCACCACCTCCATATGATCCAAGAACAAAGCGCTCAACAAGCTGAGAGGCTTCTTCCACAAGGCGGTGAAGGCATCAAGTGGACCAGGACCGAGCAGGCTATAATCGAAGTGCGCATAAGTGCCGGCTCCAGCCAGCCAGGGCATCAGCCAGGCCACGGTCACGGCTGACCAAACCACCCCGGTGGATCCCAGGATCATCAAGGTCCGGCGCATGGTCAGCGGAACCATGGCGCTGCCCGCCAGTAGCAAGGACAGCGGACCCAACCAGAAGCCCATGTTCTCCTTTCCCATCACCATGAACAAGAAGACCAAGGCCGCGCGCCACGGCGCATTCCTGATGGTGTAGAGGATGAACCATGGCAGCATCATGGCGGCGACCACACTGGAGTGGTAGTCGTAGGCGCTGGCACCGAACACCCCGAAGAACAGGAGCAGGATGACCATCCCATTCATCGCCCGGCCTTGCGGAAGTCCCACCTCCCGTAACACCTTGTAGACACCCCACGCACCCACCAACAAGGAAAGCCATTGCACGATGACCAAGGTCCATGTTCCAGTGATGTATACGAGGGGCGAGAACAGTATGAGGTAGAGGTCGAAATGGTCTGCGAGCATGGGGGCCGGCGCTTCCAGGAACAGGGAGCTATCGTGCATGATCCCGTGCGCGTAATGCCACAGTGAATGGGTGTAGAGGCCAAGATCAAGGGCGTAGGTCCGCAACAGTGCGTGGTTGGGGAAGGCTACCAGGGCGTGAAGGATGCCCAGTAACGCCAGCAGGGCTAAGGGCGTTGCCGATCCCTTCGCCCGTAGCCCTTGGGGGCAGGTCTGCTGGGTCGTACGACTTGCTCCCATCACGTCATCCCGGAAACACGTTCCCGGCCATTCCCACACATCGGTCCAGCTGCTCCAGATCAAGTCCCGTGCTGATCCCCCTTGTTTCCAGATCGTGCAGGAAGAGCTCAGAGCGTAGATTCCCTACCAGTTCATCCTCGGCCATCGGACAGCCACCGTAACCTTTGATCGCGCCATCGAATCGGCGACAGCCGCCATCCCATGCGGCTTGTGTCTTGGCCTTCCAGTTCTCTTCCGTGCAGTGCAAGTGGGCACCGAATTCAACGTGCGGTAGCGCTGGGATCAGGGCAGAGAACATGGCCGTGATGTCCGCAGGTTGGGCCACACCCACCGTGTCGCTGAGCGCTATGATGCCCACACCCAGCTCCTTCACCAGACGGTCCACCCAGTGCAGGGCCACCTCGGGGCTCCACGCATCGCCGTAAGGGTTGCCGAAGGCCATGCTGATGTACACCACCAGTTCCTTGCCGTTCGCGCGGGCCAGTTCCGCGATCCGTGCAGTGCGCTCCCACGAACCTTCGATGCCGGTGTTGGTGTTCCGCTGCTGGAAGGTCTCGCTGATGCTGAAGGGATAACCGAGGTAGGTGACACTTGTTTGCTTCACCGCTTCTTCCGCACCGCGTTCATTGGCGACGATGACCAGCAATTTGCTCTTGGAACCATGGCGATCGATACGGGCAAGCACTTCAGCGGTGTCCGCCAATTGCGGAATGGCCTTGGCACTGACGAAGCTCCCGATGTCGATGGTGTCGAAACCCACCTTCAGCAGTTCGTTGAGGTACTTCACCTTCACCTCCGTGGGGATGAACGGTCCGATGCCCTGCATCGCGTCGCGCGGGCACTCGATGAATTTTACGTCGGGCATGTCAACCTCGGATGATGTGTGAAAAGCAGGGAATGCGTGGTTATACACTCTTAATGATCACGCCCAGCGAATGCCCGATTGATCCGCTTGACCAGCGCGGGTCCTTCATAGATCAACCCGGTGTAAACCTGCACCAGGTCGGCGCCGGCATCCAGTTTCTCCAGGGCAGCTTCAGCACTGTCGATGCCGCCTACGCCGATGATCACGAGCGGACGGGGAAGGCGTTCACGCAGGTAACGGACCACCTCGGTGCTCCGTGCACGCACCGGTGCACCGCTCACGCCGCCCATGCCCATGGCCTCCACTTCGGCTTTGGGTGTGGTCAATGCTTCGCGCGAGATGGTGGTGTTGGTGGCGATGACCCGGCAATGCCGCTCTCCTTCACCACCGAACAGACATCGTCCAGCTGGGCGTCCGTCAGGTCGGGCGCGATCTTCAGGAGGATCGGTCTCGATCTCATTTTCCGATCTTCTGATCCGCTGATCTTCTGATCCCCCAGTACCTTCAACCTTCCCAGAATTTCAAGAAGTGGTCCCTTCTCCTGCAGCGCGCGCAGACCGGGGGTGTTCGGACTGCTCACGTTCACCACGAAATAGTCGACCACGGGGTAAAGGGCCTCGAAGCACTTCACGTAATCGTCCACCGCTGCTTCGTTCGGCGTCACCTTGTTCTTGCCGATGTTCCCTCCGACGATAACGCCCGGGGTCCGCTTGCGCAGGCGTTCCACGGCCTCCACCACCCCGCCGTTGTTGAACCCCATGCGGTTGATGAGCGCACGATCGGCAGGCAGTCGGAACAGTCGGGGTGCTTCATTGCCCGGCTGGGGCAAGGGCGTGAGCGTGCCGACCTCGATGAAGCCGAAGCCCAGGGCCGACAGGGCGTTGACATGTTTCGCATCCTTGTCCATGCCGGCGGCGAGGCCCACGGGCGACGGGAAGCGCAATCCCATGACCGTGATCGATGCCTTGGCCGGTGGGCGTTCCCCGCCTACCAAGGCCAGCAGACCGGGGACCTTGGACGCCAGTTCAAGCAGGCTGAAGGTGAGGTGATGCGCCCGCTCCGGGGACAGGCGGAACAACAGCGGGCGGATGACGGTGTACATATGCGGCAAAGCTAGACAGCACAGGCACAGCACCTCCATGGACCCATCCTGACCGCGTGGCACCGTGTCGCGCGCCCTGTTCCTTGTCTCACATCAGCGTGAACCGGATCCCCAGAAAGCCGCGCACACCTTGCATGGGCGCATACATGTAGCTGGTGTCGAAGCTGTATCCGTTGGGGTTCGAAATAGGGTCGTTCGCTTCGCGGTCGAAGGGGTCGAAGGGGCGCATGAGCGGGTCGTCCGGCACGAAGTCCAGCAGGTTCTTGACGCCCCCGTAACATTCCACCCGCTCGCTGATCCGGTGCTTGATCTGCACGTTCAGCAAGGCATACCACGGGGAGTAGGCGGGACGGAAGTCATTGGGCTGGATGGGCAGGCGCATCGGGCCATACCACTGGCCGGTGAGGTCCATGCTGGTCCCGGGCGTGAGGTCGATCCCCGCCGTGAAGGTGCCTGACCAGGTGGGTGCGAACAGCTGCTGTTCAC
This sequence comes from Flavobacteriales bacterium, assembly GCA_016718655.1. Classification (GTDB taxonomy): domain Bacteria; phylum Bacteroidota; class Bacteroidia; order Flavobacteriales_F; family PHOS-HE28; genus PHOS-HE28. The sequence continues at coordinate 90,387 of JADKCV010000006.1, read as the reverse complement.
GCACGCCCTCCTGGATGGTGAGCACATCCATGTACGTCGCGCCCGCCATGATGCGCAGGGGCTTGCCCACGCGGGCTTCGGCGTTCAGGCTCACGCCTTGTGCGATGCCCTCACCGTCCAGGTTCGCGTAGCGGATGAGGTCGGGGTCGGTGTCGTAGTCCGGCAGGATCCGGTTGCTGAAGCGTGTGTGGAACACCGAGCCATCCAGTCCGAAGAAACGCTTCTCTCCCACCCATTTGCGCACCACGTTCAAGGTGCCGTTCCAGGAACGTTCAGGGCGCAGTTCCTCGGTGATCACCACTGTTCTGGAGCCGGTGAGCGCGGCGTGGTCCTCGGTGAAGAGGTTCACTACCCTGTAGCCGGTACCGAAGCTGGCGCGGACCGTCCAGCGACCACTGGGCGCGTACTTGTAAGCCACGCGCGGAGCAAGCACCAGGCCATGGTCCACATCATGGTCCAGGCGATAACCGAGCAGGAGCTTGTGCACATCGGTCAACGACCATTCATCCTGCACGAAGAGCCCGGGCATCGGCTTGCGCTGCGGACGGTCGGTGGTGTAGGGCTCGTTGCCGCTGGAGGTGGCGGGCGTGTTGTCGTTGTATGCCGTGAAGCGATACGCCAATCCGGCCAGCACATCGTGCCGAGCTCCCCAACGCCGGTTCCAGAACAGCTGGCCGAAGAACACCTGCTGCACCGCGTGAAAGGGCGTGGTACCGTACCAACTTTCCTGGTGGTGGCCGTTCATGGAGAACTGCACCATCACGGTGCCCGGTAAGGGGAGCTGGTACTGCCCGATGAGCTCCCAACGCTGCGTGGCGATCGTCTCACCATAGCGGAGATCGCTGCCCGCGAAGGCCGGTGTCCAATCCATCTCCCCACCCCAACGGTCCTCCTGGAGATAACGCGCAGCAAGACTGGCGGCCTTGCGGTCGGGTCTGCGGTAGCTGATCTTGTTGAAGATGGAGACCCGCTTCTGCAGGGTCATGTCGGTGAAGCCATCACCGTTCTCATCGCGCGGTGCATCATAAGCGAAGACGTTGATCCCCGTGAGGTTGCTCACCTTGCCGCGGCGGACCGCGGCCCCCAGGTCGGCATTGTACTCCTCCCAGGTGGAACCCATCACATCCACCGACACACGCGGAGCCAGTGCAGGGTCCTTGGTGATGACGTTGATGATGCCGCCCATGGCCTCGCTCCCGTACAGCGCCGAGCCGGGCCCCTTCACCACCTCCACACGTTCCACGAGGCTGGTGGGGATGCCGCTCAGGCCGTACACGGTGCTCAGCCCGCTCACGATCGGCATGCCGTCGATCAGCACCATCGTGTAAGGGCCTTCCATCCCGTTGATGTGGATGTCGCCCGTGTTGCACACGCTGCAATTGATCTGGGGCCGCACGCCGTTCACCATGCCCACCGAGCCGATCAGGGAGGGCTCCGGGTTGCGGCGGAAGAGCGCAGGCGTGATCACTTCCACGGGTATCGGACTGTCCGCCCGCGACATCTCCTTCATGGTGCCCGTGACCACCACCTCCCCCAGATCATTGGCCGTAGGCTCCATGATCAGGGTGCCCAGATCGAGCACTTCGTCGGCCACGACCCGAACCGTTCGGCGCAGCGGAAGGTGGCCGAGATAACTGACACCGAGGATGTAGGTCCCGGGCTCCACGGCGCTGATCAGGAAGCGCCCCTGAAGGTCCGTGCTGGTCCCGAGCGTGGTCCCTTCCAATGCCACATTGGCACTGATCAGCGCTCCCCCGGCTCCGGTAACCGTCCCGCGGATGGAACCCGGGCCGGCCAAGGCATCACCGCCCAACAGGAGGCATAGTATGCTGAGGGTTAGCTTGATGGGCTTCATGGCTTCGAACGGTCGACAAATGTAGATCATAAATTAGACTGGTCTAAAAATAATCTTACCTTCGCCGCATCAACGCAGCGAACGCCCATGAGAACGAGCGCGGAGGAGAATTACCTCAAGGCCATCTTCAGTCTGGCTGAACAGAGCGGCAAGGGGGCCAGCACGACTGCCATTGCGGCGCATCTGAGGACCAAGGCTTCCTCCGTCACGGACATGGTGAAGCGACTGAACGAGAAAGGTCTGGTGGATCATCGCCCCTATTACGGCGTGTCACTGACGGACACCGGCACCCAGGTCGCGACGTTGATCGTGCGGAAGCACCGCCTGTGGGAGACCTTCCTGGTGAACCACTTGAACTACCGTTGGGACGAGGTGCACGACCTGGCCGAGCAGTTGGAGCACATCGACTCTGATGAGCTGCATGACCGGTTGGACAAGTTCATGGACCACCCCAAGTTCGATCCGCACGGCGACCCCATTCCCGACCGTGAGGGACGCATGGTGGACATGGCCGGGGCCCAACCCCTTTCCGAAGTCGCGAAGGACACCCTGGTGCACATCGTGGGTGTGAAGGATTCCTCGCCCGCCTTCCTGAAGCTGCTGGACGGGCTCGGCCTTAAGCTGGGCACGCAACTCACGGTGAACCGGCGTTTCGAGTACGACAACTCGGTGGAGGTGAGCAGCCGCTTCCGGAGCGGACTGTTGTTGAATGAGCAAGTGAGCCTGAACCTGACCGTGAAAGCACTGTGAGCATGGAGACCATCATCCAGTACTTCGAAAGTATCGATCCCATCCTGGCCGCCTTCCTGGCCACGATGTTCACCTGGGGCGTGACGGCAGCCGGGGCCTCGGTGGTGTTCTTCTTCAAGACCCTGAGCCGTCGCTGGCTGGATGGGATGCTGGGCTTCACCGGTGGTGTGATGATCGCCGCCAGCTACTGGAGCCTACTGGCACCCAGCATCGAGATGAGCGAGCGTATGGGCATGATCCCTTGGCTGCCTCCGGCCGTGGGCTTCGCGCTGGGTGCGCTCTTCCTCTTCGTGCTGGACAAGTACGTGCCCCACCTGCACATCAACTTCGATCCCTCGGCCAGTGAAGGTCCCAAGACCGAATGGCGGCGTACCACCCTGCTGATCCTGGCCATCACCCTGCACAACATCCCGGAAGGGCTGGCCGTGGGTGTGCTCTTCGGTGGTGTGGCGGCCGGCATTCCCGAGGCCACCATCGGAGGTGCCGTGGCACTGGCCCTGGGCATTGGCCTCCAGAACTTCCCCGAAGGCATCGCGGTGAGCATGCCGCTGCGTCGCCTCGGTCTCTCGCGCCGGCGCAGCTTCTTCTACGGCCAACTCAGCGCCATCGTGGAACCCATCGCTGGTGTGATAGGAGCCGTCGCGGTGCTGTGGATGCAACCCGTCCTACCCTACGCACTGGCCTTTGCCGCCGGCGCGATGATCTACGTGGTCATCGAGGAGGTGATCCCCGAAACACAGGTGGACGGACACTCGGACATCCCCATCCTGGGCTTCATCGGCGGCTTCATCGTGATGATGGTGCTGGATGTGGGGTTGGGGTGAGAGCAGCCCTGACTACCTTGCACTGAATAGCATGATCACTTCCAGACTCAACCGCATCGCCTTGGTGCTAATCAGCTTGGCGTGGGCTTGCAATGGCTATGCCCAGTTACCGCCCGATGGCCTTTACAAGATCCCCGCATTCGCTGTGGACAGCAATTGGACCGAAGCTGCGCCCGAGGGCACCATGGCGGTTCCTTTCCACAGCCTGTTCTTGGAAGCGAATGAACGGGAGTTCCGTGTTCTGGTCGACACTTCTGCCTTCGTACCCTTGGAACTGGAATTGCCACCACGGTCCGAACAGCAGTCCGAGGACAAGCAACGCCTGCTGCTGAGCCTTACTCCGGAAGCCTCGGAGTTGCTGAAGGACTTCACCGCTGAGCGGGTGGGCGAAAGCGTGGCCATCGTGGTGGATGGTAAGGTGGTCACGCGACACCGTGTGCGCACTGTCCTCACCAGCGGCCAGCTTCAGATCTCGTGGTGCGGACCCGATGCCTGTGAACAGCTGCGCAGCAAGCTGGTCGGGAATGTGCGATAGGCAGCGTCACTTGCACGCCGTCTCTGGCCTACCTCATCAAGGTCATGTATCCAACGGCCTTCCAGGAAGATGGGTTTCTGGACGACCGAACAATGTTCCAGCGTGGTCCCCAAGCGATGATGGTGCAGGATATGAGGCTGGTGGAAGGTGTAACTGGCCTGCGCTTGCCGCAGGCCGCCTTTCGTGAACTTATTCTTCGACGAAGTTATCATGCTTCCAAGGGAGTTGTCATCTGGACTATGACCACTTTCGCCGGATATGGCTAGAAGTGCTAATTATAATTCATCTTCAACAGCAGGGACTACGACAGGTTGATACATAGGGATATCGGGATAGATCCTCCTCTTGATCTGACGGTAGTAATCTATCTTTTGTAAGCGATCTATCAACCCCTCTGAATAGAAATTTATGGTGTCGTTTTTACAAATAATGGAGAATAGCGCGTAAGAGTTCTTCCTTTCCTTAGGATCATTTGCTCGGAGATACTCGAAGAAACTTTCAAAGCTCAATGTGTCCGATTCGGGTACACTGTACTCAACCTTGGCCATTTCCTGCTCCTCCTTGTCCACAAACTCCCCCTCAGCAAACGATTTGATAAACACTTCATTCTCATCTTTGGTGAGGATGTTTAGTTCATGACCCCATGTAGTGCAGACTGACAGGTCGGCAACTATTTGCAACGTGTCGAAGGCTTCTAGATCGCGTGAAAAGGTGAATAGATCGTTTCTGAGATCAAAATTTGATGTCGGCACATTCGGATCTGTCGGCCTATCCTTTACTCCTAGATCCATGCATCCGATCGTCAGTGCCAGAAACAAAAGGACTGGAATGGTCTTTCGTGTCAGTTGCATTGCTGGCTACTGTATAGGAAACGTATTGCGTTTAACCAGCCGAAAAGGTACAACTGTTGAAATGCGTCACCTCCCTATCTATTGTTTGAGCTGTGCAACCGGCTGCATGATCCGCTTGAACCGAAGATAGTGAGGGTGCACCAGTGTACAAGTCCTGGCACGGGCACCTTTTCATGCACTCGGCTACTGCCCTGGGTTATCGTGATGATCGTGCCAGATGGAAGGTCGATGTGATCGCCTTCCACTGCCGCCCATGCCGGACGCGCATAGGCCGTAGCTTCGCGGCCCATGGCCAAGGCACCCATAGAGGTCAAGAACAAACGCGCCGGCTTCGAGTATCATTTGCTCGACAGCTACGAGTGCGGCATGGTGCTCATGGGCAGTGAGATCAAGAGCATCCGGGCCGGTGGGGCCAGCATCGGCGAGGCCTTCTGCGCCTTCGTGGGCGATGAACTGGTGATACGCAACATGCAGATCAACCCATACGGCACCAACGTGCATTACGTGCACGAACCCAAACGCGACCGCAAGCTGCTGCTGCACCACCGGGAACTGGAGAAGCTGAAACGCAAGCTCAAGGACCAGGGCATGACCATCGTGCCTGTCCGCCTCTTCTTCGCCGCCAACGGTTTCGCCAAGTTGGAGATCGCGCTGGCCAAGGGAAAGAAGACCTTCGACAAGCGTGAGAGCCTGAAGGAAAAGGACCTTCAGCGCGATATGGACCGCGACCGCTGACCCATGGAATGGCGCTCGTACATCGCACGGTACGGACCAAACTGGCTACCCGGGGAGCGTTGGGCACGTTGGTGCTTCCTGGCCGTGTGGGCCCTTGCCGCTGTGCTTCGCTTCTGGGACCTCCCGCACCTGGCCTACACGCACGATGAACTGAGCGCGCTGGTGCGCATCTACCCCACCCTGTCCGAGACCATCGGCACCGGTGTGGCCAAGCTGGATACGCACCCTCCCGGTGTGCAGGTCTTCGAATGGGCCTGGACGAAGCTCTTCACCCGCGAGGAGGCCGACGTGAAGCTCCCGTTCATCCTCATGGGCCTGGCGGCGATGCTGGTGCTCTACCGCTTCGCCATGGCTTGGACCGGAGCGGGTACCGCGTTGTTCTTGACCGTGCTGATGGCCGTGCTGCAGTACTTCGTGTTGTACTCCCAACTCGCCCGACCCTATGCTGTTGGCCTGTTCACCACCGCGCTGCTTGCGGACCAACTGACGCGCCATGTTGCTTTTGGCCAGCGCAGCACCTTGGTGGGAGCCGGACTGGCTGCGGTGCTCAGTGCCTATACGCACCATTTCGCATTGATGCTGGCCACCTTCATGGTCCTCACCTTCCTGTTCCAGGTACGTGCCGAACACCGCAAGGCATTCCTCGTGATGTGCCTTCTAGCGATCACGCTCTACCTACCCAACCTGTCCATCTTCATGAAGCAATTGGAGCTTGGCGGACTCGCGGAGTGGTTGGCCCCTCCGACCGCTTCCTGGATCCCTGATCACCTGTGGTGGGTGGCGCATGGGTCAGCGACACTGGCTGTGATCCTTCTGGTGATCCTAGCGCTGTCGACCGGGCTACGGTCGCGCCATGGTGGTGCATTCGGCCCGGCGCGTTGGTTCCTCCCGGTGTGGGGGCTCCTTCCGTTGATCATCGGTCTTGCCTACTCGACCTGGCGGGCACCGGTCATCCAGCATTCGGTGCTACTGTTCTCCTTCCCCTACCTGGTCCTGGCTTTCAGCGCTGGGTTGCGCCACCTGCCGCGCTGGGCAACGCTCTTCATGGTGAGCATCATCGGCATGGTGGGGGTGCGCACCCTGGTCAATGACAGGGCCCACTACGACCTTTTGTACAACAGCAAGTACGAGGTGTTCGTGCGGAAGGGACTGGAGCACTTGAACACCCGAGGCAAGGACAGCGTGGCGGTGCTCATCGATGCGCCGGACCATATGATACGCTTCTACACCGAACACCTGCGGATCGCACCGGACAGCCTACCCTATGTGCAACTCCAAGATGCGTACAGCGATGACAGCCTGGACGCGATGTTGGTCGCCGAGCGCCATCCGGTGATATTCTTCGGCCAGAGCAACGGAGCGCCGTCCGAGCGCCTGGCCCGTGTACAGCGGCACTATCCGTACATCGTTGAACGCCATGATCTGAACGAGGGCCAATGGTTGTTGTTGGCGCGTCGGCGACCGCATGTGGTTCTGCCGGATCGATGGGTCGTTGCACAGGCCGACCCCGAGCAGCGAACAGGTGCGAATTGGGATATCGCAACGGACCTTCCGCTTCGACGCGTTGGGCCTGACAGCCTGTTGCACTGGGACCTGAGCGGCAGGGAATACGGGGTGGTGCTCGAGTGTCTGCTGGATACCCTGGGTCTGCACCCATCGGACCTCATCGAGATCGAAGCGCGTGTTTGGTCCGATAGCCCGGTGAGCAACGCCGGCTTCGTTGCGCACGTGCTATCCGGTGACAGCACGGTATTCTACCGGGTGGGTGAAGTGGGTTCCCTACTCCCTGGAGAGCGTGGTGCCAGCCTGTTGGTAGCAACTCGCCTCGCCGATGCGTCCACGGCGGACCGCCCCCTTCGGTTGAAGACCTACTATCATGGTCGTGACCGCGGGGCCTTGTTCATCCGGGAGATCATCGTTCGGGTGCGGCATCACAACACGGTCCAATTCGGCATGATGCAGCCCTTCCAACGCCCTTGGAGGTACCCTATCGAATGACGAAGGGTCACCCCTTCCGGGATGACCCTTCGCCACGGATCATATGGGTCAGAGCTTGAACGTCAGGCCGATGCCCAGGGTCTGCTTGAACTGTGTGGCCGGACCTGCGTAAGGGATGTTCTGGTCATCCACCTTCGGAAGGTTCGTATCGTGGTCGTACAGCAACACCGTGTTCAAGGTGGCGGCGAACCAGTCGTTCACTTTGAATGTCCACAGCGTTTCCCAGGTCACATCGATGTTGCCCGGGTTGCGTAGGTAGTTGCTGAACAGGTCACCGCGGGTCAGGAAGGTGATGTTCTTTGCCAATTCGGTCTGGTACTGGGCGCGTATGTATCCCCCCACTTCGAGTTCAGTGGTGTTGCCGTTCTTCACACCATATACGCGCAGTTCAGGATCCACGCTGCCGCCCCAGAGGGTTTCATCCGTAACGATGACCAACCTAGCAGTGGCTGGGGAGATGAACGCCGTGAACTTGTCATTGGGTTTGTAGTCGAATCCCAGACCGAGAAGTGCGTAGCCCGGTGCGAGCAAGTTGGAGATCCGCGTTCCATTCGCATCGAAACCTTCCGTGAACTGTGACTTGAATTGGAACACACTTGCCAGGTACCAGGCCTTGGTCAGCTCATAGCCGTACTTGGAGTTCAGTTCGATGCGGTCGTCCGTTTTCTGGGGATCGCTGCCGTTATGGACGTGCTGACCACCGAAGGCAAGGACGAGGCTGTTGTCCCACGCCTTGCGTCCCAATTTCCAGTTGGCTGTACCATTGAACATGGCGATCCCGCTCACGGAACTGAAACCACCCGCGGCCCAATTGGTCAGGTTCACTTGGGTCATGTTGATGTTGAACACACCGGAGCGGATCCACTTTCCGTCCAACGAATCAGCGGTATGGCGTGCTGCTGCAGCTGCCGCCGCGGCCTCGCGTGCTTTGGCATCGATATCGTTCTGGCTCATGGCGGGGAGGACCACCGCGCTGGCGAGGAGGAACGTGAATAGTGACTTCATGGTCTGGCTTGATTTGGTTTTGGGGTCAGTTGCGAGGTTCGGTGAGCACGTGCATGGAAGGTTGCGGTCCTTTCACTCCGGCTTGGTGCAATGCGATGAGGCCTTGCTCGTAGATGCCGAAGTAGACATCCCAGTAGTCCTTGGGGTCGCACCAAGGGCGTACGGCGAGTTCCAAGCCTTCCACGTTCAGCTTGCCAACGGTCACCGCCGGCGCGGGGTCCTGAAGCACCTTGGGGTGGGCGCTCATCACCCGCAGCAACACTTCCCGCGCTTGCGGGATGGAACTCGCGTAGCCCAAGCCGAAGGTCAGGTCCACGCGCATGCGGCCTTCTGCGGAATAGTTCACGATGTTGCCGTTGGCCATGGGGCCATTGGGGATGATCGCGGTCTTGTTCTCCGGCGTGGTGAGCACGGTGGTAAAGATCTGGATCTCCTTGACGTTACCAAGCACACCTTGGGCCTCGATCAGGTCGCCGACCTTGTAGGGTTTGAACAGGAGGATGAGGGTGCCGCCAGCGAAATTGGCAAGGGTGCCCTGTAGTGCCAAACCCACGGCCAGACCGGCCGCACCGATGATGGCCACAAAGCTGGTGGTCTGAATCCCGACCATGCCGATGACCGTGATGAAGAGCAGGATGCGTAGCGAAATGGTGACAAGGCTGTGGAGGAACCGCTTCAGGGTGGGTTCCACTCCGCGACGATCCAGCACCGTGCCCAATACACGAGCAAGTCCGCGAATGATCAATGAACCTACCCAGAGCACCACCAGTGCCATGAGCAGTTTGGGAGCGAAGTCGACGATGAGTTCCATCGCCTTGTTCATCCAGGTATCGATATTGGAAAGTGGCTCGTTCATGGCTTGTGGTCGTTTGGTTGCCTTATGGACGCTCTTCAGCGTTCGGGTCACTCAGGATCTCGATCCGTTCGGTCACCAGCTTGCTGGTAGGGATGAGGACCTCCTTCCCGGCCACCTGCATCGTCAGTGAGATACTGTCGATGCGCATGATCACTCCTTCATCCTGGCCGATACGAATGGTCATCCCCGGCTTGAACCGGTCCTTACCATAGAAGCTGCTGAGGATATTGGTGAGCACATCACGCGCAGCAAAGCCATAGGCCAGACCGAACGCGAGCAGGATGCCGGCGAGGATGATCTGGATGTTCGACGTGATGAGTTCGGTATCCACTCCGGCCATGTTCAATGCAGTGATGGTCGCGAATAGCACGATGACACCACCAAGCACGCGCGCAATGGACCGTCCACTGCTCAAACCGGCCGACTCTGTGAGTGTCAGGACCAACTGGCTGACCTTATCGCCCATCCAGAGACCCAGGATGAAGATGGCCAAGGCAGTAAGCAGCGTTGGCAGATACGCCATGAAACTCTCAAGCGCACGGGTCACCAAGGCAAGACCCATCAGGTCCGCGGAGGCCATGATGAACACCAGGAGGATGAGCACGTACACCAGCCCTGCGACCAACCTGGACAGTGTTGCGCCACCCAGTTTCGCCAATACACCGCTCATTCCCGAACGCTCGGCCATCGCGTCCAAGGTCCTACCGGTCGTCTTGAGGAGGATGGCTTTCACCAACTTGGCCAACAGCCATCCGACCAGCAGGACCACCCCGCCGGTCAGCAAGGCGGGCAATGCATCCACCATGCCGCCGATGTATCGGGCGAAGGCGGCTTCCAAGCGTTCTTGGATATGTTCCATGTTCATGATGAGGGAGTGTCTTTCGTTGATGATCCAGGGGCGGGCGGAGCAGCGGACGGACCGGTGTCACGCTTTCCGGTCAATCGGACGTTCTCGAAGAGGGTCATGGCGTAATCGGCCATGAACAACTGCATGAACCGCATGAGCAACATGAGCAACTTCACGCTACCCATGACCTCCTTGCGCAGGTTCTCGGGCGGCTGGTCGGTGGGCCGTATGATCTTGAACGGATTCTCGCTCATGACCCTTCCGGTTGAAGTTGTTGGTAGAGTTCGAAGGCCCTCTCCCTGGCCCGAAGGACGCGCATCTTCACCGCGCTCTCGCCCAGGCCGAGCACCTCCATGATCTCCTTCACAGAGAGGTCGTCCTGGTATTTCATCAGCAGCAGCGCCCGGTCCCCTGCTTCCAGCTTGGAAAGTACTTCATCGAGCATTTCCGAGCGCATGCTCAACAGTTCCGCTTCATAGCGGTCCTCTGGATGCTCCACCTCGCCATGAGCATCCTCATCCAGGTCGTCCGTGCGCTGTCGTTGGGTCTTGCGCAAGTGGTCCAAGCAGTAGTTGTACGTGATGCTGTACACCCACGTACCGAACTTGGACCGGTGATCGAACTTGCTCAGGTTCACGAACGCTTTCAAGAAGATGTCGTGCGTCAGGTCATGCGCCAGGTCCCTGTCCCTGGTCATTCCCACGCATTTCTGGTACACCTTCGCACAGTAGCGATCATAGAGAATGCCGAACCGGTCAGCGTCCATGGAACGCTGCAGATCGGCCACGAGCTCCTCATCGCTCTGATGGCTGTCCGGCTTGGCCTTCTTTCTGAATAGCACCTGGTCTGGGTGACACGATTGGGACTGCAATGCCCCGTTCAGGTCACATTAGGTCGTTTGGTTCGGTTCCTGACCGGGGAGAACGGCCTTGTATGGATGCTTCCTTTCCGACCGGACGAAACGGCCATCAGGTAGCATCATCGATCTCGTCGAACATGGGTGGCCGTAGGTGTTGCCGCGGATCATTGTCCGGATCATCGCAACGTGGGCAATACCAACCTGCTCCATACCGACATGTTCATGAATTCGAAGGCCCGCCTGCATGTGCAAGCGGGCCTGTGGGCAATGCTGGATTCGAACCAGCGACCCCTACCTTGTCGAGGTAGTGCTCTGAACCAGCTGAGCTAATTGCCCTTACCGTATAGGAACGGACCGCAAAAGTAACGATCGGTACGATACAGGGCGCCAGCGACGTTCCAATATCCGGTGCCGTCCATCCGGCCCGTGGTGCCAGCCATCAATGATCAGGAGTGAGGCTGGAAAGCGGCCTTAATTTTGTTCGACATTTCACAGCCTGTCATGGAAAGCAAGCGTGTGAACACGAGTGGTCGGATCTTCCGAAGTCCCGTTCTGGAGGCGTTGACCCGCACCCATATCGCCTTCCCACTTACCATTTTTCTCAGTTGCGGCCTGCTTGGTCTCTGGTTCGGGTCCGTTCAGTTGGGACTCGGTCCGGGTGTGTTGCTCGTCCTGGTCATCACAGGATCGATCTTCTTCACTTGGGTGGAATACACGGTGCATCGCAGGTTCTACCACATGCGCACGAATAGTCCTGGGAGAGCCCGCGTCCAATACGTCTTCCACGGCGTCCACCATGACCATCCGCGGGACAAGCGACGGCTCGCCCTGCCACCCTTGATGAGCTTGCTCGTGGCGGCTGCTTTCGTGGGGATGTTCCGCCTGATATTGGGACCCATGGGGGTGGTCTTCGGGGGAGGATTCCTCATGGGATATGCCGTTTACCTGAGCATCCACTACGCGATCCACGTCCTCCCTCCCCCTCGTAACGTACTTGCCCGGCTCTGGAAGCACCACAACCTGCACCACTTCGTGGGGGATACCGCAGCCTTTGGCGTGAGTTCTCCGTTCTGGGACCTGGTATACGGGACGATGCCCCCTGATCCAAGGGTGACGAAGAAGGTCCGGTCCTATTCGTGATCGCGACCGAAACCCTTGTCGCGGGCCTTCCAGAGTTCTTCCTCTGCCTTCAATACCGCTTTGAGGCTATCGCTCACCTCCTTTTGTTCCAAGCGATCCAGGTCTGGTTGGCCCGCGTTCACCCAAGCACTATACCAGAAGCTGCCTACCGCCACGATCGACTTGTTCATACGCTCCTGGACCATGCCTTGCATGGCTTCCTCGTAGGCCTTGGTGAACTCACGGGAGTACACGCGCATACCTCCGCGGCCCCGATCCTCGAAGACATACTTGCGGTCCTCCGGGTAGTCTTCGCTCAGCCGCCGTTCGATGCCTAGCACGGAATCGACCAGCACATGGCTGGACTGGACAGCACCCCATGCGTGGTCCAAGGGGTTGTCGATGTACCGAGCACGACCCACGAGATGATCATAATCTTCTGCCGATAGCTCCACGATCCGGGATTCCCAAAAGGCATGGATCCCATGCTGGCCAGTGAGCTGTCCATTGTAGTTCTCCGTGGTGTGCAGCGGCACATGCGCATCCCCGATGTAATGCCCGATCTCCGCTGACATCCGCAGTATACGATCCACATCGCCGCGTTGGAAGGCACTTACCAACCGGGAGTACATCACGTCGATGTGCCAAGGCACGATGCCATAGGCCTGGAGCGTATCCTCGGTGAACCGGGCCACGGCATCGTTCCATCTGCGCGGCATCATCTGGAACACGTCCTCGCCATGGTGTGCATAGTGATCGATGTCGATGTAGTGGCGTTGGGCCTCCCCTTCCACCGCATAGCGTCTGCGATCGGGATCCACGGCATGATCGGAGATGAAGTCGATATGCCGCTTGAAGAACGGGAACATCTCGGGTGGCAACGTGAATGCGGCCATCCGGTTGATCCGTTTGTGCCCGTAGAACCCCCAGGCATGCGCGGGTTCCATGGTATGATCGGGCATCACCCATACCACCGCTGTCAGCAGCAACACGAGCAACAGGGTCCGACGGATCAGTGCCATGACCACTAAGGTACCATGCGCACCAGTTCACCATTCACCAGGATCGGGATGGCCGTACTCTGGTCCGGGGTGAGGCAATACTTCACATCCGGGAGCAACTGGAGTTGCTGTATGCGACGACGGCGCGGCGCGGCCTTGAGGATGCTGTGGAAATTGTCCCGTGCTGCCATGTACATGTACTTGGCAGCGATCGAACTGTCCTCTTCCACTCCGAAACGGCCGCTATCGAGCAACCGTTCCATCACGGCACCTGCGAACACACTATCCTCCAGATTGAACTTGTCCTTCCATCCGGAACAGAGCAAAAGGATGTTATCGTTCTGCTTCACCAACCAGTCGCTCAATGCGGTGAGGTTGAGGAACGAGCCGATGACCAACTTGCGTGCATCCTTGGCCAGATTGATCGCTTTTGTACCGTTGGTGGTGGTCATGACGATGGTCTTGCCACGAAGGTCCTGTCCCACGTAGGCCAGTGGTGAGTTGCCGTAGGCGAAGCCCTCGACCACCTCACCGTTCCGCTCGGCTGCTGCGATGTATCCTTCGCGGCCGATGTACTGGCGTGCCTCCTCGATGGTGGAGACCGGGATGATCCGGTCCACACCGTTCTCAAAGGCCGCTACCATGGCCGACGTGGCCCGCAGGACATCGATCACCACCACGATCCCCATGTCCTGGGCATACAAGGGGTACTGGCCCGGCATGAAGCAGACCTCCACCCGGTAAGGGTAATCGTTGTTGCGGACAATGCCTTCCATGTCAAGCTTGCTTGTAGAACGGCAGTTTCACCACACGTCCCTTCAGTGCTTTACCACGGATATCGACCCAGAGGTCCGACCCCTCGGCTGACATGCCGATAGGAACATAGGCCATGCCGATGGGTCGTTGAAGGCTGGGGCTCTGGGTACCCGAGGTGACCTTGCCCACCACGTTACCGAGGCATCCAACACCGCATGGTCGTGGCGGGACCCCTGTCCAGCAATTCAAAGGCCACGAGTTTACGTGCTGTACCCTGGTCCTTCTGCGCCTTCAAGGTTTCCGAATCGATGAAGTCCTTGGTGAACTTGGTGATCCACCCGAGGCCGGCTTCGATGGGGGATGTCGTATCGTCGATATCATTGCCATACAAACAGAACCCCATCTCAAGACGCAAGGTGTCACGGGCGGCAAGGCCTGCCGGCTTGATACCGAACGCTTCCCCGGCCTTCATCACCGCATGCCACGCCTTCTCAGCCACGGGGTTGGGTACATACACCTCGTATCCCCCCGCTCCGGTGTATCCCGTGGTGGAGATGAGGACAAGCCCCACGTCCTTCATCTCGGCGTATTTGGCCGTGTAATACGGCATGTTCTCGATGTCCTCGGTGAAAAGACCCCGTAAGGTGTCCACGGCCTTCGGACCTTGCACGGCCAGCAATGACATGTGGTCGCTGATGTCGGTGATCTGCGCATCGAAGGTGTTCTGTGCATTGATCCACGCCCAGTCCTTGGCCATGTTCGATGCGTTCACAACCAGCACGTAATGGTGGTCATCTCCATGCTCCATGCGGTACACCAACAGGTCATCCACGATGCCTCCCTTCCCATTGGGCATGCAGCTGTACTGCACCTTGCCCACGGTCAGCTTGCTGGCGTCGTTGGTGGTGATGCGCTGGATGAGATCCAATGCTCCCGGACCTCGGACGAGGAATTCGCCCATGTGGCTCACATCAAAGACCCCGACCGCGTTGCGCACGGTAAGGTGCTCATCATTGACACCGGTGTACTGCACCGGCATGAGGTATCCGGCAAAAGGAACCAGTTTGGCACCTAGGGACTCGTGGATATGGGTCAGGGCGGTATTCTTAAGGTCTGGCATGCTTGTTCGGTGTGCTGGTTCGCAAGAGGTCTTGGAAAAGTTGAAGATAGCGGTCCTTCCAGGCATTGACGGAATAGCGCTCCTCCACAGTGCGCCTTGCTTCCGTGCCCATGCGTTGGCGCAGGTCGGGGTCGTCGATCAACCGGGATAGTTTTTCCACCCATTCATCGGTCGTGGAAGCAAGGAACCCGTTCACCCCGTCCTGGATGATCTCTCCGTTGACACCTACGGGGGACATGATCGCGGGTAGTCCGATGCCCATGTACTGGAGTCCTTTCAGACCGCACTTGCCGCGCGACCATTCGTCATCCGGCAAGGGCATGATGCCGATATCGATCGCGGACAGGTCCTGGAGTTCCTCGTCCTTGCGCCAAGGGATACCCTTGATGCCTAGGGACGGTTCCTCGTAGTTCGCATCCCCGATGACGCGGAAGGTGACACGGTCGCCGTATTTTTCCTTGATCGCCTGTAGCGCGGGAATGGCATACCGGAAGTGTTGGATGGTCGTGATGCTACCGCTCCAACCGATGCAGATCGGTCCTTGGGTCCGGAAAGGCACTTGGCGATACTCCGCGGTGTCGATCGTGGTCGGTACGATCTCGACCTGTTCATTGAACCGACCGGCATAGTCCGCCAAGTATGCGTTGCCAGCCAGCACCAGGTCACACATCGAGATGATGCGCGATGTCTTACCGGGGTCCTTGACCCATGCCCAGAACCGGTTCGCCTCGCTCACATTGGTCAGCCAGATCGAATCGTCGAAGTCGAACACGAGTTTGGCCTTGGATCGCTTGAAAGCACGCTCGAACCGTGTGGAGCGTGTCATCAACGCCTCGCGGAAAATGAACACGATATCGTACTCGTCCTTGCGGCGCAGGTCCTTCAGCCGTTTGGCGATGCTACGTCGTACGAAGCGGAACTTCTCCCAATAATGGCCAGGGCGATACAGGATACGGTCATCGTCCTCACTGACCAGTGGACTGAGCACGCACTGGAAACCGTTCTGTTCCAAGTGCTCCATGTACTGCTCGAACCGGAAGCGCTGACCTGGAGCACGCCCGAGACGGTGACTGGCGATGAAAAGGACACGTGGCATAGGGACCGATGGAGCGGCGGCGAAATTAGCGGTTGTAGGGCCACGCTCACCCCCGCCTTGCGATGGCGTGCCAATACGGCGAGCGATCGCTGAACCGGATCTCATTCAGGCCCGCTTTCAGCATCATCTCCCCCATCCGGTCCTTGGTGAATCGTTGTTCCAACGGTGTCCCGAACCTGTCCAGTGCATCGTTCCGTAGCACTTGCATGCTCTTGTCGTGGTAGTGGCTCAAGGGCAACCGTTTCCAACCCCCATCGGGACCGGTGATCCACCTTGCGATGCGCGCCATCGACCGCAATGGCCAGTAGACCCCAATGGCAATGACATCGCAGACCGCACGCTTGGCCGCTCCGGGAAGTCGATGGATGACGCGGCGGAACAAGTCGCTGAGTTGGAATAACATTCGGTACGCACCCCCCCGGCCATCCAACGCATAGTACAGATACAACAGCATGTGGCCTCCAGGTCGCAGCTTCTTCGCCGCTTTACCAATGGCGCCTTCCGTATCAGGCACATGGTGCAACACGCCCAAGCAGATGATCAGGTCGAAGGTGCCGTCCGGAAAGGGGATGTTGTCCACTCCTGCCCTTGTCCACCGCACATTCCGGAGGTCACCATGGGTGCGTGCGGCATGCAACACGGCTTCACTGGGATCGATGGAGTCGATGTGTCCGACCTTGGTACTGAGGTATCGGGTCCAACGGCCACTACCGCAACCGAGGTCCATTGCCACCACGTTGGGTCCAAGCAGATCATCCGGAACGATATCGAAGTACTCATCGCCTGCGAGCCGGATCTCATCTTCGTCGAAGGTGTTGAACTTCTCCCATTCCTCACCGAACGACCGTATGGTGGCCTCGTCGCGATGATCACCGGCACCCGGGTAGCAATGGACCAGTGTACCTGCCACATCGATGATGTGTTCGGCCGGCCCTTGGTAAGCAGGGGTTCCGGTCATGCCTTCTGTTTCCAGCTGGGGGGAAGCCCCTGTTCGATCTCGATATGCCCGAAGGCACTGCTGCTGCGCGCACCCACGGACCTTGCCCAAGGTACCATGCGTTCCAGACCTTCGGCCAACGTGGTCTCCTCATATGCGCCGAAAATCCGTTCAGCCTTCGTGTGGTCGCTGAACGCGAAGACCACCTCGTTCCGGGCCTCCAGATGCCGCACCGTGCCTGCAATGCCCATGGCTTCCATGACCAACTTGGAAAGCTCGTTCACCGTGTAGGGCCGGTCGGCTCCCACATTGAACACCTCCCCATAGGCCTGGGGTGTCCATGCCGACCGGGCAATGAGCGGTGCGATGTCCCCCACGTAGGTGAACGCCCGCTTCTGTTCGCCATCCCCGAAAACGGTGAGCGGCATGCCTTGCATCAATTGGTTCATGAAGATGCCGACCACGTTCCGATAACGGTCACCCAGGTTCTGGTATTCGCCGTACACGTTGTGCGGACGGAAGACCACATATTCCAGGCCGAACATATGCTTTGCAGCGTACAGGTCCATTTCTACGGCGAGTTTGGCCACCCCGTAAGGATCCTCCGGCACCGGCCTCATGTCCTCGCGCATGGGTGGCTGAAGCGCTCCATAGACCGCGATGGAGCTGGTGAACACGAAGCACTTCACGCCGTGCTTCACACTGGCGTTGATCAGGTTGATGCTGCCGATGAGGTTGTTCGTGTAATTGAACCGCCTGATGAAATGGCTGAGGCCTTCCGCCGCGTAGGCAGCCAAGTGATAGACATACGTGAAACCGTGTTCCGCGAACAGTCGGTCCACGAGCTCATGATCGTTGATCGATCCTTTGATGAATATGGCCCGTGGGTCCACCTGGTCCGCAAAGCCTCCGCTGAGGTCGTCCAGGGCGACGACCTCATGGCCTTGGTCCAACAGTTCCTTCACGACATGGGCACCCATGAATCCGGCGCCGCCGGTGACCAATGATATCGGCATGTGCTGTAGGGGTCTGATCACTTTGGCGCGAAGATGCGAATGAAGACGTGCATCATGGAAAAAGGCTGCCGGTCCATTGCCGCTATCTTTCGCACGCCGAAGATGAGGATCCCCGTCCAGTTCCCGCGTTGGGGTGTGTTGGTCATCGACCTATGCCTATGCTTGGTGGCCTTATCGGTCGCCTATCTGCTACGCTTCAATTTCCAGGTCCCCCCGCGGGAGGTGACCCTTCTTTTGCCGGTGCTGCCCGTGTTCCTGCTTGTTCGTGGGATCTCCTTCCTGGTGGCGGGTACGCCGCGGCTCATGGTGCGGCATACCAATACGGACGATGCACGGCGCATCTTCTTAACGGTACTGGGCGGCACGGTCGCACTCGGTGTGCTCAGCTTCTTCCGGTTCCATTTCGTGGATGGGCTCTATCTCCTACCCAGAGCGGTCATCATCATCGATTTCCTGGCCACGGCCATGTTGCTCATCGCGGTGCGTATCGGATTCAAGCTTGTGTACCTCCGTAAGCGGGGGGCGGGCAAGGATGTGGTACGGGTGCTGATCCACGGAGCGGGTGAAGCAGGTCTGATCACCAAGCGGACCTTGGAACGTGCGGGAAGCATGCGTTATGAGGTGGAAGCCTTCGTGGACGATGACCCCAAACGAGTGGGTCGCACGCTTGAAGGTGCTCCTGTGAGGTCCACAGCCCGGTTACCCGAGTTGTTGGCAAAAGGTCACGTGGACCAAGTGATCATCGCGATCGCCGATCCCGACCCCGAGAATCGCCGTAAGGTGGTGGATGCCTGCATGGCCGCCAAGGTCAAGGTACTCACCATTCCACCCGTGCAGGATTGGATCGGTGGCCAACTGAGCGCCGGTCAGATCCAAGCGGTTCGGATCGAGGATCTGCTCGGGAGGAGCGTGATCCAATTGGATGGCGAGGCCGTGAGCCTGTTGTTCAAGGGTAAACGTGTACTGGTCACCGGTGCCGCTGGATCAATCGGTAGCGAGTTGGTGCGGCAGTTGTACGAGCTCGGCTTGGCCGCCTTGGTCCTGGTCGACCAAGCGGAATCACCGACCTATGACCTGGAGATGGAACTGAAGGCCAAAGGGGCGTTCAACGGGGTCCATGCCATCATCGGTGATGTTCGTGATCGGGCGTCGATGGACCGGATACTTCGTTCACACCGCCCGCAGATCGTGTTGCATGCCGCTGCCTACAAGCATGTTCCATTGATGGAAGCCCAGCCGAGGGAGGCGGTAATGACCAACGTGCTGGGTACACATCACCTCGCTACGCTATCCTGTGCACACGGCGTGGAGAAGTTCATCCTCATCAGTACGGACAAGGCTGTCAACCCGACGAGTGTGATGGGGGCCACCAAGCGTATCGCTGAAATGGTCGTCACCGCCGCCCATGCGCATTGCACTACCCAGTTCATCACCACCCGTTTCGGAAATGTCCTTGGATCCAGTGGTTCGGTCATCCCTCTGTTCCGCCGACAGATCCAAGCTGGTGGACCGGTGACGCTGACGCATCCCGAAGTGACCCGCTACTTCATGACCATTCCCGAAGCATGCCGCTTGGTATTGGAGGCTGCAGCCATGGGACGTGGAGGTGAGATCTATGTGTTCGACATGGGTGACCCCGTGCGAATCGCGGACCTGGCTGAAAAGATGATACGGCTGAGCGGATTGGAACCCGGACGCGATATCGCTATCGTACATACCGGGCTCAGGCCCGGGGAGAAGCTCTACGAGGAGCTACTGGCCACCACGGAGAACACGTTGCCCACCCATCATCCTCGGATCCTCATCGGCAAAGTGCGCACCTCCGAGGGTGAAGCGTTGAACGCCTTCCTGAACGAACTGCCGGAGTTGACACAGGATGGTGACAGCAGTGCCCTCATTCAACGTATGAAAGCACTTGTGCCTGAATACCTGAGCCATAATTCAGTGTTCAGTAGTTTTGACCCACCCCAGGCTGGCACGATCATGTCCACAACTGGAAAGGCAGACCCATGACGAAGGACAGGAACTTGGAGATCGCTCGTTTACAGAAGGAGATCGGAGGCTATATCGGCATGGGTCAGGACAGCCTGATGTTCAATTTCGAAGAGCGCGACAAACTGACCAAGTTGTTCCTCATCACATTGAACCCGAAGCACAATCAAAGCTTCCTGTTCCAATCCACCGAAGGTGTGGACAAATTGGATGCATTGGCTGCCATGTTGGATTATGTGCGCACCTACAAGGAACGCACGAGCAGCTATACGATCCAGTGGAGCGCCCGGGGTGATAATGGGTTGCAAACCTCTTATTTCCGCGCTAAGAACATCATGGAAGCCTTGGACAAGTTGTTCTATGACCGTGACCCCAACAGCATCACCGTCTTCAGCGTGATGTTGAATCCCATGACCTGATGTACCGGGACCGCAGTGTTCCCGTTCCCGCTCGTTGAGATGTCCAAAGACCTCGCTCCCGTTCGTGTTCCCATCCAGATCCGGTTCGCTGACGTGGATATGGCGCGGCACGTGCACAATGCGGTGTACCTGCACTGGTTCGAGGCGGCACGGATGGCTTTGTTGAAGCAGTTCATACCAGAGGACCACGATTGGAAAGCACAAGGCTTGATCCTCGCCCGCAACGAAGTGGACTACCGGATGCCCGTGCAGCTGTCCGACACCATTGAAGCGGAAGCGTGGTGCAGCGCAGTGGGCAACAAGAGCTTCGACCTCAGTTATCGTATCCGGCGTGTGAGTGGCGAACGGCCCCGAGTGTGTGCAGAAGGGCGCAGCGTGATGGTGTGTTTCGACTATACACGCCAGATCACGATCGCCTTACCGGGGACGTGGCGAAATGCGCTGGAGCAAGGTTGAGCAGCATGATGCGACGAACCGTCCTGATCATTCTGTTGCTTTCATGGTCGAATATGGGAGCGAACGCCGGATCCGGACCGGAGCATCGCTTCGCGCAACTACGTCGCGACCTGGACCGCTATCAACTGGTGAAGACCGAGGACCAGGATGCGATCACCGAATTGCAGGACCGCATCCTTCTGCAATGCCTCACCTTGCTGAACGATCCGCGCAGCGCGGCGGTCGACCTCATGACCCACATGGAACACGGTATGTTGCAGGTGACCGGTTCCGCCGACCAACGGCTGTGGTTGCTGAGCCTCGATCGACGTACTGGCGGCACCTTCCAGGAGCGACGTACACTGGCACAGCTGCGGTTCGCCGATGGTACTGTTTCCGCCTTCGCCCTAGGCGATACCACGCAGGAGGGGTATGCGAACTGCGCCATCTCCACCGCTTGGTTCGAGGAACCCGTACAGTTGGACGACAGCACCTACTTCACCGTGACCAGCATCATCGGTTGCAGCACCTGCATCGAGCTGTGTGCTGTGCAATTGCGCATCATTGATCGTTCACTCGCCGCCGAACCGTTCTTCAGCTTCAGCGGCCGCATGGGCATGGCTTCCGTCTTCGGGATCGACGAGGACCGCATTACCTTCAACTACGCATACGAACAGTTGCCCGAAGCATTGCGAAAGCCGATGAACACATCACCGATCGTGACCCGCTCATTTCGTCAATACCTACCGGTCGCTGTTCTTTCGACCCTGCTCATCGGCTGCTCACCACAGGAGCTGCAGTCCATCCTCAACAGCACCGGCACGCCCGCACTCAGTAACGAGGAGGTGGTCTCCGGGTTGAAGGAAGCCCTGCGCTTGGGCACCGAACGGAGCGTTTCCAAAGCGAGCGCGGCAGATGGGTTCTGGAACGATGCTCGCATCCGGGTCCCCTTTCCTGCCGAAGCCATCAAGGTGAAGAACACCTTGACCGACCTGGGCATCAACAAGCCCGTGGAGGACTTCGAACGCACGTTGAACAAAGCGGCGGAAACAGCGGCCAAGGAAGCCATTCCCGTATTCGTCGATGCCATCACAAGTATGAGCATTCAGGACGGCTTCAACCTATTGCGTGGAGGCGAGCACGCGGCGACGGACTTCCTGGTCGAAAGGACGAGTGCCACCCTGCGTGCACGATTCACGCCGGTGGTTGAGAATGCCACGTCACAAGTAGCGCTCACGAGTTATTGGAAGCCGTTGGCCAGCGCATATAACACCGCGTCACTGCTCACCGGTGGCAAGGCCATTGAGCCGGACCTGAACGCTTATGTGACCACCAAAGCGATGGACGGGCTCTTCCTGCTGCTTGCCGATGAGGAGGAACGCATCCGAAAGGACCCGTTGGCCAGGACCTCGGAATTGCTCCAGCGCGTGTTCGCACAGCCTTGAACCAGGAACGATCATACGACCAACATGCACGCCATCACACTCACCCCGCCCGGTACTGAACTTGCACCGAGCGAACTTGTACTGAACCCGGACGGTTCCGTGTATCACCTCGCGTTGAGGCCTGACCAACTGGGCGACCTTGTCCTCGTGGTTGGCGACCAAGGACGCGTGGAGCGTATCAGTCGACACTTCAGCAAGGTGGAGCACCGCGTCCAGAACCGTGAATTCGTAGCGCACACCGGGGTGTACCATGGCACCCACGTCACGGCCTTGAGCACAGGCATCGGGACGGACAACATCGACATCGTTCTGAACGAACTGGATGCCTTGGCCAATATCGATCTGGAACGGCGAACCCCGCGTACTGAACACCGCTCCCTACGCATCATCCGGTTGGGTACCTGCGGCGCCCTTCAGGAGGATATCCCCGTGGACAGTCGGATCGTAAGTGCCTTCGGCGTCGGCCTTGACAATGTGCTGCACTATTACGCCTATGAGAATACCGGTGCTGAGCAACGTCTATTGAACGACTTGTTGGGCCATACCGAATGGCCGGATAATCTGCCGGTACCCTACGTTGCTGCGGGAGATCTCGATTGGTGGAGTTGTTGGGGCATGATAACCACGTGGGAGTGACCCTTACGGCGGGTGGATTCTATGGCCCACAAGGGCGGCAATTGCGGCTGGTTCCTTCTGTGGATGGCTTGAACGAGCGCTTCTCCTCGTTCGAGCATGAGGGCCTTCGGTGCACGAACTTCGAAATGGAGACCAGTGCACTCTATGGCCTCGGCGGGATGATGGGACACCGTGTTTGCACGGTATGTACAGTGGTGGCGAACCGTTTGCGAAAGGAATACAGCAAGGACCATCACACGTCGATCGACAGGATGATCGCAGAAGCACTGGAACGGGCGACCGGCTAGGGCTTCGGAGCGGCACCCCCGGTCGCTTGGACACGGATGCTTCCCACCTTCAAGCGCACATTCCGTTCCGCTTGACGCTGTTGCTTTTCCTCAGCTTCGGTGGTCAGGTTCATTCGGCGCTTCACTTCGAACCAGAGCTTCCTTCCCAGGTAGGTGATGCTCTCTCCGGTATCCAACTGCTCCGGGGAGGCAGCGGTTGTGCGGGTACTATCCGTACGTGCCGGGGTCGGCTTGGCTGGTACCGAGGTCTGTGCATGGACCACCGGTACCAGTGCGCATGCGAGCAGGAGAACCGCTCCGCGTATGAGCTTTCCGGGAACACCGTTCATCGTGTGCGAAAGTAGGTCGGCATGTCCTACTTTCGGGCGCTACCCGCGCATGCCAACGACCGTTTGTCCCAATTGCGATGGTCCCTTGCATCAAGCGGACCACTATTGCGCTCGTTGTGGCCAGGCCGTTCTGGGTGACGGGTCGTTCCGTTCGTTCGTGGAACAGTTCCTCGGGGACTACTTCACGTTCGATTCGAAGATCATCCGTAGCGCGGTGCCCTTATTGATCGAGCCGGGCAAGCTCACCCAGGAGTACCTGCAAGGCCGCCGGGCCCGCTACATCCCACCCCTGCGGATGTTCATCTTCCTCAGTGTGATCTTCTTTCTGGTCATCGGGTGGTCGGGCGCAGGCACCGATGGTCAAACGCCAGTTGAAGAGCTGGGTGATCAACTGTGGTGGGACCGGTTCTTCTCCTCCACCTTGCCCAAGCTGTTCTTCTTGTTCCTGCCGCTCTTCGCGCTCCTTTTGCACGTGTTGTTCAGGGAACGCACCTACACCTTTGAGAAGCCGTTCATCTTCAGTGCACATTTCCACGCGTTCGTCTTCCTCGCATTCACCCTGTACGGTTTGATATCCCGACTATTCATCCAATGGGGTTGGGTGAAGGTGAACGCGTTGTTGATCAGCCTCTTCCTGTTGTACACATTGCTGTACCTCTGGTTGGCGTTGCGGGCTGTCTACCCTCGTGCGCTGGTGCCGCATTCGGCCCGGTTCCTGGCCCTATTGCTCTGTTATGGGTTGGCGTTGGTGACGTCCTCCGTCCTGGCCGTATGGCTCATGCGCTGAGCGTTCGGCCTTCGTCAACACGTGCTTGGTGGAAAGATGCTTGCTCATCCGACCCATCCTCCCCCGCCATCCGGGTAGTTTCGCCATGGAGGCCATCAACTGATATCAGGTCCATGAGCGACACGGAGATCCAAGCCCTCATCACCTTGATCGACGACCCCGACGAGGTGGTGTACCACCAGGTCCGTGATCGGATCATCTCGCTTGGAGAGCCTGTGGTCCCAGTGTTGGAGCGAGCGTGGGAGGTCGACGACCTGGGTGATCTGTTCCGCGACCGGATCGAGGATATCCTCCACACCATCCATCTGGATATCGTGCGCAGGCGGCTGGTCGCGTGGAAGGAGAGCGGATGTGAGGACCTTTTGGAGGGGGCGTTGATCATCAGCCGTTACCGCTATCCGGAGGTCGATGAACAGAAAGTGAAGGCTCGCCTTGCTTCGATCCGGCAGGATATCTGGCTGGAGTTGAACGACCACCTGACGGCATTCGAGAAGATCAGGGTGTTCAACCACATCTTCTTCCAAGTACACGGGTTCAAGGGAGATCGGCGGAACTACCACGCGCCTCAGAACAGTTACATCAACGAGGTCATCGACACGCGCAAGGGCAATCCGCTCAGCCTGTCCATCATCTACCAGGTCATTGCCGAGGACCTTGGCTTGCCCCTCCGTGGCGTGAACCTACCCAACCACTTCGTACTTGCCTATCTGGATGAAAGTGGACCGGGTGGTACCGAAAGCCAGACCGGGAATGTGCTCTTCTATGTGAACGCCTTCAGTCAGGGTGATGTGCTGGGAAGGAACGAGATCATCGAATTCCTGGAAAAGCTGAAGGTGGAGCCGAGGCCTTCGTTCTTCGAACCTTGCAGCAACCTCGAGATCGTAAGGCGCCAGTTGAACAACTTGGCGAATAGCTACGAGAAACAAGGCGACAGCGACCGGGCGAGCGATCTGAACAGCTTGCGGGACATGTTGGGCGCGACCAACGACCCTATTGTCGACGATCAGCTCTGAGGTCCTTCAATGGCCTTCGGACCTTACGATCAATCGCCATTTCATGTCGTTCGTGGAACAGGCACGCTCACTCTTATGCTCATCGGGTAAGAGTTCTCCGCGCCGCATCACCACCTCGCCGCCGCAGCTTTCGCAGCGATAGATACCGTCCAAAGGGACCGAGGTATCCGGAGGTAGCAGGTTCTCATATCCAGGTCCGAGCACATCGTACCTCACCACGTTCAAGTCCTTGTAGAATGCCATGACCGATCGCACTTTTCAGCACCAAAGCAATGCTCGAACCCGATCCCCGACCCCGTGTAATTACACGGGGTCGGTCGCGAATTCCATCAACAGTCACCTGTTGATGGATGCTCGGCCAGGTCATGGTATCGCAGGGTTCCCACTGCCCGATCCCAACAACTTGGCTACTGTCAAGGCCAGTAGGTGTAGGTCGTAGCTGAAGCTCGCTCTGCGTAGATATTCCAACTCCAAGGCCAGTTTGGCCGGCATCACTTCCTCGACGTAGGTGAGGTGCGGGTCCGCACTGCGACCCAACAATTCGTTCTCCCTGAAATACGCCAAGCTCGCCAGACCGGTGATGCCTGGGCGAACCTCCAAGACCTTTCGCTGCTCGCTGGAATACAAGGCCACATAGCGGGGCACCTCCGGGCGTGGGCCCACGAGGCTCATATCCCCCCTGAGCACATTGATCAGTTGGGGGAGTTCATCCAACTTGGTACGGCGCAGGAACAGACCCACCCCGGTGATGCGTGGATCGCGCATGCCTACGGTGATCTGCCCGCCCGCTTCGCTACCGGGCCGCATCGTCCGGAACTTCAACAGGTGGAACTCCTTGCCCCTCCTACCTACACGCACCTGTTCGAACAGTGCACCTCCCTCGGATCCAAGCGCCACAGCAATGCCCGTGACCAAGAGCACTGGGGACAAAACCAACAGTACAGCCAGGCTCACCAGGATGTCGAATGACCGTTTGATCATGCGCCCATCACTTCAACGACAGCCTCCACGACGGTACTTATCACGGTAGCCACTTGTTCATCACTGAGGTCATGATACACGGGCAGACTGATCTCCCGGGAGTAGTGTCGGTAGGTGTTGGGATGATCTTCCATCCGGTATCCCTGGCCTTTATAGAAACTGAGCATGGGAAGCGGTATGAAGTGGACATTCACACTGACGCCGCGATCAGAGATGGCTGCGATGATGGCATCCCGTTGTTCCTCTGTGGCAAGGTTCACGCGAAGCATGTAGAGGTGATAGCTGCTTTCCCGATCAGCATCCTTCAGAGTAGGTGCCACGAAGCGTTCATCATTGGCGAACGCCTGATCATACCGGTTACAAATGGCTTTGCGGCGTGGCAGGGTCTCCTTGTCGTAGCGCTCCAGTTCCACCAGTCCGATCGCGGCTTGCAGGTCGGTCATATTGCACTTGTACCCCGGGAACTCCACATCGTATCGCCACGCGCCTGGCTTGGTCTTGGCGAGCGCGTCCTTGTTCTGGCCGTGCAGGCTCATGGTATTGAAGAACCGGTACAACTGTTCATGCTCGAAGGGTGGCGGTAAATGGAATGCGAGCGCGCCACCTTCGGCGGTGGTCAGGTTCTTCACCGCATGGAAACTGAATCCTGTGATATCCGCTTGAGCACCCACCGGAAGACCGGCCACCTTGGCACCGAACGAGTGGGCGGCGTCCGCAAGCACCAAGGCGCGGCCCAATCGCATCTGTGGGTTCGTTCCATCCACGCGTAGGTTCACCTTCGGGGTGAACAAGGGTGTCGCCTCCTCCGCGATACGCATCACGTCCTGGATGTGTGCTGGAAGGCCACCGATATCCACCGGAATGATGCACTTCGTCCGCTGACTGATCGCCTTGCGCAGCAGGTCCGGGTCCATCGTGAAGTCGTCGAGCACATCCACCAGCACCGGCTTGGCGCCCACGTGCATCACGATGTTCGCTGTGGCGCAATAGGTATAAGCGGGTACGATCACTTCGTCACCGGGGCCGATGCCGTACCAACGCAGGACCAGTTCGCAGGCGTTGGTCCAACTGTTCAGGGCGATGACACGCTCCACCCCACAATACGCGGCCAACCGCCGTTCGAACTCCTTGGTGCGCGGACCCGTGGTGATCCATCCACTGCGGAGGGCCTCCTCCACGGCCTTGACCGTGGCGTCATCGATGCGGGGCGGGCTGAATGGGATCATGGGGCGAAGTTCGGGACGGATCGCCCAGCTTTCGCAGGGTGATGAGCCAGGCCATGCTTCCCAGGAACACCACCCCGGCTTGGACCTCGGCCATGCTCTCCACGCTCCAGTTCAACAGGGTCAGAAGCCCTAGCAGCATCGCCAAACCATCGCGACGTCCCGAAAGCAACAACGATACCACCACACCCAACGCAAGTGCTCCTCCTATTGCTCCAAGGGCTGCGGCGCTTTGAAGGAACTGCCCATGTGCGTTCATGTGCTTGGCAGCAGGTACCACATACCCGAATGCCGTGAACCTCGTTTGCAACGCATCCTTCACGTCACCAGTCCCCACACCCAGGATCGGTGCTTCTGCGATCACCGATAACGCGGACTTCCACACCATCCTTCGTAGTTGCGAGCTCTGGTCGGAGGTCGGGTCGATCGCACCTGTCGCTTCGAACGCCTGTGTGATCTTGCCGCTCACGGTAGGGAAGGCGATCAAGAGACCGCCGAACGCGAGCGCGCCGACCGCCGCCATGATGACCAAGGGTCTACGCAAGACAGGTTCCTTGTGCAAGGCCATGATCGCTTGTACGATCACGAGCACCGCAGTGATCCACCCCATCTTGGAATTGCACAGCATCACGCCTAGCAGTAGCGCCCCGATCACGGCCGCGTTCGTGGACCTCCCATGTGATCGCCAGGCCCCAGTGAGGACCCAAAGTCCCAAGGCCATGCACAGGTACATCGCCATGTAACCAGGATGCAGGAAGAGGGAGAAACGCGATTCGAAGAAGTGGTTCGTGTAAGCAGGATCGGCCGGGAGCAGGCCCTGGCCACGTAGATGAAGCTCCGATGCGAACCGCCACACAGCCACGGCCGAACAAAGCGCCACGGCCAACACGTTCACCCAACAGAACAAAGCGAGAACCCGGTCGACATCGATCCGGTGCTGCTTGGGCCAGACCCAGAAGAACACCGGAAAGACGAGCAAGGACGCCTTCACCTCCAGGTCGAACAAGCCATAGGTCATGTTGCTGCTCCAGGCCATGCCCACCAGATGCCAACCATAGAAGAGCGCGAGTAGCATGAGCGTGGGTGCATCAAGGGGACGCACCCAGGACCTGTCGGCCGAGCGAAGGCGCATAAGGACCACGGTTACGGCCACCAATGCGATGCTCAGCGGTACAGCGTTCGGCCAAAGCACCAGTGCGCCCATGAGCACCATGACCAGGAAGGTCATCACACGGTCCTCGAGGCGTGTTGGAGCAATTTCGGGTCCAATGGACGGGCTCATCGGCTGGTGCTACTATGGTGTTCCGCAGGATCCCGGCCAAGGAGGAGAAGTTCGATGATACCCCTCCAATATCCTGCGCCATAGGCAAGGTGAAGGACCCAGAAGGAAACCAATACGCCTGGTCCATCGCTCCACTGGTCCTTGGCCTTCATCGCTGCAACGAAGGAAGCCAGCAGGTACGGGACGATGATCAGTGCCATTGGCAGCAAGGACCATAACACCAAGGCGGAGATGACGCTCATCAGTAATGCCGCCACCCAAGCCGCAGGAACAAGTTGACGGACCGTGGTCACCGTACGATGTTTGCGGTTGACGTACACCTTCCAATAGCCGTACTGGTGGTATTGCCGGTATAGCCTCCCGTAGGTCCCGCGGACGAAGTAGGTGGACCGGATCGCAGGGTCGAGCAGGATGCGAAGGCCATGCCTGACGATCCGGAAGTTGAACTCGTCATCCTGGTTCCTGATCAGTTGAAGATCGAAGGATCCTACACGTTCGAACACTTCGTGTCGGTAAGCGCCGAACGCCGCGGTGTCCACATAACCCATTCGACCGCCCGTGCGGAAGTGCGCATTGCCCACACCGAACGGATGCGACATGGCCGCTCCGATCCGTCGGGACCGGGCATCCTCGTACACGTTCTGTATGATACCTCCGGCACAACCCACCGTAGCGTCGCCACGCAAAGCATCGATCGAGGCCTTGATGAACCCTTCATGGATCGTGGCATGTGCGCCCAGGATGATGGCCACATCGAACGGCGCATGTCGAAGCCCGCGGTCCAAGGCGTGCGGGGTGGTCCGGTCAGGGTTGTCGACGCGTTCGATCCAGGGATGACGTCGGGCATGGTCATCCACCAGTTCACGTGTACCATCGGTGCTCATGCCATCACATACCATCACCCGCAACCGATCGGGACGCCAGGCGTTCACTATGGAATCCAGGCATCGTCCGATGTAGGTCACCTCGTTGCGACAGGGTATGATCAAGGACACCCTGGGATGATCGACGAGTGGTCCGAGTTCAATGGGCCCGGTCATGTGCCGTGGTGGTCAGGCTATCGTGCGCGCTGGTCGCTCGAAGGATGATGAAGAGCAGCAAGGTATAGCAGGCGGTCTCCACGCCGGCCAGTGCCCAGAGGTAGTATTCCACGGATCGGAAAGGCACTGCGCAGAGGCCGAGCACCAGCAGGAAATACCCAACCTGCCAGAGGCTGTAGGTCCTGATGCGACCGAGCGCCGGCATGACCACCGTGAGCGGGATGACCACGAACTGCACGGCGATGGGAATGGCCAGGATGCGCGCGTAGTGGCCGGCCTCCTCCCAATGCGCACCGAAGGCCCATGCGAATAATCCAGGACCTGCGATGATGAGCACCGCGGCCAAGGTCGCAGCAACGACCGAAAGGATGCGAAGGGTCGCCTTCAATTCCGGCATCACCCGGGTACCACTGACCACGGCTTGTGCCGCTCGCTGCATGTACACCTGTGCGAATGCCACGGCGATGAACGTACTCGGCATGAACACCACCTGTCTGCTCAGGTTGAACTGTCCCGTGGTCTCCGTTCCCGCGATCGCACTGAGCAGGAACACCGGAATGGACAAGGCTGCGGTGTGTACCACTGCAGGAAATGCATTGTACATCGGGAAGTTCCGGTACCTCGTGGCCTCGCGCTGCATGCCTGCCAAGTCCACCGGACGAAGCTGGAAGCCGTGTGAACGTGCTTGAATGAACACCATCACCACGTTCACGCCCCAGCCCATTACATATCCGATCATCAGACCCTGGGCCACACCGAGCCCTCCGAACACCAACGAGGCCAAGGTGATCACAGCCATCTGGACCACCTTGTTCACGCTCATCGACCTGAACGCGCTCCGCCGGATGAGCCAATGGTTCAAGGGCTGGAACAGCGCCATGCCCAGCAAGAGCAACGGTACGAAGACGAGCACCTCCCCCACGCGTTCATCCTTCGCCCAATGGACCAATGGCCCAGAAGCGACCTGTGTGATCATGCCCATGAGCACGGACGTGATCAACGCGATCACCAGTCCGACGCGGACCAACGCCTGGGCCGGTCCATCCTCCTTGGGGAGGGGGACCGTGAGTTCATAGCGCCCACTGGCGAACAGGGATAGCGGGTTCACCACAGCGAGTAGTAGGGCCAGGGCTCCGAAGGCTTCGGGCGGGTACCAGCGGGTGAGCAGTGGGGTGAGCGCCAATGGAAGGACCTGGGCCAAGGCTGAACCGCCCAACAGGGTGAGCACGCTTCGTAAATACGTGTTCCTAGCAGCCATGATCAACAGGACTTGCGATGGGCGACCCAACTAGCGCTCCAGCTTCCGATACCTCACGTGCAGTAGTTGCACTGACCAGCCGACCGGTCCATTTGGGACGCCGATGCCTCTCGGTCAGGATGGATCGCTCACCGGTCATGTGCGGGTCCGCTTCGGAAGGTGATACGCTGGATAAGCGGTCCTCGCAATAGGCCAAGGACAAGGAATGAAAGAGCCGTTGCCAGCGCTGCGCCATGGATCCCCATGATCGGGATGAGGAGCAGGTTCAGCACCACATTGCTCAGGAAGTAGAGCAGGATGTAGAAGGTCTGCAACCAGGGATGACCGACCTGACCGAAGATCATCAGGAAGGGTTGATCGCCGGAGGTGTTCGCGATGCCGATGGCCAGTATGGCATAGACGCCCCATACCGCCCCAGGTCGTTCATCCATCCCCAGGATCCACATTGCGACCGGGAACAGGGCCACGGAGAGCAGGATGACAGGGGCCAGCAGACGGCGGAACGCCCTGCGGTTGCGGCGCACCACGGTGTTCAACAGCAGGAACCCTCCCCGGTGCCATGCCTGTGACAGGACCGGGTTGATGTTGTTCCTGAGCAACGCGGGCAACTGCATGACGCCTTCAGCGATGGTGGCCGCGAAACTGTACAGACCAACGGCGCCATCGTTCAGGAAGAGGCCGAGCATCAGCACATCCACCTTGGTGTTCACATCCAACAGGAGATTGCCCATGATGGCCTTGTTCCCGAAGCGGAAATTCTCCGCCAAGGCCGCACCCAAGCCTCGCTGCGCCCAGGGTTTCCAGTGGAGCAGTGAATACGGAAGTGCCACGGCGAACAGTGCTACTTCCGCCCAACAGAGCACAGCCGGGAGTGCAGCAGCCCCAGCACCTTGCATAGCGAGCACGAGCATGCCCGCGAACAGGAACACGAACCGGAGCAACTGCATCACGGCGAACATCCGCATCCGTCGCGCACCATTGTGAAAGCCGAGCAGCACCTTGTTCCAGGAGAAGAACAGCAATCCCGGGATCACCGCAGGGAACGCTTCCTTCACCACCTCACTGTCGAACCAAGTGCCAGGTAGGTCCCTGCCCAGCCATGCCACTCCCATCACCCCGAATGAGCTGAGCGTGGCCAATAGGATGGCTGCTGTCACATGGGCATCCACCGGACGCTGAGCCGTGAGCTCTCTGGGTACAAAGGCCTGTACCGCCAGATGCACGCCGCCGACCGCCAGTTGGCTGAGGAGGATGTAGGAGGCATAGACCAGGTTGAAGGCCCCCAGTGCTGCCGCATCGTAATACTGAATGATCAACAGGTTGACCAACACGCCAAGAAGGGCGCTCAACGCGAAGGCGCCGGCACTCCAATACAGGTCAATGGTGAACTTGCCCTTCGGCACGGCCATGGTCAATGGCCAAAGGTATCAGGTAGTGCGTGCAGGGTATGCCCCTTCTCATCCTGGGCGATCAGTCGGCAATGGTCCGCCAGGAACTGCTCGAAACGCACGTCATAGCGGCTCAGATCGAGGTCGGAGAAGATGTAGCGCGTATCCAGTTCCTTGATCAGATGATGGATCACCTCATCATCCGTACGCCCTCTGAATATCGGTCGTTCGCCTTCGGGTCCGAAGTACTGGTCCGCACCACACCAGTAGTACAGTCCCGGACGATCGGTCTCGTAGAAGTACACTGGAAGGTTGTTCACGAGTACCCGGTCCGCTGGTCCAATGCCGGCCGATGACAGCCAACCATCCAGGTCCTCCGGTCCGGTATCGAACTTGGTGTAGAATGGTTCGTCATCGATCACACGCGCACGGTCGATCGGGTCATGGAGCGCCATACGGCCTGCTAGGTCCATGGCGAGCTTGGAGTTGACCACCGTAGCAAGCGCCAGTGCTATCAAGACGAAGTGGCGTCGCCGGGTTGTCAGCCCGTCTAATTCCATTCGCCGGGAGAACGCGATCATCACCGCTCCGATCAGTGTGGGCAGAAGGGTCATAGCATACCGGTAATTGAAGCCACCCGCGCCGCCAATGATGATCACTGCCAGTGAAAGGAATATCAGCAACCCGCGCAAGGATGGGGTCAGGAATCGCCATCGTATGAACAGGGCGATAAGTATAGGAACAGACCAGATGACGGTATTGCCCAAGAAGCGCAAGTTGAAAAAAGCTTCCCAGGTACCCGTTCAACAACTTGAGCAAAGGGCTTCCGATACCCCGCTCGAACAAGGCCAGTTCGCCTGGCTCCGCCTTCACCGGCATCCAGACCAGGAAGTACAGCAATGAGAACAGGATCGACCCCAACGGCACGAGCATCCAACGCCACCAGTTCGATCCTTTGGCTTTCATTCAGAACCAGGTGATATCCTTCATGAGCCATCCCGTACCCCAGACCACATCCAAAACATAGTGTGCGCCACCTGCGATCAGGAAAACCATCGCGACCGCGGCCACCTGTCGGAGCCGGAAGGGCCAGGACGTTGATGCGAACAATAGGAAGGTGAATATCATGAACGGGGCGAGTATCATGCCCAACGAATGGACGAAGGCGTGCATCCCCATCAGTATGGCCCACAGTACCAAGACGACCCAGGACGGTTGGTCCAAGGCCATCATGAACAACAGCAGGGAGGCACTGAACAGGAACAAACGGACCGGGTCCACATGATAGATGGTGTTGAGGTAAAGGAACCCCAAGGTGAGCGTGAACGCACCCGCTGCCCATACCGCGACCCACTTGTCATACCGACGTACCGTGGACCACAGCAATGCCACAGTGATCGTGGCGTAGAACGGCGTCATGGAACGTACCCAAGCATCGCCACCATCGTTGAACAACCCGCGTAACAAGCCTTCCCAGGTGAACAGGAGCGGGAACCCGAAGCCGTGAAGGCCCACGTAATAGAATCCGGTGGCCGTATCGAAGTGATGCTTCTCATATCGGACCTCCATTTCGGTCAGGAAGCGTAGCCCTTGGGTGCCGTACTCCAAGATGTCATGGTCCACCAATGGCTTGTAGCGGAGCATGAGCTGTGCGCCGAAGACCATGGCTGCCAGAAAGAACAGGAACGGCCAGAACGATCTGTCCTTCACGAGTCCAGGCCAGGATCGAACGTGGTCCAGCAGCAAGCTCCATCCATTGCCCGCGACCCAACCCAGGGCGATCGCCAACCCGATCATCGCCATGAACACCAGAGGAGCAGGGATACCCGGAACAATTGCCAGCAGTATGTTCAACATCCAGGCGACCACGAAAGGCGCGATCCCTAAGCCGATGAGGATGGTGCGCGTTGTGCCCAACGGGGTCGGTGCCATCAGTCGGAGCAGTACGGCACATACGATCGCACCGAACACCCCGTTCGTCACCAGCAGCACGAACAATGCGGAAAGTGGTACGTCCATGTTCAACGCTGGTACAGCCGGGGCATGGCATTGATCACTTTCAAGGCCCGTTCCATGTCCACGCCGATGGTCTCGAAGTACCAAAGCATGCTCTCGAATCGAGGACGATTCTCCCGCAACACATGGGCCATCCCCTCTTCACGCGTGATCATGCCCTCACGGATCTGGTTGCTCCGGAAGGTGTCGAACTCGGTGAACCCGGCCACCAGGCCGTAGACATAGTTGTAGAAAGCCGCCGTGCCATCACCGATACGCCAGGTACTGGTGGTATCGGGCGAGATCTCCCAGTTGTACTCGTCCTTCAAGGTCCGGTCGAGGCTCTCTTCGTTCCACGGGATGAAGTCGAACAGCAGCAGGTACACCTCACGAGGTTCCGTGTAGTATGCCTTGAACGCACTGTAGGTGTCCGGCAGACTGGCATTCAGGTAGCCGGGATTCGCTAGAAAGTTGCGCATATAGTATAGCGGCATCTGGAACTTGGCCAGGGTGCTCTGTTTGTCGATCCGCTCCTTCTCGAAATTGGGCCTGATGCCCGCGAAACCGGCCTTGAAGTCGGTGTTCTCCAACTTGTTCTCCATCCAGATGTCGCAGGGGATCCCGGTCTGCCTGCGGATGGTGTTCACGTGAGCGATGAAGTGTTTATCGCCCGCCATGAACAAGGGGATCATGCCCAGGCGCGGGCTTTTCAGCCAAGCCTCAACGTTCAGGCGCACGTTACGGCGTTTCATCTTGATGTCGGCACTGACCAGGATGTTCTCCACGCCCAGTTTGCCGGTCATACGGGCAATGTTGCGCCGTGCCAGATCGGTCACCAGGCCCCAATCGTAGGTGAACGTGAGCGGGGTCATACCGAACTCCTTCACCAATAGGTGCAACCCGTAGCTACTGTCGCGACCACCGCTGAAGGCTACGATACAATCCTGCTTTCCATCGTTCCGTCTATAATCCTTCAGGACTTCCTCTAACTGGGGACGCTTGTCCACCGTGAGGCCCTTGGGCTGGTAGCTGTGGCAGTAGTTGCACACGCCGGCTCCATCATAGTGGATATAGGGGAATGTCTCCGGTAGCAGGCACTTGGTACAGCGCCGAATGCTCCGCATCACATCCTCGGGGAAGACGATCAGCTTGCGCAAGCGGCCTTCATCGCTGGTGGCCAGCGCTGGTGCCGACTTCTGGCTCGCACCATTGGAATGGTCGGTGATCGTTAAGGGTTCAATGGTCTTCAGCGCAGGACCTTGGGTTCCCTCCTTCAGACCGAAGTCCGCCACCGACAAGCCTTCCAGATCGATGAGCTTCCCCGTGAAGGGTTGCATCCATTGTACCGCTTGACCGGCATAACGCGCCTTCACGTTATCGCGGAGGGTGAAGGTGCGGGTGATGTACTCCTCGCTTGCGAAGACAAGGCTCCCAGCCCCATCCTCCACGAAATACATCGACCCCGTGTTGGTGGCCAACAAGACTTGCCGGGCATCGTTGATGAGAACGGCCAGGCTCGCCGCTCCGTCCATCTCTTGGAACACGCGGCGGATGGCCTCTACCGGTCCCATGCCGTCATTCAGGAACAGGCGGAACAGGGCAGCGAGCACCTCGGTGTCCACTTCGTACTTGCGTTCAATGCGGCCGGCGTACCTGGCCCACAGCGCATCCACATTGGTGACGATGCCGTTGTGCACCATCACGATGCCATCCTTGATGCAGGGCTGGTTGTTGAAGTTGTGCTCTTGCGTGCCGTTGGTCACCAGTCGGCTGTGAGCGATCACCGCGAACTCCTGCTGGGCGCCGACGAACGCGGACTTCAGGGCCCTGTCCAGAAAGTCCCGGTAGGCCTTGGAAGCGATGAGTTCGCTGGCCGGCACATCGTCCTTGGTCACATGGAGCGTGCGGTCCGCGCTGCTGCGTACGGCGATACCACTGCTCTCCTTGCCCCGCGTTTCACTCAGGATGAAGAGCTCACGAATGACGCTCTCTGCCAGTGGAAGGGAGATCCCCGCTTCCGCTTTGGCGATGATTCCGAAGATGCCGCACATCTATTGATCGATCACATTGAACCGGATACCGTACCGGCTGAAAAAATCCCGGACCTCCTGCCAGCCAGCAAGGCGGCTGAGCCTTGCCGAACGTCCCAGGATATCGAACCAGGCCTTCCCAGCTTCATCAAGCAAACGCTGCTGTTCAGCGGTCAAGGGTCCAAGGTACACTGCGAGGGACTCAGCGGGAAGGTCGGTCACGTTCCGCGCGTAACGCACCGATGAGTTACCATCGTATATGATGAGGCCATCGCCAAGGGCTTCATGCCGGACCGGCCGTTCATGCTTGAAAGCTTGGAACTCCGCGAAATCCTTCAGGATCTCCAACACCCGTGTGTGTTTCTCATCCTCGGTGAGCGTCTTGATATACTCCGGACCGCTCCGCAGCACCTTGGCCGGGGATCCAGCGGCCAATGAGCGTGCAGGAATGTCCTTGGTGATCACGGATCCGGCGCCGATCGTGGCGTACTCCCCCACAGTGACATTGGGCATCACGAACACGCGCCAGGGGAACCAGACGCCACGCTCGATATGGACGGGGCCGAAGCTCACTGGGAAACCGTCCAGTTGCGATTGCCACGAGCCATGGGTGAAGATGTAGTTCGCGCCGCCGATCCCTGCATCGTCATCGATGGTGATGGGTTCGGTAGGGTTCAGGAAGCTGTACGGGAAGACCTTCACCCGTTTGCCGATGACCAACTTGGAACGTGGCGTGAGCATTCCGCCCACCACCACCTGTTCCATGATGGAACTATCGTCATCCACGCTGAGCTCGTTCGTATCCACGGCCACCATGCTGTGGATCCTTACGCGTTTTCCCAGTTTCAGCCGCCGTACATTGATGAAGCTCATGGGCCCGATCCGGGTATCTTCGCCGATCTCGATCTCGCGTGCCCTGATCACCGATAGCAGGCCGATCTTCACCCCTTTACCGATCCGTGCACCCATCAGGCGGTAATAGGCGCACTTCAGCGGCGAAGGCAGCAGGCCCACGGTGATCATCTTTCCGATCGGTATGCTCATCGCCGCAGGAGGTTGACCCCTTGTTTCGCCATGTTGGTGGCCGTATCCAATGCCCATTGGGCCGCATGTCCTACCCTGGAATCGGTCCAACGTTCTGGATGGACCTGGAACACCAAGCGGGGATGTGGCTTGTTCTCAAAATAGGCCAACAGTTCCTCACTCGAACCGAAACTGGCCGGTACCGAGCTGCTCACATGGTCACGCCGATTGGCACGGCCACTTGTCCAGTTGCGGCCGGTATCCGTGATATAGGCGATGTCCGTGTAGTCGATGTCGAGGTAAAGCTCGCCCAACATCCCGAAGCGTTCCGTGAGCAGATTATGCCGCACGGGATCACGCCAAAGGTCCCGGTTGTCATACGGCTTCAAAGGTCGGCCATGCATGCAGCAGGTGGTGATGGTGGCCACCCTACGCAACTGTTCCAGTTTTTCGGCAAAGTCGACCAGGGCCTTATACACGTCACCATCCGTCTCGGACAGGTTCTCGTAGTGATAGCCCACTTCATGCCCAAGTCCTTCGATGGCTCGGATCACCTCGACATCGAAGGTGTATGGCACGCGGAAGTAGTAGGAGGCCACAAGGCCCAACTTATGCTCCACTCGGGCCATGTCCAGTGCCCTGTAGGTCCTGCGGTCCACGTCGTGGCGAATGGCACAGAAACGGGACGGGAGACCACGACCGAGTAATTCTCGAAATGGCACCGAGCCTTTGAACTTGCCCTTCAGGACTCGAAGGTACAACTCGTAGCGTTGAAGAGTGAAGTCCTTCACGGATTGGAGAAATCAACGGACAACAACCAAACGAGTGATCCTCAACTGATCACCTTCCATGCAGTGAACCACATAATGACCGCTAGGCAGGTCAGAGACATCGAATTCGCAACTACCATTGTAATTCGCACCGAAGGTCTTCACTAAGGTTCCGTCGGAACTGCGGATCTCTATCCTTGCCCCGCTCTTTACCTGATCTAGTGTGATCATATTTCCAGACACGGGATTGGGGTAAATCATCATAGACTCTGTTGCTTGAAGAGCGTGTCCGATTTTCTCCTTCAAATAGGAATGCGGATATCCACTACTCTTCACACAATCGGCTCCTAGATTCACCTCGTAAACGAAGGCCCAGCCATCAGCATTTCGTAAAACCACAAGCTCGTCCTTACTACAACGCAAAGCATCAACATTCAAATTCCCTGACGCAATAACCTCGTGTCTTAAATAATTGGTGATCCCGCCCGAAACAACTGGTCGCACCATTGGTTCACTACCGAGAATACTTAGAAGACTTGACGACGCATTGAATCGAAGAAAGTAGAGTTTGCCATCGGTCCTTGACGAAGCGACCAACTCCTGACCTACATGTTCTGGTGCAAAATCCCCTGTGGTAAGTGCCATCCAATTAGGGTTCGTACCAAAGGAAAAAGACTGCGAAACCTGTGTAAAAAGTGTCATACCCGTGTTCATCTTAGTAACTAGGACATTGCCATTTTGGTAAGCAATTGCTAGCAATCCATTGGCTCTCGTATTGGTCCCAAACAAGCCACCACTCAACCCTACTATACTTGAAGTATATGAAGTAGAATATGTCCCAATAAGCTGCAATGTGGGCGATCCAGGAGAATAAGAGAGAAGATGAACGAGTCCATTGGATGAACCTACAACAATGTGGTCCTTTGCCATTCCCAGCGGTCTAAACACCGTCAAAGCCGTTGGTTGAATTGAACTTGGAAGCGTATAGGTGGCGATTTGTTGCATCGTGCCAGAAACATTTTCGAACACGAAAATTTTCTTATCGAAACGCCTTACACCGACAAGATAGTTTTTTACTGT
The DNA here is from genome assembly GCA_016718655.1 of Flavobacteriales bacterium. GTDB lineage: Bacteria > Bacteroidota > Bacteroidia > Flavobacteriales_F > PHOS-HE28 > PHOS-HE28. Next base: position 50,814 of record JADKCV010000006.1, on the reverse strand, counting down.
TGTATTCAAACGGCCAGCTGCAAGACCAACCCAGTCAGAAGCACTTCCAAAATCCAATGTCTGATAGTGCTGCATCTCGCCCATTCTAATACTCCGGTCCCACGTATTGAGGTAAATATCTCCGTCAAAGTTTCTGACCATAGCAATCTCTGGTATGCCATTTCCATCGAAATCGGCAATGGCACAACCCCGCCATTCACTCGCTGCACCATGCCTCGCGATGTGCACAGGGTTGAGCACTCCAAGATATTTCGCACAATACGCAAGGCCAAGTACGTATGTTGCTCCACCACTAATCTTGAATATGGCTTTTCGCGTGTAGATCTCATTCAGAACTTGGTACAGGTCACGATCGAACGTAGCATAGGGAAGCCATTGAGACAGTAATTCGAGGGATCCCGGGTAGTCTCCAATTACATCGTAATTCGGGTATGTTACGCTTCCTGTGCGATCAATCCTCTCATAGAACTGGAGCGGTTTCAAATAGGAATTGACCAGAGTTTGCGAAGTTCGCAACATGTCTGTACCATCAAAAATGGGAATCGCACTACTTGCGCTTATTTTCGTACCAGCCTGAAACAACTCATGAGCAAAGGCCGCAACATAGATAGAATGTCCCAGGTCCTCAATCTTGTCCTGATTAAAGATGGTAGATCCATACGTGTAGCATGCGTCCGGCCATCCATCTGAGTTATCTCCGACCCAGTAAGGCCATATATAATGATTGGATTGTGATGGTGTATGTGCGACCATGTTCCAACGCGTGATATTCCCAAGCCTTCTTGCCTTATTCTCGTAGTACTCGCGCCGCTCAGTGTTGGTGGCCGAAGTAGCCTTGGACATGGACAAGTGTACACGACCAACGAATGCTTGCATGTTAACGGGCAGATACTTCCTCTTATGGATTTGGCTACACGGGACTGTATTGCAAATGGATGGCAGTGTACAATTGTAACGGTACATGCCGGTTCCGACAGGTACTTCCCCCATTGTCCGCCAATCATTCTCGTGGAAAGCAAAGGTTTGGTAAATCTTGGACTCAAGATCTGTGGCAATCTCCAAGAATGTCCATCCATGGTAAAAAACACCATTCGCTATATTTGCAACACGCGATTGAACGGAAGGCGGGGACTGCTTCACCACTCGAATGAACTCCGCCATTGGAAACATTATCATGGCATCGTGCAACAAAAAATTGTAGCGTGAACCAACCGACAAATAGGTGCTGGACCAGGATGGAGTAGGCACTCCTTGGTGGTTAAGTATTGGAATAGGCTGCAAATCGTCGCGATGTGAAATTAGAAAATCAATATTATTTACCAAATAGTCCAAGAGTTGCAAATCACCATTTAGCTCATACATGATTATCAAAGCCTCAAGCGAATAGGTCAGGTCATTGTAAGCACCTAAGGAATTGTTGGGGGGGAGGTTGAGGGTCGTGAAATGGCCCGTTGCAACTCTGTCATTGAAGGCAATCTCAAAAGTATTCCTCCATTGAGCCCCAGCAGTGTGTGCCAAGAGCATCATAAGGGTGATCTGAAATAGCCGGGTTGCTGAATAATTGTTCATGGATATTGGGTTGGGTTCAGGAGTTTCACTTTTCTGAGGTGCAAGGGGTCAGGTCACTTGTACAACCGCTCATTGTCCTGCATATCCATCCACATGGCGAAGATCAACGCTTGGAACCCGCTGGTCGCCAAGAAGAGGAATGCGATCAGGGGCTCGGTGTTGAGGACGGTCCCGGTCAGGAAGGCCTTGCCGATCTTCCACGCATAGGGCAACGAGATGAGGATCGCGAGGAAGGCGTAGTTGTAGAAGATGAAGAGGGGGTGGAAGTCCTTGAAGAGGTACTTGCGATAGAGGCGGATGAAGAAGCTCTTGATCAGCAGGCGGCTCACGCGTGGGATCACCTTGCCCACCTTCATCTTGCTCTGTTCGCCCACCCGATAGATGGGCTTGATCTCCACCTCCCGCAGGGTGCACTGGGCGATGTTCAACTTCACCAGCATGTCGTTGGGCATGCCATAGCTGCGGTAGATGTTGTGCAGCTTGATGGCCTGCATGGCGCGCAAGCCGATGGCGGTATAGCCGGTCTGGGTATCGCTCACGCGCCAGTAGCCGCTGGCCAGTTTGGTGAGGATGCTGAGGATGCTGTTGCCGAAGAAACGCACGCGGGGGATAACCAACCAGGCACTGCGGTGGATCAAGCGATTGCCCTTCACGTAGTCGATGTTCTCCTGGATCACAGGCATGCAAATGCGCTCCAATTCACCGGGATCCATCTGGCCATCACCGGCCATCACCGCGGTGCAGTCGATGGCGTGGTCCTGGCACCACTTGTAGCCCCGGGCAATGCCTGCCCCCACCCCACCGTTCCTCAGGTTGTTGATCAGGATGATGCGATCGGTCTCGGGTTGCTCGTTCACCACTTCACTCGGGACGTACTTCGCCATCTGGCGGGCACTCTCCTCCTCCATCACCAGCTCGGCCTCGTTCCATCGGGTGCGCACCACCTTGTGCGGGGGGATCTGTAGCGAGGTGCCCTTGGCGCGGTCCCTGGCGATGAGTTCCTTGACCACTTCGGCCGTGCGGTCCGGGCTGCAGTCGTTCACGATCACGATGCGGTCCACGAAATCGGGCATGGTCTCCACCACGAAGCCGATCTGGGTCTCTTCATTGTAGCAGGGCACCACTACGGCAACTGTCCTTCCCTTGAGCATGGCTGCAGGTGAATGTTCCGCAAAGATGATCGTTCAAGGCCTATCCCGGTCCGCTGTCCCTTTCAGTGCACCTTGACACAGCCTTGGGACCATTCGTCATGGACCCGCATCCGTTCATCATCCGATCGGTACTGCCATGTGGACCACCGTTCTATCTTCGGTCCGATCAACACATGGGAACCATGGACTTCTTTCAATGGCATTGGTGGGCCGGTCTTTCCATCCTCCTTTTCATCGCTGAGATCTTCGTGCCTGGCTTCTTCCTGCTCTGCCTTGGTATCGGAGGGGCGGGCGCCAGCTTGACCGCGGCCTTGGGCCTTGGTCCGAGTTTCCAACTCATCGCCTTCTCGGCATTCAGTCTGGTGGCCTTCTTCACCATCCGCCCGCTGTTGATGAAACGCATGTGGAACGCACCCGACGTGCGGACCAATGTGGATGCGCTCGTGGGCCAACGTGGCAGGGTCACCCAGGACTTCGACCCCGGTCTACGCTTGGGTCGCGTATCGGCAGCCGGTGATGACTGGCGGGCCGAATCCGTGAACGATCGGGTGCTCCGTGTTGGTGACCTGGTCGAAGTGGTGCGCGTGGAGAGCAACACCTTGGTCGTGAAGCCTTCGGAAGTGAACTGACCCCATCCTCTTGAACCCAACCCCCTCAATCCTTCCCTCATGACCTCCGGAACCGTCATCCTACTGCTACTGGCCCTGCTCATCGTCTTCATCATCGTGAAGGGCGTTCGTATCGTACAACAAAGCGAAGCCATGGTGATCGAGCGACTGGGCAAGTACCGCACGACACTTACGGCAGGCTTCAACGTCATCATCCCCATCTTCGACAAGCCGCGCGAGATCGTGTTCCGCTTCACCCGCGACCTGCCTGATGGCAACAAGTACGTGCAGTTCGTGAAGAAGGAGCGCATCGACCTTCGGGAGACGGTCTACGACTTCCCCCGTCAGAACGTGATCACCAAGGACAACGTGATGACCGAGATCAATGCACTGCTCTACTTCCAAGTGATGGACCCCGTGAAGGCGATGTACGAGATCGAGAACCTGCCCCTGGCCATCGAAAAGCTGACGCAGACCACCCTGCGTAACGTGATCGGTGAACTGGACCTGGACGAGACCCTCACCAGCCGCGACACCATCAATATGAAGCTGCGCCAGATCCTGGACGAGGCCAGCAACAAGTGGGGTGTGAAGGTGAACCGTGTGGAACTGCAGGACATCAACCCACCCCGCGACATCCGCGAAGCGATGGAGAAGCAGATGCGGGCCGAACGCGATAAGCGCGCGCAGATCATCGATGCGGAGGGTAGCAAGCGTGCGGCGGTGCTCCAGGCCGAAGGTGTACAGCAGGCGCAGATCACAACCGCCGAAGGTCAGAAGCAGAGCCAGATCCTGGAAGCTGAAGGTGATGCCCAATCCCGCATTCGCCGGGCGCAGGGTGAAGCGGAGGCCATCCGCTTGGTCACCGAGGCCATCCAAGGCACCAAGGCCGATCCCACCAACTACCTCATCGCAATGAAGTACTTGGAAACGCTGAAGGAGATGACCAGCGGCCAGAACAACAAGGTCATCTACATGCCTTACGAGGCCACCGGTGTGCTCAGCAGCGTGGGCGGCATCAAGGAAATGCTCGATGCGAACAAGACGTTGAAGAACTGACCTCCAACATCCATGTAAAGCCCCGTCGGTCCTGGATCGGCGGGGCTTTTTCGTATCCGCGTGATGTACCTTCACACCATGCCATCATACACCACACTCTCAGAAGCAGTGAACGACCTGCAACGCCGCGGCTATTCGGACGACCTGCAGGTCGATGGGAATTGCCTGCGATGCACCATGAAGAATGCGGCCTTGGATCCGGCACAGTTCCAGATCGACGAATTCCACCGCTTTGAGGGCAACAGCGATCCGGAGGATCAGAGCATCGTTTACGCCATCAGTTCCGCTATGCACCAGTTGAAGGGCCTGCTCATCAATGCCTACGGTCCGGACGCCAGCAGCTTGACACAGGAGATGGTACGCAAGCTGGCCACGCACACCTCCTGAAACTCCCGACCGAAGAAGAGCCGGATCGCTGGATACATTTGGCCTGGCCTTCACTCCCAAGTGCTGAATAGACCCATGGACCGATCGATGGCCATCCACGTGGTGGCAGTTACCCTTCTGCTCGCCGCCTGCTCGGATGCAGGCCTTGAAGAAAAAGGCTTCCAGGTCGGCCCGGTGGGCGATCCGGATGGTTCCACGCAGGCCAGCGGTTTGTCCAGTGATTCCTTGGGTTTTCCCACCCGCCCGAGCAATGTGCTGCTCACCGGGGTCCAGCACGTCCGGCTTGCCACGATCTACAAGGTGAACCACCGGAAGGACGACAGCTCGCTCTTCATCGGATCGAACAACTTCCATTACAGCTATGCGGAGGATAACGCTGGTCCGGGCAACACATGGAACGGCCACCTGATGCCCGGCTTCGAGGCGGTGTACGGATACAACCTCGTGAACATCTCGCATTTCGACGTGACGATATCCCAGCAAAAGCTTCTCTACGAACGCCCTGTGCTGATCAAGACGCTCTACTACCCCAGCTTCTCGATCGATACGCTCCACCATGTTCCGATTATGAGGAAGCACTTCCTCATCACCCTGTTCGATGAGGACACGAACATGGACGGTCATATCGATACCAAGGACCTGAGACGCATGCACCTCTTCGATGTGAACGGTATCCGGCAAAAGGACCCTGTCCCGGACCACTACTCCGTCATCAGTTCGGAGTATGATCCCGGGAACGACCGCATGACCGTTTTAGCCGCGCTGGATGTGGACCGGAACGGGAGACACGAGGATACGGAACCTGTCCACATCCATTGGATCGACCTGAAGGACCCCACCCTATCGGGTAGGCAGTATTGACGTAGGATGTGATCTCCCCGAAGCAAAGGGAACGCAGGTCACAACAGCGCCCCCCTGAAGAGCCATCACCGAACCTTCCCGAACTTTACACGTATCTTTGGCCCGCTCCTGGAAACGCGAGCAGCCCCGAGCGCCCAGCTTTTGCACCCAGTGGTCTCCTGAAGAGCACCCCTGCGTACCACGATCCAGGCGCAATCCCCAGCGGATCATTGCACGCCGGACCCGATCGAAGGGGCTTCAACCAACCACCTTACACGGTGTGTTCAGGGACAATGGCCTGGACCCACCACCACTCACACTGCACAGGGAGACCTGTGTCCCGACCATGGAACGTACCACGTTCAACGACCTCGGGCTCATCGAGCCCATCTTGAAAGCCCTTCAGACCGAAGGCTACACCCACCCCACCCCCATCCAGGCGCAAGCCATCCCGCACCTGGTGAAGGGCCGCGACCTGCTCGGTTGCGCACAGACCGGCACCGGCAAGACCGCCGCCTTCGCCATCCCCATCCTTCAGGAGCTGAATTCCCGGGAACCGCAGGCCAAACGTGCCATTCGTACGCTCATCCTCACCCCCACCCGCGAGCTGGCCATCCAGATCGGCGAGAGTTTCGCGGCCTATGGTCGCAACCTCCAGCTGCGCCATACCGTCATCTTCGGTGGTGTGGGACAAAAGCCCCAGACGGACGCCTTGCATCGCGGAGTCGATATCGTTGTCGCCACTCCTGGACGCCTGCTCGATCTGATGCAGCAAGGCTTCGTGCACCTGAACGGCCTGGAGATCTTCGTGCTCGATGAGGCCGATCGCATGCTGGACATGGGATTCATCCACGACGTGAAGAAGGTCATCGCCAAGCTACCCGCCAAACGCCAGACCCTGTTCTTCAGCGCCACCATGCCGCCGGAGATCGCCAAGCTTGCCAACAGCATCCTCACCGACCCCATCAAGGTGGAGGTTGCCCCCGTGAGCAGCACCGCGGAGACCATCGACCAGCACTTGTTCTATGTGGATCGGACGGACAAGAACAAGCTCCTGCTCCACCTGCTGGAAGGCACCACCATCCGTGAGGCCCTCATCTTCACCCGCACCAAGCATGGCGCGAACAAGGTGGCCAAGGTGCTTACCCAGGCCGGTTTCGCGGCCGAGGCCATCCACGGTAACAAGAGCCAGAGCGCCCGTCAAAGCGCGCTCAAGGGGTTCAAGGACGGCAAGTTGCGTGCACTGGTGGCCACGGACATCGCCGCGCGTGGTATCGATATCGATGGCCTGACGCACGTGATCAATTTCGACATCCCGAACATCCCCGAGACCTACGTTCACCGCATCGGTCGTACCGGTCGTGCCGGCGCCAGTGGCAAAGCACTCTCCTTCTGCGATCATGAGGAGAAGGCCTACCTGCGCGATATCGTCCGGCTCATCAAGCGTGACATCCCGGTGGTGGCCGAGCATCCGTTCGTGATGGTAGGTGGGCCCAAGAAGGCCGAGCCTGAAGTGCGGGAACCCCGCCAACCTCGTGGTCCCGGGCGTAACCAAGGCCAAGGTCAACGCAACGGGGGGCGCACCCAACAAGGCGGTCGGCCCGCTCAAGGAGGAGTTCGCAACGAACCACGCCGCGATGACCGAGCTCCCAGGGAGCAACGCCCTGCGCAACCCCGTGAACAACGGCCTGCACAAGGCAATAGCTCGCGTACCGACCGCCGCGACGACCGCGGGCCACGTGAGCAGCGTCCTGCCAACGCCCAAGGGCAGCGCAACGACCGTCGGGACGATCGTCCGCGCCAGGACCAACGACCGAGCCAGCCCCGTCCGGAACGCGAACAGCGTACCCGTGAGCCACAGCGCGATCGTGCACCCCAGAGTGAGCGTTCCTCCAGCGCCGCCAAGCCGGACTATGCTGCGCTCACGAAGGAACTCTTCGGAGAGGACGTTGAACGGAGCAAGAACAAGGAACCGGAAGAGAAGAAGAAGGGATTCGGTCTCGGCCGGTTGTTCGGTCGTTAGGCCATCCGATCGGTAAGCAAATGAAGGCCGGGGTAGCACCCGGCCTTTATCATGCCGTGACGACCTCCTGCTTCGAGCGTGTCGTGGCCTTCAACGCGGCTTGTAACTGTCGGCTGGTCTGGCTACTGCCATCATGGCTCCAGCCCGGTGGACCGAAGATGTACATCAGCTTGTTCCGTAGGCCGGGGGCCCGCTTCACATCACGCCAGATCTCCTGGAACTCGAACAGATTGTGTGTTACCGGACTGTACGACCCCGGGTCATGGCTGATGCCGTACTTGGCATCCACGCCTGGGATGGGATCCTGCCAGGTACCGTAGATACGGTCCCAGATCACCAGCATGCCACCGTGGTTACGGTCCAAGTATTCGGCGTTGCTACTATGATGCACCACATGCACGAACGGCGTGTTGAACACCTTTTCGAACCAACCGAGGGAGGGTACCAGTTGACTGTGCAAGAAGAACTGGTAGAACGCGTTCACGATCAAACAGGTGGCGATCATGATCGGTTCAAAGCCCAACAAGGGCATCCATAACCAATAGATCGGCTTGAAGAAGGAGATGAACCACCCGTTCCGGATACTCACCGTGAGGTTGAACATTCGGCCCGAATGGTGCGGCAAGTGAGCTGCCCAAAGGATCCGCACGTTGTGGCATAGCCGGTGATGCCAGTAGAAATTATGATCATCGGCGATGAGGCAGATCACCCAGGTATACCACGCCCACCCCAAACTGGTGTAGCCCAACAAGGACTCGCGCAGGGGCGCGGACCAGGTGAACAACAGCATGAACAACGTGATCTCGAACACGTTCACGACCACCCTGATGACCGTGGCTACAGACCCCATCACGAACCCCGACCAACTCTCCTTGAGGTCGTAGAGTTCCTTCGCGCGGAAGTACTCGAACACGATCAGCGCCACGAAGAAGGGGTAGATGTATTTCGCCCCGATGCCCTCTATCGGCAGCTCCGGCAGCTGCGACTTCATCTCCAACCACGCCTCGATGATGTTCATGGGAACCAACTTTCTGGCCCGCAAAGTAAGGCCGAAGCCTTTCCTGCTCGACCGTGCGCTATATGCATCTTTGTTCCATGAGGTCGTTCGCACTTCCCTTCCTTCTGCTTGCATCAAGTACGCATGCACAAGTACCGATCAATGGCCCCATGGTCGGGCACATCGACATGCTGGAGGCCACGGTCTGGCTACAGTGTCACGGTCCTTGTAACGCAAGGATCGAGTATTGGGCAAAGGACCGCCCGGACAGTGTCATGACCACGCAGGAGGTGACCGCTCAACCTGCCAACGCATATGCCTTGGACATCGTGGTCAGTGCGGTGATACCGGGTACGACCTATCACTACCGGCCGATCATCAACGGATCAATGGTGGATGTGGGACAACCGCTCTCGTTCAAGACCCAGTCGCTTTGGAAGCATCGTACGGACCCGCCAGACTTCACCGTGGCGATGGGGAGCTGTGCCTATATCAACGAGCCTGCCTATGACCGGCCCGGACGACCCTATGGGAACGACATGCGGATCTTCGACAGGATCGCCGACCGCTCACCCGACCTCATGCTCTGGTTGGGCGATAACGTATACCTGCGCGAACCCGATTGGGGCTCACGTTCCGGCTACCTGCATCGCTATACCCATACCCGCAGCACACCCGCGTTGCAAAGACTACTCCGCAGTACGGCGCACTATGCGATCTGGGATGATCATGACTTCGGGCCGAACGACGCGGACGGAAGCTTCGTCAACAGCGAATTGGCCCGTGAGGTGTTCGATCTGTTCTGGCCGAACCCCACGTGCGGAGCTCCTGGCGTGCCCGGTATCACCACCTCTTTCAGTCATGGTGATGTGGACTTCTTCCTGTTGGACGACCGCACATTCCGCCGGCCAGGTCATTTGCGGACGATAGCCCCCTCCTTGCTGGGCAATGCGCAGTTGGATTGGCTCATCCAAGCGCTCCGTTACAGTGATGCATCGTTCAAAGTGGTGGCCATGGGGGGGCAAGTATTGAACTCGGCCGGTGTCTTCGAGAATTACGAGAGCATTCCGGAAGAGCGCGCGGAGTTGCTACGTCGCATCGAAGCGGAAGGCATCCAAGGGGTTGTGTTCGTTTCGGGCGATCGGCACTTCACCGAGCTGAGCCAGTTGACACTCGGGAACGGGACCGTACTCCATGACCTGACCTGTTCTCCACTCACATCGGGTACATACAGCCCGAAAGAGGTGAACGAACTCCGTGTCCCTGGGACCCTGGTGGAGCAACACAATTTCGCGGAACTCGGATTCAGCGGCCCCAAAGGTGCCCGGGTGATGACCATGCGCGTCCTGGACCGTGAGGGCGCCATGATCTGGGAGCGTGCGATCGAACAAGCGCCGCGAAGGGACCGTTGACACGAACGTGAGGGACACCGTGTGGTTCCGTACGACTCACTTACCGAAGCGAACGAGGTCCGCCAATCCCGATCGGGGTGAACGACGTTCCTCACGCTCCCGAAGTCCTTCCGGTAGCGCATCAGAGTGCCCTGGATGACCCAGCGCCAGCACGCTCACCACATCCAGATCCTCCGGCACTTGGAAGTGTGCACGTGCGGTGGTGGCAGAGAATCCGCCCAGTTGATGAATACCCATCCCGAGCGCGGTCGCTTGAACGGTCAACATCGCCACCGCACCGCCGAGATCATGCCACGCATGGATGTTCGGTAGTCCGTTCCGTTTGAAGGTGCGATGGACCATGGTCAATATCAGGATCGGTGCCTTGTCGGCCCAAAGCGCATTGCTCGGTGCCAACGTGGCGAGCAGCTCGGCATGTCCCACACCACCCTTTCGTGCCACCAAGAAGCGCCATGGCTGTTCGTTCATACTGCTTGGTGCCCATCGGGCGGCCTCCAGGACCAATTCCAACTCGGGTTCGGTCACATCACGGTCCTTGAACGACCTAGGGCTGTATCGCTCGTTCAGGACCGGATGAATGGGCAGGTCACTGCGGTTGTTCCGGTCAGGCATGCTTGATCACTTGGGGGACGATGATGAACACGAACTCGGGAGAAAGGTTCATCCCCGCATATGGTCGAGCGCGCGGTTCGTCCATTCCGCCTCGGCCTCGCTCACACGCTCGATCAGGTCCTTCATATCCGATCGGTTCACGACATCGATACGGGCCAAAAGTTCCAAGCCCTTGGGGCTGATCCGCACATAAACCACGCGCCGATCCTCCTCACAACGCTCGCGTTCCACCAATCCCTTTGCGATGAGCTTGTCCGTTAGACGTGTCGCGTTCGGTGCCCGATCGATCATCCGCTCCTTCACACTGTTCATGTTCATCCGCCCCTTCGCGCCACGCAGGATACGGAGGATGTTGTATTGCTGCGGGCTGATGCCGAACGGCTTGTAGACCGCGGTTTGTCGGCTGCGTAACCAATTGGCGGTGAACAGTACGTTCAGCATCGCCTTTTGTTGCTCGCTTTCGAACTTGCTCAGCAACTCTTCCTCTATCCGTGCCATAGGCCAAAATTAGAAGGTTGTAATTATTCCCATGGGGATTTTTATCATGGCGGCCCAACAGGGTACTTTTGCCCCAAGTAACCGTCGAATGAAGACCACCTCCCTCCTGTTCGCTACACTGCTGATCGCCGCGTGTTCCACGGAACCTGCCACCACCGACCCAACGGGTGGGACCACGAGCGGTGCAGCATTGCCCAACACCGACCCGATCAAGGAACGCGACGCCTGGCAGAAGCCGGAGGAGTTGATCCAATTGATGGGAGGTGACCTGAGTGGCATGACCATCGTCGACCTCTTTGCAGCGGATGGGTACTTCACGTTCAAAATGATCGAGGCAGGCGCCAATGTCATCGCCGTTGTGAACGACCCTGTTGACGCCGAACGCATTGAAGCACGCAAGCGCGAACTGAACTTGGGCGATGACCGGCTCAAGGTGCGCACGGTCCCTGTGGGTGACCCGGGTATCGGACCGAACGAAGCGGACATGGCACTCATTGCACATCGCTTCCTGACCATCACCGACAAGGGCTCCTACTTCGAACTACTTCGGCGTGGACTTCGGGAACCACGACCACTTTACATGCTGGAGTGGCAAGCCAGACAGACGCCTATGGGGCCACCAGTGAGCGAGCGTCGCTCGGTGGAGGATATCATGGACATGGTCGGCCTCTTGGGCTATTCCGATGTGGGTGCGCATTCGGCCAAGATCCCCGATCAGGTGATCTTCATCATCACGGACTACATCGACCTCGAAGGGTCCGGGATGTGAACCTCCCCTTCAGCCTTTTGCGCGGGCGGCTTGCTCGGCCAATTCCTTGGGCGTGCGCTCCACGCCCTTGTATGCGAAGAACAAGTTGGCCCAAATGATCTTCGAATACTTGTAGATCACCGGTGCGAATATGACCAGCCCTACCACCACGCCGATCACATAGGTCCACATGGTGGCACTGGGATATAGTACCAGGATGGCTACGTAGATGCTGACGAAAAGGGCCACGCCCAGGGCATAGCTCACGTACATCCCCCCGTAGTAGAACCCCGGTTCCGGAGTGTACCGACGGTCGCACACCGGGCAGCGCTCCAACAGATCACCTGCCTTCAAGAAGTTGTACGGGTTGGGATCCACGAAGAATTCCCCTTCGTGACAATGCGGACATTTCGAATGAGCGATGCTGAAGAGCTTGGTGCCTTTGCTGAACATGGGGCCACGAAGGTACCAGCACCGACCGTCCGGGCCGAGTGACCCTGGTCACAAGGTGTTCGATCAGGGCTTCAACTTGGTCGCGAACGCCTTGCGGAACTTCTCCAGTTTCGGCCTGATCACCATCTGGCAGTACCCTTGTTCCCCGTTCTCCGCATAGTAGTTCTGGTGGTAGTCCTCGGCCTTGTAGAATTTGCTTGCGGCAACGATCTCCGTCACGATCGCTGATCGGAACGCCCCGCTCTTGTCCAACTCCGCCTTGTAATGTTCGGCGCTCTTCCGTTGCTCATCAGTGTGATAGAAGATGGCCGAACGGTATTGCGTACCCACATCCGCCCCTTGACGGTTCAATGTCGTTGGGTCGTGCGTCTGCCAGAACACCTCCAGCAACTCAGCCAAGCTCAGATCGGTCGGGTCGAATACGATTTGCGCCACCTCGGCATGACCCGTGGTGCCGGTGCAGATCGCCTTGTAGGTGGGGTCAGGAACGGTCCCTCCCATGTAGCCCGAGGTCACGGACCGGACCCCCTTGAGTTCCACGAACACGGCTTCCACGCACCAGAAACAACCCGCACCCAAGGTGATCGTCTCCAAACTGTCAGTGGTATCGGTGGTCATGAGGTGGGAAGTATCGGACGTTGTGTGCATGGTTGATGATGGAGCGGCTCCACTCTGACAGGAAAATAGGCTTACACAGCCGCCGAGAAGCGCGGTTCCCAGCGTGCGGAAGTTGATCTGGATGTCCATTGTTTGAAGAGAACAATGCGGAGGTACGGCTGTTCGCCGGTTCCACTTGCACGCCGAGGGTCGTTCAATACCCGCGGTCCTGACACTTCCATCCCATGCTGTAACGAACGAAGAGCGGGAGACGGGATTCGAACCCGCGACATTCAGCTTGGGAAGCTGATGCTCTACCAACTGAGCTACTCCCGCTTGAATTCCAATGTACGAACCTCCAGTGACCGGCCTTCTTCCATCCAGTGATGGACCATGTCCATCGCTCACGGCAGGGAAGACCGCGCTTCCACAGGGTCCAAATCTAATGGATGCCGTGCTTTGGTGGTATCCCGGAACCGGCCTCCGGCTTAACCTATATTTGACCAGGCCTTAACATCCACCCGGCTTGGTCGGGTCACCTTTGCAGCCAACGATGGATGATCACATGAGCGGAGCGCTGACCCCCAAGGTATTGTTGGTGGATGATGAGCAGGATATCCTTGAACTTCTGAAGTACAACCTGGAGCGCGAGGGGTATCAGGTTGCCACCTCCTTGAACGGCCGCGATGCATTACGTACTGCCAAGCAGTTCCGGCCGGACCTGATCGTACTGGACATCATGATGCCCGGCATGGACGGTGTGGAGGTGTGCAACCAGCTGCGCAACATGCCGGAGTTCAAGCAAACGCTCATCACCTTCCTATCGGCTAGGGGCGAAGACTACAGCCAGATCGCCGGCTTCGAAGCAGGAGCTGACGACTACATCACCAAGCCCATCCGCCCCAAGGTGTTCGTGAGCAAGGTGAAAGCATTGCTCAAGCGCAGCAGTTCCGATCGTCCGGAAGGCCATGTACTGGAGGCCAATGGCATTCGCGTGGACCTCGAAAAGGTGATGGTCCATGTGGGCGACCAGGAACTGCAATTGCCGAAGAAGGAGTTCGAACTGCTCGTCCTGCTCATCGGCAAGCCCGGGAAGGTCTTCAAGCGGGATGAGATCTACAGCCAGATCTGGGGGAACGAACTGTTCGTTGGCGATCGCACCATCGATGTGCATATCCGCAAGCTGCGTGAAAAGATCGGCGACGATCGCATCAAGACGATCAAAGGCATCGGGTACAAGTTCGATGCCTGACCGACCGGTATTCGCGGTTCGGTGAACGATCCTATATTTGCGACCCTTGTTGAAGGAATCGTCGTCGCTACGACGGTCCTTCGGGGTGTGGCTCAGCCCGGTAGAGCGCTACGTTCGGGACGTAGAGGTCGGAGGTTCGAATCCTCTCACCCCGACCAGACCAAGCCCTGGTGACGAAGTCACCGGGGCTTTTTCATGCCCGGACGAGCCAAGCGCAGCTTGAGCGAGGACGGGAATGAAAAAGCCCGACGATGCGCAGCAGCGTCCAGGGCTTGTGTATGTAGCTCCCCTCCTGGGAAAGGCCGTCCTCGGCCAGTTCGCACACCCCCACCAACGTGAGCCCTTAGGAGCTTATCGCAAGGGCTTCTTTCTTCCCAAGTGTCCGGATCGTTGCGCTGATCCTTGCCGTTCACAGGGGTGCGACCACCGTTCCTTGGGCAGAACTGCTTCCTACCGGTCCTGGAGGCATCCTTTTCGCCTGTTCAGGCGTCTCTTGAGTGGAACCATGTCACGCTCCTACAAGATATCCCTGATCCTCAAGAGCCGCAGCAGCCTGCCGGTGTACAAGGACCTGGCCAAGTTGAGCGACCGCGAGTTGGATGAACACGTACTGGCGATGATCCGTCGTATGCGCGCCAACGAAAGCGGAGTGATCGCTCGAATGGTGCTACGCCAGCCCACGTTCAGCCTGAACTGAGCATCTTGTCGATCGAATGAGGTGTCCGCCTGGACCAAGGATCGGATCAGGTCTATATTTGCCCCACATCATTCCATCATGAGCGACCATCATTTCGAAGGGCACTTTCCGGAGGAGGCAGAACAGAACGAGATCGGCGGGCCCGTGTTGGTGGCCGTCATGGTACTGGCGATGTCCGTGCTGCTCATCTGGGCATTGGGCTGACCCCATCCTGCCGACCTTCCCGGATCCTCCTCGCCAACACCGTCGGGTTGGCTTCGTTGTCCTCCTCGGTGCTTCAGCCACCGGCACGGGTGACCGGTCCTACTTCGGATCGCCCGCACGGTCCAGGTATTCATCCCGGCGGACCAACATGTACCAGTTCTCGCCGATCTCCAGATACCCCTGCTCGAAGCAGAATATATACGTATTCCCTGCCTTGGTGCGGTGCGTGTTCGTATGGTACATGAAGTTGTAGCCCCGCTCCAACAACTTGTCCCGGTGCACCTTCTTCTTCCCTTCTGGTCCGGTGTTCAACTCGGATAGCACCCGACGGTTCCGTTTCAAGGCGTTCACCACGTTTCGCACGTAGTTGATCGGCGCACTGTTCGCGTGGTAGTGGTAGATGTTGCGGCACGCATCGGAACAGAATCGTTTGTCGGTCCTGCCCAACAGCTTCTCGCCACATTGCAGGCACTGCTTGGGTTCCACCTGGGTCATGCATCGAAAATACACGAACGTTCCCAAACTTCAATGGACATGGGTTGTTCCAACGTTCGGCCGGTCTATCTTGGGATCAGCGCTCATGACGACCTTATTGTCATTCACCCCACGTGGCATCCACTGCCCCATCGCCGACGTGTACATCGACCCTTGGCGCGGTGTGGAACGGGCCATCATCACCCACGCCCATGCTGACCACGCCCGACGCGGCAGTGATAACTACTTGTGCAGCCGCGTCACCAAGCCCTTGATGCATGCTCGCTACGGTGAGGACCTGCACATCAATGCACTGGCCTTCGGTGAGCCGGTCACGATCAACGGGGTGCGCTTCAGCCTGCACCCGGCTGGACATATCCCCGGCAGCGCCCAGGTGCGGGTGGAATACAAAGGCGAGGTCTGGGTGGCCAGCGGCGATCACAAGCGGCACACGGACGGCATCAGCGACGCCTTCGAGCCCGTGAAGTGCCACACCTTCATCACCGAGTGCACCTTCGGCCTCCCCATCTATCGCTGGCCCGATCCCGCGCAGGTCTTCGCCGACATCAACGCGTGGTGGCGGGGGAACGCCGCGAACGGCGTGTGCAGCATCATCAGCGCCTACAGCCTGGGCAAGGCGCAACGCGTCATGAAGGGCGTTGACACAAGCATCGGTCCGATCCTGGTGCATGGTGCCGTGGCCAACATGAACGTCGTGCTCGAAGCCACCGGCCTGGAATTGCCGCTTTGGGAGCCGATCACCACCGACACGCCCAAGGATCGCTTCCGCAACGCGCTGGTCATCACCCCCGGCAGCGCCATCGGCACGCCCTGGACCAACAAGATGAAGCCATATAGCAGCGCCATGGCAAGCGGCTGGATGCAGCTGCGAGGCTGGCGTCGGCGCGGCAACATCGACAAAGGCTTCGTGCTCAGCGACCATGCCGATTGGGATGCGCTGCTGTTGGCCGTGAAGGAGACCGGCGCGGAACGCGTCATCGCCACCCATGGCTATACCGATGTGTTCAGCCAATACCTGCGGAGCGTTGGATATGATGCGACCGCGGAATCGACGGAATTCGGTGCTGAGGACGGCACGGATCAGCGCACCGACATCGCAGAAAACACTCGTAGCGTCGACCCACTGGGTCTGCCTGGTCCTACGGGAGATGGCGTCGATGAGAAAAGGGATGTAAAGGGTGGTCGTTGAAGGTTGAATGCTGAAGGGAATGTTCAATGGTCAATGGTCAATGGTTCAATGTTCAATGACCAATGATCAATGGCCAATGGACACAAAGTAGATGACAGGTGCATGAGCCATGAGTAATGCCAGAACAGATGGAACCGAGAAAATTTGACCTTCAAGACAGGCTGGACATGTTCGCTGCACGGATCGTGAACTATGTCGATCGCATGCCGAAGACCATGTCCGGCAAATACTATGGTGGGCAGCTGCTCAGAAGCGGAGGGTCTCCTGCACTACACTACGGAGAAGCAAGCGGAGCGGAGTCGACCAATGACTTTGTCCACAAACTCCGTATCGCCCTGAAGGAACTGAAGGAGTCGCGTTCAAACCTCAAGATCCAAGGGCTTTCAAGATTGATGCTTACCACAGACGTGGACCATCAATGGCTGACCAAGGAATGTGGCGAGTTGATCGCGATCCTTGCCAAGAGCATTGATACCGCGCGCAAAAATCAGCGTGGCATGGGGTCGTAGCATCCATCGCCCTGCAGGCATTTGAGTTGAATGTTGAAGATTGAATATTGACCATTGAACATTTTTCGCTGATCGTTGAGCACCGGAATTCCCCTTAGCATGCAACGCGCCGCCCAGTTGTTCGACGAATTGGATTCCACCTCCAGCACAATCGCCAAGGTGGATGCGCTGGCCGTGTATTTCCGCGAAGCGACGGACGCCGACAAGCTCTGGACCATCGCGCTGCTCAGCGGTCGTCGGCCGAAACGGCCCATCACCAGCACACAGCTGCGGCAATGGGCGGCCGAGATCAGCGGCATACCCGATTGGCTGTTCGAGGCCAGCTACCACGTGGTGGGCGACTTCGCGGAAACGGTGACGCACATCGCGAAGCTGGAGCGGCCCATCACCAAGAGCCTCACCGAATGGGTGTACTTCGTGGAGGACCTGAAGCACCAGGACGAAACGGAGAAGGCATTGCGCGTGAAAGCCGCTTGGGCCGGACTGCAAGGCATGGAGCTCTTCGTGTTCAACAAGATCATCACCGGCGGCTTCCGGATCGGGGTGAGCCAGAAGATCATGGTGAAAGGCCTGAGCAAGGCCACCGGATTGGAGGAGGACGCCATCGCGCACCGCCTGATGGGCGACTGGAGCCCGCACAGCACCAGCTTCCACGACCTGCTCTTCGCGGAGAACGATGCGGATCAAGCCTCGCGCCCCTACCCCTTCTACCTGGCCTACGGCATTGAAGGCGCCGAAGGTCGAGCGGCCGGTGCCGGACTTGAGGAACTGTTGCCCCTCGGCGATCCGCAGGACTGGCAGGCCGAGCACAAGTGGGACGGCATCCGCGGCCAGTTGATCGTGCGTGGTGGCGAGCACTTCGTATGGAGCCGCGGCGAAGAACTGGTGACCGACAAGTACCCGGAGTTCCATGCGTTCCGGAAAGCACTATCCCCGGGTACCGTGCTCGATGGCGAGATCCTGGCATGGAAGGACGGCGTTGCGCTGCCCTTCGCGGAGATGCAGAAACGCATCGGCCGCAAGACCGTCGGGAAGAAGATCCTGAGCGATGTGCCCGTGGTCTTCATGGCCTACGACATCATGGAGTTCGAAGGCAGGGACATCCGGCAGGCGCCCATGGAAGAGCGGCGGTGGATCTTGGAGCAGGTGCATGCATTGGCCGCCCATCCCTCGCTCCTGCTCTCGCCCACACTCGACTTCAGCACCTGGGAGGAGATCGTCGCACACCGCGAACATGCCCGGGCCACCAGCATTGAAGGCCTGATGCTGAAGCGCCGCAGCAGCACCTACGAGGTGGGCCGCAAGCGCGGCGATTGGTGGAAATGGAAGGTGGACCCGCTGAGCATCGATGCCGTGCTCACCTTCAGCATGCAGGGCCATGGCCGGCGCGCCGACCTCTACACCGACCACACCTTCGGTCTGTGGCAGGAGGGCCAGCTCGTCACCTTCGCCAAGGCGTACAGCGGTCTCACCGACGCAGAGATGAAGGAGGTCGATGCCTTCGTGAAGAAGAACACCCTCGAGCGTTTCGGTCCGGTTCGGCAGGTGGAACCCCGGTTGGTGTTCGAGATCGCCTTCGAGGGCATCAGCACCAGCAGCCGGCACAAGAGCGGCGTGGCCGTGCGTTTCCCCCGCATCGTGCGCTGGCGGCGGGATAAACGACCGGAGGATGCGGATACCTTGGATGCCTTGAAACGCCTGGCCGGTGCCACCCTTTCCAGCACCACCGAACCCTGAGCCACACCGATCGTTCACTTCTCATGACCCTTCGCACACTCCTACCCGCCCTGGCCCTGCTGGCCACCTCCGTCGTAGCACAGGTGAACGGCACGATAACGCACGATGGCCTCACCCGGGACCACATCACCTACGTGCCTTCCGCTTATGTGCCGGGCACCCCGGTTCCGCTGGTGTTCGTCATGCACGGCTTCACCCAAAGCGCCACGGCCATCATGAACGTCACCGGCTTCAATGTCCTCGCCGAACAGGAAGGTTTCATCGTGGCGTACCCCAACGGCGTGAACAACGGGTGGAACACCAACTCGCCCTTCCCCGGCGGCAGCACGGCCGATGACGTGGGCTACATCGGTGCGCTACGCGATACGCTCATCAGTCAGTTCAGCATCGACACCACGAGCATCTACGCCACGGGGTTCTCGGCGGGCGGGTACATGAGCCACAAACTGGGCTGTGAGAGCCCGAAGTGCTTCGCGGCCATCGCCTCGGTATCGGGCACCGTCAATGATGGGGATCTGGCCGGCTGCGCACCCCAGCACACACCGGGCGTGATGCAGATCCATGGTACCTCGGACGTCATCGTCAGCTACAACGGCAGCATCTTCAGTGGGCTGGGCGTACAGGATGTGCTCGACCTCTGGACCTCGAAACTCGCCTGCTCCACGCCACCCACGATCACGCCGTTCAACGCCACCGTGGAGCAGCAGGTGTATGCGCCCTGCAACGGCAGCGCCAGCGTGGTGCACTACAAGATCGATGGCGGCGGACACACCTGGCCGACCGGTGCCACCTTCAGCGCCACCAACGTCATCTGGGACTTCTTCCAAGGCTTCACCTGCGGCAACTTCAGCACCGCCCTGACCGAGCCGGCCGCCTCCACGTTGTCCGCATGGCCCAACCCAGCGGAGGATGCTGTGCTGCTGATGGGCATCGAAGGCACCTTCCCCTACGCGCTCATCGACGCCACGGGCCGCACTACCCTTAGCGGTACGGCAAGGGGCGGCAGTGCGTTGATCGACCTGCGCGGCTTGCGCAGTGGGGCCTACCTGCTCCGGGTGCTCGACGGGACCGGCCGCAGCATCCGCCTCCTGAAACAGTGAGCGCGACACGCAGCACCACCCACCGTACCCTTGACCAGTGGTTCACCGCTCAGGAATGGCGTGTGCAATCCTTCCAGCGCGAGGTGTGGGCGCACATGGCCGCCTGCCGCAGCGGGTTGCTCAACGCCCCCACCGGCAGCGGCAAGACCTACGCGGTCTGGGGCGGGGTGGTGAATTCCGCGCTACTGAATGTCACTCCGGCCTCGATCCGGAGTCGCGTAAACGGCAATGGTGCGACTCCGGGTCAGGCCCGGAATGACACTAGGGGGTTGCGCGCCATTTGGATCACCCCCCTTCGTGCCCTGGCCGGCGAGATCGCCGAAAGCGCGCAACGGATGTGCGATGGCGTGGGCCTCGATTGGAAGGTGGGCGTGCGCACCGGCGATACCAGCACCAAGGAGCGCGCGGCGCAGAAGAAGGCCCTGCCCCAGCTGCTTGTCACCACGCCCGAAAGCCTGCACGTGCTGCTGGCCACCAAGGGCTACGCTGAGCTCTTCAAGCACCTGGACTGGTTCATCGCCGACGAGTGGCACGAGCTGCTGGGCAGCAAACGCGGTGTGCAGGTGGAACTGGGCCTGAGCCGCCTGAAAGCCCTGCGCCCGCAGCTGGGCATCTGGGGCATCAGCGCCACCATTGGGAACCTCCAAGAGGCGATGACAGTCCTGCATGGCGCCGACCTCGTGGATCGCACCCGTAGCGTCGACCCATCGGGTCGACAACCCGGTGCAGGTCGATATGCCCCCGTATTGGTGCGATCCACCATCAAGAAACCCATCGAGGTCCGCAGCATCATCCCCGAGAAGGTGGAGCACTACCCCTGGGCCGGGCACCTGGGCCTGAAGCTGGCGCGCCATCTGTTACCGATCATCGAGCAGAGCACCAGCACACTGATCTTCACCAACACCCGCGCGCAGAGCGAGATCTGGTACCACCACCTGCTGGACATCGCGCCGGAGCTGGCGGGCACCATCGCGTTGCACCACGGTTCGCTGGACCGGAACGTGCGCGAATGGGTGGAACAGGCGCTGGACGTGGGCAAGCTGAAGGCCGTGGTCTGCACCAGCAGCTTGGACCTGGGCGTGGATTTCCGTCCGGTGGAGAGCGTGGTGCAGATCGGCGGCCCGAAGGGCGTGGCGCGTTTCGTGCAACGCGCGGGGCGCAGCGGTCACCGTCCCGATGCCACCAGCCGCATCTGGTTCCTGCCCACCCATGCCTTGGAACTGGTGGAAGCCGCCGCCCTGCGACAGGCCGCCGAAGAAGGCAGCATCGAGGCGCGCCAGCCGCTGTTCCGCTGCTTCGATGTGCTGGCGCAGTACCTGGTGACGCTGGCCGTGAGCGATGGCTTCTCCCCTGCCGCGCTTTACCACGAGGTGCGCTCCACCTGGTGCTTCAAGGACATCACATCCACCGAGTGGGACTGGCTGCTCACCTTCATCACCAGCGGCGGCAGGAGCCTCGCGGCCTACGATGAGTTCAACAAGGCCGTGGTGGACGACGACGGTCTTGTCCGGGTGCACGACCGACGCATCGCCTTGCGGCACCGGCTCAGCATCGGCACCATCGTGAGCGACAGCAGCTATGCGGTGAAGCTCCTGAGTGGGGGGCGTATCGGCACCGTGGAGGAATGGTTCATCAACCAGTTGAAGCCCGGCGACGTGTTCTGGTTCGCAGGGCGATCGCTGGAACTGGTGCGCGTGAAGGACCTGGTGGCGCAGGTGCGCAAGAGCCGCGAGCAGAAAGGCAAGATCCCCAGCTGGCAGGGCGGACGCATGCCGCTGAGCAGTTACATGGCCAAGGTGTTGCGCGAGCAGCTCACCATGGACCGACCAGGACCGGAGATGAGCGCCGTGGAGCCCATCCTCCAACGCCAGCGGGAAACCAGCATCGTGCCTTCACCGGATGAACTGCTCATCGAACGCTTCACCAGTCGCGAGGGCTATCACGTCGTGGTGTACCCCTTCGAAGGGCGTTTGCCCAAGGCCTATGGCGCGGACCTCGGTGCCACCTTCAAGCCATTGCCGCGCATGCTGGTGAATGCCGCACTCTGGGGTCTTTACCTGGAGAGCGAACTGGTTTACGTGGGCGATGGCGGTGTGGTGGAGACCAGTGATCCCACGCGACGCATGGGTGTGGACCTCAGCGTACGCTACCAACTCACGGACCGCCTCTTTGCGGATGTGGATGTGAACGCTGTTGATGGGACCCTGGTGGATGTGCCCGAAGGAGAGAACGCCATTCCCTTGGCGCCGCGCTTCACCACGATCGGTGGGCTGGCCTATGTGCAGGACCGCGGCTTCAACGCCAGCCTGCGCTACCGCCACATCACCGACCGCCCCGCGAACGAGGACAACAGTGTGGTGGCTGAAGGGTACTTCCTCATCGACGCCAAGGCCAGTTATCGCTTCGCCAACCTGGAACTCGGCGCCACGGTGGAGAATCTGCTGGACGTGGAATGGAACCAGGCGCAATTCGATACCGAAAGCCGCTTGAGCAACGAAGTGGAACCCGTGAGCGAATTGCACTTCACGCCGGGCACCCCGTTCTTCCTGAAGGGCTTTGTGACCTACCTCTTCCCCATGACCTGCACCGCGTGCGTGCGAAGCTCAGTAGTGAGCAGTTGGAGGATCGGATCCGGAAGATGACGGAGCGGTTGGAGAAAGGTTGAGCGACGTCGTACCGGCAGTGCGAGGGTGTTCTATGTTTGATGCCGATGAAGCGCATCCCGCTAGCGATTTTGGTGGTCGCCATGCACTGTGTATGGTGGGCGTGTTCCTCGTTGCAGCGATCGCACACCGACGATGCTCCCGTTCACCGGTCCGAGCAACTCGTCATCGATCGGATCAGCGCCCATTGCTTCATCCATACCTCTTTCCACCAGACCGACGACTTCGGGAATGTCCCGTGCAACGGGCTCATCGTACGCGATGGCAATGAGGTGGTGGTCTTCGACACACCGACGAAGGACGCCGCATCCGAGGAACTGATCAGCTGGATCCAGAACGAACTCCATTGCAGCGTGAAGGCCGTCGTGCCAACGCATTTCCATGTGGACTGCCTGGGCGGACTTCAGGCCTTCCATGCGCATGGCATACCCTCCCATGCGCACGCCAAGACGATCGAAATGTCGGAAGCCAAGGGCACGGCTGTCCCGCAACATGGGTTCGCCGATTCGTTGGTATTGGTCGCCGGGAATGAGCGCATCACGGTGACGCACTTCGGCGAAGGACACACGGTGGACAACGTGGTGGGCTACTTCGCCAAGGAGGATGTGCTCTTCGGCGGTTGCCTCATCAAGGAACTGAACGCCACCAAGGGTTACCTGGGCGATGCGAACGTGGGTGCGTGGTCAAGCACGGTGGAACGCGTGAAGCAAGCCTACCCGCAGGTGGAGGTGGTGGTGCCGGGTCATGGGCAACACGGTGATCGGCGTTTGCTGGACTACACGATCGCGCTATTCAAGGCACCGTAGCCAGGTGCCTACTGCACCACCACCCTTACCGGAGCTGCTCCCTGCACGTTCACGGTATAGAGCCCGGGTGCCACATCGCTGAGTGGAATGCTCAATACGCTGCCAGCCACGCGGGAGCTCAGTACCACGCGGCCTTGGAGATCGATGAGGTCCAGTCGGCCCGAGGTCGTTGATCGGACGTTGAGCACCTCGGTGGCCGGTGATGGGTAGGCCACGACGGTACCGATCTCTTCGTGCTCACCCACAGAAGTGTCATCCACCGGGGTGAGCATCCGGATGCGCTGGTTGTAGCTATCGGCGAAGTAGATGCGTCCATCGGGATCCACGACCATGCCCGCAGGGAAGTTGATGGAGGCAGCGCTTCCAGGTCCGCCGTCGCCGCTGTAGCCAGCGGCACCCGTGCCCGCAACAGTGCTGATGATGCCGGTCGCAGCATCGACCCTCCGGATGCGGCATTGTTCCGCATTGGTGAAGAACAGGTTACCATCGGCATCGAAAGTGATGAACTCCGGCCGTCCGATGGCCGCTTCGGTTGCCGGCATGCCGTCGCCTTCGTAGGCGTCCAGACCATTACCCGCGACCGTGGAGATGATGCCGGTGGTGGCATCCACCATGCGGATGCGACGGTTGTTGAGGTCCGCTATGTGGACGTTGCCGTTGGGGGCCACCTTCACGCCATAGGGCGCAAAGAACTGGGCGTTGAGCGCCGGGCCTCCATCGCCCGAGAAACCAGTGGATCCCGTGTTGCCGCTTCCTGCAAAGGCGTGCAGGTAGCTGCTGTCGGCATCCACATAACGAATGCAATCGTTGCCGATCAGGGCGATGAGCAGGTCACCGTCTTCAGTAAAGGTGATGCCACGAGGACCGTTCATCGCCGCTTGCGTGGCTGGCACCTCAGTGGTATTGCCCGGGCTCAACGTTCCGGCGAAGGTTCCGATGGTACCATCCACGCCATTGACCTTGCGGATCCGGTACGCGTCGGCTTCGGAGATGTACACATTGCCTTCCAGGTCGACCACCACATCGTACGGTGCGGCAAGCCCAGCTTCCACGGCGAGGCCACCATCGCCGCTATAACCGAGCACACCGGTGCCCGCCACGTGATGCACCAAGCCCGTGTTGGTGTCGAACACCCGCACCACGTGGTCGCCTGCTTGGGCGAAGTAGAGCATGCCATCGGCCGTGATCCCCATGCCACGCGGATACGAAAGGTCGGCTGCCAGGGCGGGACCATCATTGCCACCGCTGCCC
This sequence comes from Flavobacteriales bacterium, assembly GCA_016718655.1. GTDB lineage: Bacteria > Bacteroidota > Bacteroidia > Flavobacteriales_F > PHOS-HE28 > PHOS-HE28. Next base: position 25,957 of record JADKCV010000006.1, on the reverse strand, counting down.
AGCTGACCCGTGCCAGCCACCGTGCTGATGGTGTATTGTTGTGCATTGACCGCGCTGAGCACCAGCAGGGAAGTGATAAGACCAGAGGCACGCAGCATGGGAACGGATGTTTGTGCGAAGGTCCCGCCGCCCAAGCAACTCCGCCTCCCATGAAGATGGTAGGGCCCGGTTCAGCGTCCCGGATAAACGCGCTTCACTGCTGCCGCACGCGAATGCACCTGCAGCTTGTCGTAGATGCTGCGGACGTGTGTGCGCACGGTGCTGATATTCACCCCGAGCTTGTCCGCGATCTCCTTGTACATCAGGCCACTGGCAAGGGCGTCCACCACCTCGCGCTCTTTGGCGGTGAGCTGTTCCTCTTGAATGGGCTGCGAGGTAGCACCTTGGAACGAGGCCACGACCGCACGCGCTATGGCCGGGCTCATGGGTGATCCGCCCGCGTGGATCTCATACACTGCCGCGATGAGGTCCTTGGCGGGTGCGCTCTTCACGATGTAGCCGGTCGCACCTGCGCAGAGCGCCTGGAAGATGTACGCCGGATTCTCGAAGACGGTGCTCATCAGGAACTGCATGGCGGGTTTCCGCGGCTTGGCCAGGGCTACACACCCGATGCCGCTGGTTCCGGGCATGTTGATGTCCATCACCACCACATCGGCATCCAGGTCGGCGAGGCCTTCCAGGAACCGGTCGCCGCTGCTGAACGTGGCAATGACGTGGATGCCCGCATCGTTCTTCATGCCCACCTGCAGCAGGTCGCGAAAGTCGCGGTCGTCCTCGACGATGGCCACCTTGATCCGCTTCATCCCTGCAAGCTACGTGGAAGCCAGCGTACCGGTCGCTTGCACCACGGTTCCTGTACCGTCATGGACGGGAAGCACGGTCAAGTTGCCGCTGTGTGCCGCGATGCGTTCGCGCATGTTGGTGAGTCCGTTACCTCCGTCCACGGGGCTATGGCCAACACCACGTCCGTTATCGGTCACGGTCAGTTCGTAGCGATCCGGATGGATGTGGAACCGAACAGCGACCGCGGTGGGTCGTGCATGTTTCAGGGCATTGTTCAGCGCCTCCTTCACGACCATGGACAGGTCCCGTTTGAAGGCCGGACCCAGCGTCTGCTCCTGGTCGTCGGCATGCAGGTCCAAGAGCAGCTCCACTCCGGTGCCATCCAACAGGCGATGAGCGCGATCGGCCAAGTGGTGCAACAGCGCACCCGCATGGTCGCTGCCGGGGTCAGCGGCCCATACCACGTCGTTCAACGCACCGCGCACCTGCCGTGCGTTGTCCGCAATGGCACGCAAGCGATCCGCGCGTTCAGCATCCGCCCCACCCTGCTGCACCAGGTCGCTGAGCAACGCGATCTTGGAGAGTGACCCGCCCAGTTCGTCGTGGATGTCGCGCGATACGTTCATCCGCACCCGTTCAGCCTCGCGCTGTTTCTCCAAGCGCATCATTTCGTCCTGTGCGGCAGCGAGGCGCTTCGCATTGCGCCGACCTTGTCGGTACAGGATGCCCAGCAGCAGCGCAACGGTGATGCCACCACCGGCCACCGCCCAGGCGAACCAGCGGCCTTTGCGGAACGCTTCCGCGTTGGCCTCGGAGGTCGCCAGGTCCTTCTCCTGTTCGGCCCTGGCCTGTGCAGCGGCCAGCGCCCTCACCTTGGCGAGGTCCAGGTCCTTCTTCAGTTCATCCACCGCGTCATCGAACAGCTCGTTCGCACGGGATACCTCGCCGCGCAGCGCATGGCCGATGGCACGCTGACGACCGATGAAGTAGCGTTGGCGGTGGTCATCCATCGCTGACGCCATGGAATCCGCCCGCTCCAGCAGCGCCATGGCCTCCGGCACACGCCCCTGCTGCAAGGCCACCTGCCCTTCGATGAGGTACAGGCGCATGCGCATGCGCATCCGCGTTCCACCGTGCGCGTTGGTCACCTGCCTCAACAAGGACAGGAAATGGTCCACGGAATCAGGCGCACCCAGTTCCAGGAAGGCCTCCGTCATCATACCGAGCGCCGACGCCTTGTTGACCGGTTCGTCCAACCGATCGTACAGGCGCAACGCTGCCCGCAAACAGGAAAGCGCACTGTCCCGCTGACCCAGGTCGAAATGCAGCCCTGCGATACCCACGTACGCATTGGCAAGGTCCTGGCCCTCGTTCCGCTCCAGTATCCGCAGTGCCTTGTTGGACCAAACCAACGCATTGGGAACGTCCTCCATGGCATTGTAGCAATAGCCGATGTAGTTGTAGGCTGCGCCGATATCCTCCGGCCGCTGGAGCTCCTCGGCCGTGGCCAGGTAGGCCTTGATGGCTTCGATGCTTTCGGGGTAGCGGTTCAGGAAGAACAGTTGCCCCGCTTTCATGCGCTCGGCCGTCATCCGGTGTTGCAGCCAAGCTATGCGCTTGGCCTGGGGCGCGGCCCGCAGGCCTGCCTCGGCCAAGGCGATCCCTTGTGCGCTCAGCAGCAGGGCACTGTCCAACGCGCCTGCGTTCTGGTAGGCCATCGACAGGTCGGTGGCCAGGCTGGTGCCCAGGGTGTCGCTCGCGCTATGTTCGCTCCGTTGCCACCGTTCCCAAGCTCCGCGCAGGCTGTCCACCTCGGAGCGCTGGGCCTGCAGGTCGCCCAGGCCGAACAACGGGAGTAGGATCGGGATTAGCAGGACCCGCATGGCACAAAGTTGACCCTCGTTGTTTCACATCCCCACCACCAACACCAAAAGGCACATCACCATGGTGGGTGCCAACGCCACCAGTATGGCGTTGCCAACGCGGCCCTTGCGCAGCAGCACGATCGACGCCACCAGACTACCAACGTACACCAGTATGAAGCCACCCACCCACAATTCAAGGGTGCGCAGTTGCTCAGGCCGTGCGTTGGCCATGCCAGCCACGGTGAACACCACCAGCATCAGCGTCAAGAAGCCGCTGAGCAGCATTGCGCCAATGGGCAATACGTACTTCATGCGAGCAAGGTACTGGTCCCCTTCGGGCTCTTCGCATCCGGCGGAACGCGATCCAGCGAGCGGCGAGCAGTTGGAGGACCGCATCCGGAAGATGACGGAGCGGTTGGAGAAGGGGGTGAATGGATGAACGGATGCGACGAATGGAACCTAGGCCGTGCCCTTCGCTTCCGTAACTTTGGAACAATGGAACGGATCGTCCGCGTCACCAAGTTGAAAGAACCTCCCAGCGATCGCGCATACTGGTCTGAACAGCCAGTGGAGAAGCGCTTGGAGGCCGTCGAATTCCTGAGGCAACAATACATGGGTCCCACCTATGCTGAGCAAAGACTTCAAAGAGTTTGTCGCGTTGCTCAAAAAGCATGAGGCGGAGTATATGATCGTGGGCGGCTATGCCGTTGGCGTGCATGGATATCCGCGCTACACCGGCGACCTGGACATTTGGCTGAACCCCACGCAGGCGAACGCTGAACGCGTACTCACGGTCATTGCGGAATTCGGTTTCGCTTCGTTCGGCCTCACCGTGAATGACCTGACGAAGGAGGGTAACGTGATCCAGTTCGGTCAGCCCCCGCTTCGCATCGACCTGCTGACGACCATCGATGGGGTGGCGTTCGATAGCTGCTACGCGAATCGCAAGGAGGTGACCTTCGATGGGCTCGCCATGAACTTCATCGGGTACCATGATCTGGTAACGAACAAGAAGGCGACCGGTCGGCATCGCGACCTCGACGATGTGGAGAACATGAGCCCGGACACGCAGTAGCTCCGGTTCCGGAAGATGACGGAGCGATCACAGAAAGAGTGAGCACGGATCCGTCGGGAAACACGCTCCTTCCGAACGCTCGATCCGTGATCCGGTCGGATCCATCGACAAAGGTCACCGGAAGCGGCGAACTTGGGCCATCACTTCATTATCCATGCGCCTGTCGATCGCCTCGCTCCTCCTCCTATCCACCATCACCGCCGCCGCCCAAGGCCCCGACCTCATCGGCTACTGGCACAACTGGAACGACGGCAGCGCGCCCTACCTGGAGCTGAGCGAGGTCGACCCGCGCTACACGGTCATCGAGGTGTCCTTCGCTGTGCCGATGCCGGGCACCACATACGACATGACCTTCTCGCCGGCCGAGACCGCGCCCGCCACCTTCATCGCCGATGTGGCCACACTGCAAGCCCAGGGGAAGAAGGTGCTCATCAGCATCGGCGGGGCCAACGCTACGGTGCACCTGGACAGCGACGCCGAGCGTGACCAGTTCGTGAGCAGTATACTGGGCATCCTCGACACCTACGGCTTCGACGGCATTGACATCGACCTGGAAGGTGCTTCGGTGGCCATCACTGGCGGGACCATCGCCGCACCCACCGATGCCCGCATCATCCGCCTCATCGACGCGGTACACAACATCGCCGATCAATTCGAGGTGCAGAATGGCGTTCCGATGATGCTGACCATGGCACCGGAAACGGCCTACGTGCAGGGCGGACAGAGCGCGTATGGCGGTATCTGGGGCGCCTACCTGCCGATCATCGATGCGTTGCGCGACCGGCTCGACATCCTGCAGGTGCAGCTCTACAACAGCGGCAGCATGTACGGCATCGACGGCGCCATCTACACGCAAGGCACGGCCGACTTCATCGTGAGCCAGACCGAAGCGCTGCTGCAAGGCTTCCAGACGGGCGGCGGCTTCTTCGCCCCGCTGCCGCCGGAGAAGGTGGCCATCGGTCTGCCCGCCTGTCCGCTCGCGGCCGGAGGGGGCTACGTCACGCCTGCCGTCCTGGCCCAGGCCGTGGACTACCTGCGCGGCACCGGTCCGCAGCCGGACAACTACCAACGCGTGGCCACCTACCCCACACTGCGTGGACTGATGACCTGGAGCATCAACTGGGATGCAGTGAGCACCTGTGCTAGTGCCGACGAGTTCGCACAAGCCTACGAGGACCTCTTCGGTGGCATCAGCACCGGCCTGTCCGAACCCAAAGTGGAAGTCGCACGCTTATGGCCCTCGCCCGCCACAGCGGGCAGCGTGGTCCACCTGAATGGCCTAGCAGCCGGTGAGCAGGTGCTCCTGCGTGATGCCAGCGGACGCTTGTTACACACCATCGCCGCAAAAGTCCATGGTACGATCCAGGTGCCCGAGGATCTTCCTGCAGGTCAGTACCTCATACACGCCGCCTATGATCGCTTGGCGTGGCGATTGTCCGTGGTGCGGTATTGACCTGGGGAGTGGATGAACGACTGATCCTATCGATCTCTTGAAATGGTCAGGGGGCGACCCTACGTCGTCATTCGAACACGATCGCGGTCCTCGTCTCAGCGTTCCTTTTCCGGTATGGCACCCTCATGTCGGATATGTGAATGCTTGGTGATCACCGCTTTCGTGGTCCTGTGGTCTACTGACAGCTACGATCCGATGCACGTTGAATCCTGCGCGATCCGGTGTAATCGATAATGAGTTCTGCGTGTTTCACACGGAGCTTGAAAAGTGGTCAGGTGGAGCATCCACCAACGGGTCGCTGGTGGAGGATGGTCCAACCGCACTGAAGCGCAGGCCCGACCAACCAGGTAGCATGGAGATCGCCGAACCTTGCTGCGCGGAGGTCGCAATGGCTAAGCGGCCCTATCGTTCACAATGAGCAGGATCTCCTGGAGTGTGTCGAAGCCCATCGGCTTGGCCACATGTCGGTCGAATCCGGTATTGGCCGACCGGATCATGTCGGACGGTTCGTTGCGGCCGGTCAGCGCCACGATGAAGGCCTTGGCGGCCCACTCGCTACGACGCATATCCTTGCACACATCATAGCCGGACTGGTCGGGCAGGCCGATGTCCAGGAAGATCACATCCGGTTTGAAATGAGCGCCATGTTCCATTGCCTCCTTCGCCGTGGGAGCCACTTGGACCGAGTAGCCCAGCCGCTCCAGCAGCATGGCCAGGCTCATGGCAACGTCCTCGCGGTCCTCGACCACGAGTGCTCGCAGGGAGTGTTGGGACGTAGGGCTTGATCGCATCTGTCGCTCGTTCATGGTGACGGGAATGGTACCGCCTGTATTCCAAGGTGCATGCCGGGCTTGGGCTGTGCTCGTGAAGCTTGGCCACAGTGTAGAACCGGGGGATAGCGGGGACAGAAGTGTTGAGTGATCGCCCCGGTCCGGGCGGCAGGATGTCCGACCTACGGGGTTCTGGACCGTTGAGGACCCTTATTGACGCGCTTGTTCGTAACGATGATATCGACATGGGGCGAGGGATTATCTTGCCCCCATGCTCCCCGCCGAGATCTCCGTCGCTGGTGAACGCCTTATCCTGCACCCGCACCGGGCGCTGTATTGGGACCGCCTACGTTGGTTGGTCGTGAGCGATCTGCACCTGGGCAAGGCGGCTCACTTTCGTAAGGCGGGTGCGGCATTGCCCGAGGGACAGGATGAAGGAACACTGGCCCGGTTGGACGCATTGATCGCCAACTTCCGTCCCGAACGCCTGCTGATCCTGGGCGACCTCTTCCACAGCAGCCACAACACCAGCTGGGCGCCCTTCACGGCGTGGGCCTTGCGGCAGAGCATCCCCCTGCACCTGGTACCGGGCAACCACGACATCCTCGCAGACCGACGCTATGCGGATGCAGGCCTGCACGTGTGTGATGACACCCTGGAGGAAGGTCCCTTCGTGTTCGCGCATGAACCCGCCGAACGACCCGGGGTCTATGGCATGGGCGGGCACATCCATCCGGGTGTGGTGCTCAGTGGGCAAGCCCGGCAACGACTGCGGTTGCCTTGTTTCTGGTTCGGTGAGCGGCTGGCGATCATCCCGGCCTTCGGATTGAGCACAGGACTGCACGTGATCCGCCCCGAACGAACGGATCGGGTGTACGCGTGCACCGAACGGGCGGTGTTGGACGTGAACGGGGCGTTCGCCGGAAGGGCCACTTCACCGCGCACGAAATAGGACCACCACATTAGCGTTCATCCCTACGGATCCAGAACCATGCTCCGCTTCCTGCGCTGGTCGCCCTTGCTCGTGCTCCCGTTGGCGGCATGGGGTCTGCTGCGGCCCACTCCGCCCGACCCCGTGGTGATACCCTCCGCATTCCGCTGGAAGAATAGTTACTGGATGGAGGGCGATGAGGAGATCGCCTTGCAGCGCAATGCCATTCAACGCGTGTACCACAAGTTGCTCGACATCGACTGGAACCCCGCCAACGGAGCGCATCCGATCTCGATGGTGCGTGTTCCATACCAGTGGCGCACCTACTACGGCGGCCAGGGTGCCTGGACCGACCAGGTGGAACTGGTGCCTTGCATCTACATCACCAACGCCACCTTCCTGAAGATCGGCGATGCGGAAGTGGAGCATTTGGCCACCAACCTGTTGCGCAAGCTGCGGATGGAATGCCCGGACAAGATCCACGGGGTGATGCTGGACTGCGACTGGACCGCAAAGACCAAGGCACGGTTCTTCCGCCTCACGCGGATCATGAACGACAGCCTCGATGTGCCGCTCACCGCCACCATCCGCCTCCACCAGTACGCACAGCCCACGAAGACCGGTGTACCACCCGCCGACCGCGGCATGCTGATGCCCTACAACGTAGGCCAGATCACAGCGCCGGGCGATGGTAACTCCATCTTCGACCTCGCTGTTGCCGAGCCCTACTTCACGGGCACCAAGCCCTATCCCTTGCCGCTGGACATCGGCCTGCCGGCCTTCTCGTGGGGCGCACAGTTCCGCAATGGGAAGTTCATGGGTATCCTGCAGGATGACCAAGTGCGGACGGCGATGAACTTCAGCATGCTTTCCGGAGAGACCGACGGCACCATGCAGGTGACCCAGGAGAACAACACAGTGCTACCCGAACTGCACCTGGGCGACGTGATCCGCATGGAGCGCATGACGCCCGAACTGATCGCGCAGGTGGCGCAATTGGCCCGCAGTGCAGTGAACGACGATACGCTCGCAGTGGCCTATTTCGAGGCCGGTACGGGCACCTTCCAGCGCATGGATCCGGCGCAGGTGATGGCCGGCTTCACACGTTTCGGGCCGATACGCACCGGCGGCTATTTCGACCGGCAACACCAGCAACAACGCGAAGCCGACATGGCCGACAGCATCGCTTGGGAGGTGGACTCCACCATGATCACCTACCCCGTTGACAGCACGGAACGATGAAGCGGATCCTGATCATCGCACTGCTGCTCCTGATGCGGCCCGTAGCCCTGAACAGCTGCGGCTGGGACTGGAACGCCGAGCAGTACCGCTTCTGGTTGCTGCAGCCGGAATTGGCGGACGCGCGGCCCCTGCGCGCCTTCTACTTCACCACGGAACTGCTGTTCTCCCACGATCCGCATGACATCGCGACGCTGCCTTATGAGGCCAATATCGCGGAATGGCAGGCGGTGTTGGGTACACAGGTGCCTGCGGATGACATCAGCATGATCCTCTATGGCATGGACCCGGTGGACTTCTTCAAGCAGGAGGCCGAGCTCTTCCGCACGAACAGGTTCCTGGTCCGCCTGAAGCAATTGAAGAAGGGATGGCCGGAGTTCATCACCTATGCGAAACGCTGCGAGCAGCTGGTGAACAGCGATGACCCTTGGGGATTCATCGAACACGATGGGGCCGGCATCCGCAAGGCTTGGAACGATGGGCTGCTGCTCTTGAAAGCGGCCAAGCATCCTCACTTGCGGGCCCGCCTGGCCTTCCAACTGGTGCGCCTGGCCCACCACGGCCATGACGCCGAACGGCCCGCCCTGGACGCGCGATCGATCTATGAGCGGCACCTTGCCCCACTGCGCGGCACCAGCTGGATGGAACCTGCTGCGGCCTTCTACCTCTCGGGCATGCTGAACAACCCGGCGCGCGACCTGGCCTTCGCGGAGGTCTTCGACCGGGCCATCGACAAGCAATTCCGCATGGTACAGCTCTTCACCAGCGGTGAAGTGGAGAACTACCTGCACCTGGCCAAGGACGATGGTCACCGCGCCACGCTGATGGTGATGCGCGACCTGCAACACCCCGGCCGGGCACTGGAGGACCTGGAACGCATCGCAGCGTGGGACCCGGGGAACAAGCACCTCCCCTTGCTGCTCACCCGCGAGGTGAACAAGCTGGAGGACTGGCTGCTCACACCCGCGCTCACCGAATTCAATGCGGCCATCCGCCAATGGAACGAGCTGGAGGAAGGGGTCACACGCGATGAGGTATTGCGCGTCGACCTCGCATACTTGCAACAGGTGCAAGGTTTCATCCGTCGCATCGCACCCCAGGCCGCTGCGGACCAGCGCCCCTTGCTCAACCTGCTGGACGGGCACCTGAGCTTCGTGGCCGGTGCGTTCGTCTCGAGCAGGAACCTGTTGGAAGGGCTGGTCAAGCATCCCAATGCGGCACCCTTGATCAAGCTGCAGGCCCGACTCGACCTCCTCATCGGGGGCGTGATGAGCACGACCACCTTGACAGCGACCACCCGGCAGGACATCCTTGCTCTGGTGGAGTTGGTGAACACCGAGCCTGAACTCTTCGTGTACCGCAACACGTTGCTGGACCAATTGCACCTGTATCTGGGGAAGAAACTGATCGCACGCGGGGAACGACCGGAAGGCATCCTCCTGCTCGCGCGCAGCGACCGCATGTTCGGTACGATGTGGCCGGTGTGGTACAGCATCAATGCCCGCCACGTGGCCTTCGAACAAGCCACCCCGGCCGACTACGACCGCATGATCGCGTTGCTGGACAAGGCCGACAAGACACCCTTTGAGCGCTACCTCACTGCCACGGATGAGCGTCCCGCAGACTGGGAAAGCACCGAGGACCACTTCACCGGGAACGAACTGAGCCGCGAAAAACTGTTGGACTACAAGGCCATGTGGTTCTTGCGGGAGGACCGCTTGGATGAGGCGGCGGCGGCATACCGCCAGATCCCCGACACGTTCTGGAACAACTATGAATACAGCTACTTCACCAACGACGATCCCTTCGTGGTGAACATCGAGGACCCGCACAACTACAGCAACAGCGATAGCCTACACTACACACGCCGCACGATCGTGGAACGCATGATCGCGCTGAAGAAGGAGGCCGACCGCAACCCCGGGAAACGCGCACTGAACCACTACCTGCTCGGCAACGCCTACTACAACATGAGCTGGCACGGCAAGTACTGGGGCCTCTCGCGCATCGCGTGGAGCATGCACGACATGGACCAATGGCGCGACCGGGAGGAAAGTTCGTCCGGAGACGATGATTACTACGGATGCGCACGCGCCAAGGAACACTACGTTCTGGCCATAGCATCTGCGAAGGACCCCGTGCTGAAAGCCATGGCCGTTCGTATGGCCGGCGAATGCGAACGCAACTGGCTGGACTACTCCGGTGAAGGTGGACTTGACGAATGGGAGAACCCGTGGAAGGAAAAGCTGCGTGATACGAAGAGCCAGGAAGCCTACCAGGACATCGAGGAGTGCCGGAGCTATGCGGACTTTGTGGCAAGGTTCCGGTAGAAGAACCGTCTGCGACCCCTCCGGGGTCGAAACCATTGCTCACATTATTTTAGGGGCGCCCCCCCCCGGGCGGTGCATGGTTGCCCGACCCGGTCCAAAGCCCGGCGTCAGCGCGATCGCCCGCGGCGCAGAGACCGAAGCCGCTGGCTTGCTGGTGCCTGGGTTGCACTTCCTGGGCAAGTCCGCGGCCTAGTTTCGCGGCATGAAGCTGAGCACCTCCACCAAGGCCTTGCTGATCGCTGCTGCCGCCATCGTCCTGCTCTTCGTGCTCGGCGACCGGTTCGGAATGCGCTCGAACACCAAGGACCCCAGGGAGTTCGTGATCGAACTGGACACGGCCGCGGTCATCACCATCCGCTTCGAGGACCATGCCGACCCGCGCAACGCTATGCAGTTGGTGCGCAAAGGCACCACATGGGAACGCTTGGCACAGCGCGCGGACAGCCTTCCGGCCACCGAACAGGCCCGCGCCTTGTTGGCCCAGTTCCAGCGTGTGCCCGTGAAGCGCGACATGGGCATGATCCTCCTGCTGGGCGAACGCTACCAATTGACGGACAGCACCCTGTGCCGCATCACCTTCGCCGACCTGGATGGTGGCGAACGCGCGCTGAACCTGGGCAGCAGCACCTTCGCACCGGGCAAGGTGGGCAGCTGGACCTACGTGAACGTGCCGGGCGAGAAGGAGGTCTACGCCGTGGAGGGTCTGCTGGTAGGTGACCTGCGTGCGGAGCATTGAGTAAACCGGTCCGGTGGACTCGCGGCATGAAAAGGCCCAGGGCGCACATTGCGCAGTACTATCCTTTGAGCCGATCGGCCGTATGGTGGGAAAGCGCGTCCTCGCGCAATTCCGTACTTCTCATTCAATAAGGAGACCGTGAGGTCGGAGGATATGGTGTGAGTATGCTCCTGCCCTGGTCGGATGTGTTGTGCGTTCCTATGCTTACATACATCTGATCAGGGGGAGCTTACACTCCCCGATAGCCCGTGTCATCCATCACCGGTGGGCTCACCTCCTTCCACAGCCGCTGGCCATCGGCACCGTAAGCAAAGGTGAGCTCCGTGCCGTCGGTCTTCTCCACAAATTTCACTTTGCCAGCCACGGTCCAAAGGATGGTATCAATACCCTCGCGTATGTCCTTGGCCAGGTTGCCCAGCGGGTCGTAGCGGTAGTTGTAGTCATCGTTGACGTCCGGGGAATTGGCCACGAAGGGCACATCCCCGGTGTAAGCGATGTCCTTGGCGCCCGTGGCTTCGTTCACGAACGTGTTGGTGGCATCCGCCAGGTCGTTCAGCTGGTAGAGGCGGTTGCTGTGCAGCTTTCCACCACGCTCCGCGTACTTGTAGCTGAAGTCGTCGTACGGGTTGCCATCACGGTCCCAGCGCTCCGCGGCGGTGATGTTGCCGTTGGCATCGTAGGTGTAGGTGCTGCGGTAGCGGTCGGGTTCGGTGTCGGTCACCGTCTGCCAGCGGTTGTTGGTCGCCAGGCCTTCCACCCCGCGCGCCTGCTTCAGGCGGTTCAGCTGGTCGTACCGGTACACCTGCGCCAGCACCTGGCCTTGCGCACCGTTGCCGCTGTTCCACAGGCCGAATGGCTGCAGGCTGTTCACCGTGTGTGCGATGTTGCCGTTATACAGGGGGCGGTGCTCGTCGTTCAGGGTACCTCCCGGGCCGATGGGCGCGAAGGGGCGCGCATCGATGGTGGACCACTCCGGGCCGATCGCCTTGTAATCCTCAACTCCGTAGTAGCCCAAGGGATCATCGGTAGCCTGCCCTCGGAGCTGATGGGTGCGTTGGCGGGTTCATTGCTTGGGTAGCGCAGTCAGGATCACAGATCCGAACCAGCGAACTTCCGTGCTAGCGGGGGGCATCCTTATCGATCAGGATGGCGCCGCTTTCATCCTCCACGTAGACTACTACGCCACGGTGGAACAAGCAACTCACAACAGCAGCGGTCCGTGGGTCTTCAAGATCCCCATCCAAGATGCTGTCCGTGCCAAAGTTCTCGGCCAATAACTGGTGTTCGCTCATATCGTGCAGACTAAGCTCAAAAGCTGGGTCGCACAAAGAGATCCCATAGTTGTGGACTTCAGCGTCGGACACCTTGATTGGTATGTTGCGTTCGATGTTACGTTCCACAGACCGACGGTATCGGGCAACGGGCATCTTTTCCCGATCGTAGAACAAGCCATAGAGGTCATGGTTCATTATTAGCGCTGTCCTAACCGTATCGTGCAAGACTATAGGAACCGATACTAATGCCCCTGATACACGGAAGTCATTCAATGCGTAGCGATACGCTGGAATCTGGCCGGAAGAATGGCAAGAACAGGAAAGGGCCAGCACATAACCAGCGAAGAAGCGTGACGTCATTGGCGGTGCTTAGGCAATGGAGGCGGCTCCTGATCAGCTGGTGGCTTGGGATCCATGTACATATCCGGAATCAATTTACGCACCGTCTTGTAGCCGGGTTTGATGACCTCGGATCCCTTCCAGTTTCGAATGAGACCACCAGTCTAAACCCCAGCAGGGTCTCCCGAGGAACGAGGGGACCCTGCTGCCTCGAAGCCGCACACACCCACCCGTTTCCGAGGTCTTCACCCATGGCGCCTCCAATTTACGCACGGTCCACTTCATTCCACCAAGGCGCCCCCTTACCATCCAAGTACCCGAACTCTTGGTAGGCTGTTAACGGTGCACCACGGCTCTCACCTCTTACATAGAACGCGAAACTCGAATGCGGATACTCCACGGCATCGTCGGTCAGCCGCCATTTCTTGCTCACTGGGTTGGCGTGGATGTAGCGCAACTTCTGCTCGATCATCTTTCCACTGAACAGTTCAATGAGGTCGGTTGAGGTAGCGAACACCCGATGCTTCTGCCCACGCGCCAAGTCCGATGGGCGCAGGCCCTCTTTCAAGCGCTCCAACAACGCGTGCCGATCGCCTGCGGCAAGGCGTTGTACGAGTTCGTACGCCATGAACCGCTTGCCATTGCTCAACATCGTATTGATCGCGCCGCCGTCCGGAACACGAATGATGAAGTGTGCATGATTCGGCATGATCGCATACCCCAAGAAATGGTACCCCTTCCCATGCGCCAGACGCATCCAGTCGTACACCAGTTCATACGCATTCACTTTATGGAACAAGGGCAACCACCGGTGGCACGTAAAGGTTGCGAAGTACACCGCACCATCCTTCTCGCGGAGTTTGCGTGTCGCCATTCAACCAAGATAACGATCGCGCTTCGAGGCGCAGGGTCGTCCAGCACCGGCTGCTCGCCGACGCAGGACAGACCCTTCGTAGGTTTGAATGTTCACGGGTCCTTTGGCGTTGAAGAACGTGCAATGCAACGTGGCCGGTGCAACAGGAAGCACCGTCATGGGATAGCAACCGATCAACCGGCTCTACACTAGTACCAAGGACGGTGCTCTTGGTCGCCATGCAGCTGATCGACGTCAGTCGCGTAGCGATCATAACCGACCCATGCTGCTGTGCCCGGCAACATTCGGAACTCATCGCCAGATCCCGCGAATGCCGAGCGAGGATCAACGATCGCTGTGATACCTTGGACCCGATGGCCAGGACGACATCTCGCATCGCCGGACTTGTCCAGCCTTGGCGGGATACGCGGAAGCAGCAACCAGTCCTCACAATTAGACCCGCCATGCACAGCTACCGGTCAGCACTCGTCGGCATCACCCTCCTCCCCTTCCTTATCCTCATGTCCTGTAGCGGACAGGTCCGGACCGAGCCGCACCAGGAGCAGGTGGATCAGGGAACCTCACCTGCGCAGGCAGTGCCCCGCATGGTCCGGACGCTGGGCGCCGCTTCGGGGAATGTGCGCTGTGAGCTGCAGGACCGCGCGGGCAACCTGTGGTTCAGTACCAGTGGTGAGGGCGTGTACCGCTACGACGGGACCTCGTTCCAGCAGTTCACCACGCGCGATGGCCTGTGCCACGACAACGCCAGCGCCATCATCCAGGACCGCGCCGGCAACATCCTCATCGCCACCGATGCAGGGATATGCCGCTATGATGTGACCCGCTTCAGCAGCTACCTGGAAGCCGACAGTTTGAAGAACCTGCGCATCACCAGCCTCTTGGAGGATCGGGATGGCAGCATCTGGTTCGGGACGCTGACCCAGGGGGTCTACCGCTATGATGGAGCGCGCGTGCAGAATTTCCTGAACGATGATGCGCACACCTTCAACCTGGGGAATTCCGACCAGCTGATCATGGACATGCTGCAGGACAGGCAGGGCCACATCTGGTTCAGCTCCTGGAACGGCGGTGGTGTGTGGCGCTTCGATGGCACCGACTTCCGGAACTTCCTCCCTTCCGAAGCCTATTACCGCAGCAACCAGGACGGCCGGTCCATGCAGCCCATCACCTACACGCCTCCGGATGGGCAGCTGCCGGATGACATGATCTTTTCCATCGCGGAGGATCGGGCCGGCAACCTGTGGTTCGCAACCCGCAGGCATGGCGCGAGCCGCTATGATGGGCAGCGCTTCACCCCCTTCCAAGCCAATGCCCCCCTGGTGCAGCATGGCCTCCATGCCATCCTGGAAGATCGTAAAGGCAACCTGTGGTTCACCACGGACAAGAACGGCGTGTACCGCTACGACGGCATCACCCTCCGGAACTTCACTACTACGGATGGCTTGGCCAACAATTCCGTTTTCAGCATCCTGGAGGACAGTTCCGGGCAGCTGTGGTTCGGCACCCGGGGCTTCGGCTTGAGCTGCTACGATGGGGAACGGTTCACGACCTATTCGGAATAGCTGCCTGCTACACGAGCCGAGCCAAGGGTCGGTGGATGTGGGGCTTGGTGATGGCCACGCATGAAGGGCCCCAAGAACGAAGACCGCGCGAATGTTCACCCCGTCACCGACATACGCCCTTCCTCTACCTTGCCCACACCATGCCCCGGTGCCTTCGGCATCCCGGTTGGAACGAACAGTCAAGCGCACATGGACCCGATGAGCAGCAGCCTTGAGCCCCCCGCGCGGAAAGCACCCCGCCTGTTCCACATCCTCTGCGTGCTCACCATCCTGGGCAACGGAATGCTCATCATCGTGAACCTGTTCAAGGCAGGCGCCATCCATGCGGGCGGCCGCAGCGGCGGCGTGGGGGCCCACGCCGTGGCACCCCTCAACAGCCTGGTGCTGGTGGTGATCCTCACCTGCGTGGGGGCCATGCTCGGTGCCGCGCTGATGCTGGGGGGCAGGCGGCTGGGCTTCCGGATCTATGCCGTTTCCAACATCGTGCACCTCATCGCCACCGCCTGCGCTATCCTGCTGTGGCTCATGACGGTCTATCTGTCCTTCATCGCCGTGCTGTTGTTCTTCTACTGTGCCATTCCGCTGCTCTTCCTGCTGTATTTCCGGCGGAATGCGGCGTGGTTGCGCTGATCCCCCGCGCTGCGCGTAGCCTGGGGCTACGCGCAACACCTTAGGTTCTTGGTAGCCTCAGGCTACCGTATTTCTGTTCGCGTTGAGCGTAGCCACCGCTACGGCATGGGACGCGCAGGTCAGGATAGCTGCGGACCGTACCGATCAGGGCAGGCGCTCCTCAAGAACACCAACGCCGGGTGCCGGGGTCGGTGTGGGCGGTACCTCCTCCCATTCACCCGCTTCGGTGAGAACCCGTTCCTGCGGTTCACCCTTGCCCAGTGCGTATCCGACCACGGTAAGCCTTCCGTTCCGCACACTCATCGACCCGATGGCCAAGCGACCGGTGAAGGGGTCATGCGCGTGCAGCGAGGTGCCGTTCCATTCGTAGAGCTCAGCCGATGGACCCTTGTCCGGTGGCATCCCGCCGATGTACAGGTGACCGTCGTATTCCATAAGCTGCACGCCGGAAAGTTTCGGCAAGGTGGCCAGTTCCTTTTCACCCTTCGGGTCCTTGCGCACCAAGCGGAGTTTCTGTGCGTCCTTGGGGCTTGCGGGGCCGCGCACCTCGAAGCGGTCCCCGTTCGCCAATGCGATGGATGCCACCAGGCGCGGATCACGGACCTTCATGTGGTGATAGGTCGGCTGTATCCAGGCCAGCTCATCGATCGTGAAGCCGTGCGTGGCGGCCCACGCGGCCACTTCAGGGATCGCGATGTCGTGTACGTAGGCGAGGTTCATCTCCGCGCTGATGCGTTCGGCGAGCGCCCCATGGCCGCTGCTGATCATCAAATGGCCCACGGCGCAGGCGTTGCCGAGGGGGTCGATGAACACGGGTGAGCGACCGGGGATGATGTCGTTGACCGGGAATGTGCCGCGGTCCGCATAGCCGTCCAGTGTTTCAAGCAAGCCCCGGCGCTGCGCAAGCGCCAGCGGGCTCACCCCCACCGGTGTGCTCTGGGCCAGGTGTTCCCGTACCCGATGGAGATGCTCAGCGATACGCGCTGCATCCGATCGGAAACCTACAGTCCGTGCATCGTCGAAGACCGATGGCTCCCTGGCAGACCATTGGGCGTTCACCTCCTGCATGTGCTGGCCCGTGGTCGCCGGGCGTTCGGGAGGCAGTTGTGCGGTGCACATGCCGATGGCGGGCAGAGCGAAGACGAGGACGATGGAGCGTAGCATGGGCATGTGGTCTGAGTTCCCGTACACCGATCATACATAGAAGTTCGATCGCCACCTGGAAGTTCAAAAGGCTTTTCTGAGCAATGCCCTTGAACGCAGGGGACCGAGGACGGAGAGCCTGCGACGGGTCGAACATCCGGATATGTGAGCTTGGCACCCATCGCCCTGCGCCCTTTGTTTTACGCTACTTCACACTGCTTTACTTCTATTTCCATGCGCGCAGCACAGGGCCTCCTACTATTGCCGTCCGATCCTTCGGCCCATGACATCATCCCTTCGACCCGCTCTTCTTGCGCTCTGTTGCACCGTTAGCGCCTGCCACGCTCAGCCGGGCGAACAAGGCACCGCCACCCCTCCGGATGCGGGCCTGGTTGGCAAGGGGAGAACCTCCATTGGCCTGGTACTCGCGGAGAACGGACAACTACCCATCGACGAACGTATCGCGCTCTATCATCGGCTCAAGAAGGAGCGCTTCGAGGAGCATACCTTCCAACAGGAGACGGACCTTACCATGTACGGCTATTCGCTGCTATGGGGTGGCAAGCCCAGCGAAGCGTTGGCGGTGTTCCAGCTGCTCGCGTCCGAGTTCCCGGGTTCTTCCAACGCATACGACTGTATCGGAGAGGCCTTCCTGGTACTGGGTGACACGGTGCTAGCCGTGGCCAACTACGAAAAGGCCTTGGAGCTGGATCCGAACAACCTGAGTTCCATGGGCCAACTGGACCGGATCCAGGGCAAGCAGAGCGTCGCGGAGAACTATGCCGACCGCTATGCCAAGGTCTTCACCGTACAGCAGTACCGCGCCGACCTGGACGAACTGGGGAGCAAGCTGATGGAACTGCACCCCAATGCCCTCAAGTTCATTTCGGAAAAGGGCCTGCGGGAATTGATCGAGCGCAAGAAAGCGCTGATCACCGACAGCACCACATACGCCCAGTTCAACTGGCATTGTTGCGAGATCGTGGCCAGCATCAAGTGCTCGCACACCTCCACCGGCGACTTCTTTCTGGAGAACCAGCTGGTGCCCGCGGCCAAACGGTTTCCTCTGCGCACGCACTTCGTGGACGGCCACTTGTACATCACGGACAGCGTGGTACAGGACAGCAGGTTCGCCGTGGGCGACGAGATCCAGCGCATCAATGGGGTGTTGGTGAAGGACCTTGTGCAGGAGATCTACCGCCACATTCCGGCCCAGGGCAACAACGAGACATCCAAGCGCTACGACCTCAACACCTGGTCCACGGTCATGCTCCCCTTTGCGCTGGACCACCCGGATCACTTCGATCTGCACATCGCCGGCAAGGCACCGCTGCGCCTGAAACCCCTGGCAAAGTCCATCCCCATCGAGACCAGCGTCCATCCGGCCTGTCCGGACAAGCTCTGTTTCCAGGTGCTGCCCAACAAGACGACGGCCCTGCTCACCATCACCTCCTTCAGCTACTACTGGTGGAGCAACCTCACGGAATTCAAGACCTTCATCGACAACAGCTTCCAGGAGATCGAAGCGCAGGGCATCACCGATCTCATCATCGATGTGCGCTACAACGGCGGCGGCTCGCAGCACGCCAGCATCCACCTGCTCAAATACCTCATGCGCCAGCCGTTCCGCTATTTCGCCAGTGCCCTGTACGACGAGGAGGAAGGCATCCAAGTGCCCTTCAAGAACGCTTACAGCGGCAAGCTCTACTTCATGATCGATGGCAACGGCAACTCCACCACCGGGCATTTCATGTCCCTGGTGAAGGCGCATGACCTGGGGGTGATCGTGGGCGAGGAGCTTGGCTCCAACCAGTTCTGTACCGGTGGGTCCACCACCTGCCGCCTCACCCATACCCAACTGGAATTCTACGTGGCCACCGGCACCCATATCACCACCGCCACCGGGCTACCGGACGAGACCGGCATCCTGCCCGATCATACCATCCCACAGACCATCGACACATACTTGAAGGGTGAGGATCCGGTGAGGGACTTCACCTTGGGTCTCATCGCCGAATAGCCTTCGGTGTCCGGCAGCTGTCTCGGGGCATCTTTTTTCATTCCCTTCCTTTTCTCCCCCCCCCCCGCAGGCTCTCCCGTGGACAGAGCCCCGACGCAGGATCGAATGGGGCACCCTGGTGAATGCGTGGTTGTGTACCTTGGAGGACCAATGATGCGGCTATCAGCGATGGGTGGGTGTGTGCGGCTAAGAGGCCGAAGGGTCCCGAGGACGGAGACCCGGCGCAGGGTTGAACGCTGACCCTTACACTTCCCTCAACTCCACCTCCCCCTTCAGTTTCCGGAAATGCTTGTCCTGCGTGATCAGGGGGATGTGCCAGTGTGCGGCGGTCGCGGCCACGAAGGCGTCGGCAAGTTTCAGGTGGTAGCGGGACCGCAGGTCGATGGCGATCGTCTTGATGCCTGCGTTGACGTCGCTGATAACGAACTCCTTCAGCCAAGCCTTGACGGCAGCACGTTCTTCTACCGTGTATCCGGGAAAGCTCAGTAGTTCGACTTCCGTGATGAACGAGATGTGCACCTTCTTTCCTTGCAGGAGCTTCTCGATGGCGGCATCCCCGTTGATCTGATGGATAAGCACATTGGTATCCACCAACACCCGTTCATCGCTCATCACGCATGTGCTTCACGTACTCCTTCATACGCTCGGCGATGCCGGGGATCATGCCCGTGTAGCGCCGCGCATCATAACCCTTCTGCTTCAGGGCCGTGGACTTGGCGCCCTTCGCAGGCTTCGCGACATATGGAGCCTGTGGCTCGCTCACCTCACCCTCGGGGGCCTTCGCGCTGGGCTTGCGCGTGCCGGTTTTTCGTGGGGTCTTGGCCATGAACCCAAAGATAGGATCCTTTCAAACCCGCTGGCTCTACTAAGGAACGAAGTGACCCTGCGGTAACACCCCACAACGCGCCGGGTCTCCACCGTAAGGCGGAAGACCCGGCGCAGGTTTGCAGTAGCCGAAGGCGTTGTGGGATGCGCTACATTTCCGACCTGCACAGCCATGCCACACACGTTGCGCACATTGGTTGCATTCGTTGCGGGAATTCGGTGGAGCCTGCTGGTAGGCGGTGCGGCCCGGATCGGTCTGTGCGCTGCGCAGAGCGGATTTCCGGAAGTGACCATCCACTTTCCGGTTGGCTCCACGGCGATGACCGCCGAGGCCGACAGCCAGTTGACCGCGTTCCGCGCGGGGGTGACCCTGCTTCCAGGCCATGTGTTCTTTGTCCAGGGCTTTTCGGACAGCACAAGCTTCTACCTCGCCAACAAGGACCAGTCCCAAGCCCGGGCGAAGGCGGTACGCCGTGCGTTGATCCGGCAGCATGTCCCAAGACTTGATGTCATCGTCTTTCAGTCAAGAGAGTTGCGTGATGAAATGAGATCACTCCTGCAGCGGCCTGACACCCTCCTTGATCGCAGTGTACGGATAACCTATGCGCCGCGGACCTTCACCGATACGGAGGACCTCCGCCACGCCTTGATGCGGGGGTCGGTGCAACGGTTCGTTCACAGCCCTGGGGCCAAGGAGGTGTACACCGGTCGTTATGGGACCCAAGTGGTCTTCCGGGGCCAAGAACAGCCCCAGGACAGCCTGTTGCGCCATGTGACGGAACCGTTCACCATCGAGCTCATCGAGGCCCCTGACCGGGCCGCCATGATGGCGCATCGGCTTTCCACACGCAGCCCTGACCACGTGCTCGCCACGTTGGGCATGGCAAGCGTGCGCTTCTACGACGCAGCGAATGCTCCCTTGCGGTTGCTCAGTCACGGGGTGCTGCTCGCGATCCCGACGCATGAACAGCTGTGGTACGAGGGCGTGTATTGGAGCGAGGACGGGGCCCAATGGACGAAACCGGGATGGGGGCATTGGACGATCATCGCCTATGCAAGGCACGGTGGAATTGAGCCCTTCATGGAAGCTGCACCCCGGATCCCTCCGGAGCCCAAGTTCAAGGACCTAGTGCCGGGGCCGGAACCGGAGGCACCTTCGCCGCCCGACCGCCGTGGCACCCATGCCGAACGGATCAACGCCAAGCAGGTCCATGCCGCATTGCGCGCCCAGTATGTGACGGACAGCACGCGCTACGCTGCAGCGATCGCCGCCTATCTCCAAGCGACCGATGAATGGAACCAAGAGAAACAGGGGATCGTCCAAACATGGCAAAGGAGTATGGATCGGCTGAAAGCAGATGGGTGGAAGGCGTTCGTTGGGGGCGTGCTATTGGGCTGGGCGGGGGTTTGTCGCCCCCTGCTTCCCGCCGAGACCACTGCGGTCCGCACCATCACCGTCGACGATCCCCCGGGAGACGAAGAGGCATTCTTCCTGACCTTGAAGCCGCACACCCTGGTCCGTCTTGAACCTGATGGACAAGGCAAGCTGACCACCGGTCCTGTCCCGGAGAACAGAAGCGCTCTGCTCATCGCCTACCGTGTAACACAGGGCAAGGTCGGCATCAGCATCCAGCGCCTGTGGATGGGCGAGCCATTGACACCACGACCGCTCAGCTTCACCACGAGCAACATCGTCGAGTTCGTTCACCTCCTTGACCGACTCGAATGGCCCTCGAAGGCGCAGGCGCAGCCATGATCCAAATCTTCCTCGACATCCTGCACTAGCTCCACGCTGGGTCTCTTGAGGAACGAACCTTAATGCCGGAAGGCACATGCAATCCCGAGATATCACCCCATATCGCCCAGCGCCCCGAGGACGGAGATCCGGCGCATGAAAATGGAACGTTCGTGTACTTGGGGCTTGCGTAGGTCCATGCTGACCTGAATACCTGCTGCGACACCCTTCGGGGTCGAACGCGCACAACATGCGTCGACGCCCTTCGGGCTATATGCTGTGACCCCTCCGGGGTCATAACCCCGTCCTTAAAGGGATGACCCCATAGGGGTCACAGCATGTTGAACAGGAATGGGATGTGGGGTTCACGACCCCGAAGGGTGTCGCAGCAGGTGTTCGATCGACCTTCCCCGAACATCAATGATCCTTCATTCACCATTTATCATTCTTCATTCTTCATCAAACCTCCGCAGGGTCTCCTGAGGAACGAAAGGACCCTGCGGCATTCCCCCATTACGCCCAGCGCCCCGAGGACGGAGACCCGGCGCAGGTTTGAAAAAGAAACGATCGTGTACTTGGGGCTTGCGTGAGTCCATGCTGACCTGAATACCTGCTGCGACACCCTTCGGGGTCGAACGCGCACATCATGCGTCGACGCCCTTCGGGCTATATGCTGTGACCCCTCCGGGGTCATAGCCCCGTCCTTAAAGGGATGACCCCGGAGGGGTCACAGCATATTGAACAGGGATGGGATGTGGGGTTCACGACCCCGAAGGGTGTCGCAGCAGGTGTTCGATCGACCTTCCCCGAACATCAATGATCCTTCATTCACCATTTATCATTCTTCATTCTTCATCAAACCTCCGCAGGGTCTCCTGAGGAACGAAGGGACTGCGGTATCACCCTACAACGCGCAGGTTCTCCGCCGTACGGCGGAAGATCCGGCGCAGCTTTGATTGGGGCACCATCGTGAATGCATCGTTGTGTACCTTGGTGGACCAATGATGCGGCTATCGGCGATGGGTGGGTGTGTGCGGCTAAGAGGCCGAAGGGTCCCGAGGACGGAGAGCCTGCGGATGTTGAAATGGCCGCTAACGTTCCTGCGCTTGCCGCAGGCCGCCTTTCGTGATCTTGTTCCTGGACGAAGGTATCATCACTTCAACGGGAGTTGGCACCGGGACGAGGGCGGCTTGCGGCAAGCGCATGTTAGCCCCAGTCCCCATTTTTAGTCAAAGTTCTCTCGATTTGTTCGCTTCGTATTCTACCGATTTCACTCTTTGTGGTTGATCTGTATTTGTCCCAAAATACCCAATATTCATTTTTTACATTCGAATCTTCTTTCAAAATTAGATTCGTTTGTTCATTCCCACACTTTAGCGTTATAATTTTTGCATCGGTAGGAGAGGAATGGTGAGCATCAATTTTCTTCAAATGAAGAAGCTCATGTAAAACTACCTCCTTTGTCCGGTCTGTAAGTTGTGAATGGTATACAAAGATTCTTAAATCTTCTCTCTTTAATAATTCTAACACCTCTTTTCTAGCTTCTTGTTGCATATAGTCCGTTGCTTCGTAAAAGGAGAACCACACCAGAAATACTTGGGCGACGGCAATAATTGAGTATGCCAACTCTTTAGTTGTCACATCGCTTTCCTTCTTTGTTGCTCTCACTAAAAATGGCATGCCAATTATTCCTGCAATGAATGACCCAATCAGAACAAATTGCCCGTAATAGAGAATATCGTCAATTGCATGCATCGTTTAATAATTGGGGCTAACTGGTGGATTGTATGACCATGTACGTCTATTTCGTCCTTAGCAAGTAGCTCTATCCCACTATCGAGGGCACAAAAGCCTAACTCTTCTGCTGGTCGTTCAACCTTCCGATCCTGCTCCCATGAAGCCCGGCTCATCCTGAGGTACCTGGCGAACGATCACCAAGTCCCGAATGTAGCAAAGTCTTTGGCGACCATCACCTGATCAGGCCCGCGTGTTCCGCTCCGGAACGCACGATCCCGGTGAGACCACCTACGCCAGGTCTGGAAGCTCCACATGACCACTCACTATGTCTAACATCCATAGCGAACGCAAACGCATGGGGTCCGACAGCGGGTGCCGCAGGTTGTTCAGTGATAAGCTCCGATCTAAAGGTGTCCGTTTACCTTCGCCGCCGATCAACCCACCCCCACGACCATGAGATCGTTCGTCGCTTTGTTCGCCTTGGTGTTCTCCCCCGCTGCCTTCGCCACCGATCGGATCGTGGAGGAGTTCGGCCAGGCACCGGCCTATGCCAACATCACCGCCGCCGTGGCCGCCGCCGTGGATGGCGACCGCATCATCGTGAAGAACCGGGCCGGCAACATCCCCTGGATCGAGAACATCACCGTGAACGCCAGCCTCCAGTTCCTGAGCTTCACCAACGACGACTACTTCTACGTGCAGGGCACCTACACCATCACCGGTGCCGCCGGGCGTGAGGTCACCATCATCGGCATGCGCAACACGGCGGGCGGCGTCGGCTTCGCGGTCGGCGGGGCGGTGCGCGGCACCAAGGTGCGCATCCTGGACAGCTACTTCGTGAACGGTATCCTGGCGTTGAACAACAACAACTTCGATGTGGATGTGGTGGGCTGCACGCTCGCGAACGGTTCGGTGTCCATCAACTACGGCAACGTGGTGGGCTGCGACATCAATGCCTCGGCCATCGCCGATGAAGGCATCAGCATCAACGGCAACGCATCGGGCTTCCCGCTGGACACCTGTGCCATCATCGGCAACAAGGTGATCAGCGCCGTGAGCTACGAAGGGATCTACTCCAACTCCCAGAGCCAGGTGCTGCACATCCGCAACAACTTCATCCAGCACGGGTGGATGGGCATCGAGGTGTATGAGGGCAACGAGGCCGGCGTGCCCAACCTGATCTGGAACAACACCGTCCTGGCCTACACCGGGCAGTTCACCACCTACGGCATCAACATGGCCAACACCAACCCCGGCAGCGTGTGGGAGGTGATGAACAACGCGGTGACGGCCACCTGGAGCGGCACCAACCGGGGCATCAACAAGGACAGCGGCAACCAGGGGCAGATCAACGTCTACTTCAACCACGTCTCCAGCAACATCAGCGTACCGGTCTCGCCCGACTTCACCTTCGTTTCCAACAACACCACCAACCAAGGCATCGAGCTGAACGGCGACGGCACCTTCGCCAACGCCCCGGCCTGCATCGATGGCGGCAACCCGGCGCCGGTGCTCAGCGACCTGGACCTCACGCTCGGCGATGCCGGTGCCTATGGCGGGTCCTACACGCTCACCAACTTCCACCCCCTGCACACCGGTGCGGCGCGGGTCTACCTCACGGGGCATCCCTTCAACGTCCGTTCCGGCGCCACCCTGCGGGTGAAGGGCGTGGCCTTCGACCGTTGATCCGGCTGCACATGCGCACACCTTCCCTCCTTCTCCCGCTGCTGCTGTGGTGCAGCACGCTCACGGCCCAGACCGGGCTGCTGAACACCGAGTATTTCTGGGATGCGGACCCCGGCCCGGGCAACGGCACCCCGCTGGTGGCCGTGGACGGCAGCTACGGCCAGGCCCTGGAGCTGGTGCTGGCGCAGACCGCCACCCTGCCCGCACCAGGTGCGCACACCTTCTCCATCCGCGCCCGTG
The DNA here is from genome assembly GCA_016718655.1 of Flavobacteriales bacterium. Taxonomy (GTDB): domain Bacteria; phylum Bacteroidota; class Bacteroidia; order Flavobacteriales_F; family PHOS-HE28; genus PHOS-HE28. The sequence continues at coordinate 710 of JADKCV010000006.1, read as the reverse complement.
ATGAGGATGGCAACTGGGGCCCCGTCTTCCGCACCCTGCTGGAGGTCCTGCCCGGCACCCTGTCCTTCCCGGACATCCAGCTGAGCGAGGGCGAGTACTACTGGGACACGACCCCGGCCAAGGCAGCGGCAGCCCCCTCTTCGCCCTGGACGGCAACTACAACAGCGCCCTGGAGGCCATCGGCGCCGACATCACTTCGCTGCCGGCCCCCGGCCTGCACACGCTGAACCTGCGGACCCTGGATGTGAACGGCGCGTGGAGCGCCCCCTTTGGCATCGTAGTGGAGGTGCTCAGCAGCAGCGTCACCTTCCCCACCATCCACGTTTCCGCGGCGGAGTGCTGGTTCAATACCGACCCCGGCTTCGGCGCAGGCGCCCCCCTGCTGGCGGCGGACGGTGACTTCGACCAGGCGCTGGAGGCTTTTGTAGGCGGGGGCATCCCGGGCCCGGTCCTGGCCGGCATCAACGTGCTGTGGATGCGCGCACAGGACGATGATGGCGCCTGGGGGCCTTCCTTCGGCGTGGTGGTGAACATGGATACCACCATCACCGGAACGGTGGGCGTGGCCGATGCGCCCGCGCCGACCACCACCTTCCTCCTGGCCCCCAACCCCACCAGCGCCGAGGCGGGCTTCCGCATCGAGCAGCTGGGCGAGCTACAGGACATCCACATCCGCGTGCTCGATGCCCAGGGCCGCACCGTGCTGGACC
>JADKCV010000005.1 GCA_016718655.1 Flavobacteriales bacterium | reverse complement strand
TCAGGCGTTACGACGCGCCTTCCGTTGCATTGCGGATGACCATGCTCTTCCTCCCACTTCACGCTCTTCTCGCCCAGCCCACCACCTACCCCGCCCTCAAACAGCGCATCGCGGTGGACCGCCTAGCCTTCGCGACGCGCTATGCCAGCGCCGATAGCGTACACCGCGTCGCCCTCGTCGACAGTGCGCGCAACTACCTCTTCGATCGCATCACGCTCGACATCCTACCCGCATGGCATGGCACGCCTTGGGACTTCAATGGCACCACGCGCACACCCGGTTCCGGCACCATCGCCTGTGGCTATTTCGTGAACACCGTGCTGCAGGACGCGGGCTTCACGTTGCCGCGCATCAAGTGGTCGCAGATGGCCGCCGAACCCATCACCGTGAAACTCTGCCACCGGATCAAGCGCTTCCGCGATGGACCCGTCAGCGACGTGATCACCTACATCCGATCGCAGGGCGATGGCCTCTACAAGGTGGGGCTCGATAACCACGTGGGCTTCATCGTGGCGCGCAACGGCGTCGTCCGCTTCGTACATAGCAACTACTACCAACGTGCCATCGGGGTGATGAGCGAACCGCTCGATGGGACAACCTGTTGCTCCATCTACGCTACCGCGTGGTGGGTACTTTGCTCGACGATGCGTTGCCGCGACGCGCATCACGGGGCATCTGGATATTGTGGATGCCGCGTGATGAGTGAGTATCGGCGCTTGCACAGTACCATCTAACTATGAAGCAGCTTCGCGGGTCAGCAACAAGGTGTTTGGTGGCTGCGCCTTATGAGTACGTATTCTACTTTTTGTTTCGCCAACCCGCAAGGAGGCAGAGGCAGGGCTCCAAGACGTTCACTATCAGGTGTCAGGGTCATGGGACGAGCTTTCTAAGACACCCACCGATGCGTACACCTGCACCTGCATGTTCCGTGCGTTGCGAAATGCACCGCCACCGCGCTCCGGACCGCTCAGTCCGTGCAGCCTGATGCGTGCTACTGAACAACTGTAAGCGCCACCAGGCGGTGACAGAAGGGCACGCCAAGCGCCAAAGCGCTGGTGAGCATCCGTCACCCCCGTGGCCTTGTACTTCACGCATCCCACCACCTCTTCCGCTGCCTCGCTTGTTCCGGGTGCCTCCCTATGTGAATCCATGGTGGGCCTCAAGAGGATTGTGCCAACGGTATCGACGACGATGGCGATGGGCTGGTGGACCTCAATGATGCCGACGCGTGCCTCTGTGATACGCTGGCGATGGACACCGACTCGCTCATTCCGAACCCGACCTTCGAGGTCTTCGATTGCAACCCCGCCTTCTTCGAACAGTTCGCCTGTGCCAACGCGTGGTATTCCGCCACCCTGAGCACTCCCGACTTCTTCGAATATGGCAACTTCTGGAACCCATGGATCCCACAACCCCCCTCCGGTGTGGGCGCGGTGGTGGGACGTCCCATCGAGTGATCCCGAACTGCGGGCACCTGCTCGTCAGCCCGTTGGCCACGGGCGTGGAATACACGTTCCGTACGCGCATCATCGGTCGGTCCAGCGTGTCCACCACCACACCCGCCGTGGTACTGCCGCCGCTGAACATCACCCTGTGGGGGTACGCACAATGTCCCACCTGGCCTGCAGGTCCGATCTCCACCTGCCCCGGTGCGTTCGGCTGGACCTCCTTGGCCACCATACCCTACGTCCCCGATCCGCAGTGGGACCAGGTCTCGGCAACCTTCATCGCACCCTTCCCGGTGCAGGCCATCGTCATCGGTGCTCCATGCGATCAAACCACCGGCCTATTCCGCCGCCACGGGGGTAACACCTTACGTGATCTACGATGATGTGGAACTCTTCACCACCACGGCCTTCAACGGCACCCTCACACGCACCGGAGGCTGGTGTACCGATGACCTGGTGTTGCATGCCAGTGCGGATACCACGGCGGCCACCTTCCAATGGTACCGCAATGGCGTGGCCTTGGTCGGCAGAACCGACAGCTTGTTGCACCTCGCTGTGGATGCGCTCGGCATCGGCACCTATCAGGTGCGGATCTCCGTGGGTGCGCGTTGCCTGTTGCGCACCTTGGTCATCGGTCCGGACGTACTTCCGGTGGTCGACTTCGGGGCTGCGCCGATCAGTGGATGTGCGCCGTTGCGCGTGCAGTTCACCAACGCCTCCACGGCGGATACGCTGACCAGCGTCCGGTGGGACTTCGGTGATGGCGATACCTCCGCCACATTCGCCCCCGAGCACACCTACACCACACCGGGCATGTATCCGGTCGGCCTGCGAGTCAATGGATCCAACGGATGCACAGCGGACAGCACCATACAGGACCTCGTGCAGGTGCTCGCACCCCCGGACGCCGGTTTCGCCTTCACCCCGTCTCCCACGGACATCCATGCCACCGAACTGTCCTTCACCTCCTCGTCCAGTACGGATGTGGTCCAGTGGGCATGGAGCTTCGCCTTAGGTATTCCGGCAGCGGACACCTTGCCCGATCCCACGGTGCGTTTTCCGGAGGAAGGGGGGAGCTCTCCCGTGGAGCTCGTCGTGACCAATGCGGAAGGCTGCACGGACACGCTCCTCGCGTTCGTCGTCATCAACGGTCAGCTCAGCCTATATGGTCCGAACGCCTTCAGCCCCAACGGCGATGGCATCAACGACGAGTGGCGGCCCGTGTGGCGTGACCTCGATCCGAACTACTACCACCTCCGCGTCTTCGACCGCTGGGGCGAAGAGGTATGGAGCAGCACCGATGCCCTGTTGGGCTGGGACGGCAGGTGCAAGGGTGGCGCACCCAAGAACGATGTGTTCGCGTGGAAGTTGGAAGCGCGTGGGGCGGTCCAGCACGAAGCGCTCACCGTCTTCGGCCACGTGACCGTGTTGCACTGAAGGTCCTTACTTGGATCCGATACTCGTGGTTACTGTTCCGTTGGAACACTCGAACTGTGGAGCTTCGGAGATCACGCCTTTGGCACCATCACCAGTGAGGTTGTCACCCGCATCGTTCAGGACCAGCGATCGCTGACGATAGCTTTTGTTTCCATTGCATCCGGGCGCCGAGCATCCGCTCACAACCTACCCAGCGCATCGATCACCTGCTGCCGGCGCCGTTGCGATACCGGCACCTGCGCACCATCGTCCAGCACCAGCATACCCCCATCGCGGTGCAGGTACTTGCGCACGTGCATCAGGTTCACCAAGTGGCTCATGTGCACACGCTCGAACCGGTGTGGTGCCAGCAGTTCCTCGAAGTCCTTCAGGGTGCGGGCCGTCACCAGGCGCTCGCCCTCGGCGGTGTGGATGTGCGTGTAATTGCCATCGGCCGCGCAGCGCAGGATGCTGCGTGGGGCCAGCACATGGATCCCTTCCGCACAGGGCACCACGATGCGTTCCTCCTCGGGCCGTGCCACGTTGCGCAACAAGGTCCGCACCGCTTCCCCCGTTCCTGCGCCACTCGTATTGCGACGCAGGGCCTGGGCCAGCAGCTCCGCGTCCACGGGCTTCAGCAGGTAGTCCGTGGCGGCCACGCGGAACGCACGCAGGGCGTACTGGTCGTAGGCGGTGATGAAGATCACGCGCGCATCCTTCCACGCTGCGCGCTCCAGCACCTCGAAGCCGGTGCCATCGCCCAGGTGGATGTCCAGCAGCACCACGTCCGGGCGCAGGCGGTCCAGTTGTTTCACGGCCTCTTCGCGATCGCTGGCCTCGCCCACCACCACATGGTCCGTCTCACCGGCGGCGAGGGCTTCCAGCAGCGCGGCCCGTGCGGGGGCCTCGTCGTCCACGATCAGAATGCGGGTGCTGTTCACCATGCCGGTTCGATGAAGGTACGCACCACCACTTCGGTGCCCGTGGGTCGTCCTTCGGCGTCGTGCAGGTCCACGATGCGGATGCCATCCTCCGCTGCGCGGCCCCGGTTCAGTTGTTCCAACCGTTCGGCCGTGATCTGCAGGCCGCGCGATGCACCGAGCACTTCGCCCTTGGTGCGTTGGCGGTGCGGCGCGGCCGATGCCGTTGTCCCGAACGCGGCACACCAGCGTATCGCCGGTGCGCGCCACTTCCACGTGCAGTTCGCCGTCGCGTTTGCGGGGCACCAGTCCGTGGTGTACCGCGTTCTCCACCAAGGGTTGCAGCAGCATGGGTGGTATGCGCACCGCATCGCGATCGAGGGTCGGGTCCACCGTGATCCACCAGCTGAAGACACCGCTGTGGCGGCTGGTGCTCACGGCCAGGTAGTGCTCCAGCAGTTCCAGTTCCTGGCGCAGGGGCACCTGCATGGTGCGCGAGGTCTCCAGGATCAGGCGCAGCAGGTTGGACAGGTGGCTCACGTAGGTGGTGGCCGTGCGCGCATCGGTGCTGGCGTACAGTCCCGGGATGGTGTTCAGCGCATTGAAGAGGAAGTGCGGGTCCATCTGCAGGCGCAGCGCCTGTTGCTCCAGTTCCGTCTCGCGCCGCCGCGCGCGTTCCCGCGTGCGTTGCACCAGCGACCAGGCGAGCACCGCCACCGCCACCGCCAGCAGGCACACCACCGCCAGCAGCACCCGCAGGTCGCGAGCGCGCAACTCCGCCAGGGCCTGCTCCGTGCGCAGTTCCGTGTTCTCCCGCTCGCGCCGCTGCACATCGTTCTGCACCAGCAGTTCGCTCATCGTCCGGTCCTTGTCCGCGTTCATCAGCGAATCCGCCAAGGCATCGTAGGTGCGGTAATGGCGATAGGCGCTCTCGTGATCACCCGTGGCCGCGTGGCTTTCGGCCAGTGTCAGGTAGGCGTCCTTCAGGTACTCCGTCGCATCGGTCCGCCGGGCCAGCATCACAGCGGTGTCCAGATGGATGCGCGCCAACGCATGTTCACCCGAGCGTACCAGCAGGTCCGCCAGGTACATGTGCGACCCGGCCACGGTCACCTCATCGCCCTCTTGCGCGGCATCGCGGATGGCACGGGCGTAATCGGCACGCGCTTCGTCCAGCCGGCCCAGGCCCTCGTGCGCAAGACCCGTGTTGGTGTACAGGTAGGCCTCGCTCCGGCCGAACTGCACGCCGGGCCGCACCGCTGCCGCCCGCTGCAAGAGCACCAGTGCGGTGTCGTAGTGTTGCAGGTCCAACTGCACCACCGCGCGGTTGGCGAGGCTCTTGCTCCACGATGAACTGTCGTGCGTGCGTTCATTGATCGCCACCGCGTTCCGGAAGGCATCGTCGGCGGCGAGCGTGTCGTTCTTGCGCATCAGCAAGATGCCCAGGTTGTTCCAGCTCTTCGCCATGCCGGCACTGTCCCCCGCCTGTTGGCGCAGGTCGCGTGAACGGAGCAGGTGCACCAAGGCCAGCTCGTAGTCCCCTTTGTCCTGCAGCACGGTGGCCATGTTGTTCAACGCCACCGCCATGTCCTTGTACTGCTGGTAGCGGCTGGCCACTTCCACGGCGCGTTCGAAGTAGTAGAGCGCACTGTCCAACTGCCGGCGCCCTTGCAGGCTGTGTGCCACGGCGGAGTACGCCATCACCAATTGCTTGCCGCGTTCCGGCAACCGTGCGCCTTCCATCACCGCGCGGCCCAGGGAGTCGGCCAGCAGGAACTCCCCGTTCAGGTTGGCCTCGCGCGCAGCATCCAGCTCGGCGCGGAACGTGGTGCTGTCCAAGGCGTAGTTGGATGCCAGCGGCGCGGGGTCCTCGGCCGGACGGCAACCGGGCCATAGCACCACCACCACTGCACGAACAGGACCAGGACGAGCGATCGGAACGACATTGCGTAAACATACGAGGCCCCATCCGCGCCACACCCCTCATTGATCGAACGCGGGCTGCCGTCGATCCGGTGCAGGCGTGGGGGAGGGCGGGCACCCGCACATCGGTCAATGAACTTCACGAGCGGAGGTGGGCATCGACCTGATGGATGTGCGTCATCCGGTATACCTGTTCGCACCGACCGAAGTCACCCCAGCCTTGCCGGGATGTCAACGTGGGATGAAAAGTGAGGAGGGGGGTTGTAAATGACCCCCTTGGATGCTTGGAAATGGGGTGGGCTTAAACTTGGTTTGGTACGGAAACACGCCTGATCCATGGAGCGAGGGGGCAGGATACCCTCTGGAACTCCTTGTTCTGGACGTGTCCGTGACGCTTACGACCACCACCTGACAAGAATACCATGAGCTTCCTTCAGATCGCCAGTTGGAACATAGAACACCTGAGTGGCCATCCCCGCGCCGAACGGCGACAAAGTGCATACGCGCTCACCGACCACATCGAGATGGCCGGTATCGACCTCATCGCGTTGCAAGAGGTCTATGTGACCGCGAACGACGAAGAGGTTCGGCTATCGCCGGATCAACCCGTTATTGCTAGCCGTGCGCACGCTGACAAGCGGAACAGTGACCTGGACGTGGTCTGTCACCTCCTCGAGGAGCATTTGGATACTCCTTGGAAGTACATCATCCTACCGAACCGACAAAGCGGCGATGGATCCCAGTTGTGTGCGGTCATGTGGAATACGCAGCGACTTGCCCTCGGCAGTGTGAGAGCGTTGGATGTGTTGCATGAGCAGGGCGAGATGAAGTTGTGGGACCGCAAACCACACATGCTATCCTTCACAAGCACCGTGGAAGCCTGGCGCAAGGATGCCAATGGGATGTGGAACAAAGAGACCGAGAACAGGAGCATCTCCGTCGTTCCTCTGCACATGAAGTCGAACTATGGCGGTGCCACGGTGAACAGACAGGTCAGGGCCGCTGAGGCGCTCACGCTCTGCGATGCCATCGATGCGATTGCCGGAACCTATGACCCCAGTCTGGTCATGCTGGGCGATACGAATATCCTACGCAACGATGAACCTGCTTTGGAGACGTTCGTGGAGCGTGGATACATCGATCTGAACAACAACGACAGCACCACCTATTGGAGCAAGGACTACGGTGAATCGCCCTTCGATCGGATATTCATCGCCAAGGGCCGACCCGAGTTCAGGTATAGTCGGCAGTATGTGCTCCGGTCCTCCGACTTGCAACAACACGACCGCTTCCTCAGTGACCATTACATGATCAAGATGAGTGTGAAGGACTATGTGGACGATGCTGATCCGAGAAGCTGATCGAAAATTCGGGTCGTAAGGTCCGTGAGCAACGTAACGAACATGAATGACAAACACATACCATCGATGAGAGCGATGATCACTACCCGAAGATCGATCCCAATGATCGTGATCCTGACGCTGACAGCGTGTTATCCGAAGAGCCGTTTACTCAACTGGAATCATTCCCAGCGACCAGGACAGGATAGCATAGCACAGAAAAGTGTGAGTCTCTATGCCTGCGTTCGCCGCCGATCCACCCTCGACCAAGGATGTCACCAACCTCGCCGAGGATGGGCAACAGGCCTATGTGCAAGCGATGGCGGAACACGCCAAGTCAGCCGAGGAATTGGCGGGGCATATGGCCCTGCCCTTCAAGCGGGGTTCGGCTGCGACCATCTTGGATATGACCACATTCAAGAAGAAGATCGTGTTCTCGATCGTTCATCACTCTTCCGATCCCGCCGATCGGATCGCCGAGTTGAAGATCAGATTGGCATTGACGAATGATTCGATGTACGAATTCCTTACCTGGGATAAGATCGTCACCCAGTACAGTACAGTGGAACTCGGAACCATCGCACTCAGTGGCACCAACACCTTTTCCGTGGCACCGACGATAGACCTCTCAGGTGACATACTCGGTTCGACCGTCGGGACTTTCAATAAGACCGCAGCGTTGACCGAGTCCGCCAACCTGGCAAAGCGGTTCATTGAAGTGAGCGGGTCACTTTCCAATGGCCAAGCGTGGTTGAACTTGAATGGCATGCCAGGAAGGGACTTGGCGGTAACGTGGTTGCGGAGGTGACCATGAAGGCACGAACACGGCGAATATGTGCTGTTCAATGTGGCCGGCCTCTCCGGCCGGACGGGAGTCCGGTCGATCAGGACAAGGTGGATCTAGGTGAGCCGGCTGCGCTTGCCTTTGGAACGGGTGGGAATTGAACGGAACGGTCACCTATGATGTTTGTGTGCGATGTGGTTGCAAAGGGCGCACGATCGCGAGGGGGATGATAGGGTCGAACTACACTGTGCGAATGGGTTGGATATGGCGGATCCGGTCAAAGTCGTCAGCAGGGGATGAGTTCGATGTGAAGTTGTATTACCTCGTGGACCGCAATTCCAGTGACTTTCTTGGTATTGAGGCCAATGGGCCTGGTGCCAAGCCCGTGCCACTCGCATTCAGAACCTTGGATCAAGCCATCGCCATGCGGCGCTGGCTGGTGCGCTCGGGCAGCACCATGGTACGCGGTCAGTTGATCAAGTGGGGTAATGATGCCGGCAGCACAGCGTTCGTTTCGACCGACGTGAACCGGATCACGATCGATGAGCAGAGCTTACAGCCGAAGTCGCTGAGGTGAACAGGTTGACAGCACCCCCATTAACGCAAGAACCCCGGCATCATGCCGGGGTCCTTGCTGCTGCCAGGCGCAGCCGGTGATCGGAGCACTCAGCACCACGGCCAAGCAAAGACCAGTTCCGGCCGCAGGATGGGTAGTGGGCCCCACACCAGGCGTTGCGCGCGACTGCGCACGTGGTAGCCCAGTTCCTGCAGGTGCTCCACGGCCACGGTGTTGGCGGCGGGCAGCACCACGTGCGCTTGCACGGGCAGCAGCCAGCGCTGCAGCTCCAACCCGGAGGACGCGTCGGCGGCCATGATGAGGCCCTCGCCGAGCAGGGGGAACAACACGCCCCGCACCGCCCCCGCACGTTCCAACACCTGCGCTAGGTAGTCGTGCTCCAGCAATAGTGGCAGGCGGCCCGGCGCGTTCACTTGCCGGTCCAGGTGCAGCAGTCCGAAGTGGTGGCGCGGCTCCAGGGGCACCACCGCGTCGCTTTGCGCGGCCTTGGCCACACCGCCTGCCAGGCACAGCAGTTCCTGCAGGTCCGCGAAGTCGTTGGTGTGCCAAGGTGCCACCGCATCGGCAGCCGCTGTGGCCTCCACCGTGGTGCATCCGTTGTCAAGCAGCACGGTGCGGATGGCATCCAGTGCGTGGTGCCACGCAGCGGGATCGGCGGCCGCCACCACCAACACATGGCCGAGCGGGGGCAGCACCAGGGCACCGGCCACCGCCACCACGGCATCGCCGGCGCGCACCGCGATGCAGCGGGCGTAGGGCGTGCGCAGCAGCCAGAGCAGGCGACGGCGTGTGGCCGCGTCCACGAAGGGCAGCGCGTGGGCAGTGCCGGTGAGGTGTGCGGGGAGCAGGGGATGGATGGTCATCGGAGAACGGGGTTGGTGCTCAACGCCCCGACCCCGGCGTCCTTTCGGAGCCGGGGCAAGGGCAGGGAAGAAGGAGGGGAGGAGGATCCCCGGTGCTCAGGCGGCCTTACTCTGTGCACTGTCGCTCGCGGGGCCCACTCCTGCGGTGCCGATGGCGTTCACCCGGAAGTAGTAGGGCTTGTCCGTTTGAAGGTCCTCCACCACCAGGCGGTTCTTACTGGTCTGCACCACCAGCTTCCAACCTGCCTCGATGTTCGGATCGCCATCGTTCATCCACACTTCGTACATCAACCGCCCGCGTACACTGTCCCACTGCAGGTCCACTTGGCCACCAAGCACACCCCGGCGGGCACGCAGGTTCTTGGGGGCCTGTACGATACCGACAGGGCTTGCGGAACGACGCACTTCGAAACCCGTGCTCAGGATCTTGTCCAGATCACCGAAGCACTGGTCCTCCACGATGCCACACAAGCGACGGATGAAGTCCTCCACATCCTTCCGACGCTCGTTGCGCAATTGGTGGTCCAGCCGCCCACCGTTCTGCAGCACCTTCATGTTGGCCAGTTCCAACGCGTCCAGCGCATTGGTCATGTCGCCCAGGAAGGTGCCCGGGAGTGTCACGTTCGGATTGGTGGTGCAATCCTTCACGTGGTTCCGTCCTTTTTCCACCAAGGACGTTGAGGTGAGGCCGTTGAGGCCCAGTTTGGGTGTTACCTGCTGCATGGCAGTGGTGTTTTATCTGTGCCGGGGAATTCCGGACACAACCCCTTTTTCGTAAGGCCCGTAAAAAAGTGTCGGAAAAGCGGTGCGGAACTCCGCGATCGGCACCCCCGTGATCCTACGGGGGTCCGCTTGTATGCCGCGCCAATAGCGGGTTCGTGCGCGGCGCCAACATGGTGTCGCGCCGCCATCACATGGTGTCGCGCTGCCATCACATGGTGTCGCGCCGCCATCACATGTTGCCGCGCCGCCATCACATGGTGTCGCGCCGCCATCACATGGTGTCGCGCTGCCATCTCATGTTGGCACGCCGCCTTCACATTGTGTCGCGCTGCCATCACATGGTGTCGCGCTGCCATCACATGGTGTCACGCCGCCATTACATGGTGTTGCGCTGCCATCACATGTTGTTGCGCTGCCATCACATGGTATCACGCCGCCATCACATGTTGCCACGCCGTCATCACATGGTGTCGCACCGCCATCACATGGTGTCGCGCCGTCATCACATGGTGTCGCGCCGCCATCACATTGTGTCGCGCCGTCATCACATGGTGTCGCGCCGCCATCACATTGTGTCGCGCCGTCATCACATGTTGCCACGCTCCCATCACATTGGGTCGCGTCGCCATCACATTGTGTCGCGTCGCCATCACATGGTATCGCGCTGCCATCACATGGTGTTGCGCCACCATGAAGTGTTGCCGCGTAGCCAGACGATGGTGCCGCGTCGCCTTCACAGGGTGTCGCGGTGCCATCACCTCCTGCCACACTGCCTTCACCGGGGTGCGCGCAGCCAAGGCATCATTCCGTCGACCCGTGCGGGTGAACAAGCTTGCGCTCGTGATGGCTGATCGGGCATTGGACCGGAGGTGAACCAACGCCAGGGGTCACAGTGGCACTAGGCCCACGCGCACGGCGGCCAGCGCCAAGGACGTGCGGCCGGGCACACCGAACAGGTCGTACAGCTCGCTCAGGTGGCCCTCCACCGTGCGGCTGCTCAAGTTCAGTTCCCTGGCGATCTGCTCCGTCTTCGGATCGTCCTCGCGCACCAGGATCTCCAATACCTGCAGCTGGCGCGGGGTCACCTGCGCACGCACCCGTAGCAGTTTCCGTTCCTCGGGGCTCAGCCCATCGGGGTTCTCCAGCAGTACCTGCTGGCTCTCCGTGGTGTGGTAGATGCCGCCGGCCAGCACCGTGTTCAGTGCCGCCACCAACACCTCAGGCTCGCAGTCCTTGCACAGCAGGCCGCGCGCTCCGCTCCGGTAGCAGCGCAGTACCGTAGTGGGCTTCACCTCGAAGGTGTAGGCCACGGTGCCCAGCTGCGGTCGGTGCTCGTGCAGCCAGGCCAGCGTGGTAAGGCCGTCCATCACCGGCATGCACAGGTCCAGCACCACCAGGTCCACCTCGGCGCCGCCTTCCAGCGCCTCCACCAGCTCGGCACCGTGCCGCGCCATCAGCGTCACGGCGAATTGCCCACTGTCCTCCAGGGTATCGCGGATACCGAGCAACATGGGCGGGTGGTCGTCCACGATGGCGACACGGGGCAGGAGGCGGGCAGCGGTGTTCAAGACCGTTCGGTTCAGTGCGCCGTGCACCCTGTTCCCTTGCCCCACCACCACCTCCACCTCAGGGCTCCGGCACGGTGTGGGGTGCACGGAACGCGTTATGTGTTTATGAACGCACCGTTACGCGAATAGTATGTGGCCCCCCCCAGCGCCCGACCAAGGTGCGGAACCGATATACAGGTCCGAACGCGTATACCATTTCCGTGGATGGCCTCCGGTTCCGGGTTGAAGGCCGCCGTTGGCTTTAATGGTCCTCGGCCAGCGGCCACCGAACTCAACCGCAGAACCACTGGCCTCCGGCCACTTGCTACACGGCCGAAGGTTTCAGTAGGTGCGCGGAGCGCAAGTGGTTTATGGTCGTTCGGCAATGCAAGCCTTTGAGCCTTGTTACTTGACCCCTTGTTATTTGTCACTTCCTCCCGCCGTTCTACCACGAAGCTCAACCTAGGAACCACTGGCCTCTGGCTACTTGCTACACGGCCTAGAGTTTCATCAGGTGCGCGCGGAGCGCAAGTGTCTTGTGGTCGTTCAAGCAGTGCAGGCCATTGAGCTTTCACGCCTTGTGTCTTGTGACTTGAACCTTGATCCCGTTCGGTAGGTGCGCGGAGCGCAAGGGTTTTCAGGTATGTTGATGTGCACAGCTATAGTGGATCTTTTGTTACAGCGCTACGTGTTTTTACACGGGTACCCCACCCCGTGTAAAAACACGGGTAGCACCCCGTGTAGAACACGTAGTGCGGCACCGTTCGGGCTGGTAGTTTGGCTCACTGAAAATGCAGTGGGCCAACCGGCCCGATCCACCTTCCAACAGATACCACCATGGCCTACGAAAAGCGACCCCTCATGATCAGGCGTTTCCATAACAGCAACGACATCGTGAAGTTGGAGCACGAGCACTTACACGAGCATTCCGGTGGGCCCTATGCCAAGGAGCGTTGTGAGTGGGGGCTCTTGTATGGATACGGCTATCTGATGAAACCGGACCCCACGGTAACCTTGCCGGTCGTTGCCGGGCAACCACTGGCCTCCTACTTCGAGATCATCGACCGATTCCGGGCCTTGGGGATACGCACGGTGCCGGGTATGAAGATCGGGACGCAACCAAACCCTACCAGCACGGGCTTTGTGGTATCGACCGACGTCACCTTGCAGAGCCATTGGGACGATCTCGTATCCTATTTCAAGTTACTTCTGGAGAAGGTCGATCCGGAGGATGGCAGGTTCCTTTTCGACTTGGAGGCTTATGACCCATTGAATAGTGCCGAGCCCAACTGGTATAAAATGGATCCTGCGCAACAAGCCGCTGCACTGCATGCAGCAGCGGAATTCACAGAGTTGATGCAGGCACACAACATCATTCCTGTATTCCATCCCGGTACCCCTGGCATCGCGCTAGGTGAGATCCTGTTGAAGGCCAGTGGTGGGAAGGGGACCGTCCAGTCCTATTCGGAAAGCGGTGAAGAGGGGATCGTGGAATTGATGTTCAGGGATGAGAGATCGTTCCATGCTCGGATGTTCGCGCTATCCCAGGAAGCGCAGTACTGGAAACAGACCTATCCCGGTGTGCTGAGTTCCTACAAGACCAGCATGGCCGCGCTGCGCAGGCATACCATGAACTATGTACCCTTTGTATTGTCCGCAGACGGAATGGCTTGGGTGGATGACAGCGCGCACCGCGATTTCGATGGAAGGGAAAGGTTCGCCACAGGTGACCATATCAACTACTACACCGACGATGCCTTGGACAGTGCAGCCAACTACACGGATGTACGACCCAACTACATGATGGGCCTTACACATGCATGGCAGTTCAATGGTCTTCACTTCCCTGGTCAGCCCTACAACGCCACCGACCGGCAGCTTGAATTCGGGGCCGGACTGGCCACAAAAGGGAGCAATACCAGCGCAGGGCGCGGTTGGGGGCCTTTCCCAACTCGGCAGGGCAACCATGCCGAATTGGTGGCGAAGGGGAGCACATGGACCAATTCCGAAGATGCTGATCGCCATGCATACATCCACGCAGCAGCAAACCTGGAGTTCACGCCCCGCTTCACTGCCATCGTCACGTTCGCGATCGATACCGAGCGCTGCGATCCCACCGGTCGGAACGGATGGGAGCGGGGTGGAATTCTGCTCAAACATGGACAGACCAAGGAAAAGGAAGCCGGTCGCGAGTTCTTCCAGCTGACCTACAACAGGGAACACGATGATATCGTGTTCACCTGGTGGTGCGTATCGCCAACACTACTTCCATCCCACCACTGACCGCTCGGGTCCGGGTACCCCTATTTTCATGTGATCGGGGATACGGTCGCACAAGTGGGTGCGTACATGCCGTTGAAGGTCCTGGTGAACTTTGGAGGGCAAAAGGTGCAGTTGGTGTATTGCTGAATGGGGTTGAGTATTGGGCGCAGGACGAACGCTTGGAGGATGTGCCGGTCGCCCAGCGGTTCCAGCCACTTCAGAACACCAATAAACTGGGCGACGCACCTTGCTGTGAGTTCATTTCCTTCTACACATGGTTCGGCACCTTCGCTTCCTTCCCAAGTAGCGAGTGGCCTTTCAATGAAAAGCGGAAACCGGACTGGTTCGCGGTTTGAGCGGTTACCGCATGTCCCAATAGTGAGATGCTTGAATAGAGAGGTCATACAGACCTGGTCTACTCCTATCGATCTTACTATTCCTGTTGGACTTGCGCTGAACGGGCTACGGTTGGAGACGGGTTGAGAACGGTTGTACAACGTCGATCATCCTTCACCCGCGTTCCATCTCGTGGTATGATCAATTGACCCCCCTGCCCCAATTATCCGACAGCATCCGCCTGAGCACGAAAAAAGTTTTCCGCCCCGTGTAAAAACACGTACTGCGGAATTATTCGGACTGGTAGTTTGGCCCGCACCAACGCATCTTCTTTCAGCCGCCCCGCGCTACCTTCCGCCACCATGAGCCGAACGAACGAAGCGAACGAACAGCAACTGCTGGACCTGCTGGCCGAGCACGGTAGCCTGGGCAACGGCAAGGCCCGCGAACACCTGGGCTGGGACGAGGAGAGTTACAACCTGGCCAAGGAAGGCCTCTATGCCCAAGGGCTGGTGGCCTTCGGGCGGGGACGGGGGGGAAGTATCCGGTTGGCGGAGCCAAATGGCCGCGCAGCGGAAAGGCCTTCAAGCCAACTGGCGGCTGAGCCGACTGGCCTACAAAGCCTGCCTGCCGGAGGCACGGCCAATGGCCTACCGGCCACCATGCCACCACCGATACCTTACCCGACCCCCAAACGCGGCCGAGGCCGACCACCTAAAGCCAAAGGCCCCGAAGCCGCAAGCCAGGAGGCCTCAAAGCCCAAAGCCAACGGCGCCGCCGCCAAGAAGAGCAACGGCACCCCCTTCGAAACCGCCTTCCGCAACATCGACGATGCCCTGTGGAAAGACCCCGGCTGCACCAGCGAACTGGACTACACCGAGCAGACCAGCTGGATCCTCTTCCTGAAGTACCTCGACGACCTCGAGGCCGTGAAGCAGATGGCCGCTGAACTTGAGGGCAAGAAGTACACGCCCATCATCGAAGCGAAGTACCGCTGGCCGGTGTGGGCATGCCCCAAGAAGAAGAATGCGGCCGGTGAGCTTGCCGAACCGGACCATCACAAGGCCCTTAGCGGCAAGGACCTCGTGGAGTTCGTGAACCAGCAGCTCTTCCCCTACCTCAAGGGCTTCAAGCAGAAGGCCACGGGGCCCAACACCATCGAGTACAAGATCGGCGAGATCTTCAGCGAGATCAGCAACCGGGTGCAGAGCGGCTACACCCTGCGCGATGTGCTGGAGCATGTGGACGCCCTGCACTTCCGCAGCCAGGAGGAGAAGCACGAGCTGAGCCACCTCTACGAGGCCAAGATCAAGAACATGGGCAACGCCGGGCGCAACGGCGGCGAGTACTACACCCCGCGCCCGCTGATCAAAGCCATTGTGCAGGTGGTGGACCCGCAGATCGGCGATACCGTGTACGATGGTGCCGTGGGCAGCGCGGGCTTCCTGTGCGAGGCCTTCGACCACATGAGCGCGAAGGCCAAGAGCACCAGCGACCACAAGACCTTGCAGGAAAAGACCTTCTTCGGCAAGGAGAAGAAGAGCCTGGCCTACGTCATCGGCATCATGAACATGATCCTGCACGGCATCGAGGCGCCCAACATCATCCACACCAATACGCTGGCGGAGAACCTCGGCGACATACAAGCCAAGGACCAGTACAACGTGGTGCTGGCCAACCCGCCCTTCGGCGGCAAGGAGCGGCCGGAGGTGCAGCAGAACTTCCCGATCAAGACCGGGGAGACCGCCTTCCTCTTCATGCAGCACTTCATCAAGAGCATGAAGGCCGGTGGCCGCGCGGGCATCGTGATCAAGAACACCTTCCTCAGCAATACGGACAACGCCAGCATCAGTTTGCGGCGCAAGCTGCTGGAGGATTGCGACCTGCACACCATCCTGGACATGCCCGGCGGCACCTTCCAAGGCGCGGGCGTAAAGACCGTGGTGCTCTTCTTCGAGAAAGGCCGCCCCACACGCCGCATCTGGTACTACCAGCTGGACCCCGGCCGCAACATGGGCAAGACCAACCCGCTGAACGAGGCCGACATGGCGGAGTTCGTGCGGCTGGCGAAGACCAAGGGCGATAGCGCGAACAGTTGGAGCGTGGATGTGGGCGCAGTGAACACCACGACCTATGACCTCAGCGTGAAGAACCCGAACCGCGCCGAGGAGGCTCCGCTGCGCGATCCCAAGACCATCCTGCAAGAGATCCGCGAATTGGATGACAAGACCAACGGCTTGCTCCAAAGCATAATGCACTTGCTGACATGAGTTGGGAGGTGAAGCCGCTTGGGGAACTCTGTGAGGTTTTCACCGATGGTGATTGGATCGAAAGCAAAGACCAGTCACCGGAAGGGATCCGTCTTGTGCAGACGGGGAACATAGGTGAAGGTGTCTTCAAGGATCGCGAGGACAAGGCGCGTTTCATTTCGAAAGCGACGTTCGCTAGATTGAATTGCACGGAAGTGTTTGAAGGCGACTGTTTGGTATCACGCTTACCGGACCCTGTGGGACGTGCATGCATCTTGCCTGATACAGGAAAGCAGATGATCACTGGAGTTGACTGCTCCATCATTCGCTTCAAGCACAAGGTGATGAAGCCGGAGTTCTTTCAATACTACTCGCAGTCGGACTTGTACTTGAAGGATGTCGCTAAGCTCATCTCGGGAACAACGCGCGATCGGATCAGTCGAAAGAACCTCGGCACTGTTCCAGTTCCCAATCCACCCCTCCCCGAACAGGAACGAATCGTGGGGAAGTTGGATGCGGCATTTGCGGCGCTGGCGGAGGCGCAGGCCCACGTGGAGCGCAACCGGGCCAACGCGCGGGAGCTGTTCGAGAGCTACTTGAACGGGGTGTTCGAGGGGAAGGGGGATGGGTGGGTGGAGAAGACAATCGGTGAGTGTTTTAGAATCCGAAGCGGCGACTTTCTTCCAGCGAAGAGCATGAATGAATCTGGGCCATACGAAGTCTATGGCGGCAATGGTGTTGCTGGAAAGCACGATGCGTACAATCTTTCTGGAAGCAATGTGGTCATAGGGCGCGTTGGTGCAAAGTGCGGAAACGTCCGCCACATCGAGACACCGATCTGGCTCACCGATAATGCCTTCAACATCTCATAGTTTCACGAGAACTTCGACCATGAGTTCCTCACCTACCTGCTGAATCACCTCGACCTGCGCTCATTCGCACGCCAAGCCGCCCAGCCGGTTGTGTCCTTCTCCTCGCTCAAGGATGTTGTTCTCCGCTATCCTTCCTCTGTTGCTGTGCAAAGGAAGATTGCCGAGAGGATGGGAGAGCTTGAGGCCGAGACCGAGAAGCTCGACACCACCTACCAACAGAAGCTAACAGAGCTGGCGGGTTTGAAGAAGGCGGTGTTGGGGGCGGCGTTCAGGGGGGAGTTGTAAGAACCATGACAAAACAGCGCAAATACCTATGCCCAGAATGTGGGAACAGAACCGCAGTGAAGTGCTTGGATGTGCTGAGGACCTTCATTGGTATTACGTTGATGAGACAGATGAAAACTCTGCTATGTCCGTCTCATTCTACTATGAGGTCGTTAAGTGTATCACCTGCTCTGGCATCCAGTTATTCCACTATGAAGAAGATTTTGATGGTGATCTTGATAACGTGCAACTTCTCTATCCAGAAACAAGATTGATTCAACCACAAGTGCCAAGCCAGATTGCTCATGAGTTTGCTGAAGCACTTAAGGTTGAACGAGTGTCTCGGAGTGCTTTTGCTGTATTGGTCGGGCGAGTTCTAGAGCGCCTGTTCATTGACAAGGGGGCTGTGGGTGAACGGATGTACGATCAGATCAAGGATCTTTCGGGTAAGGGCGTCATTCCATACACGCTTTGCGAAATGAGCCACACCCTACGCTTCTTGCGAAATAAGGGTGCCCATGTGAGTGAATATGAGATCGATAAGGAGGAGGTTGAGGCAATGAAGGACTTTGTCACTACCCTTTTGGAATACGTTTATGTTGCTCCATCCAAGCTCGCCGCGCTAAAGGCTACTATAGAGAGCAAGAAGAAAGGGCGGTCCCCGAAACCGGAAGGAGAATGAACAACACCCCGCCCCTCATCCTGCGCATCTTGGTGGCCGGTGGCACCAACCGCTGGGCTCGCCAAGCTCCAGCTTGGCCCTTCAATCTGGAGTTGGCGGGTTTGAAGAAGGGGGTTTTGGGGGCGGCGTTCAGGGGGGAGTTGTAAGAATGCAAACGCGAAGAAGAACATGACACTCTGCATAGCATGGAAGGACAAGCAATTCGTCTCCTTCAGTTCAGACTCTAGGATATCTAACAGCCTGGGTAAGCACACGGATGTCGGAATAAAGGTCATGTCAATCCCCGTTCGGATCGACAACACTGTTCCTTCAGAAACACGCGTGGAATCGACTGCTTATCAGCATCGCATCGGCATCTGTTATTGTGGCGATACTCTTGCCGCGCATTTGATCAAGGAAAACCCTACAGGAACAGCTGCTCAACCTCCAATACCTCCCGCTGTACAACGAATTGTCGTTCAATGGCATTTGTGAGTTGATCGGAAAGGTCGCTGCAGAGATCGCTTCGAGCATCAAGCGTGATCTTGATTGGGACGACCCTTCGGTAGAACTGCTTGTGGGTGGATTCTGTCCTGCTGAAGCACGATTGATGGTGAACTGGATGCGGATCCTGGACGGCAAGGATGGCTTCAAAGCCAACTTTCAGGAAGTGCTGCGCAATGAAGGTGATTACGTTGTGCTGGGCACAGGAAAGGCGAAGGCAGATTCAATCATTGCCAAGGAACTGGTACCACCGAACTATAAGCTTATGGGAGTCTTGCGGAAGGTCTGCTTGGATGATTCTGAAACCACAGTTGGCGGGTTCATTCAATATGGTCGTTTCGTAGGCCAAGACTTCTACATGATGGGAGTGCAGGACTTTCGTGTCGATGACAAGGGCGGCTTTGAAATCATTTACACATGGCGGGGAACCAACCTTTTCTCAACCGATGCCAAGTACGGAACCGAATCGCTCGTGTTGACTGGAAACTTCATCATGCCTTTTCATGACGAGATCAACGACACGCTTTGGGGAAAGGGGAATTGGCCGCCGAAGTAGTTCAACCACATGAGCACCACCCCACCCTTCATCCTGCACATCCTGGTGGCCGAGGGCACCGACCGCTGGGCTCGCCGGGCTCCAGCCCGGCTTTCATTGCTGCGCCACGCTGGAGCGTGGCGAGCCCAGTGAAATAGGCAGACCCCCATGAGCACCCCACCCTTCATCCTGCACATCCTGGTGGCCGATGGCGACCCGGATGGGCTGCTCGTGTCAATATCATGAGCGCACTAGCAAGACTCAAGGCTGTTCGGCACCGTTGTGTAGGCGCGCAATCACTGGGCATGATACCATCGGGGCATTTCGATAATATGCGCGATCAATTCATGGAGGCGGCAGCGCTCGTCATGGAGGAGCATCCTGCAACGAGGAGCTTTAAACCTCAGGACTATGGAGAAGGATTCGACAGGCCAATCAACTATCATAAGCGCTCTGTTCAGTGCATGATAAGGGATATCGATTACTTCATTGAATATCTTGCGACTATACCAGTAGAACAGATTGCTTCCCTAGAGATCACAGAGGAAGGCGTATACCTGAAAGGCCAGCAATTCGATGCACTACTCAAGTTCGACAAGATCATCTCGAAGGCGACATCCGAAATCATACTGGTGGACAACTACGTCGACAGCAGCATCCTGGAACTGCTTGCATCAAAGATGCCCAATGTGAAGTGTCGGGTTCTTACAACGCCCCAAAGTCTATCAGCAAGCCTTCAACAGTTCATTGCGGCGTTCAATCAGCAGTATAAGAATCTAGAGGTCCACACATCAATAGTGTTCCATGACCGCTTTGTAATCATTGATCAGAAGGACTTCTACCATTTCGGCGCATCCATCAAAGACGCGGGGAAGAAGGGCTTCATGTTCTCCAAGATCGAACAGCCATCGTGGCAGAAAGTGGTTCTGGATGAGTTCAATGCTCAATGGTGACAACTTCAAATCAAAAAATCGCATATCTACTCACCCATGAGCACCCCACCCTTCATCCTGCACATCCTGGTGGCCGATGGCGATCCGGATGGCCTGCGCGTGCTAGAGCGCAGCAATTGAGCTACAGCAGAGCGATACCATGAAAGCGACCGAAGCCAAGTTCCTGGACTTCCTGATGAAGTCACCACAGTTCGTGATCCCTATCTACCAGCGCACCTATTCATGGTCGGAAAAGGAATGTCGGCAATTGTGGGATGATGTGATCCGCACGGGAAGTGATGATCGGATATCAGTGCATTTCGTGGGTTCCATCGTTTACATCGAACAAGGCCTTTCCCAAGTCACCCATAAATCGCCTTTGCTGGTGATCGATGGGCAACAGCGCCTAACTACGGTCACCTTGCTGCTGGCTGCCTTGGCCAAGGCCGTTGGGGAAGACGAGCCCATGGAAGGGTTCTCTGCGGAGATGCTTCGCGGCTATTACTTGATGAACCCTTTGGAGCGTGGGGAGCGGAAATACAAGTTGTTGCTGTCCCAAACGGACAAGGACACACTGACCGCCTTAGTCGGGTCATTGGAGCCACCCCAAGAACCATCACTCCGGATCACGCAGAACTTCGGCCTGTTCGCGGAATGGCTGAAAGGGCGCAAAGGCGACCTGCTCGCTGTATGCAAGGGCTTGGCCAAGTTGGTTGTGGTGGACATCGCGCTGAACCGCGATCAGGACAATCCGCAGCTGATCTTTGAAAGTATGAACTCCACCGGCAAGGAGTTGAGCCAGGCTGATCTGATCCGCAACTACGTGCTGATGGGCTTGGAGCCCGACTTGCAGACCCGGTTGTACGAGCAGTTCTGGCGGCCCATGGAGATCGACTTCGGGCAGGAAGCGTACGGCACGCACTTCGATGCCTTCATGCGCCACTACCTCTCCGTGAAGACCGGCGCGATACCCCGCATCGACGAAGTGTACGAGGCGTTCAAAGATCATGCACGGTCACCGAACACGGCCGCAGCCGGTGTGGAGCCCTTGGTGAAGGACATCCGGGTCTATGCCCGCTACTTCTGCGCCATGGCGCTGGGCGCGGAGCATGATGCGGACCTGCACAACGCCTTCCTCGATCGCGCGAACTGAAGGTGGACGTGGCATACCCCTTCCTGCTGGAGCTGTACCATGACCACAAGACCGGCATTCTGAGCAAAGAGGACCTGCTGGCCTGTGTTCGCATGGTGGAAGCGTACGTGTTCCGACGTGTCATCTGCGCGATACCGACCAACTCCATGAACAAGACCTTCGGCACCTTCGCCAAGGCGCTGAAGAAAGACCGCTATCTGGAAAGTGTGAAAGCGCATTTCCTAAGTTTGCCTTCCTATCGAAGGTTCCCCACTGACGAAGAGTTCCGCCGCGACCTGCACACCCGTGACCTTTACAATTTCCGCAGCCGCAGCTACTGGCTTCGTCGTATGGAGAATCATGGCCGTAGAGAGCGGGTGGCGGTGGACGAATACACCATTGAGCATATCCTGCCGCAGAATCCAAACCTATCAGCCAAGTGGCGCGAAGCGCTTGGACCCGAGTGGCAGCGCATACAAGCCACATGGCTGCACACCTTAGGAAACCTGACCCTCACTGCCTATAACGCCGACTATAGCGACCGCCCCTTTGTGGACAAGCGCGCTATGCCGGATGCCCCCGAGAAAGGCTTGCGCCAAAGTCCGCTGAAGCTGAACCAAGGCGTGGGCGTGCTGGAGAATTGGAACGAGGATACGATCAAAGCCCGCGCAGGAAGGCTCGCGGATGTAGCGCTCGGGATCTGGACCGCACCCGCCTTGCCACCGGAAGTTCTCGCTGGATATCGGCCACAAGCCAATGCTGCCACCGAGTACACCATTGCGGACCATCCCCAATTGCTCACGAGCACTGTTCAACCCTTGTTCGAGGCATTCCGGAAGGCCGTGCTTGCCTTGGACCCCTGTGTCAATGAAGAGTTCTTGAAGCTCTACGTTGCCTACAAGGCAGAGACCAACTTTGTTGACGTAGTGCCACAAGCAAAGCGCCTCCGGCTTGCGCTAAACATGCGGTTCACTGATGTTAACGACCCCAAAGGGCTCTGCAAGGACACAACTGGCTTAGGCCGATGGGGCAATGGTGATGTGGAGATCGCACTATCGAATTTGGAGGACTTACCCTATGTGCTGGGATTGGTGCGGCAGTCATTGGAACTCCAATTGGGAAAATGCTGTGGAAGCATGAACGAGGCCGAAACCCGATTCGAGCTCATCGACCCTGCCCTGAAGGCAGCGGGTTGGAGTGTCGTACCGGGTAGTAGGATCCGACTTGAGTATCCCATTACGCTGGGTCGCTTGCTTGGTGCGGGCGGAAACCGCAGCAATCCGGAAAAGGCCGATTTCGTGCTGGAGTACAAGGGCCGAATGGTGGCTGTGATCGAGGCCAAGAAGCGCGACTTAGGCCATACCGAAGGCCTCGGCCAGGCGAAGAAGTACGCGGACAAGCTGAAACTGCGCCATGCTTTCAGCACCAACGGCCGGGGTATCTACCAAGTGGATATGCTCACGGGACGTGAGGGCACCATCGATCGCTGGCCCACGCCCGATGAATTGTGGAACATCCTGCACCCGATCGCAGAGCGGCCCGCCCCATCGGCGATCGACTGGTCGGACCGTTTCGGTGCTGTGCCCTTCGAGGATAAGAGCGGCAGCTGGCAGCCGCGCTACTACCAGGACCTTGCCATCCAGCGCGTGCTGGATTCCGTGGCAAAGGGAAAGGACCGCATCCTGCTGACCCTAGCAACCGGCACGGGCAAAACGGCCATCGCCTTCCAGATCGCATGGAAGCTGTTCGAGGCCCGCTGGAACGTGAAGCGCGATGGCCAGCGCCGTCCGCGGATCCTGTTCCTTGCCGACCGGAACATCCTGGCGGACCAGGCCTACAACGCCTTCAGTGCCTTCCCGGAGGATGCCCTGGTGCGCATCGATCCGGGTAGCATCAAGAAGAAGGGCAAGGTGCCCACCAACGGCAGTATCTTCTTCACCATTTTCCAGACCTTCATGAGCGGTCCAGGCGATACGCCGTACTTCGGTGATTACCCGCCCGACTTCTTCGACTTCATTGTGATCGACGAGTGCCACCGGGGAGGTGCGAAGGATGAGAGCACCTGGCGCGCCATCCTGGAGTACTTCAGTCCCGCGGTGCAATTGGGCCTCACCGCCACGCCCAAGCGCGACCAGAACGTGGACACCTACAAGTACTTCGGTGACCCGGTCTATATCTACTCCCTGAAGGAAGGTATCAACGACGGCTTCCTCACCCCCTTCAAGGTGCGGCAGATCACCACCACGCTGGATGAATACACCTACACCAGCGACGACAAGGTGGTGGAGGGCGACGTGGAACAGGGGCGCACCTATACCGAGGCGGACTTCAATCGCATCATCGAAATCAAGGAGCGCGAGCAGTACCGCGTGAAGCTCTTTATGGACATGATCGACCAGCGGCAGAAGACGCTGGTGTTTTGTGCCACGCAACCGCACGCATTGGCCGTGCGCGATCTGGTGAACCAGTACAAGACCAGCACCGACGCCAACTACTGCCACCGCGTTACGGCCGATGACGGCAAGGTGGGCGAACAGCATTTGCGCGATTTCCAGGACAACGAGCGCAACAGCCCCGTGATCCTGACCACCAGCCAGAAGCTGAGCACCGGGGTGGACGCCCGCAACGTGCGCAACATCGTGCTCATGCGTCCGGTGAACAGTATGATCGAGTTCAAGCAGATCGTGGGGCGCGGCACGCGCCTGTACGACGGCAAGGACTACTTCACCATCTACGACTTAACCAAGGCACACGAGCACTTCAAGGACCCCGAGTGGGACGGAGAACCGATGGACCCGGAGCCGCCGCGTGAGCCACGGGAGAAGAAGCCCTACACCGAGCCCGGACCCGAGGAGATCATAGCCGACCCACCGCCAGAGGACGAGCCACGCCGGATCATCCGCGTGAAGCTCGCCGATGGTAAGGAGCGCCAGATCCAGCACATCGCCAAGACCACGTTCTGGAACGCGGACGGTGTACCGGTCAGCGCAGAGGAATTCATCCGCATCCTATACGGTGAGCTACCCCAGCTATTTGGCAGCGAGGACCAACTGCGCGCCCTTTGGAGCCTGCCCGACACGCGCAAGAAGTTGCTGGATGAACTCGCTGAGAAAGGCTTTCCAGTTCCTCAACTCCAGGAACTCCAAAAGATCATCGACGCCCAGCACAGCGACCTGTTCGACGTGCTGGCCTACATGGCTTACAACACCCCACGCAACGCGCCCAGCGTGCCTCACAGGCCCGCACCCACTTCGCCCACTATGATGATGCCCAACGTGCCTTCCTCGACTTCGTGCTGAACCAATACGTGAAAGAAGGCGTCCTCGAACTTCACCCCGAGAAGCTGCCCACCATCCTCCAACTGAAGTACAAGTCCATCCCCGATGCCACCAAGGTGCTCGGTGACGTTTCACGCATCCGGGAGACGTTCGTGGGGTTCCAGCGGTGGTTGTATGGGTGAATACACAACTTGCTGCACCTTAAGATTCTGCTCAGTGCTTTGAAGTCGTTGATCATGCCAAACTAAGGGACCAATGGGTGTAAGTAATCCTCCTCAGCATGTAGTAGACAGTGATTTCGTCAATGGCGTCTACCAGCAACTGCGGGGGGAGATGACCGATATCTTCAGTTCCTTCCGTCAATGGATACTTGCACAATACGCGGCCATAGGTGGCTTGGTCGTGGCCATATTGAACAAGGACACGGAGATCACCGCAGACCTGGTCTGCAGCATACTGATCGTATTCGTGGTACTGGTGACCAATCGCGTTTGCGCCACACTGTGGCTGCAAGCCTTGCGGATCGGTTCCTTTTTGGTAGTGCACTTCGAACTGGACCGCCGCCAGGACCCAGCAGCGGCATGGCTACTAGCCAACCGGAGCGAGTCCTTGCTACCGGCCAACCACCAGATGCAAGTACCATTCATCCTGAAGTTCTTTCGTGTACGTTACAAAGCCGGATATGGATTGAACGATTTCTATTTGCAACAGGGCGTGTTACTACTGGCCTTGATCCTGGCACCCGTATTCTGGATAGGCCTGACTGTCTACCGCAAGGGATTTTCAGGCACATGGAACGCACACCCCTTGCTGGAGAAATTCTTGTTCTGTTTCCTCATGCTTTGTACGCTCTATGTGATACTGCAGGTGATCCTCGGATTCTTCTATGCAGGAAGGATCCGGGATGCACAGGTAAGCAATTGGATCCGTCACAAGCGCGACCATACCAAGTACGCCTTGGAGTACCTCCACAATGCGCAACGGACCGAACATGTACAGCGCTTCAAGTTCGCGTTCCTTACCCGCCGGCGCATCTCCGTAATCGTGCGTCGCGCTCTGCGACGAGAAGCGGCACGCCCCCCAAAGGGCCATGTGAGTAAGACCATCGAGACGTATGACCGTTTCGCACCACTCTACCATCTCGTGAACACCCCGGAACGACTGGCCATCAAGAAAGCGGCTTTGGACATTTTCCTCACCAAGGTGAGCGGCGATAACATACTGGTTGCTGCCTGCGGCTTGGGCGAGGACTCTCGCTACCTGGCTGGACAAGGCAGATCCGTGTTATCCTTCGACCTTTCCAATGGGATGTTGGCGGTGGCACGCGACAAGGACCCGGATGGGGACTATGTGCAACTGGACCTCCGCGAGATCGCCTACCTCCGTAAGAAGTTCAATGGGATCTGGGCTCGTGCCTGTTTGTACCACCTGACATCGGGTGAGATGGAACGCTTTTTCAGGGATGCGCGCAGGCGGTTGGACAAGGATGGCTTACTCTACTTCACCATGAAGCTTGGCGACGGTCAGGGCATGTTGAGCAGACCTGACCTGCCATATACAACCAGAGAAGCACGTGAAAAGTTGGTGGGTGAACGATTCTACATGTGTTACTCGGACGAGGAGATCCACCGCATAGTGCAGCCGTACTTCCATGTGGAGCGAAGCGAATTTGTCCAGGGCACGGACAAGGTTCGGGAGTATTGGTGTAGGAAGCCGTAGGTGCTATTCACAAACCGGCGTTCCTAGTCTACTCCGTCGGCCCACTATCTGCAGACCATGTAGCTGTAGGTTCAGTGATCTCTGCCGGAAGTCCGCCTCAAGTCTTGGCTTGAATTTCCCTTGGCCATTTGACCCCTACATTACACTGGCAAGGAGACGGAATTTCAGCAAAGCGAACGTGTATCGAGAGCAATGCGAGTGGCAAGGGGTCGGTAGTCGTGCTCATTCCTGCCCTAACTTGATGAGCGTACCCGTCATCTCACCAAAACACTTTGGAACATGCGCTGGAAACTGGTGATCTTATTGGCCGCCGGGGCGTGCTCAACAGACCGGCCGCAAAACGTGACCCGAGACGTGGAATACGATCGGATCACAGCAAAAGCAGAGCAGTGTATTGCACTGCTTGATAATCCAACCACAGCGAACTGGTCCCTTGAAGAGCGGGAAAAGAACATCCAGCTGCTTATTGTAGCTGCTCGGTTCAGTTGCGTAGACAGTAGTCTGACGTCCGAATTGGATTCATTGTTCGGGCTAGCATCGTCCCATTCTGACTCGGCAGGGCTCCTTCGGGAGTGGGGAAATGAACTGGCCCCCTCCGGATTCACACCGACTATGGGCATAATGGGTGAACTGGAGACTTGGCTGGCTGTCACTGGGAAGGCTATCAAAGTGTATGAGGTAGGGCACGCTTACGTTGAGCTCCGTGCGAAGCCCAAGTGGGCCACGTTAAGACACTGTGCCCGATCTGCAATTATCATCGGAGTTGGCTACAAAGTGTTCAGCGACCTTTTGTTAGCGGCATCATCACCGAAGAAAGCCCCCGCTCATCCACTGGATCAATACAATTTGACGTGGAGTGATCTTATTGAGTTGGATCCACCAATGTTCTGGATGCTTATGAATGAGTTGCATGCCGATGACATAGATGCAATGGATCATAGCCTGGATTGTATGTTGTCGTCATTAAGTACCACCTCCGCTTCCCTGCCAGACCAGAATCCTTGATGTCATTCTCGGCATAGGGATATTCGTTTCAAGTCAATACGTTAGTCGCTGGCACCTCGTTGGCCTCATTTGCACCCCCGCCTCCAGCTCCGCTTGCACGGCGGCGGGGATGCGGTAGAGGAGGTCGAGGCCGGTAGCGGCCTCGATGGCATCCACGCTGGTGCGGTAGTCACCCCAGGGGAGTGCACTCGCGGGCCGTCGCTATTTCTTCAAGTTGCCGCCGCGGGGTTTGGTGGGTCTTTCACAATAGCAGTGGCTTTGTTTGGTGGGGCTGGCAAGCTGATGCTCACAAGGACCTCACGGGGTAGGTTACCCACTTTGCCCGCGTCCGCGTGGTACGCTTTACGCAGCTCCTCCATACGGGTGCGTTCTTCCTGAGCATGCTTTTCCCATGTCTTCCAGTCGTCGGAGGTTCCGTGGTCCTCGGCCTGCTTTAGGGCATCGTACAGGCTCTTAAGCGGTATTATACCGCCCCAGGTGGAATTCTGGTATCCCGGCTGAAGTAGAACGTGCCACCACCAGAGGTACAGTTTACCGAATAGGCTCGATAGGTGTTCATTCCTGAGTTCGCCTTTCTCGCGCAGTAGTTCCAGCTTGGTATAGAAGCGGTAGATACGCCAGATGGATATGTTCTCAATGTTGTTAGTCGGGTCGTCCGAAGCCGCGTTCATGTCGTCCTTGGTCAGCATAATGAATCTTCGGTAGGCTGCATCGCGCACTGCGCTCATGTCCTCGCCGTTCAGCTCTTCATACAATGCGAAGGTGGTATCACGCTTTCGCAAGGAGCGTGATACGAAGTAGGTGGCGACGCCACCGGCCAGGGCCCGATCAATGCAGCCCCGACATTCCATAAGGCCTGTATGGAACTCGTATCAGGTTTCAGCAGCAACTCGCGCATCAATGCGATCTCTTCAGCGGTCATGATAGTCGTGTAGGTTTTGAAAGTTCCGTCATTTTACCAGCGTGTTCTTTGCCCTGTTGATGCAACGAACAGGTGGCCCTCGTGATGCATTTGCGCTTCGTATGGGTAGTTGACAATGATCCAGACACGCTACCACGGATAGGGGTGAAGTACAGGAGCATCAGGTATTCATCCCCAGGTGGTCCAGTTCTTTCGACGACGACTGTTCGTGGAGTTCATCGTGCGTTCAGTGATCCACGCCAACTCGGTCGCCTTGCATCACCTGTTCTTTATCCATCACGCGATGTTGCTCCGCATCTGCATCGCCCCAGCGCACCTCCACCGCCCCATCCGCACCCGCAGCAGTGAGGATGAGCCAAGGCCATTCCGATCGGGCCATCACCTCGGCATCGGCGGTGCTGGGGTGTGCTGCGCCGCTGGGGTGGCTGTGGTAGAGGGCGAGGAGTTGCAAGCCGACATGTTGGGCATGCCGGTGCGCGCGCCGCAGTTCGGCGTCGGAGAGTGCGAAGGCGCCGGTGCCGGGTTCGGCGTTCAACAGCGGCAAGGCGCTGTGTACGACCACCCGTCGCTGTGCCGCGTGCCCAGGAGGAAACCGCAACACTCCCGCGGAAGGTCGCGGTGGTAGTGCTTCTGGAGGGCACGCAGCACAGTGGGGGGCAGGTGCATGGGCGGGGTGGCTAGAAGTCGTCCACGGTGATGTCCACATCGATGGCGGCCTCGAAGCCGAGCACGGCGAGCAGCAGCACCGGGAAGCCCGCGCCGAACGCGAGGCCGGCGATACCGGCGGTGGCGGCGGCGTTGGTGAGCAGCGCCCAACCACCCACGCCCATGAGCACCAGGCCCAGGAACAGGGCGATCTGGCTGGCGATGCAGAGGTCGGGGTTGTAGAGCGTGGTGTTGTCGCTGTCGCAGGTGGCGAAGGAACCGATGGCACCGGCAATGAGCAGCACCACGCCGATGATGAAGAGGATGGTGGCGGGGTCGTTGCCTTCGTAGGTGGCCACGCCGGTGTCCTCCATGCGCCGGGTGTGGTCGGCCACTTGTTTGCTGGCCAGGGCGATGCCCGCGGCCACGAAGGCATCCACGGGGATGCGGTCGGCTGGCACGGTGAGGGTGGGCCCCGGGCCGGGACGACCGGCGATGACATGGTCCATGAGGGCTGCGGCACCGCCACGTTGCAGCAGGTCCACCACGGTGCGCGGGCGGCCTTGGGGCATGCCGCCGAGCACGATCTCAGGCGCGCTACCCTGCCGCATGACGAGCGCACCGTTGCGCTCCACTACGCTGCCCTGGGCGGTGGCGAGGTGTTCATCGCAGGCGGTGAGCACATCGGCACCTAGCCCCAGTTGGGCCAGGTGGGTGGCGAAGGCGGGGTCGTTGCGCACTTGGCGCCAGAGGTCGGCCACCTGCACCTCGCCGGAGGTGGCGACGGCCGCGGTGAAGTTGCTGTGTACCTCGTGCAGCCAGCCGGTGTGGGTGGCTTGTTGCAGCACGGTCATGGCGGAGCGGGAGAGGGAACCGGCACTGCGCAGTGCGCTCTTGCTCTGTGCCAGGGCGCTCTGCTCGAAGGCGATGGAGGCGCCTTTGTTACGGGCCTTGAAGGCACCGGCGCTGCGGCGGTAGCGGTGGTAGCCGAGGAGCTCGTCGGCACTGCGGAACACGGTATCGCCCTGGTGGCGCAGGAGCTGGTGGTTGGCGGGTGCCACGGGGCATTTGCCGGCGGTGTCGCGCAAGGCCTGTTGCAAGCGTTGAGCGGTGGTGATGCTGGGCATGGGTCTGGATCGTTGTGGCGTTAGTACAGGATGGCGTTGGCGACATCCGCTTGTGCAGTAGCGGCGGGGCGCTGTGGCTTGGGTCGGTGGAGGTTCCAGCGTACCACGAAGGCGCGCAGCGGTGCGGAAGTGGCGCCGGAGAGCTTGGAGAGCGGCAGGCTGCCGTGGAAGGGCAGGTAGAGGGGCAGGACGGTGGCCCGGATGGCCGCGGCCACGGAGGGGTCCAGGGTCTGCGGGGGGTCATCGGCGGGCCGGTCGAACAGGCGCAGGGCGAAGCGCATGGCCATCTCCTGGGCCTCGCCCAGTTCACCGAGGTCCTCCACCCGGTCCCCGTTCGGATCCCAGTAACGCAGCAGTTGCACGGTCTGGGTGCCGGCCAGTTGCAGGCGGTCCGGCGAGGTGGCATCGGTGACGATGATGGCACAGCGTTCCAATTGCGGATGGAGGGTGATGCTCAGGCGTGCCCGTGCCATGCCGGTGGCACTGCTGCCTTCGCTCAGGGGCGCCTCGAACTCCACATCGCGCACCAGGGTCTGCCGGGGGGCGTGCAGGCGCCAACGCGCTTGGAGCAAGGGCGAGAAGAGGTGCTCGGTGAGGTAGTAGGCGAACTCCTTGTTGCCGAGGAAGGAGCGGGGTTGCCCATCGGCGGGCTGGCCCGTGCCGCGAACGCCGAGGCAGAGCAGGCTACCAAGCTGGTCCGTGGTCACCGCAGCGTGTGCGGTCAGCGGTCCCCAGGCCGTATGCGGGAGTTGGGTGGATGCGAGGTCACCCCCCATCATCAGCACGGGGGTGATGCGCACGTCATTGGCGGCGCGCCAGGTGGCGATGGCCTGCGTGAGTAGGTGTGCCCCTTCGGGGTTTCCGCAGAATTCGGTGATGGCGGGATCGGCGGAGGTGATGGACGCTTCCATGTGTGCGGTATCCAGGGCCACCCACAGCTGGTGGGCCTGCCCGATGTCGACGACGTGCAGGGTCATGCGCATGCGTACTGTGCCTAGGCCCAACGTGGTGCGGTCACCGCGGGGCACCGGAGGTGGGCCGTTGAGGTCACCGCTCAGTTCGAAGGGCATGTCGCTCGCATCGAAGAGGGCCGCTGTGCCCCGCGCTGCGTCGCCACGCCGTGCGGTTGACGCGACCGCGTCGGGCCGTGGTGCACGGAAGAGGTTCACGGACAGTTGCCAGCGCACCTCGCAGGTCATGGCCTGCGCCATGCCACGCCGGGCCAGGTGGTCCGCCGTGGTGGTGTCAGGCACCTGGTCATTCACCGCAGGATGCAACGCCACGATGGTGGGTGTGTGCAGTTGCAGTTCCAGCGCCGTACCCATCGCCAGGAAGTCCATGGGACCGGTATGTTCCGCGGCCACGGCGGCGAGCAAGGGTGGGAGCGAGATGCTGCCCCACGGGCGTTGTGCGTGCAGCACGTCCAATCCCCGTTGGCGGGCGACCGTGGCGAAGGTGTGCTGCAGGAACGAAGGCCTGAACTGCGCCATCGCGTGGTCGGTGGTGGGCAGGTCGGGTGCAGCGGTGGGGCTGTCCGGGTGGTCCAGGACATAGAGGTCGTCCGATCGTCCGGGACGGGGCGGGTGCAAGGGGATGGGCATGTGGGTGTGTGGGTTGGTGGTTGGTCGAGTGTTGGCGTTACCGAGCTCCCTTCTTCAGGAAACACGGCTTCTTCACCTTGGTGGGTTCGGGGTTGGGTTCCTTGCTGCCCGCGCCGGGCAGGTGGTGGTGGAGGTGTGTTTCGCGGCGCACCTTCAAGGGGCCGTTGCCGCCTTTCACTTCGGCGGTGGCCACCAGGTGGAAGGCATGTTGGCCGGGTCCTTCGAGGGGTGCGATGGCGCCGTAGAGGCCGTCCTTGGCGGCACCGTCATCATGCTGCCCATCGTCATACAGCTGCAGTTCCACGGTGCGGGCGGGGATGTTCTTGGTGGTGAGCGGGGTGTGCAGGGTGGCGCTGATGGTGCCGCCATGCACCGGTTCGCCCTGGTGGAGCAGGCGGGCCAGCAGCTGCGCTTTCTCGGCGCTCAACGGCAACAGTTCGGACTGCAGGTCCAGGTCGCTGTCGGTGTGGACCATCAGGTCCACGAGGAAGGACTTGCGTTTGGGTTTGGCGGTGCTCAACAGCACGGTCCAATCGCCTTCGCGCGCGCCGCCCCACACGTTGAGGTCCACGTGCAGGATGCGGTAGCCGGGTCCACGGCTTTCGCGCACTCCGGGGTTGCCGGCCACCAGCGCGCTGCCATCGGGCGCGTTCACCGCGAGGTGTACCGCATCACCGGCGCGGGCCTCCCAGCTGGTAATGAACTGCACGCTTTGGGCGCTGGCATCCACCACCACGGTCTCCTGTTGGGTGCTGCCCTTGGTGAAGGTGTAGCGCGGGTCCAGCGCCACATCCAGGCGCATGGCGTTACGAGCCACTTCGGCGAAGCGCTTGTTGAGGTCGAGGTGTTGAGGGTGGTTTGTGCGAAGCTTCCGCCGGTGGCCGTGGCCAGGGCTTCGAGCGGGTCCAGGTTGTCGCTGGCGCCACCGAAGGCGGTGCTGTGCACTTCGATGCCCATGCCTTGCAACGCGGCCAATTTGGTGCTGGACATCGGCGCCTGGTTCTCGTTGCCATCGGTGAAGAAGTGGATGACGCGGCGGTTGGGCGTGGGCAGTGCGCCCAGTTGGTCCATCGCCTCCTGCAAGGCAAGTCCGTAACAGGTGGCACCACCGATGGGCAGGGTGGCCTGGATGAGGTCGACGCGGTCCTTGTGGTCGCTTTGCACACCGGTGGTGAAAGGCAGCGGTGTTACCGGCGGCACGAATGCCTCCACCTCGCGCCCGAACTTCACCAGCCCCACGCGGTGCCCCGAACCGGTGATGAGCGCATCCAGGAAGAGCTTGGCGGCGGTGCGGCTGGCGGCCATCTTGGTGGTGCTGCCGTCCGCGCTCAGTTGGTTCATGCTCGTGCTGCGGTCCAGCACCAGCACCAGGTCCACACGGCGATCGGGTTCGATGCCGCTCTCGCGCAACCGGGCCATGGCGTGTTGCAGGTACTGGTTGGCGATGGCTGGGTCGCCGATGAACAGCGTGGCCTCATCGTTGAAGTGCATGCCGCTCTGGCTCCAGTTCATGCTGCCGCAGAGCACCTGTCCATCGCCGCGCGAACGGCTGTCGTGCAGCGCATCGCGCAGGAGGTATTTGTTGTGGATGGGCCAGGGGGCGGTGGCATCGAACTCCACCTCGGAATGCCCGACCTGTGCGTTGGGGAACATGGACCAGGGGGGTGGGTTGAAATCGTCGCCACCACCTAGGCCGAGCACCTTGAAACCGGGCGTACCGAGTTTGGCGGGGATCGTGGTGTTGCGCGTGCGGCCGGGTCCATCGAACCCGCGCGATCCACCGCTGGTGGTGAACTGCTCCAGGCAGAACACGAGGTTGCGCGTGGCGCCGTTCACATGGTCGTTCACCTCATCGGCCATGTCGTAGCCTGCGGCGCCGGTGATGGAGGGGGAGAAGCGCAGCTTCCAAGGGAGTGTGCCTACGAACACATCCACCGCATTGCTGGCCTTATAGGTGCCGAAGTTGGAGGAGGCAGGGTTGGGGATGCTGCCGCTGGCGCCGCCCCACTGCTGGTCGAACTGTGCGCGGAAGGCGTTGCAGATGGCGGCTTCGCGGGTGATGATGGCATCCTCCGAGAACCCTGTCGCACCGCCGGTGAGGTTGCCCGAACTGTTCCACAGTACGGCGCTGGGGGTGCCGGCATCCACCAGGATGAACTTGCTGTGGTGCAGCTGCCGCTCCTGCACCTCATGGTCGTCGCCGTCCTCGTAGCTGGTGTCGCCCAAGGGCTGCGCATCGTCCGCCTTGTAGATCTCCAGGAAGCAGAGGGTGGAGAAGTTGGTACTGGCCGCGTTGTTCTCACCCACCACCACGGTCAGTCGTCCGTCGGTCACGTTGATGCGTGCAGCACTCGGGTTCCCGTCGCTTTCTCCGCCTTCCACATTGCTGCCCTTGAACTCGGCAGGCCCGCAGTTCTCGTACCAGAACGTACCGCGGTTCAACACTTCTTGCCCTTCCACCCGCACATGGTTCTTGGTACCGAAGTCGGGGTCGCCCACCACAGCGAGCACGTAGTAGTGCCCGGGTGGTAGGGCGATCTCCCAGCGGTATTCCGCATTGTTGCGCGCGCTGAAAAGGTCGTCGAGCAAGGGGTTGGTATACCGGCCTCGGCTCACCACGCGCGTACGTTGGTCCACGCTCCAGCCGTAGGAGAGACCACCGCCACGGGGCCCGAACACGGCGCCATCGTCCTTCAGGTAACCGGGTGGCGCGGCGCCGGCATCCTCTTGAAAGTTGATGCGGTGCAGCAGGGCGGGCAGGTTGTTGTCGGCCATCTGGCAAGGGCCGCGCAGGGCCTGAAGGCTGCCGACCTGTGCGCGGTGGCCACTGTTGGTGATGATGCGCACGTTCACTCCTGCCGCTGCCTTGGTGGCGAGCGCGTCGGCGATGTTGGTGAGGCTGAAGCTCATGGTGGCCACATCGATGCTGGTGGTGGCGCTGTTGATGAGGTCGAGCATCTCGGTCTCGAAGTCCACCACCTCAGCGTCGTTGCCCAACCAGGCGTAGCGCTTGTCGACGCTTTGGTTGAAGACGGCGCGGGTCTGCGCGAGTGCGCGGGGTGGTGCGAGGGTGGCGAGCAGGAGCGCGGCCAGCAGGGTGGGTCGGCGCAGGGTGGTGGGCAGGGTGTTCATGGGTTGGGTAGGGGTGCGGTGGGGTGGTCGAGGAAGAGCTGCCAAAAGCGCAGGAGCTGTTCGCGTAGCTTTTGTTTGTTGGCCGTCAGTTGGTCCACCTGCGCTTCCTCGTCCGCCAGGTGCACCAGCAGGTTGTAGCAGAGGGTGAAGCGGCCGCAGGCCAGCAGGTGGTCGAGGCGTTGGGCATTGCCGGTGTCGAACCAGAGGGTGGTGGGCATCTCGGCGGCGCTGTCGGCCACGTGCATCATGGCGGGCGATGGCTGGAGAGCGGCTATGGCAGCCTCCCAGCGTGGAATGCGGTCCGCGGGGAGCTGGCCCTTGCGAACGGCTTCCTTCAGTTCCGCCAAGCGCTGGGCCATGCGGCGCATCCGCAGGCGGGTGTTCTTCTGGGACAGTTCATAGACCATGCAGGCAACGATGGGTACACGTGGCTGCTGCCCTTCATACAACGCGCGGTACTGCTGTCGGCGGATCTCGTTCATGAACACGTTGTTCAGCAACAGGCCGAGTATGCGCAGGCGCGGAACGACGAAGTAGCGCAACGTGCGTAGCGACATGTGGCCCAGCAGTGGTAGGGCGTAACGCTTCACCATGTGGACCCATGATCCGCTGCCCATGGATCGGAACGAACGCCACACGGCGATGCCACCGATCACCACAAGCGCTGCGGGTGGCACCAGCACCGCGGCAGCCACCCAAGCCCCTTGCCACAGGGCGATACCAAGCCCTGCCACGATGCACCCTGCTGCCAGCAGGAGCCCGATCAGCACATGGCCCACCTTCCATCCGCCGCTCCATGCTCCCTTGGGTTCGGGCACCTCATACTCGTTCATGTGGAAGCTCGATACATCGCAGCTGATCATCAGGTCGAAGGGTTCCAGTCCGCGCTGTGTGCGACGTCCGGCCTCGATCTGCAGGCCGCGCAGGCCCTGGTTGTCCACCGCACCCCCGTCCACGATGCCGAAGGGGAGTGCAGCGGGGGGCAGCGGTACATCGTCCTCGTCCACCAAGGCGGCACCTATGCCCGGCGCGTGTGCCGGCTCGAAGTCGTGGGGGAAGACCAGCGGTTCGAAACCCACGGGAAAACAACTTGACGCGGCCGCGATATCCGCCATGCGCAACTGGTGTGCAAGGGGCGCACTGCCGGCCGCGAAATGCTGGCGCTTGTTGCCCACGTCCGAGATCGTGTTGGCATCTCCGTTGTGGTCGAAGCGGAACGACAGCCCGTGGTTGAGCTCGGTGGCGTTGAAGCAATAGCGGTCGATCGGGGGGCGCTCGCTCTTGTTCGCGAGCAGGCCGAGCGTGGCACCGTTGAACAAGTGCTGGTCGTACGCGATGGAGAAGGCGTTGATGAGGTTGCGGCTCTTGCCCGGAAGCTGCGCCCATGCTGCGTCCTCCTCCAGGATGCGCATGGCCTCGGCCAGTAGCGCTTCGCCCTCCATGTGCGTGCGAAGCCCAGCCAGGATCTCAGGGAAGGGGTCGCCCCGGTACGAGCGTACGGCGTGGTAGGCCATGGCCAGGCTACCGCCCGATGTGCTGGAACTGAAGGCCACGTGCTGTAGGAGGCTGCGCTCACCCAGGCGGGCATGGTGCAGCAGGTCCAGGCAGCCAAAGGTGAAGGCCGTGGCGCGGAAGCCACCGCCGGAAAAGGAAGCGCCGATGGTGTGCATGGCTCAGAGTTCGATGTCGATGTATCCCTCCGTGACGGTGGTGTGCGCGGTGAAGGCCTTGCGTTCGGTGGCGCTCAGTTCGGTGAGGTCCTCGGCCGTTGGGTTCTTCTCGCGTGGGCCGGAGAGGAACACGCGGCCGCGCGTGCGCTCCTTCAGCCGCTTGGTGAGCGGGGGCCAGGGCATGGTGCGTCCGTAGCCCTTGTCGATCGCTTGTTTCTTGTCCAAGGGCACTAGCGCCATCAGCCGGGGATTGTCCATCAGCTCCAGGCCCAGGTCTTTCAAGGTGCCGTTGTGGCTGAGGTGGTGCCCCACTTTGTACAGCACGGTGCGCCCCAGCAGCGCGGTGGCATCCACGCGCGCATGGCCGGTGCTGGCCTTGGTCCAACTCAGCTCATGCCAGCTCACCCAATTGCCGGCCTGTGCATCGGCGGCGAAGAGGAGTACCCGTTGGTCCGGCAGTTCGAAGGCCAGCACCAGGCTGGTGTTGTTGGTGGCATTGTCCAGGTCCATGGCCAGGGCTTCCAGTGCGCTGGCATCGGTGGTGGGCAGGCGCTTCCAGGCCGGGTCCTCCAGCTCGGGGCCGAAGTGCGTGCGGAACGCACGGTCATACCCCTCGCTCCGTGGACCGATGTTGATGCCTACACCGGCGGGAAAGGGTCGCCCGCTGCCGGGGCCGCTTGCATCGTTCGAGAAGCCCACGCGGTTCCCACTTCCGCCATAGGCTTCGTCCTGGGTGGGGTTGGCCCGTTTGATCTTGTGTTCATCGTAGGGCGGCCCCAGCACGTAGGTGTTCACGCCCCGGATGTCCTTGATGAGCTTACCGGGTTTGAAGTAGTCGGGCGTTCGTTTGCCTGCGCCGGTCAAGGGCGCTAGCATGGCGGCGCGGGTGAGCTTGCCCCCTTCCGAGGCGGAGAGCAGGTCGGCGCCCATGAAGCCCATGAGCCCGTTGATGTGGTTCATGCGGTTGCCGTCCAGCGCGAAGTGCGCGTCGGAAGCGTAGGCGCTTACGCCTTCGAAGAAGGCCTGCTCTTTGGCGCCTTTGTCCTTGCGCAGTGCCTTGGCCAGGTCGTCATCAGGGTCCTCGGTCCAGGCCATCCAGACCGCATCGATGTCCATGCGCTCCCATATCTCGCGGGCTTGTGTGAATCCGCTCACATGGTCATAGTGCTCATGGGTGATCACCAGCGCATCGATGTGCCCACCGGTCTCCTGTTCGATGTCGCTGGCCACCTCCTGCATGGTGGCCTTGCCGCCCTTGGCGCCATAGACCAGGCCGCTGTCGATGACCACGTGCACCACGTGATCGGCGGAGTAGGTGAAGCGGAGCAGGAAGCAATCGCCCAGCCCTTGGCGGTACATGCGCACGCGGACGTTCGTAGGTGCAGCAGGCTTGCGTGTGGTTCGCTTGGCCATATCAGTGGTGGTGGGGTTGGTGGAGGAAGGCGAAGGGTTCGGCCTGCTGTAAGGGTCGGCCGCCCCCCTGGGCGATGCGTTGGAGCAGGTGCTCCCGCTGCTCACGCAGTCGCTCCTCATCGTCGATGGGGAACCGGATGCAGTGGCACATCTCCAGCGTGCCGAGGTCGATGATCAGCGTGGCGCCACCGTGGAAGGTGAAGGTGCCCAGGCCGTCCGGTAGCTCCACCTGCCGGGATTGGGTGATGCTGAGGATGAGCTGGTCCATGATGCTGCCATCGGGTCGCGCGCGGAACGCGGTGCGGAAGTGGTGGACCTGGAAGGAGGGCAGGCCGGCGTCGTCCATTTTTAGGCCCGGTAGCTTACTGGCCTTCGCGGGGTCCAGCACAATGCCGCAGTACTCGGCAAAGGCCATGGTGTGGTCGAGGCCCTTGGTCCCCTGTTCCTTCAACTTCTTCTTCAGTTCGGCATGTAGGGCGCTGCGTCGTGCGGCCCGTTTGACGGGAGTGGCCTTTGCGGCGCGCTGGTGTATGGCGGCATCCAGCACATGGAACAGGAGGTCGTCGTGGAAATGGGCAGCAGCACCTTGGCTCTTTCCGAAGATGTCCTTCCGGTCCGTTTCGTAGCGGAACCAGTCGGGGGTGTGCAGCAAACGTTCGCGCATCCAAGCCGCATTGTAGGCACCAGCGGGCGCTGCCGTTGGCCAGGCGATGCTTTCCTCGGCAAGGTCGGTGACCCCGTTGGCGAAGATGCCCCAGCTGCGGAACGCATGGATGATGGCCACGCGATAGCCCAGTTCATCCTCGGGCACCATGTCGCGGTCGGCGGTGATCAGCGCACGCAGGTAATCGCCGAAGGTGATGGCCACGGGTGGGCAATAGTCGAGCGCGCGGATGCAGATGGAGAGGAACTGCTTGGCGGTCTTGGCCGCTTCCTCGGCCAGGTGATCGATGAGGATCTCCGGCAGCGCGCCCGGTGCGAGGATTCCACTGCCGCCGGTGGCCAAGCGCATCAGCCGTTCGGCGCGGGTGTCGTACACGGTGTTGAAGGCCTCGAAGATGGCGGCCACCAGGATGGCCCCGCGGCCATGCGGTTCCAGGTGGTCCTCCAGGGCCAAGGGGTCCGGCTTGCTGCCCACCGCGCTGCGCAATGCACCTTCGCGCCCCACGGCGCGGCCGAACTCCTGGGCCAGTTCGGCCAACAGGTTCTCCTGGCGGAAGAAACCCCGGGTGCGGGCGATGGTGTGGCGCAACACCGCGGCATTGGCGAACCGTTGGAACAGGGCCACCACATCGGCGAAGGCTTCGTGGAAGGCGAGCACGTCCGGATGAGTGGGCTCCAGGTAGCGCCGGTGCATGCCATCCAGCAAGGCATGGGTGGTCTCGTGCGCGATCACATCGTGGCTCAGGCAGTTGAACACGATCGCGCCGGGGGGATGGCTGCCGCTGCTCTCGTCCGCGCGGAAATACCCGAATAGCAAGGCCTTCATGGAAGGGCTGTAGTAGGCGTTGGCAGCGCGCACCGCGTGCGGATGGATGCGCAGGCGTTGCACGAATTGGTGCGCACCTCCTGTTTCGTGCGGCGCCCACAGTACGCGACGCCCGAGCGCTTTCTCGAAGTTCTCGATGGTGGTCATGGCCACGGCATACACCATCTGTTGGTGGAACTGCGGGTCGGTGCCCGAGGGCGGAAGGCCATCGGTGGCGAGCAGTGCGGGCTGGCCCAGGTCCACCGGTTCATAGAACCGCCCGGACAGCGGGTCGTGGTCCATCACCTCGAGGTACTCGCCCACCGGTCCCGGACGCAGCTCCTCCCAGCGCACGGCGTAGGTCACGTGGTTGATGCCGCGCGTGTTGGGATCCACGCTAAGGCTGGGGTCGAAGGCATAGCCGCGCAACCTGCGTTTGGAGGGTGGCTTCGCCTGGGAGCGGTCGGGCTTCGCGCTGGACATGGGGCGTGTGGTGTGGTTCGTAGGGATGTTTTTTCGCACGGCCTGTGTGGAATGGCGCGGAGCGTCACGCACAGGCGACCTCCAGGACCGGGGTTGGGACGATGGCGCTGAAGGCGCGGTAAAAGTGCCGTGCTGGACCATGGGGTCCAAGCCCGCAGGGGGGTCATTTACAACCCCCCTTGGAGCCTGTTCGGGAACGCTGCGAACGCGTCCTCCGGTCCCTTTTCCGCCCATGCTTCGCCGGAAGATGATCCCGTAGGCACCGCTACGCGATGAGCTTCCGGCTGCGCCTGAACGAAGAATAGCCTCGGATCCATTCGTTCAAGAGATCCCGAACAGGCTCTCACACCAGTCCCCAGCGGTGGGCCATGATCACCAGGCCGGTCTTGCTCTTGATCGGGAGCTTGCGGAAGATGGACTCGCGGTAGCCGTGGATGGTGTTGAGCGAGACGCCCATGCGCTTGGCGATCTGTTCGTAGGTGGGTTCGACAGGGTCGCAGACCAGGCGGATGAAATCCAGTTCGCGGGGACTCAGCAGTTCGAGCGCGTGGTCGCGTTCCTCCATCAGGGCGATGCGGGCCGCAGCGGGGTCGGTTGCCACCGGTCCGGTGTGGGTGTAGCGCCCATGCTGCGCCACATGCCGTAGGGCGAACTGGAACTCCTCCTTGGGTGCGGTCTTTGGCAGGAATCCGCAGGCGCCGGCCTTGAGGCTCCGGGCCACGGTGGTGGCGTCCACATCGAAGCTGAGGGCCAACGCACGCGTCCTCGGTTGGTGTTCGCGGATCCACGCGAGGGTGGCGTAGCCGTCCATCACGGGCATGTGCAGGTCCACGATGGCCACGGCCACGGAGGCGCCACCGGTGATGGCTTGCACATACTCGGCGCCGTTGCCGGCCTGCACCGCTACCTGGTAGCCACCGAGCCCTTCCACCATGGTGGCCAGCGCCGCCCGCACCAGGGCATGGTCCTCTACGAGGGCGATGGGGAGAGCAGCGTCCATGGCAATGATCACCCAAGAGTAAGGAGTTCCGCGCACTTGGACACAGCGTGCACCCTGGTGGAGGCAGCGTACGCGATCCGCGCGCTTGTGGCCCGATGTATCTTGGAGCCATGGTCCAACTGCAACTCCGCACGTGCGGCATATCGGGTTGTGTGTTGTTCGCAGCGCTGCAGCTCGCGGCACAACAAGGTCCACCGGTCGCTTGGCAGCTGAGCTACGGCGATCCCTACACCGAGCAGGTGGAAGGCCTATGGGCCACGGGCGATGGAGGCTACGTAGTGGCGGGAAGCGTGTTCGTGACGGACAGCGTGGGCCCCATCCTGGTCGGCGACTGGGACGTGCGCGTATGGAAGGTGGATGCCCAAGGCACCGTGCAGTGGGAACGTACCTATGGTGGCAGCGATGCGGACAAGGCCATGGCCGTGGTGGGCAGTGCTGCGGGCGGTTACCGCGTAGCGGGCCATACCAGCTCGGTGGATGGGGATGTGAGCGGTGCCCTCGGCGGTGGTGACGTGTGGGTGTTGGAGCTGGATGTGGACGGTGTGCTGCTGGGGCAGCGCTGCTATGGCGGCAGCGGCACGGACGAGGCGTGGGACATGGCGGCCACGGCGGACGGCGGATGTGTGCTGGTGGGCCACAGCAACTCCACGGATGGGGCGGTGGAGCCCACGGCCGGCGTGCAGGATTATTGGGTGCTGCGCCTGGATGCCGCGGGTGACATCGTATGGCAACACACCTATGGTGGCGCCTTGAACGACGAGGCTTGGGCCGTGGTGGTGGCGCCCGACGGTGGCTGTTACGTGGCCGGTAGCACACGCAGTGTGGATGGCGACCTGGGTGGCAGTGCGGGGGAGGAGGACTTCGGTGTGCTCCGCTTGAGCGCTGCGGGCGAGCTGCTGTGGCAACGCAGCCTGGGCGGTAGCTCGGTCGATCTGGCCACGTCGATCGCCTTGCGCGCGGGTGGCGGTTGTGTGGTGGGCGGTGTCACCTATTCGCCGGACGGGGATGTGACGGAGCACGGTGGCATGGGCGATGGCTGGATGGTGGCCCTGGACGCTACGGGTGTGCTGCAGTGGGAGCGCTCGTACGGCGATGCGCGGGCCAACGTGCTGATCGACCTGTGTCCGGCACCGGGCGGTGGTTATGTGGGCGTGGGCACCGATGCGGACAGCCCGCAGTTGGACCTGTGGGTGCAGCGCGTGGACGAGGACGGCACGGTGCAGTGGGAGTCCGTGTATGGTGGCAGTGCCGATGACCAGGGGCGCTGTGTGTTGTCGACACCCGAT
The DNA here is from genome assembly GCA_016718655.1 of Flavobacteriales bacterium. Classification (GTDB taxonomy): domain Bacteria; phylum Bacteroidota; class Bacteroidia; order Flavobacteriales_F; family PHOS-HE28; genus PHOS-HE28. The sequence goes on along the minus strand of JADKCV010000005.1, from coordinate 192,620 downwards.
GGAGGATACCTGCTCGGTGGTCACTCCTATTCGAACGACGGCGATGTGGGTAGCAACAACGGCCTACAGGACCTGTGGCTGGTGAAACTCGGTGTCGATGCCATCGGTATCGCTGAAGCAGGAACGGCACTTCCTGCTGTGCAGCTGCACGTGGACGGCCGGCGTGTGTGGTTGCGCACGGCGCAGCCCGTGTCGGGACAGGTGCTCGTAACCGATGCACGAGGCCAACAGGTGTGCGAGCTTCCCATGAGCGGTGCCGAGTTGGCGGTGGACTTGAACGGCGTGGCCGCTGGTGGTTACCTGCTCAGCTTGGTGGCCGATGGGCAACGACGTAGTGTGCCGGTGGTGCTTCGCTGAGGGGCCTTAGCGCACGATGCTCACCAGCAACGGCAACAGCACCCGCGTTCCCGTTCCACCCTCCGTCCGCAGTACCACCAGACCACGCTGAAGGTGTTGACACGGATTAGTGTTGCTCGCCGCCGCGCAGTGCGAGGTCCAAGGGGCGGGGTAGGAGCGGAGCAGCGGTGGATTGGGCGTAGAAGCGTTGCGCGTCGGTGAACAGAGCGATCAGTGCGGTGGTCAGTGCGCGGGAGATGCGGAGCATGTTCGGGTGAGGAGGCGGAGGGTGGGCTTGAGTGATGGATGGTGTGGGCGGTCCGCTTCGTCAGCCATTCTGCCCGCTTCATCAGGATGGCGGCTGTGCGCGGTTCAAGGACGCCAACCTTCACCGGGGCAACGCATCATGGCGTGCATCCGCATCATGTTGGAACCAGTACGACAAGAAGGGCCACGTACCCCTATGCGCCTCAGCATAGCGCTTCTCGAATATCTCCGTGCCGCTGTTCAAAAGGGCACCTCGTGGGTCGGTCGGCCATCCCGCACTTGGGTACAACTCATCATGGTTGCCTCGTTCAGCGCGATCGCCCCTGTTGCCCTGCGTGCCCAGACGCTCACCACCCTGCACCATTACCCCACCCACGCGTACAGCATTTTCGACATCCACCCTTCGCCGTTGGGTGGCTACCTGGCCACCGTGCAAGTGTGGGACAGCATTGATGTGGACCCCGGGCCAGGTGCGGTGTGGCTGGAGACCATCACCGGCTCTGAAGAAGGCGCCATCGTGGCCTACGATGCGGCCGGCGCCTACCTGTGGCACAAGCAGCTCACCAGCACCATCAAGGTCTCCATCGGCAACCTCTCGTTCACCGAGGACGGAGAGTTCTATGTGAGCGGGACGGCCAGCGGCACGGCGGATGTGGACCCCGGCCCCGACGTGGCCAACGTGATCTGCGACTGCAGCAACGAAGTTCCGTTCTTCACTTATTCCGCCACTGGCTGGTACGGCAAATACAGCGCAACGGGCGATCTGCTCTGGCACCAGCGCATCGGGAACGGGACGCTCAGCCAGATCGGAACGGTGCAAGTGATCTACAGTCCATTGAGCCACGACCTCTTCCTGTTCGGTGAGATGCTGAGCAGCATGGGCGACGTGATCGATTACGACCCGGGCCCCGGGCTGGCCGTGATACCGCCCCCGCCCGTTCCGGGGCAGGGCAAGACGAATTTCATCTATGCCCGCCTGGACAGTAGCGGTGTGTTCCAGCGGCACAGGCCGTGGGGCACCTCGAGTTTGCGCAAGGTGACCCGGTGGGACGATGGGGTGAACGAGTTCTTCTACCTGGCTGGCACCTCCTTCGGCTGGCCGGATACCGCCTCCCTGGCGGATCATGATCCGGGTATCGGGCAAGTATTGCCCTATCATCCCATCGGCACCTTGCAGGATGCCTTCGCCAGCAAGTTCGATGCGAACGGAAACCTGGTCTGGTGCCAGTTCTTCTTCGGCGGGAACGGTGCCGGTTTCATCCAGAACGAAGGGGCCACTGATGTGTCGGTGGACTCCCAGGGAAACGCCTACCTCGCCGGGTATTTCGTGAGCAACTATCCGACCACCGTTGGCGGCAGTCCATTGTCGTTGGTGCCTTATGGCGGTGCCGGAACCGATGCCTTCCTCCTGAAGCTCGCCAGCGCGGATGGATCATTGTTCTGGGAGAAGCAGTTCGGTTCGCCCAACGATGACGACATCTTCAACGCGTATTGCGCCGTGGATGAATTGGACCGCGTGTACATCGGCTCCACCTTCATCAACACAGCCGAGCTGAACAGCGCGGGCCCATCGGTGCAGGTCACTGCCAATGGACCCATGTGGACGAAGGACGGATTCGTGGCCTCCTTCGATGCGGCTGGCCAATACCTGTGGAGCGGCACATTCGGTGGCCCCGGTGTTGATGGTCCTAAACAGCTGTTCCCCAGGTCAAGCGAGCTCTGCATGGCTGGCGTATTCACCGGGACAGCAGATCTTGACCTGGGTCCGGGTGTGTACAACGTGGCCGCGGAGCAAGGCAGCGATCCCTTCTTCGCGTGTTACGACATCAGCGGGCTAGCGCTCGGCACCTCCGAAAGCTCAATGATCGATGAGCCTTTCGGGGTGTACCCGAATCCGGCGAACGATGTGGTCACATTCCGTGGCACAGGAAACAACGCAGTGGTGGAGGTCTTCGATGCGCTGGGGCAGCGGATCACCACCGCCCGCACAAACACGATCGACGTGAGCGCATGGAGTGAAGGCATCTACTTCGCCAAGTGGGTGGACCTTACGCAACGCTTCATCATCCAACATTGATCCAAATGCCACGCATATATCACCTACTGATCGGTTTGCTCGCATCGGCATCGCACGCCCAGTACACCATCGACTGGTCACACGCCGCGGCGGACACGTACAAGAACGGAGTGATGGCCGCGCGGGACACGTCGGACAACGTGGTGGTCGTCGGCACGCGCTCCAGTTTTGTCGGCGCTGCGAACCTCTTCACACAGAAGTATAACAAGGAAGGCGTGCTGCTCTGGGAGCAGGTCGATGGCACCGGTGTCAACGCCTACTGGGAACAGCCCACTTGGGTGACGACCTCGGTCACCAACCAGATCTACGTGACCGGCTACAGCTACACCGGTACCAGCAACATCTTCCCGGATTCCGTGATCGTGCTGAAGTACGACCCTGCGGGAACCCTGTTGTGGCGCAGGACATTGGGTCCCACGTTCATCTTCGGCGTTCAGGTGCGTTGTGTGGTGGACAGCGACGACAACCTGTACGTGGGTGCGGCCGGTTTGCAACCCGCGGGATTCCACCTGATCAAATACGACGCCAACGGGGTGGAGGTCTTCCATACGATGGAAGCGGAACCGATAGGGGTCACGATGAACGCCATGCGGCTGAAGGAGGATCGCATCGTGCTTGCGGGCACCGGGGTCGGCGCGGTCCACGGTGCGGTGGCGATGTGGGATACAGCAGGCGACCTTCTTTGGAGCCGTTTGGTGCGGGGCTATTCAGCACATGATGTGGAAGTGGATGACGCGCTTGTCACGTATGTATTGACCTCGTATCAGGACCTCGCGCAGCCCCTCGGCGATCGGGATGTCATCCTCAAGACCTTCGGTGCGGATGGTGATTCATTGACCCAGCATGTTTACGACTTCAATGGGACGGACCAACCGGTGCGCATGGCCCTGGTGAATGGACGGATCACGGTCACGGGTTGGACGATCCCACCGGCGGGCGGGTATATGAATTGGACCACGTTCCAAACGGACCTCGATGGCACATTGCTCTGGAATGCGAGCTACGATGCCATGCCATCCAACGATGAAATACCCGGTTGGCTGGCCGTGCGTGAGGACGGCGACGTGTACGTGACCGGTAAGGGTGGTCCCTTGTTCCAAGGTCAGTTCCAGCAGTACGTGACCCTGAAGTACCGCAATGGGGTGCAGCAATGGGCGCACACCGACCCGTATTACGGCTACAACGGTGTGGCCTGCGTGCTCGGCAAGGATAGCGCCCTGTATGTGTTGGGACAGGGGAGCATGACGGTCACCCGATACATCGACGAGCTTACGACCGGCGCATCGGAACATCCTGTGACCATCCCACTGAACGCCTACCCGATACCGGCCAACGATCGACTGACGGTATACACCGCACATGGCACACCACTGCCATATCGGATCATGGACCTGTCCGGCCGCACCATTGCGAACGGGCTGATCGAGCCACTGATGCACACGGTGGATGTGTCCACCTTGCCGAACGGCACGTACCTGTTGCACGCCGATCAGGCAGAAGTGGTACGTTTCGTCATCCAACACTAAGCCTACCCATGCGTCTAACTCTTACACTTTCCACCGTGCTGCTCATCGCCACAACCGCCAGCGCCCAGGACTGGACGGGCGCGCTCAACAGCGATTGGAACAACCCCGGCAATTGGAGCGATTGGCCGCTGGATGGCGAGAACATCACGATCGATAGCGCCAATTACACCGGGGTCATGGCCGATCCGTCGATCAACGCGACGTCCGTGTTCACTCCGGACCGCTTGTTCGTGGAGGATGGCCACCTCACCATTGCCGCAGGCCTATCAGTGGCCGATCGGTTCGTGGTCGAAGGCGAAGGTGAAGTGGAACAGACCAACGGTGCATTGACCACCGATCGGTTGATCGTGGGCCTGGGCGGCTTGTTCTCCATTGCGAATGGATCCCTGTCCGTGACGAGCGTGCTGGCCGTGGCCGATGGCAGCTTGACCCGCCCCAGCACCTTCAGCCAGGTGGGAGGCACCGTGACCATTCTGGGTGAACTCGGATTCGAATGCGAGGTGGGGGACCATCGTCCCAATTACCGCATCACCGGTGGGACCTTGACCGTGAACGGCGATGCGCTGTGGACCGGCGAGTCGCCGGGCAGTGGGAGTGGCCGCCTGTTGGTGGAGGATGGTACGGTCGTTGTCCGCGGCGACATCGTTGGTGATGCGGGTAGCACCATGGACCTGTACATCGGCCTCAGCGGTGGAACCCTGACGACACAAGGAGGAATGGTCGAACTGGCGAATGGTACGGACAGCATCCGCATCACGGGCGGAGCGTTGCACTTCGATGCGAACCTGGAGATCCGCAATGAAGGAGTCCTCTGGTCCGACCCGGGCGATGTGTACATCGATCAGCAAGCGGAATTGCGCGGCTCGGGTACCTACCGGTTCCACTCGGTCACCATCTCTTCAGGTGCGAACCTCCAGCATACCGATCCACAGGAGATCCTTGTGGCAGCGGCCTGGATCGACCTGGGTTCCTTCGATCCCGATGGGAATACCGTGGCCTTCATCGGCCAAGGACCGAGCATTGTCAGCGGCGGCAACTTCCATGGGATGCGTGTGGCCACCCCCAGCAGTGGCGTTCAAGTGGTGGGCACGTGTACGGTGGCCGGTCCGTTGTCCCTGGAACAAGGCCTGGTGCACACCCAATCCAACGACCTGTTGGTGCTGCTCGAGGGTGCCACGTCCACACCGGGTTCCATCACAAGCCACGTGAACGGCCCCATGAGGAAGATCGGTGGTGAGGCCTTCGTGTTCCCGGTGGGCAAGAATGGATCGTGGCGTCGTTTGGGCATCCAGGACATCAATGACGCGGACACGGAATTCACGGCCGAGTACTTCCCACAACCCTATGGCAACACGGTCTCGCTAAGCGCGGACCTTGTTTCTGTCAGTTCGGTGGAACACTGGACGTTGACGCGCACCGGTAGCACCGATGATGCCCGTGTGCAACTGTTCTGGGAGGATGCTTCGGCGAGCGGCCTCGCTGGTTGTTCGGGTATCGCTGTAGCCTACTGGGATGGCAGCTTATGGCAGGGTCTGCCGAGTTCCGTGCAAGGGTCCTGCACCGGGAGTGTGGCCGGCTCGGTGGAAGGCGATGCACCGGTGGAAGCCTATGTGGCCGTTACCATCGGGCAAGGCACGAACGGCATCGGTGTGGAGGAGGTCACAGGTATGGCCCCTCCGCGTCTGGCGTTCGACGGTGGTGCAGCGTGGATGCGCATCGAAGGGTTGACCACCGGGACGTGGGTGGAAGTGCGCGATGCATCGGGCAGGAGCATGGCACGTACACAGGAGCATACCCTTCCGACCGGGTCATGGTCTCCGGGTGCGTACGTCCTCAGCGCGTTGGGTAGCTCGTGGTCCTTCTTGCTCGTGCGTTGAGTGAACGGTGTATCCACGCACATGTACGGTGACTCCTTCGAGATCGTTATCCTGATGGACCTTCGGATGGCCCCAACGCGCGATCGGGCCTCACTCCCGAACGAACCGCACCTGCCGCACGCCGTCCGCATCGGCCACTTGGAGGAGGTAGCTGCCCGGCGCCAGCGCGCTCATATCCAACACGGCATCCACCACCTGCGCGTGGTGAAGCACCCGTCCCTGCATGTCATGCACGGTGGCTGTTGCTCGATCGCGAATACCGGTCACCTGCAACAGTCCGCTGGTAGGGACAGGATGCACGCGGAGTGCCGGTGCCGTGTTCATCGATACTGCGGTGGAGACCTCCTCCACGATGGTGAGGGTCCCGTCGATGGGCGGGTTGCTCACAGTGTTCACAATACCTGAGGGGAAGCGCACGATCACTTCCTCGATGGCGGTCTCCTGGCCGATGCCGAAGTGCGCGGCCAGTGTGCTCATGAAGGTGAATCCATCGCCGCTGCGGATCTCACGTACCTGACTGCCCGCTGCCGTGGTGATGGTGACCCGTGCACCGATGGCGTTGCGGTTGCTCACCGTGCCCACGGGTTGCACCCGGATCCAATGGTTGTCGTTGCCTGCGTTCAAGCGCAGTGCATTGTCCCGCAGCATGTCCAGGAAGCCATCGTTGTTCACATCGCCTACCGCGCCCACCTCGAAACCCACGGGATTGGAGGTGAAGGTCATGTCGCCGTTGTTCATCAGGATGGTACCACCACCGCCCATGATGTCCAGCCAACCATCGTTGTCGAAGTCGTGCGTGACGTGCTGGATGGAGGTGCCTGCGAAGTCCGCCCAGCCGGATCCGGCGGTGACATCGGTGAAGACACCGCCATCGTTGCGCCGCAGCTCATGCCCACCGGTGTAGAAGCTGCTGGCCCCCACCAACGCGTCCATGTCCCCGTCGTTGTCCAGATCACCGATGGCCGTGCTCCAGTTCTGCTGGTATTGGTCCAACCCGATGGTTGCACCCACTTCCGTGAAGGTGCCGTCGCCGTTGTTGCGGTGCATCTGGTTGATGCTCGCGGGATCATTACCGCGACACTTGCTGAGGTACAGGTCCACATCGCCATCGTTGTCATAGTCGGTCCAGATGGAGCCGTAGTTGCCGCCATTGGGGGTATCGCCCAGCCCACCTTGATGGAAGGACAGGGTGCCATCGCCCTCGTTCAGGAAGTACACGTTGGGGTCCACATCGTGGCAGCTGAAGGCATCGAGCGCACCATCGTTGTTGATGTCCACCATGTTGCTGCGCTGGCAGAACACGTACTGGGCATAGGTGGTGTCGCGCGGGAACCCCGTGCCTTGGTCGTCGGCGAAAACCAGCGAAACCGCCGAACCCCCGGCGAACAGCATGTCGTTGTACCCATTGCCATCGAGGTCGCCGGCACAGAAACTCCACGAAGGACGATTGGGGATGCTGTCGTGGGCGTAGGTCTGGGCCTGGAACCCGCCGCCGGGCAGTTGGTGATGGACCGTGGTACTGAGGGTGATGCCCAGGCTGGTATTGCTCTGCACCGCCACGATGTCGTCCAAGCCGTCGTTGTTCATGTCCACCACGCCGCGCACGATCCCGCCCAGCGGGTTCACCTGCACCGTGTTGAAGGACACGGCCGAGAGGAAGCCCGTGGTGTCGGCAAGGCGGAAGGTGAAGCTGTTCGCGTTCCAGTAGTCATCCCACGCGAAGTGGTAGGTGGTGCCAGCGCTCACATTGATGATGGTGCGCGAGAGATTGCCCGTCCCGCTGTCGTCGTCACCACCCACACACAACAGGGCACCGCAGCCGCCGGTGTAGATGTGCAAACGCGTGTCGTCCCCACTGTTCACGCTCAGGTCGGAGCTGATGAAGAGGCCGCCATCCGCGCTGGGGGTGTATCGGTACCATTCGCCATGTGACGTGTTCACTCCTGCGGTCAGGCAGTTGGGCGGTACTTGGGTGCCATCCACGGTATCCACCACATGCAGACCGGGTGTGATGGCCAAGGCAGTGGCACAGGTGTTCTGGCCTCGTGCGACCGAAAAACAACAGACGAGGAGCAGGGTGAGGGTGGTGCGCATGGGTCGGGTGCTTATTCCGAAGGTACAGCTTCACAGTTCCACGTGCGGTACGGTCAGCGTTCAGTCCGCACCGCGCGTATCCTCTGTCGGATCCAGTGGACGAACCTCTTCCTCCGGCCGGGCCCGCCTCACCTGGTCCCAATAGCGGTGGTGCATCTTACGCGCCAAGGCCAGTAGGTCCTGGGTTGCGATCCGTTCGGTGTGCAGCTGGATCGGTCGTCGCTCCTCGAAGACGCGTCCTTGTTCATCCACGGTGTATACGCCGGCATAGGGTGGGATCCGGACCGTTCGCAGGCCACGGTATACGGCACAGGGCATGGCGAAGCAGAAGTAGTTGGGCCGTCGGCAACGGGTGGCACCAGCACGTTGGCGGGCCATTTCCAAGGCTTCCGCAGTGGTGGGGCCGGCGCCATTGGTCTTGGTCTGGAAACTGCCGTTCATCAACATGCCCTGACCGTGCTTGGGCTTCAGCAGGTCGTGGGCGAGGTCGCTCCGGCTGATCTTGATCTCCACCTCCACCACGTGCCCTTGCGGTGTTACGGTCAGCAGGTCGCTTTCCCAGGCATAGAGCAGCGCATTGGGCGTGATCCACTCATGGCGCAGGCCCGCAGCGTATTGGCGCATGTGCCAAGCGATGTCGGCAGCGGTGAGGGCAGGCATGGTCCGGGCGGAATGGCGGCAGGAAGGTAATGAGGAGGAAGGTCTTCGGTCGCTCGCCTTTGACGGGGCACCATGCTGGAATGGTATTCATCCTATCCGAAGCGCCCAAGGGTGTCCGATGATGTGCTGCCGGCCCTTGGTGGATATGCAGGCGGTTCCGGAAGAAGCCGCATGCGTCACGCGTTCGGCTATGGACTTCGGCGTTCATCGACGCTTGCCACCCGCTCCGTCGAAAGTGGGGCTTTGGCACGGAACCCCGGTGCGGCAGTGCCGTATCCATTACCACAACCCGCTATACCCACACCGCCATGATCACCTCCTCCTCCCTCAAGCGCAACGCGGCCCTACTGGCCATCCTGTTCATCGGCACCGGTGTGCTCAAGGCCTCCGGGTTGCGCATGGACCGTTCCTCCTCGGAAGCGGTGAAGCTCACCGGTTGGTTGCATGTGGATGACCTTCGTATGGAGGAGGTGTTGGTGGAAGTGGAGGTGGATGGGGCTATTGAACTGGCGCATGTCTCCCGTACAGGCCGCTTCACAGTGGAACTGCCCGTGGGTACGGAAGCCACCTTGCGGTTCGAGCGTACCGGCTACCAGACCAAGGAGGTGATGGTGGATACGCACTTCGCCCAGGATGGTCCGATGGCCGAACAGGACCGTACAATCAGCTTCGCCGTGGTGCTCGAACTGGAACGGCACATGGGTGGCCAGGCCTTCGCGGGACCGGTTGGAACGCTGGGCTTCGAGCAAGGCGGCGGCTGTGTGGCCGTGGCGCACACCAAGAAGCTCGTACCGGCTCGCCGCCAGGCACCGATGGTGTTCTGATCGGGAACGGCATCGAGCGCGGGGGGCGGGCCATCGGCCCGCCCCCCGCGTTGCGTTCAGCGCTGGCCCAACAACTCCAGGAGCATGGCCGCTTGGGCCTTGGTCTGCACACCCAGTTCGGAGGCGATCCGTTGACGTAGGTCCTCCACGGAAGCGCTACTCATGCCCATGCGCTGAGCGATCTGGGACACCTCGCCCCGTTCAGGGTTGCCATAGTGGAGGAGGAACTCCAGCTCGAGCACCGACAGGTTCGCCAGCTTCGGATGAACGAGTTCGTGCGGGTTGGCCATCAGGTGGGTGCGCAGCTCTTCGCTGACGAGCTCGTTGTAGTGATAACCCGTCCGAAGTACCTCCTCGATAGCCGCGAACAACGCATCCGGTTCGATGGTCTTGGGGAGTACACCTCGGGCCCCAGCCACTACCGCCCTGCGCACGGAAAGTTCCGTCGGGTCGTAGGTGAGCGCGATGGGTAGCGTGTCGGGCTGGTGGGTGCGGATCCATCGAATGGTGTCGAAGCCGTTCCGCTCGGGCATGAACAGGTCCACGAGGGCCACATGGATGGGGAGTTGCGCCCCTGCCAGCTGCTCGTATTCCAGGCCATTGCTTGCTTCGACGACCACCTGCCAGGGCGGCCGTTCATTCACCAGTTCGGCGAAACCACGCCTGATGATCATATGGTCGTCGATGACGGCCAAACGCACGGTATTGGAGCTCATAGTGGGAGAGTACTATAGGTCCGATAGGAAAACTAGCATTGCCTGCATGAACGCATGAACGACCATCAGGATGGAATGTTCATGAACGGTGCTAGCGGGGTCAAATATCGACCAGGAGATCGATAAGTCAAGACCAGCTGAGGCGAAAGCCGTGATCAATTGGCGATCCACACTTTGCTCTGCTCGGGGGTCAGCACGTCGCGGTGCAACTCACCGGCCGCGTCACGCCATTCCACCGCCACGGTGCGTGGTGTTGTGGAGCGCGTGGGTGCGCTCACCACCACCACTTCGTTGGGGAGCTCCGATGCCATCGGCTTCAGCGGCGGGAGGGGCGTGCTGCGCTTCATGTGCTGAAGGTAGCTCATCGACCATGCGGAACCAAGTGAACATCGCTCGAACAGGGTCAAGCGACGATGGAGCCGAGGATCGGATCGCCTGCGCCTGGTTCGATAGCGACGACAACTGGGCTATTCGAGAAAGGCACCCGTGGCCCACTGCCATTCCGGACAGTCGAACACCAGATCAGGCTTCGGTTCCCAGCGCCATTCCACCATGAACACGAAGAACGTGATGAGCAGTGTGGAAATGACGAGCACGCCACGGTAGAGGAATTGGCTCCAGCGCGCTTGACGGAGGCCGATCGGGAGCCAGCGCTGTGCGGCCGAACGCAGTCCGGCCAATACCAGCATGCAGCAGACCAGGTCGATCACCAGTCCTTGCGCATAGAGCTCACCACTCATGCTGTTCACCCACGGGATGCTGGTGCGGTAGGGCAGGGGCATACCGTAGAGCGTGGGCAAGTGCTCCACAGGACAGCCGTCCATCCGTTGCACAGTGAGCAGGTCCGAGAGGAGTAGCGCCAAGGCAAGAAGGAGGAGGGGGATCAGTGTCCGCATGGGGTGTGATCGAGCTTGGGAAATTACGGGGCGCTTCGGATACTGAACTTAGCTTCGGTGCGGATCGCCTCCGACCTTGTACCGCGTTCCAGCCATATGCCCACCATCCACACCGTGTATGTGATCGAGCTGCACCGCAAGGTGTACACGGAGGACCGCAAGTTCCGCGAGGCGAACCCGCAGTACAACGGTGTGCTGGAATGCCTGTACGTGGGGCAGACCGCCAAGACCCCGCAAGAACGCTTGGCCCAGCACAAGACCGGCCACCGCAATGCGAAGGGCCAGAAGTTGAGCAGCACCATCGTGCAGAAGTACGGCAAGTACCTGCGCCCGAGCCTCTATCAGAACATCGGCCCACTGAGCCGCGCGGAGGCCTTGGAAGTGGAGAAGGGCTTGGCGCTGGAGCTGAGAAGGAAGGGGTATGCGGTGTGGACGAATTGAGTTCCACGCGTTGGCCGGTCACCGCCGGTAGCCACCGAACATCACGTGTGTTCCGATGAACGGACCGTTCATCACGGTCGAGGAAAACGAGCCCGGTTCAATGCCATCCACCATGCGATAGCAGTCAGGTGAACCGTGCAGCGTTAGTGGACGCCTGCTCGCACCGGTGCCGCCTAGTGGCGGCCGCCAGGTCTCTCTGCACCCGGCGGGGGCGATGGGGTGTGTTCCTGCGCGACGGCCTGGCGGGGGGGGGGTGGGGGCTCGTTCTTCATAGTGGTTCATGAAGGTGGCCACTTCAATGAAGGCCGGACACCTTGAGCATCTTTTGGGCTAGGAGAAGAGTGGCTATCTCGATCACTACATTTACTCTTCAAGTTAGCTTTGGATGAAACGCATCATCGCCCTTCTCGCCGTGCTCTTCAGCCTGGTCAATGGTCTTCGGTCCCAGGTCATCACCATCACCTTCGAAGCCACATTGAATACCGCGCCGATCGCCTTGGACAGCATCCGGGTGATGAACCTGACGGCTGGCGGTGATACGATGATCTACTTCCCGGACAATATTCTGGTGCTGGGCTCGACCGGCATCGGGGAGGCCCTGTACACGGATCGAACGATGCATGCCCTACCCAATCCCTTCGCCAGCAGCACCGAGGTCGCAGTGGAGTCCCGGGGAGGTGCAGCGCGGATCTCGTTGCACGACATGGCCGGGCGGGAGTTGGTGTCGCTTGCGGCGAACCTCTCGGTCGGTGTGCATCGCTTCCGGGTGAGCTGCGCGCGGCCGGGGGTACACGTGCTAAGCGTGGTGCAAGGAGGCGTCCGGCATACGATGCGCTTGATGGCCACGGAGGGCGCTGGTGTGGACGGAATGTCGTGGGTGAACCAAGAGCAGCGTGTGCGGGCCAAGTCCGAGCGCTCACTGTTCATCTGGGCGCCGGGTGATGCGTTGCGCTACATCGGCTATGCCACGAAGTGAGGCGGTGTGCACAGCGCCGCGATCGATGAAGTGCCGGATGCTACAGCCACACACACCTTCGTGATGGCCGCTGGAGCTATTTGTCCGGAGTCGCCCACGGTGACGGACATCGATGGCAACGTCTACCCTGCGGTGCAGATCGGCGGGCAGTGCTGGATGGCCGCCAACCTGAAGACCACACGCTACCGGGATGGTAGCACCATCCCGAATGTGCTGGACCAGAACGCGTGGATACAACCGGACCTTGGCCCCGCCTGGTGCAACTATGACAACAGCCCGGCCAACGATGTCATCCATGGCAAGCTCTACAACTGGAGCGCGGCTGCCAACCCCAACACCTGCCCACAAGGCTGGCACTTGCCCTCGAATTCCGAGTGGACCGTGCTGACCGACAATTTGGGGGAACGAGGTTGCAGGTGGTAAGATGAAAGCGGTCACGCCTTTATGGAGTTCCCCCAATACCGGCGCCACGGACGAGAGCGGATTCTCAGGCCTTCCATGCGGCGCCCGCAGCAGTAATGGCGATTTCATCGGCCTGGGTACCCTCGGCTTCTTGTCGAGTGCCACGGGGGTTGGTTCCACCGGCACCTATGGTTTGATCCTGGACCACAGCGTTGCAACGATCTCGATGTACGGTTACCTCACGAAGAGTGGTTTCGGTGTGCGTTGCGTCAGGGATTGAAGTAGTGGTATTGCTGTTGCATGGGTCGCATGCCATGCAAGCGCTGGCCATCAGGCCTGCGGAACGTGAGGCGGGATACACGCTATTCCAAGTTCCATTTTTCAACCCCTGACCATGCTGGTAGAGTCTCTTGGTGATATATATTCACTCCAGGCTCCAATGAAACGCACCATCGCCCTTCTCGCCGGGCTCTTGAGCCTTGGTAGTGGCCTGCGGTCCCAGGTCATCACCATCACCTTCGAGGCCACGCTGAATAGTGCGCCGATCCCCTTGGACAGCATCTTGGTGATGAATCTGACGGCCGGCGGGGATACGATGATCTACTTCCCGGACAATATTCTGGTGCTGGGTTCGACCGGCATCGCGGAGGCCTTGGACACGGATCGAACGATAAATGCCCTACCGAATCCCTTCGCCAGCAGTACGGAAGTCGCGGTGGAGTCCCTGGGAGGTGCAGCGCGGATCGCTATACACGATGTGGCCGGACGGGAGTTGGTGTCGCTTGCGGCTAACCTGTCTGTCGGTGTGCATCGCTTCCGGGTGAGCTGTGCGCGGCCGGGGGTGCACCTGCTCAGCGTGGTGCAAGGAGGCGTCCGGCATACGATGCGTTTGATGGCCACAGAGGGCCGGTAAGGATGGATCGTCGTGGTTGAGCCAAGAGCAGCGGGTGCGTGCCAAGTCCGACCGATCCCTGTTCACCTGGGCGCCTGGGGATGAATTACGTTACATCGGTTACGCCACGAGTGAGGCGGTGTTGTATAGTGGGGCCATCGACGAGGTGCCAGAGGTTTCGGCCACGCGCACGTTCGAGCTTTTCGCTGGCTTGACCTGTCCGGAGTCGCCGACGGTGACGGATATCGATGGGAACGTGTACCGCACGGTCCAGATCGGGGCTCAGTGCTGGATGGCGGAGAACCTGCGCACTTCCACGTACAGCGATGGATGGCCCATCACCCACCTGACGGAGAATGCCGATTGGATCGAGACGAACACTGGTGCCTGGTGCAACTATGACAATGACAGTGCGAACGATACGATCTATGGCAAGCTCTACAACTGGTATGCCGCCGCCAACCCCAGCGTCTGCCCACAGGGCTGGCATCCAGCCAGCGATTCCGATTGGCAACAAATGGAGTCCACCCTGGGCATGACGGAGAGTGAACTGATCGATGCAGGATTTCGGGGAGAAGCGCAGAACGTGGGGGGGCAATTGAAGACCACGACCATGTGGGACCCTCCCAATAGTGGCGCTACCAATGCGAGCGGTTTCGCAGGTCCACCTGGGGGGCACCGATACGTGAACAATGGGAACTTCATGCTCGAAGGTGCTTACGCTCACTGGTGGACCACTACGGCGAACATTCCTGGTACCGCCTATTTACGGATCCTGTACGACAGCAGCACAGGTATCATCAGGAACATCTCGAACAAGAGGCAGGGTTGCTACGTGCGTTGCGTAAGGAATTGAACCACCCCCCCCCCCCCCCCCCCCCCCCCCCCCCCCCCCCCCCCCCCCCCCCCCCCCCCCCCCCCCCCCCCCCCCCCCCCCCCCCCCCCTGAGCGCTGTACTTCGTAACAAAGGCTCCCAGTGGGAGCCTTTGTTGCCATATCCGGAACAGGATCACACCTCCGCTTTCGCCTTCTTCCCATTCCCATTCCCGTTCTGCTCCTTCTCATCGATCGGCTTCCGCAACACGATCTTCCCATCGAACACATCGATCACCTGCGGCTTGCCGGTCTCCAGCGTTCCCGCGATGATCTGCTTGCTCAACTCGTTCAGCAGTTCCTTCTGGATCATGCGCTTGATGGGGCGCGCGCCGAATTGAGGATCGAAGCCGGTGGTGGAGATGTGTGCGATCAACTCCTCGCTGGGTAGCAGGTGGATGTCCTTCTCCTCCAGCTTGGCCAGCAGCATGTGCAGCTGCAGCTTCACGATCTCGCGCACATCCGCTTGGCTCAGGGGACGGAACATGATCAGCTCGTCCACGCGGTTGAGGAACTCGGGGCGCACGGTCTTGCGAAGCAGCTCCATCACTTCGCGCTGGGTCTTCTCCACCACGGCGTCCACGTCCTTGTCCTTGAGGCCTTCGAAGTTCTCCTGGATGATGTGCGAGCCGATGTTGCTCGTCATGATGATGATGGTGTTCTTGAAGTTGACCACCCGGCCCTTGTTGTCGGTGAGGCGACCATCATCGAGCACTTGCAGCAGGATGTTCCACACGTCCGGGTGGGCCTTCTCGATCTCGTCGAGCAGCACCACGCTGTAGGGTTTGCGGCGCACAGCCTCGGTGAGCTGTCCGCCTTCATCGTAGCCCACGTAGCCGGGAGGCGCACCCACGAGTCGGCTCACGCTGTGGCGCTCCTGGTACTCGCTCATGTCGATGCGCGTCATGGCGTTCTCGTCGTTGAAGAGGATCTCGCTGAGCGCTTTCGCCAGTTCGGTCTTACCGACACCGGTGGTGCCGAGGAAGATGAAGCTGCCGATCGGGCGCTTCTCATCGCCCATGCCCGCACGGTTGCGGCGAACCGCATCCGCCACAGCGCGCACGGCCTCGTCCTGACCGATCACACGTTTGTGCAGTTCGTCCTCCAGTTTCAAGAGCTTGGTGCGCTCGGCCTCCAGCATGCGGGTCACGGGCACACCGGTCCAGCGGCTCACCACGGCGGCGATCTCCTCCACGTCCACCTCCTCCTTGATCATCTTGCTGCTGGCCTGCAAGAGCAACAGTTCGTCCTTGGCGCTGAGCAGTTCCTTCTCGGTCTCCTGGATGCGGCCGTAGCGGATCTCGGCCACCTTGCCGAAGTCGCCTTCGCGCTCGTATTGCGCGGCCTGGTGCTTCAGGTCCT
This sequence comes from Flavobacteriales bacterium, assembly GCA_016718655.1. Lineage (GTDB taxonomy): Bacteria > Bacteroidota > Bacteroidia > Flavobacteriales_F > PHOS-HE28 > PHOS-HE28. Next base: position 176,401 of record JADKCV010000005.1, on the reverse strand, counting down.
CGATCTGGTCCTTGGCGCTGTTGATGCGCTCCACCAGCGCACGCTCGCTTTCCCAGCGGGCCTTGAAGCCGTCGCGCTGGCCGCTGAGCTCGGCGATCTCCTTGTTCAGGTCGGCCAGCTTCACCGGATCGTTCTCGCGTTTGATGGCCTCGCGCTCGATCTCCAGCTGCATGATGCGGCGGTCGATCTCGTCGAGCTCTTCCGGCTTGGAGTTGATCTCCATGCGCAGCTTGCTGGCGGCCTCGTCGATGAGGTCGATGGCCTTGTCCGGCAGGAACCGGTCGGCGATGTAACGTGTGCTCAGTTCCACGGCGGCGATGATCGCGGCGTCCTTGATCAGTACCTTGTGGTGGCTTTCGTATTTGTCCTTCAGTCCGCGTAGGATGCTGATGGCGTCCTCACGGGAAGGCTCATCCACCATCACCTTCTGGAAGCGGCGCTCCAGGGCCTTGTCCTTCTCGAAGTACTTCTGGTACTCGTTGAGCGTGGTGGCGCCGATGCTGCGCAGTTCGCCGCGGGCCAGTGCGGGCTTCAGGATATTGGCCGCATCCATGGCGCCTTCGCCACCGCCCGCGCCCACCAGGGTGTGGATCTCGTCGATGAAGAGGATGATGCTGCCTTCGGCGCTGATCACTTCCTTCACCACGGCCTTCAAGCGTTCCTCGAATTCGCCCTTGTACTTGGCCCCGGCGATCAGCGCGGAGATGTCCAGGCTGAAGACCTGCTTGCCCTTGAGGTCCTCGGGGATGTCGCCGCTGACGATGCGTTGCGCGATGCCCTCGGCGATGGCGGTCTTGCCCACGCCGGGCTCACCGATCAGGATCGGGTTGTTCTTGGTGCGGCGGCTGAGGATCTGCAGCACGCGGCGGATCTCCTCATCGCGGCCGATGACCGGATCGAGCTTGTTGTCCTTGGCCAGCTGGTTGAGGTTCTTGGCGTACTTGTTCAGCGCGTTGTAGGTCTCCTCCTGGCTTTGGCTGGTGACCCTGCTGCCCTTGCGCAGGTCCTTGATGGCCGCGATCAGGTCCTTCTTGGTGACGCCGTTGTCCTTCAGCAACTGGCTCACGGTGTCGCCGCTGTCGAGGATGCCGATCAGCATGTGCTCCACGCTGGCGAACTCATCGCCGAACTCCTTCAGCGCGGCGAGGGCTTTGGTGAGCGCATCGCTGCTGTAGCGCGAAAGGCTGATCTGCCCGCCGCTCACCTTCGGATAGCCCTGCACGATGCGGTCCAGCGCCTGCGTCATGGCGGGCACGTTCACGTTCAGCTTCTTCAGCAGGAAGGGCGAAACGTCGGCGTCCACTTCCAGGATGCCCTTGAGCAGGTGGCCGTTCTCCAGCACCTGTTGGCCGTGGCCCGAAGCAATGGTCTGGGCCTGCTGGATGGCCTGTTGGGAGCGGACGGTGAATTTGTTCAGGTCCATGGTTTCGATAGGCTGGTGATTTGGTCGATCCGAACTTCCCTGATGAATGATGGTGCGCTCACGAAGTAGTCACACGTTCAGGACCAGGTAGGTGCTCGGGTGGGCGCAAAGCAAGGGCCGTAAGCCGGATACGGGCAGAATGGCGCGAGTACGCTTGGTGCTTGCGTCGAAAGGGCGGTAGCATCGGAGGAAAGGTGCCGAAATGGCCGGAGAATGCATGCCGAGGCAACGAAAATGGTTCGAGCGGTATCTTTCAAGCATGGGTGATCGCGTTGAGAACGGCAGGGTGACAAACAAGGTGGATCGGTGGGCTGTATGCCGGTATCTGCTGGTGGTGCTGGTGCTTATCATGGCGGCACGCACTGGTGCACAACCGTACTGGGCCAAGGACCTGAGCGGCTTGGGCAACAACCATATCGCCGATGTTCAAGTGGATGCGGACGGCTCCATCTATGTGACCGGTGAATACGGGGGCACGGCGCAATTGGCTGGCCAGAACCTGACCAGCAGCGGGAGCATCGACCTGTTCGTGGCGCGCATGAACGCCGATGGCACCTTGGTCTGGTTGAAGCGCGGCGGAGGTTCGGGTATCGACCGGGGTGTGAAGGTGGCGGTGGGCACCAGTACAGTGGCCATCACGGGTGAGTTCCTGGGAACGGCAACGTTCGAGGGTTCCACGCTCGTGAGTGCTGGCGGAACCTCCGATATGTACGTGGCCGTGCTCGACAAGTCCAACGGAGCGCTCCAATGGATCCGTCAAGGCGGTGGCGACGACGGAACCGACCGTCCCAGTGGGGTCAGCATCGCCAATGATGGAAGTGTATGTGTGACGGGCGAGTTCCGGGGCACTGCCACATGGGGTGCCATCTCGCACACCAGCATCACCGACCCCACCACCGGCACACCCAGCACCGATGTCTTCATCGCACGCTACAGCGCCACCGGTAATGAACTGTGGGTCCGCACGGGTTCGGCACCCTTCGCCGACCGCGGGGTGGATGTGGTACACGACGCAACGGGAGGCATCTACGTCACCGGTCAATTCAGCGACACCATCACCTTCCAACAGGAGCACCCCAACGTGTTGCTGAATGCCACGTTCATCGTTCGCTTCGATCCGAACGGACAGGAACAATGGTTCCGGCGTGCCGGTGGGGCTGGATTCAACCACGTCCGCGACCTGGTGATGACACCCGAAGGTGACCTCTTGTTGGTGGGGGATCTCCAAGGGACGATGGTCTACTTCGGTCCGCCGCAAGTGAACGTGCCGGGTGGTGATCCCTTCGCGTACTATATCCTGGAGGTGTCTCCAACGGGCCAGCTGATGACACAACGCACCGTGGGGAGCACCAACGGCCTCACCACGCGTGGGTTGGCGTTGCGGGGTCAGGGTATCGCCGTGCTGGGCGAGTTCACGTGCCAGTTCACCGACCTGCGGGACCTCTATGGAGGCAATGCGCTCTTCATGGCCACCGGCACGCAGGACTTGTTCGTGGCCCGGCATGCACGGACCACGTTGTCCCTCCTGGAAGCACAACAATTCGGTGGAAGGTCCGCCAAGTCGGCCGGGGGTATCGCATACGTCACGGACGAGGATGTGGTCTTCACCGGTTCCTTCCAGTTGAACCTGATCTTCCCGGCGGTGGCGGGCTTCACCGCGGACGTGAGCACCGGTGCGGGTCTTTTGGGTAATGGTGCGACCACCTATTGCGATGATGATGCGTATGGTACCTATGTCGGACTCACCGCTACGGCGTTGATGGACGGCTTCGTGGCACGGGGGTATGTGGTGGAGCGAGCGCCCTATGATTGGTGGGACCGCACGGGTACAGGGTGTGAACGCGATACGGCGGATATCTGCATCCGACGGAATTCCGGAGGGCTGTGTACGGATACGGTCCGGGTCTGTGGTTCGACAGGCTTGAACGTGTACACACCATTCTCCTACACGACCGGAAACGCCACCAATTACCTCGGACCGCCGCTGACCTATGCGTGGTCCACCGGTAGTACGGCAGCATCCATCAGTGCCAATGCAACAGGCAACTACAGCGTCACCGTGACCAGTGCCAATGGCTGCTACCAATGGCAGGACACCATCCATGTGATCGTACTGCCAGCTCCGCCGCTGCCCTTGGTATCGGACGACGTGATCATCAATACCGCCACGTCCAACCCGCAGCTGATCCCCTTATGCGACCCCGAGACCCATTGGGTATGGAGTACCAATGTCCCTTCAGGTGTCGACTTCTATTGGGTGCTTCCGGACGGTACCGAGGTACAGGACGACTCCGTGCGTGTGGATACCACAGGAAGCTACACGTTCGTGGTGGTGAATGCCCAAGGGTGCCAACGCCAGACCGTGGTACCCGTGGAGGACAATGCGAGCCCACAGATCCCAGACCTGGATGTGGAACTCACCATCACCTTCCCTGAGGATACCGACCTGAACGATTCACTGTTGATCTGCCCCGGAACACCAGTGTCCTATGATTGGGTGCCACAGTGGACGTTGGACGGGGTGCCGGTGGATGAACTACCTCCCGGTCTGACGGTGACATGGGGGCTGGACTATCCACCTGTTGCGGTCGGGGGCGAGGATGGCGCTTCGGGTACGTTGGCCATATCGGGTACCGGCTGGTACGTGACCGACCTCTGGGTGATGGTGACCAATGCACCGTGCGGCACGGATACCCTTGCGTTCAATGCACAGGATAGTATCCATGTCACGCTGTATCCCCCCCGCGAAGTAACGGTCACCCTGGTCGGTCCGCAAGGGCTCTGCGATGGGCAACCCGTGGTGCTCTCCGCCACGTGCACCGGGTGCGATACGCTGGTGTGGTCACCGGGCAATGTGCAGCTGATCGCTCCGGATAGTATCCTCGTGACCACCCAAGGCATCTATCAGGTCATCGCTTCCACCACGGATGCCAATGGATGTGTGTTCTCGGCACAGGCTTCCCTTACCTTGAACACACCGGCAGGCCCTGTACTCCAGGTGGATCCTGCGGATGGCATCATCTGTCCGGGTGGGTCCGCCACACTATCCACCACCACCACGGGCACCGACCACGTCTGGTATGGTCCGGAGGGACCGATAACCGGTGAGGGGGGGGACTTGACGACCACCGTGCCGGGCGAGTATTACCTGACCATGGTGGTGAACGGGTGCGCTGTCACGAGCAACAACGTGGAACTGTTCAGCTACGGTACGCCGTTCATGGACGTACAGCCGCAAGGTGCCCTCTGCCGAGCGGGCGAGGAGGTCGTCATCCAAGTGCTTGCGGCACCCGGTGCCACGGTGCTATGGGGTGCTCCCTTGAGCGGGACCACCTTGCAGCAAGCGGTGAGCACACCGGGCACGTACACCTGTAGCGTCACCTCATGCGGCATCACAACGCCCTTGTCAGTGGAAGTGGTGGCCGCGCCGGTGAACGCTGCTGTCATAACCAACGGACCGTTCACTTTGTGTGAGGAGGAGACCACAGTGCTCCAAGGCGTTGCAGATGGCGATGAACAGTTCTGGCTGCCGGATGGGATTCCGGGTACATCGATCACCGTCACCGCGTCGGGGACTTACGCGTATGTGGTGGCGAACGAAGAGGGTTGTCGGGATACGAGCGCGGTGGTGGTCGTGGAGGTGATCACCTTCCCCGATGACCTGGTGGTTGAGGATACCACGGCCTGCGCTGGTGTTTCTCTGGCGCTGACCGCATCCGGTTCCGGGGACCCGGTGTGGTACGCGGATGCCGGGTTGGAGCAAGTACTTTTCACGGGTGGTACTTACGTGTTCATCCCCGTCGCGTCCACCACGCTCCATGTGCTGCAGCAGCGTTCGGGTTGTCTGGGTGATACGGTAGCGGTCCAGGTGAATGTGAGGCCCGCACCTTTGCCTATCACCATCACAGGGCCTGATGCGGTCTGCGTAGGAGATCCGTTCAGTGTCGATGTGGTGGCACCCGAAGGCACCTCGCTCCAGTGGACCACCCCGATGGGGCCTTTCTCTGGAAGCTCGGTCGTTGTGGAGGTCGCATCGGGTGAGAACGCTGGTGTCTATGGTTGTGCGCCCACCTTGAATGGTTGTGTAGGGGCTACAAGCAGCCTGTCGGTCATCGTGAACGAACCCCGGCCGATCACGCTTCCCGAGCTATCCGTGATCTGCGACGGGGCGGAGGTCGTGCTCGCGTTGCCGAGCGGATTCCAACAAGCTCAGTGGTCCAATGGCCAGGTCGGCACGAGCATCAGCATCATCGTCTCCGACACGCTGTACGTGGTCGGAACCGATGAGAATGGTTGCCTGAGCAGTGCATCCGCCATCGTTCAAGTGGATCCCTGTGACCTGATCATACCCAATGTGTTCTCTCCGAACAGCGATGCCGTGAACGATGATTGGCGCTTGAGCGGTGGCTTCGTAAGTGTCTCAGGGTGGATCTACAACCGCTGGGGCACCCTCGTACATGAAGGGGACATGCTCAGCGGATCATGGGATGGTACGGAACAGCGGACCGGCCTCGCTTGTCCCGATGGGGTCTATTACTATGTGGTGCAATTGCGCCGTGCGGACAAGCAGGTGAAGGAATTGACCGGACACAGCCAACTGTTGCGCTGAGGGCGCCGCTCATCACAGCTTCAAGCATGTCCGGGAAGGGTCGGATACCTTTGGCCGAACGCCATGGAGTTCCAACCCATCGCCGCCGGGGATCGTGCTTCATTCGAGGCCCTCTTCCGCCTGCACTACCGACCGTTGTGCGCGTTCGCGATGGGTTATGTGGAGGACCGCGACAAGGCCGAGGACCTGGTGCAGGACCTGTTCTTCCGGTTGTGGTTGGACCGTGAACGGGTGAACATCACCACCAGTGTCAAGCCCTATCTCTATGCATCCGTGCGCAACCGGTGCCTCAATGCGTTGAAGGTGGGAACGCGCATGCGGGTATTGAACGATGACCTGCATGATCAAGAAGAGGAGCAAGGACCCACGGAGGACGAACACAGTGAGCGGATCGCTCGGGTGCAGGCCGCTGTGGCCGCGTTGCCGGAGGAACGCCGAAAGGTCTTCACCCTGTGCCGCTACGAAGGCATGAAGTACCAGGAGGTGGCCGACAGATTGGGGATCTCGGTGAAGACCGTGGAGAACCAGATGGGCAAGGCCCTGAAGGACCTTCGCGTGGAACTGGCCGACCTGATCCCGCTACTGCCCTGGCTGTTCTGGATGGGTGGGGGAGGCGATGGGGGTATTTGAGGGTACGGTTGTCATAGCTGAACGCACGTGAACGGATCAACACCCATCGACAGCGATCTCTTGGCGCGCTATGTGTCCGGCGAAGTGGATATTCCCCAACGCCAGCGCGTAGAGGAGTGGGCCGCACACGCACATGCGAACGGGGAGGAACTCCGGCGCATGCAAGCCGCATGGGACCTGAGTGGTTCGGCTCATATGCTGAAGGAGGTCGACCTGGATGCGGCATGGTCGACCGTGGCGGATCGTATCGCCGACCAGGAGGGCAAGGGGCGTGTGCGGTCCATCAGGAGCAGCACCGAGTGGCCGCGTTGGGTGGCCGCCGCCGCGGTCGTTACCGGTGTGGTGTTCGCCATCCTGTGGGCCTTCCAACCGCGTAGCGAGCACTACGCAGCATCGCATGTGGCGAATGACCTGATGTTGACCGACAGCAGTCGTGTGATCGTTGCACCAGGTAGTGCCCTGGATGTCCGGATGGGGAACGAACGGGAGGTCATGCTACAGGGTGCGGCATACTTCGAAGTACAGCGTGATGTGGCACGCCCGTTCATCGTTACCAGCGGTGACCTGCACGTGACGGTCCTGGGTACCGCCTTCGAGGTGAACGCTTATGATTCCGCTGCGGCGGTCACGGTAAGGGTGCGAAGTGGGAAGGTGCGGGTGCAGGTGGGCAAGGATGCGGTCGATCTGGTCGCTGGCGAACATGCCGTGTACCACAAGGACCGACACTTCCTGGAGCGTAAGGCGGGCCCACCTGCCGAGGTATGGGGCCTTCGTGTATTGCAGTTCGAAGAAGCTCCGTTGCCTTTGGTCGTGGAACAGTTGATGCGCATCTACCAGGTGGCGATCGACCTGCGCAACCCGGACCTGGCGCGCTGCATGCTCACAGCGGAATTCGATGACGAATCCGTTCAGACCATCCTTGAGGTGATCGCGGAGACCTTTGAACTGGAACTCGACAAAGGCCCGGATGGGTCCTACCTGCTCGATGGCGAAGGCTGCTGATACGGGCAGGGTGATCCTACGCGGCAGCGTTGCTTGGATCATGGCCGTGTGCACGTTCGTGGCGTCGGCACAATCCATCCTGCATCGCCGGGTCACCATCGACGCGGAACAGGTCCGACTATCCACCGCTTTGACGCTCCTGGCCAAGGAAGGTGGATTCCGGCTGAGCTACAATGCGGCCACCCTACCGGGGGATAGCTTGGTCACTGTGCGATCCGTTGAAGAACGGGTGGACCAATTGCTCAAGGACCTGCTGCCAGCGGATGTCCGGTGGAAGGAGAGCGGGAACCACATCATCATCACGGGTGCGAAGGGGCGCAAACAGCGGTTCACCACCACTGGCCGGGTCTTGGATGCCACCACCGGGGCGGCGGTGGAACGCGCCGCGATGTATGAGGTCCGACGGAACAACGCTGCCGTGAGCGATGCGCAAGGGGCCTTCCTCATGGAGGTGACCGGTGAGCTGGAGCGGACCCCGATCCTCATCTCCAGACACGGCTACCACGATACGGTGCTGTACGTCCCTCGGAACGGCGCCATGGGTCGCATCACGTTGCGCCCCAAGGACCACCTGGACCGGTTGGAACCACGTTGCGACCTCGATCGCTGTGGCGTGGATGACCTGGGCGTGGCCCGCTTGCTGGTACCATCCATACAGATGGAGCAAGCAGCCAGCCTGGTCTTCACAGAACGCAGGGATTGGCAGCTCTCCTTTGTACCCACCATCGGCACCAATGGCGCCATCAGTGGGTCGGTGATCAACCGGGCATCACTCAATATCATAGGAGGCTATGCGCGTGGGTTGGAAGGGGTGGAGGTAGGAGGCGCGGTGAACCTGCTACGCAACGACATGCTGGGGCTTCAGATCGCAGGCATGGGTAACCTGGTGGGGGGAAGAACGAACGGTGTTCAGGTCGCCGGTGGTGTCAACCACAGCATGGGCGCGGTGGAAGGATTGCAGTTGGCCGGCCTTTCCAATACGGTGTGGGATACGCTGGGCGGGGTCCAGATCGCCGGAGGGGTGAACGTGGTGAAGCGCGGAATGGCCGGTACACAAGTTTCCGGTATGGCCAATGTCACGCTCGGTGATCTTGATGGGGTGCAGGTGAGTGGCGGGTTGAACATTGCGCTCGGAGCGGTCAACAAGGCCCAGGTCGCCGGTGCGATGAACTATGCAGGAAGTGTGAATGGCGGCCAGGTCAGCGGTGGATGCAACGTGGCATTGGGCGAGGTCGGTGGGGGGCAGGTGGGTGCGGCTGCGAACTATGCTCGGTCGGTGACCGGCGGCCAGGTCTCCTTCGGGGCCAACGTGGCCACCGATAGTGTTACCGGAGGCCAGGTGGGTTTCGGGGCCAACTATGCCCGCGACGTCAGCGGTGGTCAGTTCACCTTCGGCATCAATGTCGTTCCCGGTACGGCCAGTGGTGGCCAGGTCGGGGTGGTCAACTTCGCCCGACGATCCTTCGGAGCACAGGTCGGCATCATCAACCTCAGCGATACCGTGACCGGTGTGGCCATCGGGCTGCTCACCATTTCGCGCACCGGGTATCACCGCTTCGATATCGCGACAGGCGATGTCCTCCCGCTCGGTCTTCACCTGCGAACAGGCATCCGTGGGTTCCACAACATCGTCGGGTTTTCGCCACCGTTGGACAACGATCGTCGGTGGGGCTTCTTGTACGGTTTCGGATCCACGCCACGGTTGGGCAAGCGAGGACAGTTGGACATCACACTGACCGCTGAACAGGTTATGGAACAGGGCGAATGGGTGGATGCGTTGAATTTCGTGGGGCGGTCCACACTGGCCTATGGACTGGTATTGGCGGACCGGTTCTCGCTTGCTGCCGGGCCATCGCTCAATCTGCTCGTCACCGATCATCGGGATATGGATTCCGGTGCCTACCTGAGCAAGCTGCTCCCGGAGAACAACCTGATGGACCAGGTGAGCGGCACCACCCGCCTGGGACTATGGATGGGTTGGAACCTTTCGCTGGGCGTGCGCTTCTGACCCATATTTTTTTCACGCGCCGAGTAGGGGTATTGCATAGGGGCGTTGTCCTACTTCCAGAAACACGGACAACGATGCACACACGCACCCTCCTACTCATGGGCCTTTTCGCCCTCGCCACACTGACGAACCCCGCCTCGGCGCAAGCACCAGTTGGTGGCGACGAGGACATGCGCACATTGCTGGGTGGCCGCACGGACATCCACCACGGCGGCTGGGGCGGCCCCACGACCCACTACACCCGGATGCTCGACCAGGATGCACTGCTGGTAGGGGCTCGGGGTGGATGGCTCATCGATCACCGAGTCACCATAGGCCTTGCTGGCCAGGGCTTGACCACTTCGGTGCGCAACGCGGCCTATGACCAGCACCTGACAGCGGAAGGCATCGCCTTGCGCCGGTCCAGCACCTTCCATGTGGGATATGGCGGACTGCTCATCGAACCCATCATCGCCTACCGTTCCCCGGTCCACATCAGCCTACCCATCATAGTGGGCGCAGGCGGCTGCGCATATGACTATCAGGAAGCGTTACCCGTGCAGGAAGAGGTGCCATTCGATAACTACCGCTTCTTGGATGGGCAGGCCTTCTTCGTGGTCGAACCCGGGATCGACCTCGAACTGAACATCATCCCATTGGTGCGCGTGGGGATCAGCGCCTCCTACCGGTATACGAGCGACCTGGACCTGCCAGCCACCGCCAAGGATGCCCTCCACGGAACCAATGTGGGCCTTTCCATCAAGGTCGGCCGTTTCTGATCCAACTAGCCATGAGGACCTCTATGCATTTGCTACGTTCCTTCCTGATGGTCGTCCTGTTCAGCTTGGGCGGTGAGGTATTGGCACAATTGAACACCCAGACCGTGCGCGGTTCCGTGATCGATGGCGATACACGTCAAGGCCTGCCCGGAGCCACGGTCGTGGTGTTGGGCTCAGACCCCATCAGGGGGGCGACCACGGATGTCGATGGGCGGTTCGTTATCGCCGACCTTCCCACCGGGCGCATGGATCTTCAGGTGCGCATGCTCGGCTTCGAGGAACAACGCCTCACCAACCTGCTCGTCACGAGTGCGAAGGAACTGGTGCTGGAGGTGGTGCTGGAAGCGCGTATCAGCCAACTGAAGGAATTCGAGGTCACTGCTGTCGAGCGTAAGGAGCAGGCCCGTAACGACATGGTGACGGTGAGCGCACGAAGGATCAGTGTGGAGGAGACCTCGCGCATCGCAGGTGGCATCAATGATCCTGCGCGTATGGTAGGGACCTTCGCAGGCGTGGCCACGGACCCCATGGGCAACAATACCATCGTGGTACGCGGCAACTCTCCCAAAGGCGTACAATGGCGCCTCGAAGGGATGGAGATCCCCAATCCCAATCACTTCTCCGACGACGGCTCCACAGGTGGGCCCATCAACGTGCTGAACAGCGATATGATCGACGATTCCGACTTCTTCACAGGAGCCTTCGGTGCGGAGTATGGCAACGTGACCAGCGCCGTGTTCGATATGCGCCTTCGTAAGGGGAATGACCGCAAGCGCGAATACACCTTGAAGGCAGGCGTGCTCGGGACGGACCTTACGGCAGAGGGTCCACTGCCCGGAGTGGACGGTGGATCCTACCTGGCGAACTACCGCTACAGTACCCTCGCGCTCTTGGACGAGGCGGGCATTGTGGACTACGATGGTGTTCCCAAATACACCGATGCCGCATTCCATGTGCGTGTGCCGACCAAGGGGATGGGTACATTCTCGCTCTTCGGGATCGGTGGGCGTAGTACCATCAGTACACGGGACGAAGGAAATACTGGTGATACCCTGTTCTCCACGGTGGAGTTCGGATCGCGGATGGGCGTGCTGGGCCTTGGCAACACCCGCACGTTGGGCAATAACAGTTTCATCTACACCACCTTGGCGCTCAGCGGCAACGGGAGTAGCACGGAGTACCAGGAAACACCGGCTCCGGGGGAGGTCCCGGTGCAGTTGCGACACGAGAGCGACCTATCCAAATGGACCATTCGTGGGACGACCACGTTGAACGTTCGGTTGAGTGGGGCCCACAAGCTGCGCGCTGGCCTCATCTTCGCTTCGGACCGGTTCCGGATGCGTAGCGATTCGTGGGACATGGACCAACAGCGCTTGGTCACTGAACTCGATCGGAGCGGCTCGGCAGCGATGGCCCAAGCATTCACCAGTTGGAAATGGCGTTGGAATGAACAATGGACGATGACCAGTGGGATCCATTTCCTCTACTATGAACTCAATGACCAGGTGAGTGTGGAGCCGCGTCTGGCCCTGCGCTATGAACCCCGGTCCGGACAGGCCTTCACCTTCGGCACGGGCCTTCATGCCAAGCCCGTCGGACTGATGACCCAGTTGTTCCAACGAACCGATGAGATGGGTGGTGTGAGCACTCCGAACCGTGCGTTGGGCTTCACCCGCGCAGCACATGCGGTCCTCGGCTATGAGCGCATGTTGGCGGAGGATGTGCAGTTGAAGGCGGAGGTGTACTACCAGCATTTGTTCGACATGCCGGTGGAGAACAGCGTCACGAGTACCTATAGCGAGAGCAACACGGTGGAATGGTTCAGTGACCGGACCTTGGTGAACGAGGGTGTCGGATACAACCGGGGCGTGGAACTAGGCCTGGAGAAGTTCTTCACGCGGGGGTATCATTTCCTGATGACGACATCGCTGAGCGACACACGTTACAAGCCCTTGGATGGCCAATGGTACAATGGGCGCTTCAATATGGGTGTGGTCGCCAATGCGCTGGGTGGCAAGGAATGGAAGATGGGTGTGGCGAAGGGGAAGGACCGTGTGTTCATGGCCGGTGCACGTTACTCACTCCAAGGCGGCATGTACAACACACCGATCGACCTCGCGGCCAGTATCGCAGCCGGTGAGCAACGGGAAGGTGGACCAGCCTGGAGCGAGAAAGGCGACCCCATTCATAAGTTGGATGTCGTGGTGAGTTACCGCGTAGGTCGCGCCAAGGTGAGCCATGAGTTCAAGGCTGATGTGCAGAACGTGCTCAACGGTAGCACACTGGTGCAGCGCTATTACAACGCGACCACGCAGCGGCTGGAAGGGGCATCCCAACTGGCCCTCCTGCCGGTGCTCCAGTACACGCTTCGCTTCTGAGGGATGCGGAATGATCGTGAAGGACGAAGGGGGGCTACTGGCCCCCCTTCCATTCCTGCTTTACGCGATCTCAGCGTTTCTGGTAATACAGGCGCGTGATGTAGATGCCCTGGCCATCGTCCTTTCCACCGTCGCTCTCGACACCTGCTGCGATGTGGATGAGTTCCCAGCCTTCCGCCGCCATCTTGTTCATCTTGTCCATCACCATGGCATCGTTGCTGGCGATGTTCTGGAAGTTGATACCAGCACCACTGAAGAAGTTCAGCAGCTTGGTCTCCTTGAAGTTGTCCACTTTCAAGTCGCCTCGATCCACATCCCCTTGATCGCTCTTCTTGCCATCCGTCCGGACCGTGGTCGCAGCATCGGAGTTGATGGTGGACGTGCTTTCGATCAAGCGTGAGCGACCAATGCCCATCGGAACGATGCTTTCCACGATGGTGATGATCTTGAACTCCTGGGCCAACAGGTCGCCCATGAAGGTGAAGGCAAGCAGGAAAAGGAGAGTCGAGCGTTTCATGTGTAGGGTTTTGGTGCTCACAAAACAAACACAATGCCAGCACAGGTCACACACCCGGCTGGATGAGCGGCACATCCTGCCCATGAGCGCCGCTGGACCAATGAAAGCCGTTGGAACTAGAGCACCCGCCTGACCATCCGCATGCGATGCGTATAGGCGCCCGACTCCTCGTCGAAGATGCCTTGATGGTCCAACTTGTCGATGCGCACCCGACCGCTGGAATGCGCGATCCGCAGATCACCCTCGTCGTTACGGGTTAGGATGAGCCCCACGTGAACGATACGTCCAGCCTCGTTCTCGAAGAAGGCGAGGTCACCGGGTTCGCACAGGTCGAGCAGTTCCACGATATCACCTTCCTGCGCCTGCTGGCTGGCGTCCCGAGGCAGGTAGATGCCCATCAGGATATAGAGCATCTGGGTCAGGCCGCTGCAATCCACGCCGGATGGAGTGCGGCCTCCCCACAGGTACGGGGCGCCCAGGAACGGATGGAGATAGAACTCCAACAGGTCCGCCCGCTCCAGTTCGGGACGGTGGTTGGTGACTGCTTGCACCGGTAGACGCTGTTCGTTCCAGAGGATGGTGCCATCCGTATAGAACGGGACCACACCGCCATAGGGGAGAAGGACCTGGCGTTCACCCAGATCAGCGATCGTGGCCTGGTCGATCACACGTAGGTCCGGGTCGAGATTCGGTGTGGTGCACACCACGATCTGCTTGTTGTCCACCCACCCTTCATACCCATCGTGGTCAAAACACAAACGGCTCCACTTGCCATTGTCCTCCAGCACTTCCGCGGTCTCACCAAATAACCATTGTGTGACCATCTCGGCGCGGTCACTGGGTTCGCTCCGCACAGGAACGATCGAGAGGGGACAGATCACCGAGGACATTGACTTGGTGTGTTGTAAGGTCTCGTGTTTCGTGTTGGGACCTGTTCCATGTCCGACACGCAACGCCCCAACGCGAAACGTGGGAAGCCCTTGACCGGCTCTACATCGCTTCGATCACGATCGCACTCGCTCCACCACCACCGTTGCAGATGCCAGCAGCGCCGTACTTACCGCCGTTCTGCTTCAATACGTTGATCAGGGTGACGATGATGCGAGCACCACTGCAACCCAAGGGATGGCCGAGGGAGACCGCACCACCATTGACGTTGACCTTGGATGGGTCCAACCCCATGAGCTTGGTGTTGGCGATCCCCACCACGCTGAAGGCTTCGTTCAACTCAACGAAATGGATGTCGCTCATCTTCAGGCCGGCCTTTTCCACTGCCCGTGGAAGTGCCTTGGCAGGAGTGGTGGTGAACCACTCGGGCGCCTGTTCGGCATCGGCGTAGCTCAGCACCTTGGCCAAGGGCTTCAGTCCGAGTGCCTTTGCCTTGGCGGCGCTCATCAACAAGAGGGCCGCGGCACCGTCGTTGATCGTACTGGCATTGGCTGCGGTCACGGTGCCGTCCTTCTGGAACACCGGCTTCAGACCGGGGATCTTGTCGAAGCTCACGTTCTTGTATTCCTCATCGTGGTCCACGATCACATCCCCTTTACGGGTCTTCACGGTCACCGGGATCACTTCGTCGGCGAACTTGCCTGCTGCCCAAGCGGCAGCACTACGCTTGTAGCTCTCGACCGCAAAAGCATCTTGTTCCTCGCGGGTGATGCCATGTTCCTTGGCGCAGAGTTCGGCGCTCACACCCATGGCGGTTTGATGGTACACATCGGTGAGCCCGTCCTTTCCGATTCCGTCGATGAGTTGGCCATTGCCGAAGCGGTAACCATAGCGGGCCTGCTCCAAGTAGTACGGAGTACGGCTCATGCTCTCCATGCCGCCGGCGACCACCACGTCGGCATCGCCAAGGAGGATCTCTTGAGCGGCCATCATCACTGCCTTCATTCCGCTGGCGCACACCTTGTTCACGGTGGTGCAGGCCACGTTATCCGGCAGACCTGCGAATTTGGCCGCCTGGCGTGCTGGAGCCTGACCCAAGTTGGCCTGGAGCACACTACCCATGATCACTTCGTTCACCACCTCGGGTGCGATGCCAGCGCGTTCAACAGCGGCCTTCACCGCCGCAGCACCCAGTTGGGTCGCGGGAACTTCAGCAAGACTGCCGCCAAAACTGCCAATGGGGGTGCGAACAGCAGAGACTATAACGACTTCAGTGGCCATAGGGGAAAAGGGGTTCGTTGATCGGGCGCCAAAGTTAGCCCGTGAGCAAGGAATGATCCCAGTTATCCGCCTACTTCTATATTTGCCGCCCCGGAGTCGCCCGGGACCGTTCTTTCGATCCCATCCGGAGAGATGGGTGAGTGGCTTAAACCAGCAGTTTGCTAAACTGCCGTACTGGGTCAACCGGTACCGGGGGTTCGAATCCCCCCCTCTCCGCGAATGACGAGGCCGGATGCCGGAAGGTATCCGGCTTTTTCATTCCAGCATGTCGTGGATCACGTCCGGCCGGAAATGATGTGCGTGCTTCGGATTCTTTTGTCGTTCTTTGCGCCCTCGAACAAGGGCATAGCGTAGCCCGGCAGCATGTCCAACACAGGGTTGAAGGTGCGCAGCCGATCACGTGGAAAGGATCTTCGGGGCGTAGCGTAGCCCGGTATCGCGCCTGCTTTGGGAGCAGGAGGTCGTCAGTTCGAATCTGGCCGCCCCGACGAACAGAAGGCCAGCCGCAAGGCTGGCCTTCTTTCTTGCCATCTTTGGAACATCGGTCCCGTAGCTCAGCTGGATAGAGCATCTACCTTCTAAGTAGACGGTCACAGGTTCGACTCCTGTCGGGATCACAAAGGCGTGATGCCTTTTGATGCATGCGACCAAAGCATCACCGGTCTGCCACCCTCACAAACGCCCTGCGTGATCCACTAGAGCGCCGTTCAACGAAGCATCGGTCCGCAAAGCGGTCGTGAGTGAACTGTCCATCGGGTCCGGGGATCGTCCCTTCCATCGGGTCACAGCCCGCGCTGGTCGAATTGTTCACTTTCTGGGGCCAACATCCTCGTAGTCAAGCCTGTTGATCTCCCAACTTCACGCCGCCAAATGGTTCACCCCCTACGAACGACCCAGCCCATGTTCACCCTCTCCAGAACATCCGCTTTCCTGCTTTCGGTCATGCTATTGGGCACCGTGGCCCAACCGGCCACCTATCATGTATCTCCCAACGGGGCGGACTCCAACAATGGCACATCCCCGGCGACTGCTTGGCGCTCGATCGCTCGTGTCCTCCAAAGCATCTATTCATTGCAACCCGGTGATCGCATCCTGTTCGAGCGGGGGGGCACCTACCGGGGAGAATTGATCATGCCCAACTCGGGGAACAGTGCCAATCCGATCCAGTTCGGGGCCTATGGTACCGGAGCGCTCCCCGTGATCAGTGGAAGTGACGTGGTGACCGGTTGGGTGCAGCATTCGGGCAACATCTGGAGGGCACCGCTCACAAGCGGGGCCAAGCATGTGTACGTGAACGGTGTGCGTCAAACGCTGGCCCGGTTCCCCAATACAGGCTGGTTGCGCAACGATCAAGGGACCGGAACAACGCTCTATGACAATGCGCTTACGCAAGGCAGCGGCTACTGGAACGGCAGCACGGTGGTCATCCGCAGCACCAATTGGTCCTATGATGCTCCTACCGTCAGCGGATTCAGCAATGGGACATTGACCTTTCCCAACATCTATTACAACCTGGGAAGCAATGATTGGGGCTACTTCCTGTGCAACAAGCTGAGCGAGTTGGATGCCCCCGGAGAGTGGTACCACGATGCGACCAATGGACAGTTGTATCTCTGGGCCCCCAACAACGCGAACCCGAACACCCTCACAGTGGAGGCGGCCATTCGTGACAGGGGCATCAATGTGTACTGGAGCCGACAGTTCGTGACCATCGCAGATCTCGCGTTCCAGCACCAACGGTTGGCCGGGGTGTGGTTGGATGGCGCATCCAATGTCACGATCACAGGATGCACCTTCAGGGAACTGTACTTCGGTATCCGTTCGGTGGGCACCAACTGCTTATACCAAGGGAACACCTTCCATGACACCTACGCTACCGCAGCGATGATGCTCGATAATGGTTCACAGTTCACGAGCAACACACTCACCAACATCGCCATGGTGCCCGGCTTGGGCGAAAGCAATTGGGGCTATTTCGGGGTACGTACCGTTGGGAACAACAACATCGTTCGCCTGAACCGCATCGAGAACGTGGGTTACATCGGCATCGTGGTGGACAAGAACGTGCTGGTGGAAAAGAATGTGGTGCGGAACCCTACCGCCATCCTCAACGATGGGGGATCGCCTTTGACAACTGCGACGGGGCCATCATCCAGGACAACATGGTGCTGGATGCGGTGGGAAGTATCGAAAGTGCGGCTCCCAACTTCATACCCTCAGGGAAGATCTGCCATGGGATCTACTTCGGCAATACGGTGATCAAGAACACCGTGGTGCAACGCAATACGGTCTCCAATTGCCTAGGCAGCGGGCTACATGTGGATCATACGATGGTCTCCACAGGGAACCAGATCAGGGATAATGTACTGTTCAATAACAAGGTGCAGCTCAGTGTATCGGATTATTCGAACTACAATGGACCAGGGGCTACAGCACCCTATCATGTAGCGACGTTCAATGGGGTGTACAGTGGTAATGTCCTCTATGCGGCCGGTGCCGACCAATTGTGCATGAAGCAGTACAGTGTCTACTCACCCAACGCGGTGGACTACGGCACCTTCAGCAACAACAAGTACTTCAGTCCCTACGAGGAATTGAGCATCCTTTGGTTCAATACCAACAGTGGCGTGCAGAAGCTGTTCACCTTGGAGCGTTGGCAGTTGGAGCGTTCGGAGGATGCGGGTTCAACGCGGAGCCCTCTGCGTTCAAGCATGTACACTACCTTGAGCGAGATCTCCGGGAACCTGATGACCAGCGGTACGTTCGATGCCAACGTGGCCGGATGGGGCGGTTGGCCAACGAACGCGCAGGTGACGCGCGACCTCACCTACCTGGACAACGGAGCGTTGAAGGCCTTCTTACCCAATAACAACGTGTACCCGGAGTTCAGCATGCGCTCCCCGGACCTCTTCAGCGTGCAGAACGGTCAATGGTACCGGATGCGATTCAGCATCCAATCCAATGTGCACGGTGTGGTCAGGGCCGGAGTGAAGGGATCCACGCAACTCACCAGTGGCAACACCATACATGAGCGCAAGGTCCCCTTCGATGGTCAGCGCAGGGACATGGAGTTCTACTTCCAGAGCACGCTGACGGACCAGGGTATGGCCCAGTTCATCAATACCTACACGGAACCTCAGTATTGGCTGGACAATGTCCAGGTCCATCGCGTCCAGGTACAGCCGGTGGTGCCGTTGCAGGACCATGTGTTATTGGTCAATGACCAGGCTACGCCGCAAGTGCTTTCGATCCCGACAGGTTGTTGGTCCGATGTGAACGGTGTGGTACAAGGTGCTACGGCGACCATACCTGCCTTCGGCTCCAAAGTGATCTACCGCATTGTCGGGAGCGGCTGTAATGTTGTTAGCCAACACACGGTCGGCGCGAAGGTCTTCCTGGGGGGAGCGCTCAACTGGGGGGGCGGCGTCATGCGCAGCGACCTGCGATCTCTCGGTTTGATCCCGACGGTGGAACCTTATACAGCACTTGGCCTGTCGCTCGAGAACGCAGGTGCGACGGTGACGTCCACCATGTTGCAGGTCACCGGTGATCAAGCGATCGTGGATTGGGTGGTGTTGGAATTACGCAATGCCGACGCCGGTTATTCGGTCGCTGCCCGCAAAGCAGCCTTGGTGAAGGCCAATGGCGAGGTGATCTCCACGGATGGTACTTCACAGGTGTTGTTCTCCGTCCCTACGGCAGGAAAGCACCTCGTCATCCGTCATCGCAACCACCTGCCTGCCATGACCGCTGCGCCATTATCGGCCAACGCCGCGGTGGTGGACATGACCTCCTTGAACACCACGTTGTACGGCATTGAGCCTTTGCAGACGGAGAGCGGCAAACGAGCTCTCTGGCCCGGCGATGTCAATGGGAATGGTGCGATCAAGTACACAGGGCTGGTCAATGACCGTGATCCCGTTCTGGTAGCCATCGGTTCAGTGATCCCAAGCAGCACTGTGCAAGGATATCGGGCCGAGGATATCAATTTGGATGGTTGGACCAAATACTCAGGACCTGGTAATGATCGGGACTTCATCCTGTATTCCGTAGGCGGCAGTGTGCCGACCACGGTTCGTTTGGGCCAGTTGCCATGAGGCTCCTCCCGCTGGGTTGAACCGATCATTGCTTGTAGGGTCCTTGGCCGTGCGCGAAATGCCGCGCTTCGATCCAGTGGGCTCCGTTAACGGTAGCGTCAGATCCGTGTCAGGCCTTCCTCCTGCATCCACCCAACGGTGCCATTGGCCAGTTTGATCTCCACCCAAGCCCCACTATGTTCAAGCACCTGCACCTTGGTCCCTTTGTGAATGACGAAGAGCACGGTGCTTGTTCCATTGGGTTCACTGCGTACATCCACCTTCGGGACCATGACAATAGCGCCCGTATTGTCGGTGATCGCTGCGTGTCGAGCACTGGCCATGGCGAACGCACCGACGGCAAGTAATGCCGAAAGGGCGGTCATGATCCGGACCCAACGGCGAAGCTTGGTGGCACGCAGGAACAAGGTGATCGCAAGCAGAACGAACATCACGGATACCGACCACAAGGAGATCCTTGCCCAATGATCGGGGTCGCGGCCCCCAGCCAAGCGGTTCCATTGAGCCAGTAGGGAACTCCCTGGTAGTTCATTCACACGGTCCTTGGAGCGGGCCCGTGCCAGTTCCAGGTTCGCCCTGAGGTCCTCATCGCCGGGAGCCAGTTTCAATGCACGTTCATAGTGGAGCGTGGCCAGTGCGATGTCGCCCAACTTGTAATGGCAATTCCCGATGTTGTAATAGAGATCGGACGAAATGCCGAATTCAAGAAGCGCTGTGTAGTGCACCAGGGCAGTGGCATGGTCACCGGCCAGATATGCCTTGGCAGCAGCAGCGTTCAGGCTGTCCGGAGGTACGGATGCCGTGCTGGTCATGACCATCACCAGCGAGAGCAGTAAGGTGGAGAGCGTTCTCATCAGACACGAAGGGTTCGTTCCATTCGGCCGATCACCTCAAGGGCGGCCTGGTAGAGTGCAGGGTCAGGTCGTTCCTGGGAAGGGGCGAACCGGGCCATATCGCATACGCCGAGGATACGGGTGACCTCTTCAGCGATCGCACTTCCTTCCGGACCGCGATCCAGTTCGGCACGCATCCGATCCAACGTGAGTTCGGCCAAGCCTAGGCCGAGGGCATCCCCCACATAACCCCGAAGGGCCTTGCTCACCGCATCGTGGAAGGGCCCGGACGCTCCGGCCTCCATGGCCTTGGCCGCATCCTGAAGGGTACGCTTGGCCACACGGTCCGCCTGTTTCCTGCGCATCAACACGGCATCACCGCGTTGCGCTTCGGTTCGCCTGCGCCAACCCAGAAGAGCAACGAAGGCCAAGGCAGGAGTTCCTAGCCCCGCCCAGTACCAAGCGCTCCCGAACAGGTGTTCTCCGGCGGGACGAAGATCCAGGTCACCCGTATGGATGAAACGGATATCCTCACCAAGGACCTGCACATCGGTCTGTGCCGGTCGCTCGGGGCGTGCGGTCCGGCCTCCTTCGCCAGGAAGGACCTCCAACGGGAACGGACCGGCTCGCAGTACTTCGTACCGCCCTGTCGCCGGGTCGAAATAGGACAACTCCAACGCTGGGACTTCGAAGAGCCCCTCGTTGCGGGGGATCAAGAGGTATTGGAATTCACGGGTTCCGCTCATCCCGGTGCCGGTCACACTGATCTTGTCCACGGTCTTGGGGTCGTAGCGCTCCAGGTCCGTGGGAACATCGAAAGCAGGTGCCTCCAACAACTTCAAGTTGCTCTTACCTGCGAAACGCAGGTCGATCTGGAAGGCTTCGTTCAGCTTCACCTGCTGGCGATCGATGGTGCCTGTGAGTTGCAATTCTCCCACCGCTCCTGTGAACCCGATAGGCGCGGGTTGAGGGAGGTCGATCACCTGGAGGTCGATCGTATTGCTCTTCACACCCACTTCGCTGCCCCGGTTGAAGAAGGAGCGGTTCACGGTACAGGTGAGTTCCAGGGGTTCTATCCGAAGCTTTCCGCTCTTCTGAGGGAACAGCACTTGCTTCTTCAGAACCGCTACGTTGTACGGTATACCGTTGATGGTCCGAGGTCGGTCCTCCCAACCGTTTTCACCCAGGTCGATCTCCTCGGCCCAGAACCCGGTCATCTTCGGCAACTCGTATTTGGAGAGCTCCAGGTTGTTGTACCGGGAGTACAAGGTGTAGGTGGCCACCACTTGCTCACCCACATAGACCTTGTTCTTGCTCAGGGTGATGGTGGCGAAGAGGTTGGCGTCGCTCTTCTGGCCTTGGTTGGCATAGGGGTCGCTGGGTCGTGCTGCTCCTTTGCTGACCTCGATGGTGATGGGGTCGGTGGCGATGATGCCGCCACCCACCTTGACCTGCGCAGGACCGATGGTGTACTTGCCGGGTTGTGGTGCGGTCAATGTCCAGGTGCGGCTGACCGAACTGGTCATGCGGCCGTTCACATAACTGAAGTTGCTGCTCTCGAACGGACCTGCCACTACGACCAAGCCGCCCATGTCCGGTGCCGAGAAGCGCTCACGGGTGTTGGTGAGCTGAATGGTGAGCCGTAACTGTTCCCCGGCTGCGATGGCATTGCGATCCACCGAGGCGGTGAAGCCGATCTCCTGACCCACGGTCGTGCCGGTCAGTGCGATCAGGAGGAGGAACGACCAGAGTGTGCGCATGGCTGTTGTGCGATTACCAATCCTTGTCCACTGGGACCTTCGGTGCGGGTTGTTGACGTTGCCTCAACTTGGATTGCACCTGTTGTTCCTGTCTGTCCAATGCATCGAGGATGCGCTTGGCATCTTGTGGAGCGATCTCACCGGGTTTGGGTTTGGGCGTGCCTTCATCTCCTTCCTGTCGTTGGTGCTGTTGGCCTGCATCTTCCTTGCCATCCCGTTGCTGTTGGTCCTGTTGCTCGCCGCCTTGCTGTTGTTGCTGTTCCTGCTGTTGGTCCTGCTTTTGCTGCTCAGCTTGCTGCTGTTGTTGCTGCTGTTGTTGGTCCTCCTTGAGCAGTTCCTCGGCCAGTTTGCGTAAACGGGCATCCCCCGGGTATTGACGCAAACCCTTGTCGATCGTGCGCAATGCCGAGATCTTGTCCTGCTTCACGTATTGTCGCGCTGCCTCATTGAAGTGATCCAGGGGCGTGCGCATGGCGGTGGTGTCCTGGGCCTCGATCAGGAAGGGCCACACCATCAGGAAGAGGAAGCACGATCGTATCATGGGGTCTTCGCGGTTCGTGTGATGGTTCCCAGTTTGTCCATGTAATCCTTGCGCTGCTGCAGGGTCGGGTCCTTCTGCAGGCCGCCTTGCATCAGGTCCAACGCATCTTGGAACCGGAACTGTTCCACGAGCGAATCCGCTTGGGCCATGATCCGCTGTGCCAGCACACCGAGTTCCTTGTCCTTGTCGCCCTTGTCACCATCCTCACCATCCTTCCTGTCCGGTCGGCGCGAGGCGATGGCCCGCTGTATCAAAGCAAGGTTGTAACGGGCGTCCTCATCGGTCGGGTCCATGAGCAAGGCTTGACGATAGGCATCACGGCCAGCATCCAATGCGGAATCGGTGAGCTGGACAAGGCTGCGTTCCAGACGATGGAGCGAATCGCGGAGCACCACCTGACGCACCTGATCGTTGATGTCGCCTTCCAGCCGGATCGAACCAGCTTGTCGCCGGGCTGTAAGGGCAAGGGTATCGGCCAAGGTTGCTCGCATTGCCCACGTGTGGGCCAGCCCGAATGCGGCCTTGTTCCGGTCCGTTGCGCTATCCGCGTTGACCAAGGCAGCGGAGAAGCGCTCCACGGCTTCTTCCAACGAACCTTGCCCTTGCATCGCGTACCCTGCGTTGTAACGGGTCCGGTGGTCCTCGGGTGACGCGTCGTAGGTGCGCACCGCCTGTACCGTATCACCCGCATCGAACAGGGCGTTGCCGTTGCGTAGCGCATCCTCCACGTCGCGTTCCACTGCGCTGGTGCATGCCACGGCAATGAATGGAAGTAGGATGAGGATGCGTGTCATGGTAGTATGGATCGATCGATCGCTGCCCGCGTCCTGTCCTCGGCGATGACGATACCCAGGATCAACAACACGATGCCTAGGGCCAACGGCACCTGATAACGGTCCTCGTGAGCCGTGAAGCGATAGGTGCCCGTTTCGCTGGTATCCATGGTGCGCAACTGGTCCACCAGTTCGGTGATGCCGCTGCTGGTGTTGGATGCACGTAGGTACAGGCCATTGCCTGCGGCTGCGATGCGTCGGAGCATGTCCTCGTCGAGTACGCTCACGACCGTGCGACCATCTCGGTCCTTGCGGAAGCCTTGGACCTGACCATTCCGTTTGAGCGGAATAGGCCCACCTTGCGCCGTACCCATGCCGATGGTGTGTACCACGATGCCAGCCTTTGCTGCCTCGCGTGCAGCCCCCTCGGCATCGTCCTCATGGTTCTCACCATCAGTGATGACGATGATGGCCCGGCTTCCCGGTGCATCAGGGGAGAAGCTCTGAGTGGCCAGTTCGATGGCAGCTCCAATGGCTGTCCCTTGGGTACCCACCGTGCGTGTATCCACTGACGCGGTGAACATCCGCGCAGCCGAGCGGTCCGTGGTGATGGGCAATTGGACGAACGCCTCTCCAGCGAATACGACGATGCCCAACCGGTCCCCTTGCAAGCGGTCGATGAGCTGGGACAAGGCACGCCGGGCCACGTCGATCCGGCTTGGTCGGAGGTCCTCGCAATCCATGCTATTGCTCACGTCCACGGCCACCACCACATCGATACCCTCGGCCTTCACCTCCTCCATGCGCGCACCGAACTGCGGCCCGGCCAAGGCTATGATGACCAGTGCGATGCCATGACGCTGCAGGAGGAAGCGCAGGGTGGTCCTGAACGAGCTTGTACCGGGCACCATGCGGATCCGGGTGATGGGTGCAGCGAAGCGCGCCAACGCCCTGTTGCGCCATCCCATATGCACCAGGTGGATGATCACCATCAATGGACCGCACAGGAGCCCCCACAACAGCACGGGTCGCTCGAACCGGAAACCAGGGAGGTCGTAGAGCAGGAACCAACCAGCCGCCAATAACACCAGCCAGGTGATCAGTTCGATCACCAACACCGCCCCTGCGATGGTGCTCAGTCGATATGGGGGCCGGTTGCTCATGCCATGGTGCGTAGGACGGTACGTTCCAGCAGGAATCCGAGGGCCAACAGCCCGATGGCGACCATCAGGAACGGCGCGTACTCCTCATTACGCTGGCTGTATTCGGTCACCTTGATGCGCGTGCGTTCGAGGCGATCGATCTCGGCGTAGATCTCCTGCAACTTGCGTTCGTCGGTGGCCCTGAAGTATTGGGCCCCCGTCATGGTCGCAACCTGTTGGAGCGTGGCTTCATCGATCTCAACGGGTACCATATCGAAGCGGTATTGTCCGTTGGGGTACTGGCTCACCGGGGAGAGCGCACGTCCGCGTGTTCCCACACCGATCGTATAGACGCGGATACCGAGTTGCTCCGCGATCTGCGCCGCGTCAAGTGGTTGCACCATGCCCGCATTGCTCACACCATCGGTAAGTAGGATCACGACCTTGCTCTTGGCCTCACTGTCGCGCAAGCGGTTCAACGCCGTCGCGAGTCCCATTCCTACTGCCGTGCCGCCTGTGATCAATCCGCTGCGTGCCGAACCGAATAATTCCTTCAATACACGGTGGTCCGTGGTCAACGGACATTGCGTGAAGGCCTCACCCTCGTACACGACCAGACCGATACGATCATTGGGGCGACCGTCGATGAACTCCTGCGCCACCTTCTTGGAAGCGGCTAGACGGTCAGGGCGAAGGTCCTTGGCCAGCATGCTCGCTGACACATCCAGCGCGATCATGATGTCGATCCCTTCACGCTGCACATCCTGCCAACTGTCCTTGCTCTGTGGACGTGCCAAGGCCATGAGCAGGAAGGCGATGGCGGCGAGCCAAAGGGCGATGGGGAGTTGGCGGAAGAGCACGAGTAGGTCCCTGGGCCCGTTCGCAAGTACCCCATAGGTCGGCAGGGGCACTTGAGCATGGTTCCGCGGGCCCCGCCAGAGCAGGTAGCCGGCGATCAAGGGTACCAGTACCAAGGCCCACAGCAACCCTGGCTGCGCGGCTTCATACCGGATCGACATCCAGCGCAGACCGAAGCCACCGAACAACATCGCCAGCACGTACCAGCCGAGTGCCAAGAGTCGATCGCGATCAAGCTTCATGGGGGCGATCGTTCGGGGAAGGTGCGGTGACCGTGATGAAACGCAGTGCCCCGGCCATCAACTGTTCATTCTCCGATGGGGTGGGTCGGGCCTTGGCGAACTTCACCAGATCGGACACGCGTAACATGTTCTCCAACTGGATACGCTCATCCGCGGGAAGGGCGCTGACCCGGAGTTCGTTCAACAGCTCGTCCGTGGTGCTTTCCAAAGCAGGAACACGGTAACGTTCTTCGATGTATCCGCGCACCAGATCGGTCACCTGTGAGTGATAGGCCTTATGGTCGCCTTGTTGCCAAAGGCGCTGTGCTTCCAATTCCTTGAGCGCGCGTGTGAAACGCACATGTATGGGTTCCAATGGAGCAGGTGCTGGCTCCTCCTGCACAGTAGACCGCTTTCGGGAGAGGAGGAGCAGTATGCCGGCGATGGCAGCCAATGCGATCAACCCAAGGCCGATCGGCGTACGGTGGGCCTTGATCCAACTCCACAGGGAGAAGGGTACCTCGTAACGTGGTTTCATCGGCCGCGGGCCTTTCGACACGTCCACCTCCACTCCGCGCACATCCAGGACCATCGGCCTGGTCTCCATACGCATTTCCCCATCGGTCACCACGAAGGAAGGAATGACCCACACCCCGCTATCGAAGCTGGTGATCGCGAAACGTTGTTGCAGCAATTCTTCCCCGTTGCTGGTGAGCGAGTCCACCTTTCCACGCTCCGCTACTTCCACATGACGCTCCAAGGTGTCATTCACCGTAGGCCAGATCAAGGAGGAGGATATCGGTCGGGTCGTGCGATAGGTGAGGGTCAACACGGCTTGTTCACCGATGCGGATCATGGCAGTATCCAATGCTGCCGTGAACGTCTGCGCTCGGGCGGGCGAGGTGGCGAGCAGAACAGCTATGAGCAATGGCGTTCTCATCGAGCTCCTTCGCGTTCCTTGAAGAGGTTCATCAACGGCTTGACATAGCCACTGTGTGTGCTGATGGTCGCGTGGTCCACACCGGAGCGGCGAAGCAGTTCACGCGAGCGGTTCTGTCGTTTGAGCGCAGCGGCCCTGTAGGCATTACGGATACTGCGGCTGGCCGTGTTCACCCAACGCACATCACCGGTCTCGGGATCGGCGAATTGCACGAGCCCTACGTTCGGGAGCTCGCCCTCACGTGGGTCGACGGTCCGCAGCACGACAAGGTCATGTTTACGATTGGCGATCTTCAACGCATCGTCATAACCATCGTCCATGAGGTCGCTGATCAGGAAGGCGATACTTCGCTTCTTGATGACGTTGTTCAGGTACCGCAACGCCTCGGTGATGCTGGTGGACCGGTGGGCCGCACGGAATTCAAGCAGCTCTCGTACCATCCGCAGGATGTGGGTCCGACCCTTCTTGGGCGGGATGAACTTCTCCACCCGATCACTGAAAAGGATGAGTCCCACCTTGTCGTTGTTCTTGATGGCACTGAAAGCGATCGTGGCACAGGTCTCCGTGATGAGTTCGCGTTTCAACAGGTCGGAGGTTCCGAAGTCCTCTGAACCGCTGACGTCCGCAACGAGCATCACCGTCAACTCACGCTCCTCCTCGAAGACCTTCACGAACGGATGCCCGAACCGTGCGGTGACGTTCCAATCGATGGTGCGCACCTCATCGCCGGGTTGGTATTCGCGTACCTCACTGAAGGTCATACCGCGGCCCTTGAACGCACTGTGGTATTCCCCGGAGAAGATGTGATCGCTCAAGCCGCGCGTCTTCAGCTCGATGAGATGCACCTTCTTCAGGAGCTCCTTGGTATGTTGTGCGGTGTTCATGGATGTGGAACGCAGGG
This sequence comes from Flavobacteriales bacterium, assembly GCA_016718655.1. Lineage (GTDB taxonomy): Bacteria > Bacteroidota > Bacteroidia > Flavobacteriales_F > PHOS-HE28 > PHOS-HE28. Next base: position 148,841 of record JADKCV010000005.1, on the reverse strand, counting down.
ACGGTCGCTCGTACAGGAACGGATCATGGCGCCTGTAACCGGCTGTATCCTATGGATCAAGGGACCTCGACCGTGTTCAGCACGCGGTCGATGATATCCACCACGCTGATGCCCTCCGCCTCAGCCTCATAGGTAAGGCCGATCCGATGACGAAGCACATCAGGACATACCGACCGCACATCCTCGGGGATCACATAGCCCCTGTGTTTGGTGAAGGCCAGCGCCTTGGCGGCCAACGCCATATTGATGCTCGCCCGGGGGCTTCCGCCGAAGGAGATCATGGAACTGAGGTCCGAGAGCTTGTATTGGTCCGGCTTGCGTGTGGCATAGACGATGTCCACGATGTACTGCTCGATCTTCTCGTCCATGTATACCTCTCGGACCAATTGACGCGCGGTGAGGATCTCGTTGGCGCTCACCACGGTGTTCGTATTCGCCATTCCGCCGGGTCGCACGTTCTGCCGGATGATGAGCTTCTCCTCCTCCTTCAAAGGATAGTCGAGCACCACTTTGAGCATGAAGCGATCGGTCTGGGCCTCGGGCAGAGGATAGGTCCCTTCTTGTTCGATCGGGTTCATGGTCGCAAGTACGAGGAAGGGCTGCGGCAGGGGATAGGTCTGCGCACCCAGCGTCACCTGCCGCTCCTGCATGGCCTCAAGCAGCGCGCTCTGCACCTTGGCCGGCGCTCGGTTGATCTCGTCCGCGAGGATGAAGTTGCTGAATACAGGGCCTTTCTTCACGGTGAACTCCTCGTTCCGCTGACTGTAGATCATTGTCCCGATCAGGTCGGCCGGTAGGAGGTCCGGCGTGAACTGGATCCGACTGAACCCCACATCAACCGTTCGGGCAAGTGCTTTGATGGCCATCGTCTTGGCCAGGCCGGGTACACCTTCCAGCAACACATGGCCGTCGGCAAGTAGGGCCACCAAAAGCTTTTGGACCATATCCTTCTGCCCTACTATCACCCGCCCCATCTCTTGGTCGATGAGGTCCACGAAGGCACTGGCCTGTTGGATACGTTCATTCAACACCCGAATGCTATCGGAGGTGATCGTGGTGGTCGGTTGACCGATGTTGCTTTCCATGGTATGCCTGGGCTGTAACGGCCTATGGCCGAAGGTGGCGCAAAGGTGCTGGTGCACAAGGCCAGCGTGCATGAACCCGCCGTTAAAGAGTGTTAACCGTTCAACCCGGCACTGGAAGAGGAGCGCCGATTACCTTCGGCACATGACCAGTAAGGAACCACTGACCCTCTTGGAGGCGACTGAACAGGTGCGGATCTTCCACGACGCGTTCGGTATACCCAACGCATCAGGACCGACCGGAGCGATCGCGGATCGTGATGCGTTGCTCCGTTACAAGTTGATCCGTGAAGAGAATGAGGAGTACCTGGAGGCTGCGTTGCGCGGGGATCTTGTGGAGGTCGCAGATGCGTTGGGCGATATCCTGTACATCCTTTGCGGAACCCTGCTCAAACACGGCTTGGAGCACAAGATCGATGAGGTGTTCCGGGAGATCCAACGGAGCAACATGAGCAAGCTCGGCGCGGATGGGAAGCCGATCCACCGCGCGGATGGCAAGGTGATGAAAGGGCCGGCCTACTTCAAGCCGGATATCGCATCCATCCTGGAACCATGAACCTTCCACGGCTGCTCGCCAAGGCACGCACCTCCGCCACCTGGCGCTGGAGTTTGAATTTCCTGCTGCCATGGGTCATCCCTTTCAACAGGCCTCATGGGTTCCGCGTGCATCCGTTACCCACCGGCGGCATCAGCGTTCACATTCCTTATTGGCGCGTCAACCGCAACCACATCAGGGGGATCCATGCCTGTGCGATCGCCACGGCCAGTGAGATGTGCAGTGGCCTTTCCGTATTGGAGAAATTGGACCCGAAGCGGTACCGGTTGATCATGCGCACGTTGCACATGGAGTATCGCTATCAAGCCAAGCGACCAGCCACAGCGAAGTGTGTACCCACGGCTGAAGAGATCGACGAACGCGTCATGCGACCGCTCGCTCGTCAGGATTCAGTGGACTACAGCAGCACGGTGGAAGTACATGACAATGCGGGTAACCACCTTGCCACCGCCACGGTCACCTGGCAGGTGAAGGAGTGGAGCAAGGTGCGGACGAAGGTGTGATCAGATGGTGCGAATACGTTTGAAGGTGCTCGCCACCACCATCATCAACACCGCCCCAAGGAACGCCAGCCCCATGTCCTTCTGCGCGTCCCACACATCTCCCTGCGAACCGAGATAGGCATGCCCTTGCGCCGGGAAGAAAATGTCCGCTACTGCCCATTCGATCAATTCATAGGCGCCACTGAAACTCAGGGTGATCTCAACCGGCAACACCCAGCACACCCATACCGGCCACTGGAAGTGGTTCCGGAAATAGTCGCGCATCGGGTAGGCGAGCAGGAAGCCGAAGCTGAAATGCACGATGCGGTCGTAGTGGTTCCGTTCACCCTGGAAAACGTCCTGCAGCCAATAGCCGATCGGGTTCTCCGCATAGGTGTACATGGCGCCGTAGACATGTAACAGGATGTACACGAACATGAGCGTATAGCTGAGGTCGCTGAACTTGAAACGACGATGGCTGAGCACCAAGCCACCGATGAAGATCAGTGTGAGCACGTTCTCCGTGACCCAGTTCGCGCGATCGGTCGTGCCGATGAAGGTCCAGACCCAGAACAGCAGGAAGAGCAGGAGGTAGCCTTTGAGCAGGGCGTTCTCCTTGAAGGCGGTACGGCTGGGGCTGGATGCTGTGGTGAATGCCATGGGCAGGTGTCAATCCTCGTTGCCGGTCGCTTTCGTGGCCAACGGCAATAGGTAGGTGTAGTGCAGGCCGACGACCAGGTTCTGACCGCGTAGTACAGTGCTGAACGGCGTGACACTGGTCTGGTAGCGCAATTCGAAACGGCTACGCGGACGGTCCCATCCGAAGCCGATCCCTACGCTTACTTGGGTCCGATCCGTGGTGCCCTGCAAGCTGTAGCTGCTCTCAAAGAGCACATTGCCGTCCTGCCGCGTCACCGCGCGCCCGTTCATCCACCAGCCGAGCATACCTCCGGCGGTCAGGAAGAACCCGTCGGGCAAGGTGTCGGTGGAGATCTTGAACAGGACGGGCAGTTCCAAATATCCCAAGCGCACACTGGTGAAGGTGCGTAATTGTGGGTTCTGGGTGAGACTGCCTTTGCTCATGTACATGGGTTCCACCAGGAAGGAGGCTTGAGCGGTCCAGGGGATCTCGAAGCTCCAACCGACGATCGGGCCGGGCTTGGGGAGCCCGTTCCAGTTGAAGACCCCGCCGGCCGAAATGGTGGCCAGTGAAACACCCACCCGTGGGCCGGTCCTCAGTTGAGCCGAGGCGGTGAGTGATAACCCGAAGCAGAATAGGAGTAGGGAACGCATGGGACGAAGATCGTCCTTGTCGTTCAATGTGCCGCGCTCGCTGACCTGAACGCGGCCATCTTCAACAGGGCCACAGCGCAGTCCACACCCTTGTTACCATGCTTTCCACCGCTCCGGTCCTGTGCTTGTTGCATGGTATCGTCCGTGAGCACACCAAAGATCACGGGCAAACTGAACTTCAATCCCACGGCCATGATCCCTTGTGTGGTGCCTTGACAGACGAAGTCGAAATGGGGTGTTTCCCCTCGGACCACGCTACCCAAGCACACGACGCCGTGCAAGTCACCAGCTTCCAATAGGAATTGGGCCCCTGAAGCGAGTTCAAAGCTCCCTGGCACCCAACGCTCCACGATATCCGCTTCGGCCACCCCGTAGCGGAGCAAGGTTTCCCGGGCCCCTTGCCGCAGGGCGTCGGTCACCTCGCGGTTCCATTCGCTCACGACCAGGGCGAAACGACGACCAGCGCCACTGGGGACGCTGGTCGGATCATGCTCGGAAAGGTGATGCAAGGCCGTGGCCATGATCTACTTGGCAGCTTCAGCCTCAGCGCGCCCAGCATACTTGCGGGCCTGGCTGGCCTCACTGCTGGTGGGGAATTCCTTGGCGATCCGTTCGAACGCCTTTTTCGCATTGTCCCAATTGCCTGCCTGCTGGTGCAACACACCGGCTTTCATGAGGTACATGGGGGTGGTGAAGTCGTTCTTCACCATGCCAGCCGCTTGTTCGAATTTCTTCACGGCCTCATCCACACGACCGAGTTCCACCAAGGCATCACCTTGGTTACCAACAGCCATTACGCGCAGTACATCATCATCAACGTCGGCCTGCTCGTAGTGGGAGATGGCCAGTTCGTGATCACCTTTCTTCAGGTGGATGGATCCCAAGTACATGTGGGCGAGCTTGCCGCTAGGGGTACTGCCGTACTCGTCGGCGATGGTCTGGAAGCCGGGCCACTGGTCGTCGCCGTTCAGTGCCTTGTCCAGCGAATCGATCTCGAAGTAGTACTCCGCCTTCCACATCAACTCACTCGCTTCCTTGGCCTTGGGCTCAGCGATGAACTTCTTGTACCCGAGTACACCAAGCACGACGGCAACGATGCCAATGGCACCGACCACGAGGGGCATCTTGTTCTTTTCAATGAACAGTTCCGTGCGGCTGTACACTTCACCCAAGTCCACATCTTGGCTTGCTGGGTTCTCTGGGGTATGCTTCTTGCTCATGCGTTCGGCGCTGGATATCAGCCTATTAGGGGAGGCTTCCGTTCAACGAGGCGCAAAAATAGACCTTTTCTGGACTTGCTGGGCAGGTCAGGGGTAGGACCACAGGATCTTTATCCGCGTAGGACTGTGGACGACGATAGGGTCCGTGCGCTCGTGGCTACCTTTGAGCCTTGTTATGAGCCTCCAACTGGACCGCCTGCGCGCGGTGCATTTCCGCAACCATCGCGAGGTGGACCTGGATCTCGGTCCGGAGGTGAATTGTTTCGTGGGGAACAATGGGACCGGCAAGACCAATCTGTTGGATGCGGTCCACTACCTCTCCTTGTGCAAGAGCTACTTCGAGGCAGTGGACCAACATAATATCCTGCATGGAGAGGACTTCTTCCTGGTGCAAGGGACCATGCGCACCGAGGAAGGGGAGGACCACGTGCTCTGCTCGGTTCGAAGGGGGCAACGGAAGGTGGTGAGTCGGAATCGCAAGGAGTATGACCGATTGGCCGATCATGTCGGGCGCTTTCCCGTGGTGATGATCACGCCCTACGATGGCCAACTGGTCCTGGACGGCGCCGAAGTGAGACGCAAGTTCCTCGACGGTCTCATCGCTCAGTTCGACAAGGCCTATCTGGACGCGCTGATCCGCTATAATCGAGCACTCGTGCAGCGCAATGCACTGCTGAAGCGCTTTGCCGCATCAGGCACTGGGTCCTTGGTGGACCTGGAGCCGTGGGATGAACAACTGGTCCTTCACGGTGAGCAGGTGTTCCGCGTGCGTGCGACCTTCATGGAGGAACTCGTTCCATTGCTCGCAACACACTACCAGGGCATCAGTTCCGGTGGCGAGGAGGTGGCCCTTACCTATCGGTCCGCACTTGCCGAAGGAGGCTATCGCGACCTGCTTGTGGAAAGCTGGCAGCGCGACCGGGCAGCCCAGTTCACCAATGTGGGTATCCACAAGGATGACCTGCTGTTCACCCTGAACGGTCAACCCTTGAAGCGGTGCGGTTCACAAGGGCAACAGAAGACCTACCTCATCGCTTTGAAATTGGCGCAGTTCGATCTTACGCTGGCGCGTGGGGGGAAGCGTCCCATACTTCTATTGGACGACATTTTCGACAAGATCGACCCACAACGAATGCGCCACCTGCTCCAGCTCTTGAGCGGACAGCGATTCGGTCAGGTGCTCATCACCGATACCGATGCCCAGCGGTTGCACAAAGCCCTGGATGGCATGGAACTGGACGTGCGCTTCTTCCATCTTGGACCCGATAGCACCATCACCCGTGAAGAAAAGAACGAACGAGCGATCGCTACATGAGGCGATGGAGGGGCTCATCGATGCGTTCGGGATGCGTGAACGGATGGATGAACTGGACATCACCACCGCTTGGGACAAGGTAGTGGGCCCCATGGTGGCGAGGCACACCGTTACCGTGCGCTTGAAAGAAGGAAAGCTGCGGGTACACGTGGACTCGGCCCCACTTCGACACGAACTACTCTATATGCGCGAAGCCCTGAAGGAAGTGCTGAACAAGCGTGCTGGACGGACCGTGGTGCAGGAGATCATCCTGGAATAGAAAAGAACCAGCGGCCCCAATACAAGGCCGCTGGTTCGTCATGGGTTGTTCTGTAGGTCAGAAGCGCTCGCGTCCGCTGAAAAAGAAGTTGCCTTCGATCTCAGCGTTGGCGTCGCTATCGCTGCCATGGGCGGCATTCTTGGCCTTGCTCTCAGCGAACCGCTTACGGATGGTGCCTTCCTCTGCCTGTGCAGGGTCCGTTGCGCCGATGAGCTTGCGGTAGTCCTCCACAGCATTGTCCTTTTCCAGGATCGCTGCGTAGATGGGGCCGCTGGCCATGTAATCCACCAGTTCGCCGTAAAAGGGGCGTTCCTTGTGCACGGCATAGAAGACACCGGCCTCTTCCTGGGAAAGACGCGTGTACTTGAGTGCGAGGATGCGATAACCGTTGGAGATGATCATGTCGATGATCTTGCCGGTGTGGCCTGCCGCCACCGCTTCGGGCTTGATCATCGTGAAGGTCCTATTTCCTGCCATTGTTGGGGGTTGTTGAAAACGCGGCGCAAAAGTAATGGACAATGGGCTCGCTCACCACCGTCGGGCGCTATTCCTTCGTGCACCGGAGCCTTCACGGCATGGATACCGAATCCCGTGCAGGTGACCTGGACCATCATGAGAAGTACAACCTATATCGGAGGCGCATTGGCCCTCCTGTTCACAGCCTGCGGAGGTGCAGGAAGTGAGACCCCCGAGACCTCCAGCGAACAGACCGATCTCGTGATCGGCGGTGACGAGAACGCGACGGGATCCTCCGCCATGTACCAGATGCCAACACCCAACGAACTCTTCGTGTTGGTGCGGGATCTGGCAGGGGAAGGGCACAAGCGCATGATGAACCCCGCCGCTAACGTGGACAGGTACGTGACGCTCACGAGCAGGGCGCTCAATTTCGGTGTCTATTCCACAGACCTCGTTTACGCCAGTTACTTCAAACTGAACGTGGAGGTGGCTCGATACTATCTGACCACGAAGAAATTGGCGGAGGGCCTTGACCTATCGTCAGCCTTCAATGATGCTGATTTCATCCGGCTGGAATCGAACTTGACCAAGGGTGATTCACTGGAAGTGATCAGCAACGAGGCCTATATGAAGGCCTATGAGAAATTGCAGAATGAGAAGATGGGCCCCACCCTCAGCTTGGTGCTGGCCGGCGGCTGGATCGAGAGCATGCATCTGGTCATCCGACAGATAGAGGCCTTCGGTGAAAGCGCACCATTGATGGTTCGCGTGGCTGAACAGAAGGTGACACTGGAGCATTTACTGCAACTGATGGAACCCTATTCCGCAACACCTGAATTGGCTTCCATTCATGCGGAACTGGTCGCTATCCGTGATATCTATGACCGGGTGAACGTGAAGCGCACACCGCACCGCAGCGGGTCGGTTTCCGGGCGCATGGTGTTGGGTGATGAGATGACCATCGACCTCACCCCGGAGAAGTATGCCGAACTCGTCAAGGCAGTTGATGCCCTTCGCGCCAAAGTGACCCGTCCAGAGGATTCGACCAACGCATGAACCACACCATGATCCGCCTTCCATCCATCCCTCAAAGTCTGTTGGTAGCGGTCCTTGGCCTGCTCCCGTTGGCCATGGTGGCCCAAAGTCCCTGTGCCGAGTACCATAAGTTCAACTGCGACCGATCCAGCGATAAACGGTTCTCCACCAACGGACAGAGCAAAAGTGCTGCCGTACAAGTCGGGCAGGAGACTGAGCTCAATATCATCATCTATCGCGGCCAGGACTATCGCATCTCCCTTTGCCATGACGAGAAGGTACTCGGAGAGAAACTTGCGATGCGTCTGGTTGAAAAGGTCCGTGTCGCCAAACCGGATCCAGGTCCCGATGGTAAGCAGGTTTTCGAAGAGAGCGAGAAGGTACTTTGGGACAATACGGAACATGAGATGTCGCAGGAGGTCGAGTTCTCCAGCACAAGTACCAAACGTATCGCAGTGGAATTGGTGGCAGCCGGAGGGGCCGAGGATGTGAAGAGCAAGGGGCGCTCGTACGATATCGGTTGCGTAGGCATCCTCATCGAGCACATGCCGACACCAGGCCTGGGCTTCTGATCCTAAGGAGCGAGGGAGGATACCTTTATACCGCCCATGAACATCGCACCCGACCACGGCCGGACCTACGCGCAGCTGCGCCATTTCCTGGAGGTCCCGCGTCGCGTGGCCATTGTTACGCACTACAATCCGGATGGCGATGCCATTGGTTCAAGCCTTGGGCTGATGCATTTGTTGCGCGGCATGGGCCACGACGTTCAGGTGGTCCTGCCCAACTCGGCACCTTCCTTTTTGAATTGGCTTCCGGGCTTATCCGACGCTGTGCCATTTGACAAACGTCCAGAGCATGCCAAGGAGTTGCTCGGACGGGCGGAGTTGTTGTGCTGCCTCGATTTCAATCGCATGGATCGGGTGGGACAACTACAGGAAGCGCTTTCGAACCTGAATGTCCAACGCGTACTTATCGATCACCATCAGGATCCCGATCCTGCGTTCACACTTGCCATTTCCGATACTGGATCCTGTGCCACGTGCCAATTGGTCGCTGATATGGTCGGCCCCATGGGATGGGGCGCTGCACTTGATAAGCAGGTCGCGACTTGTTTGTACACGGGTCTGGTCACGGACTCAGGTTCGTTCCGTTTCAGAAGCACTTCCCCACATACCATGCGGGTGGCCGCTGCGCTCATGGATCAAGGGGTGGAGATCGAACGGGTGCACCAGGCCATTTCAGATGACAACAGCGTTGAACGTCTGCGCTTACTTGGACTGCTTCTCGCTGAACGCATGACCGTTCTGCAGGAGGAGGGCGTGGTGATGCTCATGCTTTCCAAGGAGGACCTGGAGCGCCACGGACACCGTCCCGGTGACACGGAAGGCTTTGTCAACTATGGCCTTTCCATTCGAGGAATCCGCCTCTCGGCCTTCTTCGTGGAACGACATGATCATGTCAAGTTGAGCTTGCGTTCGAAAGGCACCTTCGCGGTGGATCGCTTCCTACGCGACCATTTTGATGGAGGGGGGCATGCCAATGCCGCTGGCGGCCAGTTCAAGGGTGGGCTGGATGCCGCTGTGGCTCGGTTCAAGGAACTCCTCCCCGAACTCCTTGCACAACGACCGGTATGAAGCTCATATCGATCATCATCATTGCGGCCGCTGTCGGCTGCGGCGATCGGCAGGGACGCGTACCCACGGATCCCCGTCCAGCACCAACACAGGAGGATCTCATCCAACGCAACAAGGATGCGTTGCGACAGGAGGAACGGGATATCGACCGTTTCGTCAAGCGTAGCGGACTTCCTTTCCTGAATTCCCCGCGAGGAGTGCGATACGTGATCCTCAGGGACCGACCGGGCCCCCCCGTTCTTCCGGACCAATGGGTCACGATCCATTACCGCGTGGAACTCCTGTCGGGGGATACGGCATATTCCACTGCTGCCAATGGGCCTGAGTCCTTTCTGGTGGAGCGCGATGACGTGGAGAGTGGGTTGCATGAAGCCGTTCAACTCCTGTCACCCGGGGATAGCGCTGTGTTCATCATGCCATCATTCCGCGCTCACGGGCTCACTGGCGACCAGGACCGTATACCGATGCGCAGTAGTCTGGTATACCGGGTTGGGCTCGTTAAGGCAGTTGGGGCGCCGCGATGAAATGTCGATTGACGATCATTCTGGTGTCGTCCTTGGTCACAGGTTGTGCCCGTTCTCCTCATGCTGGCTTCACCGAAGTGGAGGAGGAGGTGCATATCCGGTTGCACCGTTTGGGAGAAGGCGAAGGATCGGCCGGTGATAACGATAGTGTTCGCGTTCGACTCCGGGTCGCACAGCTTGGTGAGGCCCCGGGTTCATTGTTCAGCACAGAGCGGACCTATGACGCCAAGGACATTGGAAGGGGGGCGTTGGTGGTGGCTCTGGAGCGGCTACATGAGGGGGACAGCATGAGCCTGATCTGTCCGGCCGGAAAGATGCCTTGGTCCGCGATGGGCCTCATACCGGGATCCACTCCAACGGTGGATGGGGAGGTACGTGCGGAATTCGCGCTGCTGGAGATCATCACACCGGCCGATACGCGCGCGAAACAAGAGGCTCAACGTCATACCGATCCTACCGGTTATGAGCATCGCCTCATCACGGCATGGGTACAGGAGCACGGTCAGGGATACCTACGTTGGGGGACCAGCGACCTTTTCTTTCGGTTGCAAGGTCAAGCCTCGGATACGCTTGCGGTGCGTCCCGGAGAGCAGGTCACGGTGGCCTATTCAGGGACCCGCCTGGAAGATGGTGTGGTCGTGGACGATACGGAGCGCCAAGGCGGGACCTTCACGTGGCGTTATGGCGACCCTGACCAAGTGATAAGTGGGTTGGAAGTGGCGGTCTCGCTGTTGCGCGTTGGTCGCAGTGGCGACTTCATCCTACCAGCTGCTTATGCGTTCGGTGAACGTGGGGTTCCTGAATTGGTGGAGCCCCATTCACCCATGCACTATCACGTGCGACTGATACATGCGGATAGGCGCGCGCGCGAGTGATCAACGACCAGGGTGGTGGAACCCGGCCGTTCGTCCTTGCGTACAACGCGGCCATGCGCAAGTTGCTCGTGTTCCTATGGCTGGTGCTGGAGATCCATTCCAGCCATGCCCAAGAGCAGATCGGGATCGCGCATAGCAACTACGCAGGCACCGATGCCGTGGCCTTCAATCCGGCGAGGATGGCGGGGCAGTGGCCTTATATGGATATCCGCTTCGTTGGGGCGGATGTTTTCGCCTGGAACAACCTGGTCGCCTTGTCCGGGAACGATCGCAGCCTGTTCGGTGAGATCCGGAACGGGATACAGGGAACGCCCAACAACGCGCTCACCGTTCGTGAATCGCTCAGCCGTTCGAACAAGAAGGCGTTGGTGAACCTGGGTGTCGAGGCTCCTGCCATCACCCTGTCCTTGGGCCGGGGTACCATCGGGGTAGGGTTGAGGACACGTTCGTTCGTCAGCATTACCGACGTGTCACCGGAGTTGGGTAGGTTCATTTACAATGGACTTGGTTTTGAACCTCAGCGCAATGTGCGCTATGACGAAGGAGGTCCACGCGTTCTGGCATCCGCTTGGAGCGAAGCAGCCCTCAGTTATGCGCACATCATACGTGCACAAGGCTTCGGCATGCTGAGCATGGGTGCTACTGCCCGCTACATGATGGGTCACGGTGGGGCGGCACTTGCGCTGCACGAATTCGGTTACACGTTGTCAGATCCGTCGAGGCTTGAGGTGCATGCTGTATCGGGTGCCTATGGTCTTGCCATGCCCGGACCGAATGTGGGTCGTGGCTTCGGAGGTGATCTGGGGGTCGTGTACGAGCGCACCATCGATGAGGCCGATGGATACATGCCTCACCGGAGTGCACGCGGTTGCACACCACTCCCTTACCGTTACCGGATCGGGCTTTCGGTGCTCGATCTGGGCGGTATCCGCTATCAGGATGCCGTGGCAGGTTCGTTCAGCACAGGTGCCATCGTAATACCCGATCACAACGAGGTCGCGGTGAATGGACAGGAGGACCTCGACAGTCTGTTCAGTACGGTCACCACACACGAGCCCGCGAGCGACCTACGGATCGGTTCACCCACCGCGATCGCCTTGCAATATGATCAACGCATCCAACACCAGGTCTATGTGGCATTGGCAGCAGTGCAGCAGGTGAGTTCCCCCACTGGATTTCGTTTGCGTCGCACCAACCAGATCTCCATCACACCCCGGTTCGAATCGCGATATGTGGAGGTGGCCTTACCCGTTGTGGTCCGTGAGTATGACCTACGCCGGCCTGGTCTTGGCTTCATGCTGCGATCGCACAGCATCATCATCGGAACGGACAACATCCTACCCTTGGTGGGGAAGCGGGATGTGTACTCGGCTGATGTCTACTTCCGGATCAAGTGGACCTTCTTCCGTGGCCCGTTCTGCAAGGGAAAGCGGCCTGGTAAAGCTCGGGTAGCACCAGGTGGACGGGAGGCGATCCCTTGTGCGCAACCGTGATCACGGACGTGCGAGGATGAACACAGCAGGTCGTTTGCCGATCAAGGGGCGCGCCTTGTTCCATTGTCCAACGGTCCGGGTCGATACCGATCCTCCAGGTTGCATGAGGTCCACGGCGATGGTCAATTGAGTATGTTGATCACAGACTTCGAGGATCTCCGCGAGTAACGCATCGTTCCGGTAGGGTGTCTCCATGAACAGTTCGGCGCCACCCAAGCGCATGGCGTCGGCCTCGATCCGGCGCAACGACTGTTTGCGCTCCTGCGGTGTACGGGGAAGGTAACCATGGAACGTGAAGCGTTGTCCGTTCGCTCCGGAAGCCGCCAACGCCATCATCATGGAATTGGGACCGGCCAGGGGCATCACCGTGACGCCTCGACGATGTGCCTCCCGCACCAGCAGGGATCCGGGATCCGCAATGCCGGGCATTCCAGCCTCACTGATCACTCCGGCATCCCGCCCTCTGGCCATACGTTGAAGCAGATCCACCGCGTTCTGTGCTGTGCTCTCCTTGTCGAATCGATGGATCTCCTGCTGTTGGAGATCGATCGTGGGCACCATTCGGCGTAACATCCGGCGTGCGGTCCGTTCCTGTTCCGCGAACCACAAGTCGATACGGGCAGCGTGCGCACAGTTCACCGCAGGCAGTTCCTCCGGACCGCCATGGTCACCCAGCCACACAGGCATCAAGTAGAGCGTGCCGCTACCGTTGGATATCATCAAGTAGGGAGTTCACCGCGGAGTCAAGCATCCGAAAGACATGGTCGAAGCCGTCGTCCCCACCGAAGTATGGATCCGGTACATCCCGTTCGGTACGGATGGGGACCAGGTCCATCATGAGCTTGGCCTTCGGAGCAAGCGATGGATCGGTGTTCACATGCAGGATATCGCGCAGGTTGTTGGCGTCCATGGCAAGGATCAGGTCGAATGTGCGCAGGTCATCGGGGTGGTATTGACGTGCGCGAAGGTCGCCGATCTGCATTCCCTGCCGCTCCATGGCTGCTTGGGCCCTTGGGTCGGGTGCTTCACCCACATGATGATCGCTGGTACCCGCGGAATCGGTGATCACCACCAAGCCTCGCTGACGCGCACGTTCACGTAGAATTCCCTCCGCCATGGGAGAGCGGCAGATGTTGCCCAGACAGACCAACAGGATCCTCATTACGCGAAGGTCGGAAAGGAAAAGGCCCCCACGATGTGGAGGCCTTTCGTCAATGTGGGTATGCTCAGTGGATGCTCAACTTCTTTTCCAGATCGTCCAGGTAACCACGGAACTGCTTATCGGTCTCCTGTAGGTTGTTCACCGTACGGCAGGCATGGAGCACGGTTGCGTGATCCTTACCCCCGCAATGCGCACCGATGCTCGCCAGAGAGCTCTTGGTCATTCGCTTGGCGAAGTACATGGCGATCTGGCGGGCTTGAACGACCTCGCGCTTACGGGTCTTGCTCTTCAGGAGTTCGATGGGCAGATCGAAGTAATCGCACACCACCTTCTGGATGTAATCGATGCTCACCTCCCTGGCCGTGTTCTTCACGAACTTGTCGATCATCTGCTTCGCGAGATCGAGCGTCACGGCCTTCTTGTTGAGTGAACTCTGTGCGATGAGACTGATCATGGCACCTTCGAGTTCGCGGATGTTCGTGGTGATGCTGTAGGCCAAGTATTCCACTACCTCCTTCGGAAGGTCGATCCCTTCGGCATACATCTTCTTCTCCAGAATGGCGATGCGCGTTTCAAGTCCCGGGGTCTGCAGGTCGGCGCTCAGACCCCATTTGAACCGGGATAGAAGTCGCTGTTCCATACCGGCCATTTCCACAGGGGCCTTGTCACTGGTGATCACCAACTGTTTCCCCGTTTGGTGGAGGTGGTTGAAGATGTGGAAGAACACATCCTGGGTCTTCTCCTTACCAGCGAGGAACTGTACATCATCGATGATCAACACGTCCATCATCTGATAGAACTGTTGGAAGTCACCGACGGTGTTGTTCTTCACCGCCTCGATGAATTGCTGCGTGAATTTCTCCGCAGGCACATACAGGATGGTCTTGTCCGGATGGTTCCGTTTGATCTCGATCCCGATGGCATGTGCCAGATGGGTCTTGCCGAGTCCGACGCCGCCATAGATCAACAACGGATTGAACGCGGTGCCCCCAGGCTTCTGGGCCACAGCATAGCCGGCACTACGTGCCAATCGGTTGCAGTCCCCTTCGATGAAGTTGTCGAAGGAGTAGTTGGCGTTGAGATGGCTTTCGACCTTGATCTTTCGCAGACCAGGGATGATGAACGGATTCTTGATCGGGCTGTTGGCCACATCGATCGGAAGCGACACTGCGGGGTTCTTCACCTCGCGTGCATTGCTCGTCGGCACCCGGACGGTGTAGGGGTTGGCACTCTGGAATCCGTTCTCCATGATGATGGAGTATTCCAGACGACCGTCGTTCCCCAGTTCCTTCTTGATGATCTTCTTGAGCAGCCCGATGTAATGTTCCTCCAGCCATTCGTAGAAGAACTGCGAGGGCACTTGGATGGTCAACACATGGTCATCCAGCTTCAAGGCCTTGATCGGTTCGAACCAGGTCTTGAAACTCTGCTGGCTGACATTGTCCCTGATGACATCCAAGCACCGCCCCCATATCTTCTCGTGGTCTTTCTTCATGGATGGGTCGGCGCGTTATTGGTTTGGTCGGTGAAGGCTCCTTCCTCGGGTCTCATCGCACAGTTCGCACTGTGGATGCGTCGCTCGGAAGGGGTGGCAAATATGGACACAAAGAAGTGAAGAAAAAAAGTGGAGGGATACTTGGTGGTAACAAAAAATTTACTTCCATGCAGGGTGTGTCCAGCATCGTGGGGAATCCTTGGCATTCGCGGGTTTGCAGGTTTCGTATGTCCGCGCTTTCCTGCGATCGACAAAGTAGGCTGAGCCAGTGTCGCGGACTGGAACATCGGTCCACCTCCGAAGGGCTTGCGGTGGTGTGTCCGTGTCTGGGGCATCCGTCTTGAAGTCGAATGCCGAAGATACGTCCCACGATGGGCATCGAGCAAGTCCAAAGCATGTCGAGCTTCGCTACGATCCACCTATCTTATACGCCATGTTCAAGCATGAGATCGTCCTCCGGGTCCGCTATGGAGAGACCGACCAGATGGGTTATGTGTATTACGGGAACTATGCCGAATACCTGGAAGTGGGCCGCGTGGAAGCGTTGCGCTCGTTAGGATTTCCTTATCGACGATTGGAGGAACAAGGGGTGATGTTACCGGTGCGCGAGTTGACCGTACGTTATCATGCCCCGGCCCGGTACGATGACCAACTCACCCTCCTGACATTCATAACCGAGATACCCACTGCGCGCATCCATTTCCGGTATGAGGTGCGCAGTGCCTCCGGGGAGCTGCTGACCGAGGCGACGACCACCTTGGTGTTCGTTGATCGGAAGACCATGCGCCCGACACGCGCGCCGCAGGGCTTGGTCGAAGCCCTGCGGGCCGTGCTGTGAGCACGACCCTTCAAAATGCTCCTTGTCGGGCACAGGTGATCCCGGCACCCGTCCAGCGCAGCATCAGCGACATCACCTTCGATCGCGGAAGGAGGACAACGGCATCACATAAGGCCAAATGTTCCACTTTCACGATACGTCCCCCTGACCGGAGGACATCCGCTCGGATGCTGTCGAATGCGGCGTGTGTACATTGAATGGTCACCGGGTCCATGAGCGCACGCACCTCCTTCGGTGCTTCGGTCAATGCACCTGCAGCAGCGGTCCCATAGGCCTGCACCAGCCCTCCTTTACCCAACAATGTTCCTCCGAAATAGCGCACCACGATCACACCGGTATAGGTCAGGCCGGCACCTTGGATGTGACGCAAGATGGGGCGCCCGGCGGTACCACTGGGCTCACCATCATCGTTCGATCGGTGAACCTCCCCTTGGTCGCCGAGCACATAGGCATGGCACCAGTGGCGGGCGGAATGATGCGCCTTGCGCTCCGCCGACAACACGGCCTTGAACGCATCGACCGAAGTGACAGGGAAGGCCAGACCGATGAACTTACTTGCCTTTTCCCGCAACGTGAACATGCCTCTTCCGGTCAATACCTGATAGCTGTCCAGTGGTGCGCTCATGACCAAAGTATGAGTGCGAGTGCTGCGATGGAACACCCGATACCCCACCATTGGATCCTGCTCAGCCGCTCTTGGAACACAACGATCGACGCGAGTGTCCCGAAGAGGATCACGCCGATGTTCATCAGCGGGAAGACACTGCTTGCAGGGTAGCCGCTCCGCGCCAACGAACCAACAATGAAATAGAGCGAAGCATAATTCACCGAACCGAGCAAAAGGCCTGCGACCCAAACGCGAGGGTCACGGATCTGTGATCCACCGGGACCTGTTATCAGGCGGATGGACCCCAGCACACCGGCCACACCGAAGATGAGGGTGGGCAGTACCGGTTCCGTAGCGGGGGTCAGCACTTCACGCTGGGTGGCATTCAAGAGGATGTCTATCGATGCGTTGCCAAGGAAGAGCAGAGCTGGTAGTATCCACATCCCACGAGCACCTGCAGGACCATTGGTCCAGGATGCAAGAACGACCCCCACCAGTGCCAGCAGGATACCCGACCATCCCAGCAAGCCGGGTTCCTCATCGTACAGTACCACCGCCACCGCCACGGTGAGCACCAAGCTCATCTTGCTCGCCACGGAGGTAGCCGCTACACCCGCACGTTGTGTGCTGACTCCCGTCATATAGAAGATCGTGATGAACAGGATGCCCAACACCAATGCTGGCAGGGTCAGCGGCGTCAGATCACCAACTGCCCACGGTGGAGCGACCATGGAACCACATGTGAAGGCCACGAAGTAGTTGATGACGATCGCGGGCAACAACGGAATGTTGCGCTTGTCAAAGACCTTGAACAGCAGGAAGAGTACGGCCATGCTGAGCGCCGCTAGAAGGATCAGGACCATGTCAGGATGGAGGGGCGGATGCAGGCGGGTTGATCGAACGATAATGAAGGTCGATGATGTCATGGTCCATCACCATCGTTCGGAAAGGTGGTCGCACAAGGTTGGGGGCCGGGGTACCTTCGATCAGTTCACAAGGGCTGGTGATCACGCGCGCTTCGTCCCAAAGGTCGTGCTCCAGGAATGCGTTCAGTAATCGGGCACCACCCTCCACCAGCACCGAGCGGATTTCGCGCTGGTGTAATACCTTGAGCAACGTGCGGATCGGCATGGGTCCCTGTTCGAGGGTCACTTGTTCAACCTGTACATCGCTACGATGCAGCGCGTTGAACAGCACGGTCTTCGGGCCTTGCGAGTAGACCTTCGAGCATGATGGAGTGATCCCGGAGCGGTCGAGCACCAACCGTGTGGGTGAAGGCCCTTCCACAAGCCGGACGGTCAACTCGGGGTCATCGTTCAGGACGGTACGCCCACCCACGAGGATGGCCTGTTCCTCAGCGCGCCAACGGTGTACCAGGACCTGGGTGGAAGAGCCACTGATGGGCGTACCCCGGCGTTCTGAACGAGGCATCTTGTCCAACAGTCCATCTGCCGATCGAGCCCACTTCAGGATCACATACGGACGATGTTCGGTGACCGACGTGATGAACCTTCGGTTCAGCCAACGAGCTTCCTCTTCCATCACCCCAAGGCGAACTTCCATTCCTGCGGACCGTAAACGTTCGATACCGTTCCCTGACACCTTATCGAAAGGGTCCTCATGGGCAACAACAACGGTCCGGATCCCGCGAGCGATCATTAGATCCACACAAGGCGGAGTGCGACCGTGATGGCTGCACGGTTCGAGATTCACGTAGAGCACCGCATCCGCAGGTACGGGCTCGGGGCCGAAAGCAGCCAAACAACGCACTTCCGCGTGTCCCTCACCAGGGCGTTGATGCCAACCTTCGGCAAGAACGTGTTCACCATGCACCAGCACGGCACCGACCAACGGGTTGGGTGCTGCGGTGTAAGCGCCGTTCCCCGCGAGTTGCAGGCATCGTGCCATCCAACGCGGATCGATGGTAGGGCGACTGGTGGGCATATCCGGACCGCAAAGTTCGGTCGATCCCGATCCACTGGGATGAGGTTTCTGGGAATCACTGGGAGCGAGGGTGCAGGTCGGTTTACTTTTGTGTCGTGACCCTGAAGGACAATTCGGTGAATGCGGTCCTGGCCAGTTATGGGCTCAGGCTGGCCCACCTCCATCCTGCATCCGAGATCGTGGCGATCCAACGGGCAGTGTTCGAGCATCAGTTGGGCTGGGACCGTGCCCAACTTGAGATGCGGCGCGGTGAAAAGCTCAGTGAATCCGAGGTCCTCAAGGTCTTCTTACCGCTGAAACGGCTCGAACGAGGTGAGCCGCTGCAGTATGTCCTGGGTAGTGTTCGTTTTCACGGATTGGAGATCCACGTGGCCCCGGGTGTGCTGATCCCGCGGCCAGAGACGGAGGAGCTGGTGGATCTCATCATCCGTTCCGGAGAGGTGCCGAGGTGTATCGTGGATATCGGTACCGGTAGCGGTGTGATCGCACTGGCACTGAAACAAGCGTTCCAAGGCGCGAGGGTCGTTGGGATCGATAGTTCCGAGGAGGCGCTCCGGGTTGCCAGGGCCAATGGTGCTCGGCTCGGCCTTGATGTGGATTGGATCCTGATGGACATACTATCGGATCAGGCCCGGTTGCCGCAACAGGTGGACCTGGTGGTGAGCAACCCGCCGTACATCCCTTGGTCGGAAGCGAAGGGGATGAGTCCTCACGTACGTGATCAAGAACCCGCGATCGCACTATTCGTGGAGGATACCGACCCTCATCGTTATTATCGGCGCATCGCTGAGTTGGCGCGCTCCTCCTCCACATCACTGTGGTTCGAGGGGCACCACCGTTCGGTGGTGGGCGCTGCCGAGGTAGTGCGTGCGACAGGTTTCGGGAACACCGAGGTAATGAATGACATGAGCGGGTCCACTCGATTCATCCACGCGGTCCGATGACAGGGTGGCGTTGCAGCGCCATGCTGGTACTCCTTCTGTCGAGCAGCGCAACATGGGCGCAGGTCGACATGCGGGATACGGTCGCTGCGCCGATGCGAAAGGCGGGGTTCAAGGTCCTCTTCAACATCGATGCTCGCCGTACGTTCGTTGATGCCGTTCCCGTTCGGTTCTATGGGCTTCGTGTCGGTGCTCAGCGTGGTCGAGACGTGCTTACCGTTGGATTCTACGGACTTGGAGACCCCTTTCAACGGCTTGCCGTGGATCTGCCCGACGTCGGTATTCGCGACTTGGAGACCCGGTTCGATTACACGGCGCTAGCTTACGAACGCATACTGCTTGACAGCAAGCGATGGGAGATCGGTCTGCCGATATCCGTGGGCTTGGGGAATTACCGGACCAGCTACCGCGATACCTCGGAAGGGCGTCCTCTGCGGACCTACCGCACCAATGAACTCGTACCATTGGATATCGGTGCTACCGTGGACTTCAAGTTGTTCTGGTGGGCATTCATCGGGGTTGGTGGTGGTTATCGGTATGTGCTGGCAGAGGATCCCGTGGTCACGGTGGCCTTGAGCGACCTCACCTATTATGTCAAATTCGGTCTGCGTTTCGGTGAGGTGGTGAAGCGCACCCGACAAGCTTTGCGAAGGGAACATGGAACGAAGTGAAGCAGCGGCACGGATCGCAGAATTGACGGTCGAGCTCCACGAGCACAACCATCGGTACTACGTCCTCGCTCAACCCATCATCAGCGATCAGGCCTTTGATGCCCTGTTGAAGGAATTGGAAGCACTGGAGCGTGCGTTCCCTGATCTGGTCGATGACAACAGCCCTACGCAGCGCGTCGGTGGCGATATCACACGCAATTTTCCCACAGTGGCCCATCGCTATCCGATGCTCTCACTTGGGAATTCCTACAGCCGCGAGGAGGTTGCCGAATTCGTGGAGCGCGTGCAGCGAGAGATCGGAACGGTCACGTTCGTCATGGAACTGAAGTATGATGGCGTGGCCATCAGCCTCACCTATCAGGATGGGCGATTGATACGCGGTGTGACGCGAGGTGATGGCGAAAAAGGGGAGGAGGTCACGGCCAACGTACGCACCATCCGTAGCATTCCACTCATCCTACGTGGTGCCGATCACCCGGCCTTGTTCGAGGTACGCGGTGAGGTGGTCTTCACGCGCAAACAGTTCGACCGATTGAACCGACAGCGGGAGGACGCAGGTGAGGAACTCTATGCCAATCCACGAAATACGGCTGCAGGAACGTTGAAGCTTCAGGACCCGAAGGAGGTCGCCCGTCGTGGGCTGGAGAACTTCATCTATGGCATCCAAGGGGATCGACTTCCGGAGCGCAGCCACTATGCCAATATCCTTCGCGCCAAGGCTTGGGGCTTTCGCACCCCGGATCCAGCGAGACGTTTCATCGCGCAAGCCAGTGACCTGGACGGCATCATGGCCTTCATCGATCACTGGGATTCACAACGGCATGCCTTGGAGGTGGCCATCGATGGGGTCGTCATCAAGGTGGACGACCTGGACGTTCAGGCTGAGCTCGGTATGACCGCCAAGAGCCCGCGGTGGGCCATTGCATACAAATTCGCTGCGGAGCAGGCCACGACCGAACTCCGTCAAGTCAGTTACCAAGTGGGGCGCACAGGTGCCATAACCCCGGTCGCGGAATTGGCACCGGTCCTACTGGCAGGCACCACTGTGAAGCGTGCCAGCTTGCACAATGCCGATCAGATCTCCAAGCTTGGTCTCCATATCGGTGATCGAGTACGGGTGGAGAAGGGTGGTGAGATCATCCCGAAGATCGTCGGCGTACTCCTCGAAGCGCGTCCGGTAAATGCGTTACCGGTCATCTTTCCTACGACCTGCCCTGAGTGCGGTACACCACTCGTCCGGTTGGAAGGGGAAGCGCAGCATTATTGCCCGAACGAACATCAGTGCCCACCGCAGATCATCCGGCGCATCGAACATTTCGTGAGCCGCAAGGCGATGGACATCGAGGGGTTGGGCGGAGAGACCGTCGAAGAACTGTTCAAGGAGGGGCTCATCGCCAACATCGCGGACCTTTACAAGGTTACCAAAGAGGACCTGTTGGCCTTGGGCAAAGGCTGGGGCGAAAAGAGCGCACGACTGGTTGTTGACGGTATCGCAGGCAGTCGGTCCATACCCTTCGAACGGGTGCTGTTCGCCATCGGCATCAGGCATGTGGGCGAGACCGTTGCGAAGAAGCTCGCACGCGCAGTACAAAGCATGGAGCGCTTGGCCGCTATGAACAAGGATGAGCTCACCACTATTGAGGAGGTGGGACCGGTGATCGCCGAGAGCATCGTGGACTTCTTCGCGGTGGAGGGCAACCGGACCATCCTGGAACGCTTACGGGAACAGGGCTTACGGTTCGGGTCGGACCCCTCGGAAGTGGTGCAGGTGGGAGATCGACTGAAAGGCTTGTCCTTCGTGGTGTCAGGGGTTTTCCGCAACTTCAGCCGCGATGGCATCAAGGAGGCCATCGAGCGCAATGGCGGTAAGGTGTCCGGTTCCATATCCAGCAAGACCAGCTATTTGTTGGCCGGGGCGGACATGGGGCCTGCCAAACGGGCCAAGGCCGAACAGTTGGACGTGCGCGTGATCGACGAGGATGAATTCACACGGATGATCGAAGGATGAAGCTTCTGGACCGCATCAAGGAATGGCTCGGCATTCGCAGGTTACTGCGTGAAATGCCCTCTGAACGCAAGCCCATCGCACGGAACTTGGCTGCTGCGCGCAAGGTGGCCATCGTCTATCTGGTCGAGGATGAGGCCGCTCACAACCATATCCGGAACTACGTCAAGCGTATCAAGGAAGAACTGGGCATCAGTAATGTCATGGCCATGGGTTACTCGGACGAGAAGGCGCTGCCCCACTACCTCCATGCCAAGCTCAATTTCGATGCCATTTGCCAGAAGGACCTCAACTGGTACCGCATCCCGCAGGGGAACGCGGTCCAAAATTTCATGGCGGAGGAATACGAGGTGATCATCGACCTGACCTTGGAGGACCGCTTGCCCATCCAGTACATCATGGCAAAGAGCCGTGCCCGTTTCAAGGTGGGGCGCTGGAGTGATAGCAACAAGCGCTTTCTGGACATGATGATCGATATGGCCGGAAGCCGGAGCTTGCCTCAACTCATCCAACAAGTGCATCACTATCTGCTGATGGTGAACGCACGCAACGAACCTTCACTCAACTAGGCCGGGATCCGGCAACTCCTATGAACGAACGATTTCGCGGCCTCGGGGTCGCTTTGGTAACCCCCTTCCGCACCAACGGACAGATCGATTATGCAGGTCTGGAGAAGCTTATCGACCATCAGATCATGGGCGGAGTGGATTATGTGGTGTCCATGGGTACCACCGGCGAAAGCGTTACGCTGACCAACGCCGAGAAGCAGGAACTGCTCGCACAGACCATCGGTTTCGTGCGCAACCGCGTTCCTGTGGTACTTGGTGTGGGCGGGAACAATACGGCCGAGGTCGTTGAGACCATCGGTACGTTCGAAATGGACGGAGTGGACGCGCTATTGAGCGTCAGTCCCTACTACAACAAGCCCACTCAGGAGGGCATCTATCAGCACTACAAGGCCATCGCACAGGTATCCCTGCGTCCGATCATCCTATACAATGTGCCCGGCCGCACAGGTAGCAACATGGCCGCTGAAACCACCATTCGGCTGGCCAAGGACTTCAAGAACATCATCGCCATCAAGGAAGCGAGCGCCAACCTTGACCAGATGGGTCGCATCCTCAAGTACAAGCCCAAGGGCTTCATGCTCATTAGCGGGGACGATGCGTTGACCTTACCGATCATCGCCATGGGTGGTGAAGGGGTCATCAGCGTGGTGGGCAATGCCCTGCCTCAGGAGTTCAGTGCGTTGGTAAGGTCAGCATTGAAGGGCGATCTCGTAACCGCCCGTTGCGAACACCTGCGATTGATCGAGGTGATCGACCTGCTCTTCGCTGAAGGGAACCCGGGCGGCATCAAGCATGTGTTGAAGGTGCTTGGCATTTGCGGTGACACCATGCGACTGCCATTGGTGAATATCAGCGAGGCCACCGGCGATCGACTGTACAAGGCCTTGGCGGATGCCGAGGTTGTGAAGCTTTGACCGACGGGGAGCGTTGAACGCAGCTCGAATACCTACTACTTCCTCGACCTGACGGATGGAATTCCTTGCGCTCGACTTCGAGACAGCCACGTCGCAACCCGACAGCCCTTGTGAATTGGGTATTGCGGTCGTGCGGGGAGGCGTGGTGCGCGAGGTGCACAACTGGTTGATCAAGCCACCCCAGTGGCCGTATTTCAGTCCGTACAACATCGCCGTCCATGGCATCACCCCGCAGGATGTGGCCCAAGCACCGACCTGGCGTGAGATCTGGGAGGAGGTGGAGGGGATCCTACGAGATCAGGTCGTGGTCGCCCACAACGCCGCGTTCGATATGAACGTGCTCCGGAGCACCCTTGTCGGACAAGGGCTCGGGTACCCATCATTCACCTATTTCTGCAGTGTGAGCATGTGCCGTAAGGTGTGGCCTGGACGCACCTCCTATGGTCTGGCCCCCATGTGTGCGATGCATGGCATCCGGTTCAAGCATCACCGCGCGGGCAATGATGCTGAGGCCACCGCTGAACTCGTCCTACGCGCCACGGATCAACGGCCTTCGTTCGATATCACCCAGTTCCTCCTTGACTCCAAGGTGAAGATGGGTGAGTTCCATCGGGGCGGCCACCGCACCCCTGGAGGCAAGGTGGTCACATTGGATAGGTAGTAGCGCTCACTCCTCGTCCTTCAGGTACATCTTCTTGATGCGCATCAACGGACCAGGGCAATGCGTTCCATGGCAATTGGCACAGCTCTGCACCAAGGCGTTGTACGCGGTTCGTCGGTCGTTGCGCGCAGCGTTGTACAACGCATCCACCTTGGCTTGATAATCCTTGCTGAAGGTGGGGAACGTGATGGGGTCGATGTGCATGCCATCCGTAGGTGTTGCGGTAAGCAATGCTGCAATGGCCTTGGGATAGGGGGGAAGCTTCTTGGCGCCCTTGTTCAATGCCACCTTCACACTATCCGCGTGAACGGCCATGACACGCATCAACAATGCCAGTTCGCTCGCGGGTTTCAATTCCTGCACACCCGGCACCGGCCCCGGATCCGTGCGAGGAGCGCGTTCGGCTTTTCCCGCGAGGCACCCCAGCATGGTCAGTAACACAACGGGCAGCAGGATGAGGATTCGCTTGCGCATGGGTCAAAGTAACCACATCCCCAACGCTGCCACAATGACGGTTGCGGCCGGCGGTCTGATAATTGGACATTTGCTGACATGGAGGAGTCAATTCCTAGCGGTCGATCATCGCGAATGACGTATTCGGCCGTATTGCCTTTCTTGGTGGTGGTCGCCATCTGGCTCATCCATCTGCTCGACCGAGGTCTCGTGCTCGACTTGAACAGGTGGGGGATAGCCCCGCGTGAGTGGTCAGGCCTGATCGGTGTGGTCCTTGCTCCGCTGTTGCATGGGGATCTCGAACACCTGATCGGCAATTCCGTGCCGCTGTTCGTCCTTGGTTGGAGCCTCATGTACTTCTTTCCGACCATAGCAGGCAAGGTGGTCCTGTTCGCTTGGACCTTTACGGGGGTGGGGGTCTGGCTCAGCGCCCGGGCCAATGTGCACATCGGTGCCAGTGGGGTCGTCTATGCACTCGCGGCATTCCTGTTCGTGAGCGGGCTTCTGCGTCGCCAACGCACCCAGATGGGCCTGTCCTTGCTCATCGTGTTCCTCTATGGAAGTATGTTCTGGGGCATATTTCCGATACTGCCAAGGGTCAGCTGGGAAAGCCATCTCTGGGGTGCCATCACCGGCGTCGTTCTAGCCGTGATGTATCGGGCGGAGCCATCTGCCGTGAAGGACCCCACGCCCATCCTACTGGATGATGAAGAGGACGATGCATCTCAAGCGCAGGAGGATGACGCTGTGCCCGAGGTGCGTATCGTCTATCACGTGGTGCCCAGCTCGAGGTCGGTCGATCCGGATCCACCTTCCGATCAGGAGGGTGATAAGACCATGTAGGGAGCTGCTGGGTAAGCTTGTGAACAAGGAAGCCCCCGGGGGGGCCCGAGGGCTTCGCTAGGGATCACTGTTATCAGAACTACTCGGCTTTCAACGTGGCCAGTTCCTGACCTCCACCCATCAACCTCAGCAGTCCCTTGTCCATCTTGAAGCTGTCCACCCGGCCGAGCATCCCCGTGATGGCGGTTTCGGTAGGCTGGATGCCTTCGCAGTACTTCTTCGTGGAACCCACGCCCGAAAAGCCCAGTGCTGTGCCGTCGAGTTTGTACTGACCCATCAGTGTATTGCATCCACCGAAGCCTTGGAGTTGATCACCGGCAAGCTTCAACCACGGGGTCTCGGTCCCTGCTGGAAGGTCCAGGGCTTTACCTGTAACGCTTTGCACGACCCACTTCTTGTCCATCAGTGAGGTCATATCCGTCGCGGTGTTCTTACAGGTGTTCGCACTCAGTGTGATGAACAAGGTGAATGCGATGGCAAGATGTTTCATGTCCTGGTGCGTTCAGAGGTCGTGTTGCGAACAGCGTGCCGATCAGTTGTTCAACATCACGGGCATCACCAACATCAACACATCCTCGCCCACTTCTCCCGGCTCGCCGGGTAGTAGGATACCCGCGCGGTTCGGGGCGCTCATCTCAAGCAGCACATGCTCCGTGTTCAGGTTATTGAGCATGTCCATCAGGAATCGGGAATTGAAGCCGATGGTGATCTCTTCCCCTTCATAAGCGCATGTGAGCTTCTCATTCGCCTCATTGGCGAAGTCGAGGTCCTCTGCACTGATGGTGAGCTGGCTGCCGTTGATATGCAGCCGCACTTGGTGGGTGGTCTTGTTGGCAAAGATGCTCACCCGTCGGATGGAACTCAGGAAGGTGCCCCGGTCGATGGTGAGTTTGTTGGGGTTGGTCTTTGGAATGACCGCCTCATAGTTCGGATACTTTCCATCGATCAACCGGCATACCAGTACGGTGTTATCGAACTTGAATGCAGCGTTGTTCTCGTTGAACTCCACGGTGACCTCGGCATTCGTGGCCGCCAAGGTGTTCTTGAGCAGGTTGAGCGGCTTCTTGGGAACGATGAACGATGCAGAGCGAGGAGCTTGAACATCGGTTCGCTTGTACCGGACCAGTTTATGCGCATCGGTGGCCACGAAGCAGACGCTCTCCGTGCTCAATTCGAAGAAGATCCCGCTCATCACCGGTCGCAGGTCATCATTCCCGGTGGCGAAGAGGGTCTTGTTGATGGCGGCGGCAAGGGTGCCCGCTGGCATGACCAAGGCTGTAGGATCCTCCAACGAAGGGCTCTTGGGGAACTCCGCCCCATTGAAACCGGTCATCTTGTACTTGCCTTGTTCGCTATTGATCTCCACACCATGGTGCTTTCCGTCGATGGTGAAGGTGAGCGGCTGCTCTGGGAAGGCCTTGAGCGTGTCCAGCAGAAGTCGGGCCGGAATGGCGACACTCCCCTTGTCCTTGGCCTCAACGGCCATGGTGGCGGTGATCGTCGTCTCCAGATCGCTAGCGGTAACGGTCATCTGTTTGCCGTCGATCTCGAACAGGAAGTTGTCGAGGATGGGCAAGGTGTTACTGCTGGCCAGGACGCCTTGAAGGAGCTGTAGCTGCTTGAGCAGCGAGGTACTGGATACGATGAATTTCATCGGTGATGACGGTCGTTTTAAGTCGGGCAAAGTTAGCCGGGCACCCCAGCGCATCGGGATGCACTTTTCAACAGAAAGGGGGGGTTATCCACAGGATCGGAGGTCCATGGATCCTTAGGGAAGCAGGTTCTCCGCTGGTTGCAGTATCGGGTCGAACACAGCACGCTGGACCACCACGACCAGGCTGTCCTCCACCAAGGCGTACATCCGAATGGGGTCGTGATCAGGCTGGTAGGCCAATGTGGTGTCCACCACGCCGGTGTATGGCATGAACCAGAACTTGGCCTCGGTTCGTGTGCCACTGCGGTCGAAGGTGCGCACGACCTGGTCGGGAGTAGCTGCCAGCAAGGAATCCCGCTTCGTTCCTTTCATACGGCGTTCAATGGCCTCGTAGTGCAATCCTTTGAAGGAACGGAGTACCATGTTGAGCACGGTACTATCCGTGGGCAAAGGCTTATTGGCGCCATCCAGCAGTCGGACCTTGCGATCTTCGCGGTGCTCGATCCGGTAAGGGCTGCCCGGGCCTTTGGGCAGGTCCACCTCGACCCTGGCCAATTCATACGGGTCAACGATGTTCCACACGCGGGTGCTACGCCAGGTGTCCAGCTCTGTCCGGAACCTGGAGTTCAGGATACCGGTGAAACCGCTCATGCCCATGATGAAAGGAGCACTGCTTCGACCTTTGTCCGGCAGTTCAAGCACCATGTAGGTGCCAAGGCTTTCCTTGGTGGCGTGCCCGACGATCCAGACCTTTTCAGGCACTTTCCCTCCTTGGTATATCTCCACACGCTTGGCACCGGCAGCCATGAACCGTAACGCTGTGGCCTGGGCCTTCTTGCTCACCGGGCTCCGCACCTCGATGCGCTTGAAGGTGGCCAAGAGCAGATGCACATCCGAATTCTTGGCCGGGTAGGTGCCGTTCACGGTCCATTCCATGCCGTTGCGACGGAGGTCTATGGAATTCCCGGATACGTCCGAGATGAAGATCCGGTCCACGCTGGCCGTATCGGTGATCGCGAAATCGGATAGCGGTGCATCCAACGAGGTGGGAGCGGAACGCTGCTTCAACCACAGGGCCAGTGCGGCCAGTCCGAGAACGACCAATAGCAGGGTGATCTTGCGTTTCATGCGGCGGAGCGGTATCGGCGACGACGGACGATGTGGAACAGCAGACCACCAGCTATGGACAGCACCAGCGGAAGCACCACGTTGAACACTTGGATGCCTGTCCGTTCGCGCTCGATACGTTGAGGGTCCAGTTGCCTGAGGGTGATCTCCCGTGACCGGATGCTGATCAGGCTCTTGTCGTCCAAGAGGTAGTTCATGGCATTGATGATCAGTTCCCTGTTCCCATAGATCTTGGCGTTCGAGTAGCGGTCGAACCCAAGGGTATAGTACATCCCTTTGGCATCATCCACCCGATTGAGGATCACATCCCCATCACCGATGACGATCTGTGCCGTCCTCGGGCTCCGTTCACGGAAGGCAACGTCCTCACTTCCTCGGAAGGCTACGGGAAGCCTGTCGGAATAGGCGGAGGAGAACTCGCCCTCCAGTAACACGGCCAGCGGGAGGAAAGGCGTGCTCCGCTGTTCGAAACCCATGTTGGATTCCACCATGTTCAGGCTGATCCGAACGGGGTTGCGTTGCGCGTAGCTATAGGGGGAGGTGGTGAGGAGGATCGTCTTCTTCACTCCATCGGTGCCGATCGTATCCAAACTGCTGGCGAACCGGAAATGGACAGGGTCGATATTGGACACGATGGGGTGCTTGACCTGGGGCATGCTGACCGGCTCGAAATACCACGGGAAGCGTTCGAGTTTCCGTTGATTTCCATAAGGTTGCGTGTAGATCTCGATAGGGCCGCAGCTCCGGTCGAGGACAAGGTCGTTGTTGATGCGCACACCATAGCTGAAGAGGAGCTCATGCACACCCTGCTCCAAGGGCACAGCGATGGAGAATTGGTTCTTGCGGAGACTATCCAAGTTGGCGTTCATCGCGTCCACGAGCCATAACACCTTGCCCCCGTTCATCACGTATTGGTCCAGCACGTACCGGTCCCGATCGCTGAACACGCTATCAGGCTTGGCGATGATCAAGGCCTCGAATTCGTTCACCCGCTTGTTCATGCCGGGGGGCTTACTGCTCAAGGCATCGATGCGGCCGTCGATCCTGACCCTTCCGACACTGTAGTGTTCTTCCAGCGCCTTGGTCACATCCATCACCCTGAGCGGATCGAGCTCCCCATGTCCCTCCAGGAATGCGACCCGCGACTTCCGTGCGGCCGTCACCTTGCGAATGGCGCTTGCCATCTCGTACTCCAGGTTGTTGATCGAGCGGTTCACCATGTCCGCATCCGGCGCCCGTAGCTGTGTTTTGAGCAGTTGTACGGGAACGACCCGCTCCCGGTACGTGATGAGCGCTCCCGGGAATACGATGCGTTCGGTGTAGGCCCCTTTCTCCCTGAGCCTGATGCTGCTGTAGGTGAGACCCTGCTTCTGCAGATCGTCGTACACCTCATCCCGGGTCTTCTGGTCGGGGCTCGCATTGGGGTCCACGAACGCGTAGTTGATGCGGTCCGGTTGGTGGACACGCATCTCGTCCAGTAGATCGCGCATCGCTCTGGACAAGCGTTCGAGATCGGCAGGCAATTCACCGCTCAGGAACACCTTGACGAACACCTCATCCTCCAACCCGGTGACCAATTCCTTCGTGGCCGGCGTCAGTGTATAGCGCTTCTCGCTCGTAAGGTCCCAGCGCGCTCGAATGAAAGTTCCGATATAGAGGATCAGAAGCAGGAGCACTGTTCCGAGCACCAATTCCAACAGATCGCCCACGCGCCTGCCCTTCGTTTGCCGTTGGATCCGCTTCATGACCAGGTCCGACTTTGGAGCGCGGCCCGGGTGAGCAGGAGGAAGAACGCCATCATACAAACAAAGTAGAGCGCATCCTGCAGGTCGATCACACCTCGGCTCATACTCAAGTAATGCTCTTGGATGCCGATACTTCGTATGGTGCCTTCGGCACCGCCGAACGTACTGTAACTGGCGATCAGGTCGAACCCCATGTAAAGGAAGAAGCAAAGGAACACAGCCACCAGGAAGGCTACGATCTGGTTCTCTGTGAGGGCGGATGCGAACGTGCCGATCGCAACGAAGCAGGCGGCCAACAACAACAAACCTGCATAGGAGCCAAGGATACCACCGTTATCCAGGTTCCCCTTGGGAATGGCAAGGTCATGGAGCGTGTACCAATAGATCAACGTGGGGGTCAAAGCCACGATCACGAGAACAAGACAAGCGATATACTTGGCCAATACGATCTGGGTTTCGGTCAGCGGCTTGGTCAGGAGGATCTCCAAGGTACCCGTACGTCGTTCCTCACTGAAACTCCTCATGGTGACCGCAGGGACCAAGAAGAGGAACACCCACGGGGCCATGAAGAAGAGCGGTCCAAGGTCCGCATAACCTTGATCCAGGATGTTATCGGGAAAGACCCACAGAAAGAGACCTGTGATGAGCAGGAAGACCACGATGACGATGTGGCCGATCAATGAGCCCAGGAACCCCTTGATCTCTTTGGTGATGAGTGAACGCATACGGGAAACGGGCGCCAAGATACTTTACACACACCCATCGCTTCGTACCGTTCCTCGCGAAGCAAGGGACACGGATCGGATGGGTGGCATTCCCAATGGCAGCGAAGGCGGATCAGAACTCGATCACCGACTTGCGCTGCTTCTGGGGTTTGCGCGGGATCTTGTCGGCATCGGTGTTGCAGTAGTTCCGCACGATGAATTGTGCGTCCTTGTCACCAAGTTCCCCGGCTGCTCGCCAATCCTTGCAGGCGGCATCCTTGTCCTCCAGTGCGTAATGACAGTCGGCGCGGTAGTAGTGTGCTTCCATCAACTCGGTCGTACTCCCTTCGATCACTTCAGTGAATTTCAGGATGGCTTCCTCGTAGCGCTTGGCCTCGAACAATTGCACAGCGAGGCTCATGAGCCCTCCTGCGATCCTGGCATCCAGGGCCAAAGCAGCTTCCAGGTCGGCCAACCCTTCACGGTCATGGTAGAGCGCACCGTGCACAACACCCCTCAGGAGCAACGCATTGGCGTCATTGGGTCGGAGGTCCAAGGAGCGATCCAGGTCGCGTAGGGCACCGTCCATGTTCTGACCGATGTAGTTGGCGCATGCCCGGTTGTACCAGGCGTCCGCGTCCTTGGGGTCCAGTGCGATCGCCCTGTCGGCATCGCGTACGGCCTCCTTCACCCGCCCCTCGGTCACATGGATAGCGGAGCGGCTGACGAAAAGGCGGGCATCGGAATCATCCACCTTCTCGGCCCTGACATAGTCCAGTAGGGCACCGTGCATGTCCAAGAGGCGTTGCTTGATATCGCCGCGCAGTTTGTAGCCACCCGGTACCGCTTCGTTCACGGCCAATGCACTGTCCACATGGGTGAGCGCGTCGGAATAGCGGGTCTCCTGGTAGGCGGCACGAGCACGCGACAAGGCCGCCGTGCCGTCCAAGGGTTGGGCCACGGCCATCCAAGGTGACAGGATGAGGAGGAACAGGAGCGTTCGGTTCATGGGACGAAGATCGCACATCGCACCGTGCAGCACCATCATGTGCCACCGGAGAACGGCTCATTGCTCAAGAAAGTACCGTGCCGATCGGTGGGGCATCCTCCGATCGATACGCCACATCCACACTCCACGCTTCGGCCGGGGCATCGAACATGGTCTTTACCACCGGCCAAACTTCTGAAAAGACCGCAGAGGTGCGGTAGTGCTCGAGGTCGGCAGGGCCGTCCCAATGACTATGGGTGAAGAATACTCGGGGATCCCGGGCGTCATGCCAAAGCTCAAGGTATCTGCAGCCTGGGGATCGACGGATCCTAGGGGCCCAGCCTTGGAACAGGACCTGGAACCGGTCGACCTCCTCCGTCCGAAAGGTCATCTTCACCAGGCGGATGATCATCGTCCAACGGGTTCCAACCGGTTCTCGAAATCCACGCGGACCGGGTCGTTCACCGTTACGCCGAAAAGACGGGATGCTCCGCCGCCATGTCCTTCCACGCCTTTGTTCACAGCGATCTCCAACAAGCCCATGGCATTGAAGAAGGCGACCCGATCGCCCTGTGGCACGTCACTGTAAGTGGTATGCAGCTTCACGATATCGTCCTCCGGAGAGGCGAAGCCGATGCGCAGTGATCGGCCCCGGCCGACATCATCCAAGGTGGCTCGTCGAATGTTGGTCACGAGGTTGCCGTAGCCATCGATGTGGATGACACGTCCCCTGATGCTTGCGGTGTCGACGGCGGGTTGGAAGCCGATCTGTTCCTTGATGGTGATGACCTTGCGTCCGATGACATCGGCGGTTCCGCCGCGGGCCAGGTGGCATGCCGCGGCGACGAACACGCTCTTGGTAGGAAAGGTCACGTGGGCGTCCTCGATCTTCATGGTCAGTTCGAACGCTTCATGTGGCTTGCCGTCGAACAGCAGACTGAAGATCCCGTTGTCCGCACCGATGAAGTACTGGCCATCGTGCCTTACCACCAGATGCGGCGTTTGGCCGTCGGCCTCCGGGTTGACGCCGATGATATGGATCGTACCACGCGGGAATTCGGGATAGGTGTTACGCAGCACGAAAGCGGCTTGTGCATTGTCGAACGGTCGTATGGAATGGCTCACATCGACAATGACGGCACCTGGCAATTGCCTCAGGATCGCACCTTTCACCACGGCAACATAATGGTCCTTCAGGCCCATGTCGGTGGTGAGGGTGATGATGGCCATGGTCACGTGGGGGATCGCTGGCAAGGACTACCTTCGACGCTTCAAAACTACCGGCCACGCCGACCGCGTTCCCGGTCAACTTCCTAACAACGCGATGTTACTTTGATCGAGAAGATGATCACCATCACGGGGGTGGATCCCGTGGACGTGCTGGGTGCGAACGATTCCAACCTGCGCATCATCCGCACCTTGTTCCCCAAGCTCAACCTGGTGGCCCGCGGTGATACCATCAAGGTCACCGGAGCCACACAGGAGCTCACCGTGTTCGAGGATCGGTTCCAAGAACTTGTGCAGCACGTGCAGCGCTTCAATGAATTGCCTCGCAAGGTGCTGGACGACATCATGGGTTCGGGAGAGCGCGGCGAGAGCGGGGACGAGGCCGATGTGCTGGTCTATGGCAATGCCGGGCTCCGAGTGAAGGCACGCACGGCCAATCAACAGAAGTTGGTCAAAGCGGTCGCCGAGCAGGACATGGTGTTCGCCATCGGACCTGCTGGAACAGGTAAGACCTACACGGCAGTGGCCTTGGCGGTCAAGGCCTTGAAGGAACGCAAGGTGCGCCGCATCATCCTCACCAGGCCGGCCGTGGAGGCGGGGGAGAACCTGGGTTTCTTGCCAGGTGACCTGCGCGAGAAGCTCGACCCGTACCTGCAACCCCTCTACGACGCGCTCAAGGAGATGATCCCCGCCACGCGTCTGGCCGATCACCTGGACGAGGGATCATCCAGATCGCCCCTCTGGCGTTCATGCGGGGCCGCACGCTCGATCATGCTTTCGTCATCCTCGATGAAGCGCAGAACGCCACACTTCCGCAACTCAAGATGTTCCTGACACGCATGGGGCGCAATGCCAAGTTCGTCATCACAGGTGATGTGACCCAAGTGGACCTGCCCGATCGACAGCCCAGTGGACTCATGCCAGCGGTGAACATGCTTCGGAACATCGAGGGGATCACCGTCATCGAACTCGACGAGAAGGACGTCATCCGCCACGAACTGGTCACCCGGGTCCTTGGTGCTTTCCGGGAACTCGAGAAGAAGAACAACACCGACCGTTGAACTGAACATGTCGCCTACAAAGCCCGGAACGCTAACACGCTCCGAATTCGTGCATCCCTTGGTCTCCAACGTCTACCGAGGTAAGGTCCGGGACGTCTACACCTTGTCCGATGGCCGCATCATCCTGGTGGCCAGCGACCGCATCAGTGCCTTCGATGTGGTGTTACCACGGGGCATCCCCCACAAGGGACAGGTACTCAGCCAACTCAGCTGGCATATGTTACAGGCCACCCGTCATGTTGCACCGAATTGGGCGACCACTTCACCAGACCCGAATGTGGTCATCGGGGAGGCCTGTTCAACGGTGAAGGTGGAGATGGTGGTGCGTGGCTATCTGGCCGGGCATGCTTGGCGCACCTATCAGAACGGTGCACGGTCGCTTTGCGGTGCCATCCTGCCTGAGGGCCTCCGGGAGAACGATCGTTTCCCAGCACCGATCATAACACCCAGTACGAAAGCGGATGTGGGACACGATGAGGACATCACACCACAACAGATACTGGCAGATGGCCTTTGTACAAAAGCGGAGTGGGAGACCATGTGCCGCTATGCCCTCGCACTATTCGCAGAAGGCACGAGGCTTGCGGAGTCTAGAGGGTTGCTCTTGGTGGATACCAAGTACGAGTTCGGACGGGCAGCGGATGGTCGCATCCTGTTGATCGATGAGGTTCACACGCCCGATAGTTCCCGGTATTTCTATGCGGATGGGTATGAGGAACGTCAGGTCAGGGGTGAACGACAGAAGCAGTTGAGCAAGGAATTCGTTCGTGAGTGGCTCATCGCTGGTGGCTTCATGGGGAAGGAAGGTCAGGAGGTGCCGGTCATGGACGATGCGTTCGTCCAAAGTGTGACGGACCGCTATGTGGAACTGTACGAGCGGATCACTGGAACGCGGTTCGTACCAGCCGACACCCAGGACATTTCCGGACGTGTCCAACGTGCATTGAACGACTACTTGGCCGCCGCTAACTAAGGACGAGGGAAGGCATCGAAGCCCAGGTCGGAAGCACCCGCAGGGATATCCAGGTCGGTGAAGAGCAGGTGGTCCGTGCGCCGTTTGTGATGGAAGAAGGTAGCGGGTGGATCCTTGCGCTTTCTTGCACCCAGATCGGAAAGCACTTGGATGACCGTGGCGTCCATACTGTACGATGCAGCTGCATGTGCCCCCGCATCCTTGGCGGATCGGTACGATGCCTTGATCAAGTCCGACACGGAACGATGGTCGTTGGCGACCAGGAGCAGCGGACGGACCACGTTCAATCCCCGCGTGGTTCCCAAGGAGAGCACCAACGCGCTGAGGAGTTCACCTGTGGCATCCCTGCCATGAAAAAGGACATGGCGAGGTCCTTGAGGATGGAAGAAACGCCAACGCAAAGAATCAAGGGTCCAATTCGGCCGGACCGTGGCTGGCGAAGCATTCGCGAGGAGCGCTAGCTCGGCAAGAAGCTGATCGCTGGGAGCACTCGTGCATTGGATGCCATACCGAGGTTTGAATCGCCGAGGTTCGATCGGACGTGTTGCTGCCCCGGACGTACGGAAGACCAACGTTCGCCATAAGGCGGATAGTGGCCTAAGTGCCAGTCGCGACCAAACTCCGCCCTGGATCTCCTGGTACCGCAATCCACGGAAGACCGGAGCACTGTTCGGATTGGACCCGTTGACGAACGCATGGGGTACATCCTGCGTGCCCCGCAGGATGAGCCTGATCCCCGCGCCACTGGGACGGTATTCAGGGTCCAATGCCAGATCGATGAGTGTCGGGACCTGGAGGATAGCGTCGTGTATGCGCCAATCCAAGAACAGACGGTGAAGCGTCCCGACCACACGATCCTGGTCATCCAATACCAGCAGCATGCTCGATAGCTTCCCGGGTGCTCGTTCGTAGAGCCAGTGGTAGTAGCCGATCCTTCCTTGGTGGCTGCCTTCAGGGTAGGTACGCCGAGCGAATTCCAGCACGGCCGGAAGTAATGCCTCGTTGCCTTCAACCACACGGATCCGACCAGGTACGGCCATGTTCAAGCGAAAGGTGGAAGGCCCCCGGTCACATAGTACTTCTGGCCTGTGGTGAGATCGGACCGGTTGGAGGCCAGGTGTACGATGGCCTCTGCCACATCAGTAGCGGTTGCCAAACGCTTCATGGGAGAGGCGGACTTCAACTTGGACAATACCACAGGGCTTACACCACGGGTAAGGTCGGTCTCCACCATGCTCGGCACCACCTGGTTCACTTGGATGTTGTGCTCCGCGAATTCCACGGCCAGGCTACGCGTGATCCCGGTCAAAGCGGACTTGGCGACCACATACTTGAACTGGTCTTGCGGGGGGACTTCCACCGCCACAGTGGACAGGTTGACGATCTTCCCACCACCTTGGGCGATCATCAAGGGTAGTACTGCCTGTGCACAGTTGAACGCGCCTTTCACGATGACATCAAGATCATCCTGGACGTTCTCCCAGGTGGTTTCCAGGAATGGGATCGCACGGAAGTTCGAGGCGGCGCTATTCACCAATACATGCACGGTGCCGGACCGTGCTACGATCTCATTGATCATCGCTCGTACCTGTTCAGGATCCGTGACATCGGCCTTGTGGATGATCGCATCGCCACCACATGCATTGATCTCATTGGCCACGGTCTCGGCTTCGGCTCGGGCGCTCCTGTAGTTGATGACCACCTTGGCCCCATGCGCAGCGAACAGCTTGGCCGTTGTTGCTCCGATACCACGGCTTGCTCCGGTGATGAGTACGATGCGATCGCGAAGACCTGGGTCCTTCACGCGTAGGAGCAGCTCTTGCATGGAAGGTGGGATGAAGTCGGGCTTGGCCACAAGTACCGAGGCATTACCGGTGATCAGCACATGCTCTCCCGATCGAACATGGATATCCTGGGTGATGGAACGGGTGGCTCCCGATACCAGGTTCACCGAAGCGCTCACGTGTGCATCAAGGGCATCGGGCAATGGGCCTGTCGCGACTTCCGCCGAGAACGAGAGGAAAGTGGCCGTGCTTCCTGGCATGCACATTCCCACCAAGGTGGAGAACGTCGAGATCAAGGCCATGAAGGCCAGGTCCACACGCTGTGGATCGGCTGGTGGGTCGCCATTCAGGGCGTGTTCAACGAGTTCGAGATAAGCTGATCGTTGGGCCGGACCCCACTGGATGGGGAATCCACTGGTCATCCCTTTTTCGATCGTCCCGAACGCATGGTCGGACACAGGGATCGGCCGTTCAAGCAAACTCGCTGGAGCATGCCCAGCGGGGTTGGTGCGCATACCATCATCAGGTACACAAAGCAGCGTTCCACGGGTCACCAGCGTACCGGAGCCGGTCTTGGTCACTGCATAGTTCAGGGTCCTTCCCGCGTCGTCCGAGTTCTCCAGGGAACATGCCACGTTCACCCATTCGCCAGGGATGATGGGTTGTAGGAATTGACCATTGATCCGGGTGATCCGCATCGGCTGTTGCCCCATGGCCACATGCAGCACATAGGGTAGGAACAGTAACGGTAACATTCCATGGACCACATTGGTACCATACATGGATCGTTGTCCATGGACCGCGTCCATATGCAAGGGGCTCCGGTCACCAGTGAATTCAGCGAAACGCTCCATGAGTGCACGGTCCATGAGGATCGGGCCAAGTACATGGGTTGCGCCTGTGGAGGTCATCGGGTCGTATGTGGTATCATCAAGTGCAACGTATCCGGACAAGGCAGGTCCTTGGCAACATCCCAAGTGAATTGGTGTTCGGACGACCGCTCCAACCCGGAACGTTCAAGGAATTCGAGGATCGGCCGGTTCTTCGACGTAGGATGATAGTTCACCACAAGGGTGGATCGCCCCGCTTTCTTGGCTATGTCATGGGCGACGTGCAGAATGGTCTCCTCGACCATCCTACCCATCACCCGGCAACTAAGGATCATGTCGCTGATCACTGCGACGTGTGGATGGGAAAGATCCATGCCGAGCACACCGGTCAAGCCGGCATCACCGAATCTATCACTGACCCTGAAGCTCCATACAGCATGATCAGGATGTGCGCGCAGGGTCCGTAGTTCCGTATCCGAGAGCCGCCGCGTGGTCAGGTTGAATTGATTGGTCTTTCCGAATAGCTGGTGCACGCGAACATGGTCCGCCTCGCTGACGGGGCCGGCCTCCACACGCATCTCCAACGAACGCATCCATGTGTTCACATCCGAAGTATCCGACTTGGAGCGTTCCCGAGCACGCTCCTCCGCATAAAGTCGGGTGCGGATCGTGTCCTCCGCGCTCAGTACGCCGGTATCCAATCCGGGGAGGGTACGAATGAACTGATCGTACAGCAGTTTATTGGCGGGCCAGTCAGGCACCATCACGTCCGGAAGGAACGCTTTGACCCGGGCCCGTTCAACCGGATTGTCGTCCACAAAGAGCACCGATGAGAGGCCGATGTTGAGCTCGTTGACCATATCGGCGATGTTACCGGCCTTATCCTGCCAGTTAATACGCATGGCAACGAAGTCGCCTTCCTTCAACACCATTTCGGGATGGTTGTTGATGGCCTCCAAGGCTACACGGTGATCGTTCTTGCTGGCAATGGCCAGGAGTATCCCTCGGTCCTTGAGAGATCGAAGTGTCCGTTGGAAGGTCACGAAGCTTTCCCCCAAGGCGTCATGTCCGCCCAAACGCAGGTTCTCCCAACCATCATCGCCAACGATCCCTCCCCACAATGTGTCGTCCAGGTCCAATACGATCAACTTGACACGATGACCACGGGCTGCATCGGCCAACGCGAGAAGGTCCTTCGCAGCGGCCTGGTACACCTCATTGGAGAACGGTGTCTTCGTCATGAACCATAGCCGCTGGGACCAGGCACCCGGTCCAGCCTTCTGTGTCCAGCGCTGACCGTGCATCACATGAACGTTGGATAGGTCCGACACACGTTCGCACAGGCGTAGGTTCATGCGCATCAAGAGTGCATGGACACCATGGTCGGCATGCAGTTCATGGTTGCCGTATCGCTCAGCGGGGTCGATCTGCCACAGCGGCAAATAGATGGTGTGCAGAGAGGTGGCAGCGGTCCGGATGGAGTCCGCGAATCGATCGACCTCCTCCAATACCAGTTGTGCCTCCACAGTACCGAAAGCGCGCGCCTGCTGGAACCCGGAGGATACGCGCTCCGGCATCGTCCAGACCATGGCATGCCTTCCAAGGGGATGCGCTTGATGAAGCGTGGGCACCACCTGGTCCAAGGGGGCCATCATCACGGTGAAGCGACCTCCAGCGATACCCTTGAATACGGAGGCGAAATTCGACAGATTGTGGTCGGAGACCAGGAGCAGTTCGATGGAATTGCCGTCCATGTTTCAGCGCTGCAGGCGATGGGAAAGGTATTCCGGGAAAGACCGTATGGTAACGCTGTTCGCACCGAAGATGTCACTCAGGTCCTGATCGGAAAGCGGGATCGAACGACCGGATCCTTGCTCCAATGCCTCTTCCAACGAAACGATGAAGTTGGCGATACCCAGGGAATCGAGGTGTCCTCCGTCGCCCATCAGTATCGTCGATGGATCGGTCGGGATACGCTCCGCGGCTGGCAGGAACGCGTTCATTCCATCCAGCACGTTGCGGATGAGCTGTTCCATACGAAGGTTCTCGCTCGGATTCATGGATCGCTGAAGTGGAAAGGTATTGTGCGTTGGTGTATGGGGGCTGATGAACCTTGCCGACGTCCAGCACACGTCAAGTGGTCGGATCGATGATCCCATCCGGCAAGCTGGTCCATTGCGGCATTACGTTCGATCATCCGGCAGTGCCCCTACCCGTTCGCGAAGATGGAGGAGGATATCATTCAGTATCACCCCATGATGATCCATGGTTGAAGCGGATATGGTCTTCTCCAACAGCGCGATAGCTTTGCGTACGGCCTTTTCGGGCCA
The DNA here is from genome assembly GCA_016718655.1 of Flavobacteriales bacterium. Lineage (GTDB taxonomy): Bacteria > Bacteroidota > Bacteroidia > Flavobacteriales_F > PHOS-HE28 > PHOS-HE28. The sequence continues at coordinate 109,084 of JADKCV010000005.1, read as the reverse complement.
GATCTCCTGGTTCTCCACGATGGTGAGGCATTCGAACGCGACCATGGCGTCGCCTTTCAAAGCATGTTGAATGAACTTTTCCAGATGGTCCCGAACATCAAGTCCCGCGTTCCATATGGAGGACAGTACTACACTACGCAACTGTGCCGAACACTCATCCTCCAGTACCGAAAGGAGTTCGGTCGCTGCATGGGGTGCTTTCACCTGATGGAGCATGCCGATGATGCGCTGGCGAACACGATCATGCTCGGTCTTCGCCAAGGCTTGCAGGAGTGGGCGTATGGCTTTCGCGTCGCCGTGCACCTCGATCCGATCCAAGGCGTCAAGGGTCGCCGCCTCGTCCGCTCCGGTCAAGGTGGCGAACGCCAACTCCAAGTTGTTCTTTTTCGGCAGGGTTCTGCTCATGCCTCAAAGGTACAGGGGCAGCTCATAGGACCTTGCCGCACGAGGGCTTGCGGTCTCAGATGCTCACGTAGCTCCGACGTCCCGGACGACGTTTGAACTTGTAGCTCACCTCCACGCTCAGGAAGCTGATCGAGTCGAGCAGACCGGGATTGCCACGATTGCTTGTGTACAAGGGGTTGATGGTGCCATTCGTTCCTCGACCGGTGGGATCACTGATGTACCGTGCCAACTCCTGGTTCACCGGATCGCCGACGTACGTGGCATCGATCTCATCAAAGGTTGCGTAGCGATCGCTCACATCATCGATCAGGTCGTCCGTGAACATGATGTAGCTGAACTCCATGCCGAGGCTCAGTTGTTTCGAAAGCATGTAGCGGATACCCATGCCCATGGGCACGCCGATGTGCCATGGTGAGATCCGATAGGTGCGTCCCGACTCATTGCGGCCGGCGCCGCCTTCGGTCACCCAGCTGTACAGGTCGGTCTCGTATTTGCCATCGCGCTGTACCACGTTGGCGCCAGGTGTACCCTCGGGAGCATCACCGAGCTCACCTGTGCTCCAGCTGTGATACTGGTTCGCGATGGCCACATCGCCTCGGAACAGGTCAGCCTTCGGTCTACCGTGATAAACCCCCAGACCGATCTGGAAGGTCATGAAGAACCGTTGTTGGAACAGCGGTTGATAAGGTTCGCGGTAGGCGTTCAGGACCAAATGCCCGGAAGCGCCGATGAGATCGTTCCGGAAGCTCAAGCCACGTCCATAGTTCTTCAATTCGCTGACATCCTTCCCCGATATCATCGCTCGCTCGTCGTAGCCTACCCGGAACCAGCTCAGGCGAGCTTCCGCGGTCAGGGATCGCGTGACGTAGCGCTTGGGGTTGTTCAAGAAATCACGGAAGGTGATCTGCATACCTGGTCGCAGCCCGTTCCACTGCATCGCGGCGTCATAATTACCTAGGTCCCCATGGTAATGGTTCACATTGGCAACCACGCCGATCTCCAAGTTGCGCTGCGCCAAAGAGGGTAGGGCGACCAACGCTGCGGTCAATGACAGTATGGTTCCGCGTAGCATGTGCTCCGGTTTTGAATTGCCTGCAAGGTAGTGAATAGACGCAGGTTCTCCGGACGGTTGCCTTGGGTCAGGACCTGGAGCCGAAAAGCGCGCTACCCACCCGTACCATGGTGCTACCGGCGGATACCGCAATTCCCGCATCTGCGCTCATGCCCATGCTCAGGGTCCGGAATGGCTGTCCCAGAGCGAGCGCGAGGGGCGCCAGCTCATCGAAAAGGGTCCGCAGTTGAACGAACTCGTGATGCACGATGGTACCATCCTCGGTGTTCGTGGCCATGCCCATCAAACCGCGCAGTTCCACGTGAGGCCAACGGACTCCATCCCAGGTCCTCACGATCGCGGATGCCTCCTCGAAAAGCAAGCCGTGCTTGGTATCCTCTTGGGCGATATGCACTTGGAGCAGGATCCCGATGGTCCGATCGAGCGCTGCCGCACGCTTCTCGATCTCATCCAGGAGTTCCGCACTGTCCACAGCGTGGATCAAATGGACGAAAGGGGCGATATACTTGACCTTGTTGCGTTGTAAATGACCGATGAAATGCCACTCGATGTCTTGCGGTAGCAAGGGTTGCTTCTCACGCAGTTCTTGCGGATAATTCTCACCAAAGGCCCGTTGTCCAAGGTCATGGAGCGCCTTGATCTCGGCAACACCACGGGTCTTGCTTACCGCCACGAGCGTGACATGCGGTGGTAGCGCGGACCGCACTGACCGATAGCGTTCAAGCAGCGTGCTCATACGTCCTCCAAGGAGTACACCACCAATCCGCTTCGAAGCTTGGGTTCGATATACGTGCTCTTGGGCGGCATGGTCCCCCCCACATCGGCCACTGCTTGGAGCTCTTCGAAGCTCACCGGGTACAAGTGGAATGCAGCCTCAGCCTGACCGGTCATGACCATGCGTTCCAGTACCTGCGGCCCGTCAGCACCAGGCACGAACTTCACACGGGGGTCGGAACGCAGGTCGGTGATGCGGAGCAATGGACCCAGAATGAGCTCGCTGAGTCGGGCGGCATCCAACCGTGCCGAGGGTTCGAGCGCATCGCTAGGGGGGAGTGTCACACTGTGCCAACCTGTACGGGTGCGCACACCGATCACCCCCGGTGCGCTCACGGGACCTTCTTCCTTACGCACTGAGCCTACGCTGGCCAATCCGTCCAGCAATTCATCTTCCTTGGTCCAGCCCAATGTGGTGATGGCCCTGTCGAAGTTGTAGATGTGCAGGTCCGGTTTGGGTACGATGAAGGCAAGGCACCAGGCTTGTGGGTCCACATCGCCGGCACCACTGCTCTCAGCCAGCCTTGCACTTGAGGCCAAGCGATGATGCCCATCCGCGATGTACAACGCTGGAATTCGTGCGAAGGCCTCTTGCAGTTGCACCCGAACGAGATCATCCGTCACGGCCCAAAGGCGATGGCGCACACGGTCCGTGGTACTGAAGTCCTGGTCGGGCCGGGTGGCGGCGATGGGTTCCAACAAGCGCTGCCAATCGCTACCCTCGGGGGTGGACAAGAGCACCGGCTCAGCGTTGATGCCGGTATGTGCGAGGTACTCCGAAAAGAGGTTCTCGCGCGCTGTCAAGGTCTGTTCATGCACCTTGATCCGTCCGTCGCGGTACGCGGCGATGTTGACACCTGCGATGATCCCACGGGAAAGGATACCGCGTGACCGCTGCTCGTAGACGTAGATGCATGGTGCGGCATCACGTTCAAGGAATCCTTCATCGCAGAAGCCTTTGAACGCATTCCGGATCCGGTGGAAGCGATCCATGCGCGAACCCGGATGATGGCTGATCTCTTCCGGATGGATGACATGCAGGAAGGTGTAGGGATTGCCTGCGAGTTTGTCCGCCAACTCCTCCTTGGAGTAGGAGATGTATGAACGTGACCCGACCAGGTGGGCCTTGTCCGGGCTAGGACGCCAGGCTCGGAAGGGCCGCAGGTCGATCATCCGTTCACCTGCACGGAGGAGCGCCAGTTCACGATCTGCTCCACGAGTTCATCACCGACGCGGCCCTGAGCTTCGGCCGTAGCCGCACCGATATGTGGGGTGAGGCTCAGGTCAGGTTGTTGAAGGAGGTCGACACGCGGTTCGGGTTCGTTAATGAACACATCCAGGGCCGCTCCCCTGATACGCCCGCTCCGCAGTGCGGCCAGGAGGGCATCCTCATCGATACTGCCACCGCGCGCGGTGTTCACGATCACCGCACCTGGTTTGACCAAGGCCAGTTCGTCGACCCCAAGAACGGGTTTCCCGTCCTTCTGGGCAGGAACATGGAGGCTGATGGCATCCGCCTGTTCGAGCAACTCCTTCATCTCCACCATCTTCACCGGTACCCGAACGGATGCCCCGCTGATCTCCAGTTCAATGGCTTCAGCGGTAGCGTGGTTGTCCACGTAGATCACCCGCATCCCGCATCCCAAGGCATAGCGTGCTGTCCATTGGCCGATCCTTCCGAATCCGATGACACCAAGGGTCTTGCCGCGTAGTTCGAAGCCTTTCTCGTACTCCTTCTTCAGCTCCTTGAATGCACTGCGACCTTCGTTCGGCATACGTCGGTTGGCCTTGTGAAGGCTCCGCATCAAGGTGAACAGATGCGCCATCACCAATTCTGCCACGGAGATGGAGGAGGAGGCCGGTGTGTTGATCACAGGGATACCCTTGCTCTTGGCATGGGCCACATCGATGTTGTCCAGACCCACACCACCGCGCCCGATCAACTTCAGCCCGGGGCAGGCATCGATCACGTCCTTGCGCACCTTGGTTGCACTGCGCACCAGCAGGACATCCACTTTCTCCTTGTTCAGGTAGTTGGTCAATTGGTCCTGTGCGATGCTCTCCGTGGTCACCGTGAACCCTTCTTCCGTCAAGGCCTGCTTGGCGCTGGCCGCGATCCCGTCATTGGCATGTACGCGCATCGATCAACCGTGTTTTTGGGCGAAGTGTTCCATCACATCCACCAAGGCTTGTACGCTTTCGAGGGGCAGCGCGTTGTACATGCTCGCGCGGTAGCCACCCACACTGCGGTGTCCGCGGATCCCGCTGATACCGGCCTCCTTCCAGAGCGCATCGAAAGCGGGTTCCAGTCCAGCATCGTTGAGTACGAACGTGGGGTTCATCACACTGCGGTCCTCCACGGCCGTGGTACCCTTGAATTGGGGAAGACGATCGATGGCTCCGTAAAGCAACTGTGCCTTCGCGGCGTTCCTGCGTTCGGCCTCGGCCACACCGCCATTGCGCTTCAGCCACTCCAGGTTCAGCATGCTCACATACACCGCGAAGACCGGAGGTGTGTTGTACATGCTCTCCTTGCTGGCATGGTTCTTCAAGTCCAGCATCGGGCTCAGTTTGCGCCCCGTATGCCCGAGCTTCTCGGGATCCATCAGGTAGACCGTCGCACCAGCAGGCCCCATGTTCTTCTGGGCGCCGGCATAGATGAGGGCGAAGTCCGCCACGTTCACCGGACGGCTGAAGATGTCGCTGCTCATGTCGCAAACCACTGGCACGGTGGCCGTAGGCAAGGTCTTGAACTGCGTACCGAAGATGGTGTTGTTGCTGGTGAAGTGGAAGTAGTCCGTATCGCCTGGGATGGCGAATCCCTTGGGGATGTAGCTGAAGTTCCGATCCTCGCTGCTCGCCAGGACCTGCGTGTCCCCGATCAGTTTACTCTCCTTGATCGCTCGGCTGGCCCATTCACCCGTGTTGACATAGGCGCTCTTACCGCCCACCTTCATGTAATTCAAGGGCACCATGTGGAAGCCGAGGCTGGCTCCACCGCCCAGGAAGACCACCTCGAAGTGGTCCGGTGCGCCGAGCAGCTCCTTCACCAGGCCTTGCGCCTTTGCCATCACGGCCTCGAAGGGTTTGCTGCGGTGACTGATCTCCAGGATGCTCATACCGCTGCCCTCGAAGTCGAGTACGGCTTGGGCGGCCTGTTCGAAAACCTCCCGTGGCAGGATGCAGGGGCCTGCGCTGTAGTTGTGTACCTTCTTGCTGGTGGCGACGTTCATGCGCGATGCGGTTTTGAGGCGCCGCAAAGGTACATGGTGTGGGGGGCGCCTCCGGTCCACTGGAGCCATTCGTGAACGATCGCCGGTTGGATCCCGCTGCCCGGTCCTAGGACCTATGGCTTACTCCCACGTTGGGGGGCGCGGAGGTCCACATCCGCACCGAACCACCATTCACCCTTGTGCCAGAAATAGGCATCGTGCGTCATGTCGGGCCCATAGAACGCCCATTGGTCCTTCATATCGGCGCGACTAGGGGAGAGGTGGTCCATGATGATAGCGCCCAGGTCCGGATCATAACGAAGAGCCATGCTGGCCTGGAAGGAGAAGCCATAGACCTTGCGCATGGCCTTCAAACGACCCTTCCCGAACACCGGTGCACCGAAACGGGGCTTTCCTCCCTTGAAGCTGAGCACCTCGATCACCTTACGCGTCTCGGCCCGGCTATGGCCTTTCCAACCCAACAACGTGTACAAGGTGCGGCCGCCCTTCTTCACCGGGATCACCTCGTAGTACAAGGCGCCATACCAGCGTTCGGCGCCCAGTTCCGGTACCTCGGGTGAGGGGATCCGTAGGGTCTGGTCCGTCAATTCATGGATCACAGGACCACGCTCGGTGAGATGCAAGAGCATGCCATGGAACACATGACCTCCGTCGTTCCGAGGTAGGTTCCAGGTCAGCAACCGGAACGCCCCATCCGGAGCGTCCACGCGTGTCATGGGCAATTCATCCAACGGAACGGTCCCGGCATCGGCACGCTCCAACACCCGGCGCAGGTCCGAGGTGATGAGGACGTTCAAGCTGTCCTGGCGCAGGTCGTTGCTGGTGGGAAGGGTGCGGAGGTGCTTACCGATGCGCGCCGTGAGGCTATCGAGGTCCTGACCTTGGGCGCTTCCAATGCCCATGGCCAACATCAAGATGTGGAAGGATCGGATACCCATGACCATGGATGCAACGCAACGCAAGGACCGGGCCGTATGCAGCACCGGGTCAGAGGTGCATGAACTCCTTCTTCGCCAGGAGCTGTTCCTTGGTCTCGCGATGATCGGGATCGTCCACACAACAATCCACAGGGCAAACGGCTGCACACTGGGGTTCATCGTGGAATCCCGTGCACTCCGTGCATTTGTCCGTCACGATATAGTACACGTCCATGGTCTTGGGCGTATTGGCCGTGTCGGCGTCCAGCGTGGTGCCCATGGGGGTGGTCAACATCCCATGGAGCGAAGTGCCATCGGCCAACCGCCATTCCGCGCCACCTTCATAAATGGCATTGTTCGGGCATTCAGGTTCGCATGCACCACAGTTGATGCATTCGTCGGTGATCATGATCGCCATGGCGCGAGGGTCTACTTTTGTGGCCTAGGCGGAACATTCCGCCGGGAAGCGCTGCAAAGATATGATCCCGAACCCGACAGGTTTGCCCAAGGACCCGGTCGCACTGACCCTTGCCGAACGTTCAGCCGCACTGGTCCAATTGGGTTTGGTGATGCGGTCATGGGGAATAGGTGCCAACTGGCCTGGCCACAGCTGTGGGCTGAACGAGACCGAGTACGAGGAGGTGGACCAGGCCATTCGCAAAGCACACGTGTACAACGGCTGGGCCACTGAGGCCAACGTGCGATACGCGATGGCCGCTTGGGGAAAGGCGCTCACACGGGAAGTGCTGGATCCATGGATGGCGTTGTATCCTGCTTTGGAACGCAAGCGGGAACCCATCCGCACCGTGGGTGCTGTGCTCGCCGGAAACGTACCGCTCGTCGGCTTGCACGATGTGATCTGCATCTGGCTGTCCGGTCACCAGGCCAAGGTGAAGTCCTCTGCCCAGGAGCCCCACCTGATTCCTGCGCTCATGGAGGTGTTGGATCGCTTCGCGCCAGGCACAGCGCAACAAGTGACGTTCACCTCCGATAAGCTGGGTCCTGTGGAGGCGGTCATCGCCACAGGCAGCAACAACACGGCCCGCTACTTCGAACATTATTTCGGTCACTTGCCGCGTATCGTTCGACGCAACCGGGTGAGCGTGGCCGTGTTGGATGGAACAGAAACGTTGGAACAGTTGCAAGCCTTGGGCGAGGACGTGTTCCGCTACTTCGGGCTAGGATGCCGTAACGTCTCCAAGGTTTACGTGCCACAGGACTTCCAGCTGGATCGCCTGTTCGAGGCGCTGTATCCTTGGCACGACATCATCAACCACAACAAGTACGGCAATAACTACGACTACACCCGGGCGCTCTGGTTATTGGACGGCGTCACCTTCTTGGAGAACGGGTTCCTCTTGGTGAAGGAGGATGCACAATTGCCCAGTCCCGTGGCCACGCTTTTCTATGAGCGCTACCGTGATCGAGGTGAACTGGACCAGCAGATCGACTCGACCAGGGAGCAAGTGCAGTGCATCGTTTCCCTCACGAACGTGCCCTTTGGCAAAGCACAACACCCTGGGCTGGGAGACTATGCCGATGGTGTGGATACCCTTCGGTTCCTGTTGGATCTGGCCTGATCAGGGGCAATACTCGTAGCAGCCCAGGTCGAAGCCTTCGCCATCGCAGTTCCGGTTACGTCCTGCCAGATCGATCAATGCGTCGGAGGGGCTGCTCTGACCGCGATTCCTGGCATAAGCACTCGAAGTGAGGCGGAAGTCGCGATCGGAGATACTTACAAAGCCAGGGTCGGTGTTGCGCCAGATGGTGGATTGGACGGGGAAGTAGGCCACATTCGACGTAGGTTCGTCGGTCTTGAACAACATGTTCTCGAAGCGCACCGTGGGTAGTGCGAGCTCATTGAACCCGATCTCGAATTCCTTGGTGATGTTCCCGTGAACAATGCCGTTGGCGAAAAGACTGTTCTCAATGGATCGGACCTGCACGGTGCCGAAGGCATCCTCATAGGCGTTCGTCAAGTAGAACGCCGGAGTCTGGCGCACCGAAAGGTTCCAATTGTTCACGATGGTACTGTGCCAGAAGGTGTACTCCCCACCACCGGTCAGGGCCACTCCGTATTGACCGCAATCACCCACCAGTAGATTGTTGCTCTTGATCCGGTAGTTCCGGCTCAGGATCCCGGCCACACTGCAATTGTTGATCCTCACATTGTTCAATACCAAGCGGTTCGGACTGGTGGGCAGGTCGGTGATCAACGGCCAGGTCTCGGACTGGATGCCGATCAAGGAATTCCGAATGACCACATGGGTCATTTCATTGTCCTCGGTGTCATCCCCTTCGTTGATCCAGATCCTATCCCATTGGCCGGGCAGGTCGGCGTAGAAGGGTTCCAATCGATCGCCTTGGAACAGGATGGGAGATTGCTGCTCACCCCGCATTTTCACAGTACCACCGCGATAGACCCATAGCCCGGCCCCACCATGCATGTAGACCCGCACACCTGCTTCGATGATCAGCGTGTTGCACGAATCCACCACGCCGTACCCATAGATGACATAGGGTTTGTCGTTCGACCAGGTCACGGTCTGCCCGCAGATCTGGTTCCCATTCTGGTCGAAGCCACCAACGATGTAGCTGAACGGGGGCAATCCATTGAGCACGGTGGTCGGTCGGATGAAGTGGGCATCCTGCCCCCACGCTTCCAGAAGCACCTTCTGCTCGGTACCGTTCGTGTTGAACACCACGTGGTCGGTGATCACGAAGGGCGTGTTCACATTCCCCGGACCCAAGGTGGCTTCCACGAAGATGAACACGCTGTCCCCTCCGAGGATCTCCACGTCCGAGAAGGAGGTGCCGGGCACGCCGTCCACATTGATGCGGTAGGGGGAAGGGGTGCCCCCTTCCAAGGCGATGTCCACACGCACGGCGCGGTTGCCGGGGTTGCGGGCAGTGAATCGTTTGGTGATGGACCCCACCGTGGTGAAGATGGTGTCGAACAGGATCGAATCCCGGCTGAACTCAAGTGTGACGCCCTGTTCATCGGTGAACAGTTCCTCCTTGCGGCAGCCCGGGGCCACCAGAACGATCAGGAGCAGCGGTAGAAGGAGTAGGGCGGGTCTCAAGGTGTGCAAAGATGCGGCGTCGGCCGTTAGGACTACGCGCTTCCCGGCCGATCATTGTCCTTGTCCATCTTTGCATCGGTCAAGACGCTGTACCACAGCTTCTTCAGTGGGATTTGCAACTCCCGACTTTCCATGTACCTTTGCGGCCCCAACGGAAGTTCTGTCATGAAAAAGGATATCCACCCCTCCAACTATCGCCCTGTCGTTTTCAAGGACATGTCCAACGAGTACATGTTCCTCGGCAAGAGCTGCGCTAACACCAAGGACTCGGTGAAGTGGGAGGACGGCAACGAGTACCCTCTGGTGAAGCTGGACATCAGCCACACCTCACATCCCTTCTACACCGGTAAGATGATGCTTGTGGACACCGCCGGTCGCGTGGACAAGTTCAAGAAGCGTTTCGCCAAGCACCAGGAGAAGAAGGCCGAGTGATCCTCAACCTGATCAATACTGAAAAGCCCCGGATATCCGGGGCTTTTTTCTTGTGAAGGGAAACAGGTGGATCAACTGGACAATGGGTCGCTCAAGATCTTATCAAGCAGACGGCCGGTAGCACGTCCCATCACGTGCAAATGAACGAAGCCTGGGGTCAACCGACCTTGAATGCTTCGCTCATGCTGAGCCCTTCCCGGATCAGTTCCAAGGCTTTGGCGATCCGCCGCTTCCTGGCTTCATCTTGCTTGGCGTCGGTCACCCATTCCACATATTCCTGCTGGCAGGTAGCTGAAAGGGTGTTCCAACGCTCCCATGCATCCTCGTCGTGCTGTAGTACATGTTGAAGGTCCTGAGGAAGTGCAGAGGTCTGCTTGCCATTCCGTGACTCGGACGCTCGGGTGGTAGGTCGCCCTTGTTTCAAGGCCAGCTTCAACAGGTCGACGAAGGCCTTCTCATTCACCGATTCGCCCTCTTCCAGCTTGTATTTCCGGAGCTCGCGCTCCTCGTCCTTGTCGGTCAACTTGAACAGGCCGCTGGCATCCTTCAGGCTGCTTCCCTTGTGGAACCAGATGCTCACACAGGTCTTCAGGGGATGCATGCTCAGTACCATCGAGCCGCTCTCGAAGTGCGGCGCGTTACCGCGCCAGACCTCTTCGATGGTCTCGTCGGTGGAATGGATCAACTGGCGTAACCGGATCATCAGCTTACGCTGCCATTCGGGTTGCTCAGCTATGAATAGGTTGATCTGTTCCTGGGCTTGCATGGGAGACTACGATGATGGGGCGAATCTAATACGCGGTAAAGCCGATGTGACCGGAAGGTTATCACCGATCCATCAGCACCGTTCCAACACCACGGCGTACCCCTGACCCACCCCGATGCACATGGTGCAGAGCGCGAAGCGTTTACGGGTGGCCTGAAGCTCCAAGGAGGCGGTTTGCAGGAGGCGTGCACCGCTCATCCCCAGTGGGTGTCCCAGGGCGATAGCCCCACCGTTCGGGTTGATCCGGGGGTCGTTGTCCGCGATGCCCAGCGACCGTGTGCAACTCAGCACCTGGGCGGCGAAGGCCTCGTTCAGTTCCAGGATGTCCATGTCGGCCAAGGTGAGCCCGGCACGCTGCAAGGCTAACAGCGAGGCACGTACGGGGCCGATCCCCATGATGCGCGGCTCCACGCCGACCACGGCACTGCTCACGATCCGGGTGAGCGGCTTCAGCCCATGGGTTTTCAAACCCGCGTCACTGGCCACCAGCACGGCGGCCGCACCATCATTCAATCCGCTCGCATTCCCAGCCGTCACACTGCCGTTCTTGCGGAACGCGGGTTTCAACCCGGCCAGGCCCTCCAGCGTCGTCCTCGCTTTCACGAACTCGTCCTGCGCGAAAAGCACCGCTTCGCCTTTGCGCTGGGGGATGGCCACCGGCGCTATCTCCAAGGCAAGTCGACCGTTCTGTTGGGCCAACGCGGCCTTTTGCTGGCTCCACAGTGCGAAGCGATCCTGGTCATCCCGGGTGATGGCCTGCTCCATCGGAAGGTCCAACAGGTTCTCCGCCGTTTCGCCCATGGCGTCCACCCCATACCGGTCCTTCATCTCCGGATTCACGAATCGCCACCCGAAACTGCTATCGAAGAGTTGTGCATCACGGCCATACGGCGTACTGGTCTTGCTCATCACCCAGGGACCGCGCGTCATGTGCTCCACCCCCCCCGCGATGAAAAGGTCGCCACTGTTCGCGGCGATGGCACGCCCGGACTGCACCACCGCGCTCATTCCGGAGGCACATAAGCGGTTCACTGTTTCTCCGGGAACGGTCACCGGCAAGCCCGCCAATAGCACGGCCATGCGGGCCACGTTCCGATTGTCCTCGCCGGCCTGGTTGGCACAGCCCAGGATCACATCGTCGATGGCTGCCTGGTCCAACCCCGGATGGCGGTCCACCAAGACCTTGATCACATGTGCAGCCAGGTCATCGGCCCGAACGGGGGCAAGGCTGCCGGTGAAGTTGCCGATGGGCGTGCGTATGGCGTCGACGATGTAAGCTGCGTTCATCTCACGAGTTCGATTGTTCTTCCGGGAACCATGCCTTCCCTGTGCGGTAGACGGTCCCTTTGAAGAGCGCGACGGTCTCCGCGCGTTGGTTGATAACGGTGATGTGGTAGATGCCGATGCTGCGGGTGAGGCTCATCTCTTCGCTGGTCGCCGTGAGCACATCCCCCTCCTTCACGGCTTTGGTATGGCTGATGCTCGTCTCCACACTCACGCATTGGATGCCGTGGCTATTGGCCGCGAAGGCCAGACAGCTATCCGCCAGGGAGTAGGTGATGCCACCATGGGCGATCGCGAATCCGTTCAGCATTTCAGGACGAACGGTCATCCGTAACGCGCACCGACCGGTGTCGATGGCCACCCGCTCGATGCCCAGCCAGATGCTGAACGGGTCGTTGTCGTACATGCGGGCTACGACGCGTTGGGCAAGGGTGGTGGCAGGCATCAGGGGCCGAAGGTATCGCCTCTGTAAGTGATGAGTGACAGCGTGCTAGGCGATGACGGTGGCCGTTCATCGGGACTCGTCCGGTTCGACAGTTGATCAGAACAGTTCCTTCGGTAATGCGCCTTCGTGCTCCAACAGCCACTTCTTGCGCCACAAACCGCCGACATATCCCGTAAGTAGGCCATCCACAGCGATCACCCGGTGGCAGGGTACGATGATGGGGATCGGGTTGGACCCGCATGCGTTGCCCACGGTCCGACCAATGGCCTTGCCGCCGATGCGATCACCGATCCCTTGATAGGTCATGGTCCTTCCGAAGGGAATGGTGTCCAAGGCATCCCACACCAACTTCTGGAACCGCGTACCCTTCCGTTGCACGGGAAGTTCGAACTGCTTGCGGGTACCAGCGAAATAGGCATCCAATTGCCACTGTGCTTCCATCAACACCTTTGGAACTTTCGCTTGACGCACCGGTATGGGATCGAACGAAAGTCGCGTGATGAGCGCACCATCGCTCTCGATCCACAGCTTGCCGATGGGGGAGTTGAGCACCGCCACATGCAGTGGGGCGAACAGTTCAGGTTCGGGCTTCTTCGTGGCCATGGGAACAGGCGGTAACTTCGGGCAAATTACAACGCATGGCCTGGTTCACGCCCGACTTCAATCGCTTCTTCATCGATCTGGCGCCCAACAACAACAAGGAGTGGTTCGATGCCAACCGGAAGCGTTATGAGCAGAGCGTGAAAGAACCGTTCGAAGCGTTCGTGGCCGAGGTGATCAAGCAGGTGGCCAAGGTGGACCCCAAGGTGAACATCACCCCGCGGGAGGCCATCTTTCGCATCAACCGCGATGTACGCTTCAGCAAGGACAAGGCCCCCTACAAGTCGCGGATGTCTGCGGTGGTGGCCGCAGGAGGCCGCAAGGACCACAGCACCGGTGGCATCTACTTCGAACTGGGGCCCGAGAACGTGGCCTTCTACGGCGGGCAGTACATGCCCGAGAAGGAACAGCTACAGGGGATCCGTGAGCACATCGCTGCCAACCTCGCTCGGTTCAAGAAACTACGCACCGCCAAGGCCTTCGTGGACCGTTTCGAGGGCATCCAAGGTGAACGGAACAAGATCGTTCCGAAGGAGTTCAAAGAAGCCGCCTTGAAGGAGCCATTGATCGCGAACAAGCAGTTCTACTTCATGGCGGAACTCCCCCCGAGCACCGTCTCAGACCCCAAGCTGGTGCAGATCCTGCTGGACCATTACAAGGCCATGAAGCCGATGAACGACTTCCTCGCCGAAGGGATACGCAGAGGCTGAACGCAGAAAGGCGCCCACCGAGGTGGACGCCCTTCCCTTTCACCAAAGTATCCGCTTACTGAGCGTTGCCGGTCAGCGTGATCTCCAGTTCGATGTTGTCGTTCAGGATCATGTCCTTTGCGCCAGTGCTCCAAGCCACACCGTACTTCTGACGGTCGAAGGTGAGCTTGCCGGTGGCCTTGGCCATTCCGTTCTCCTCGGTCACGACGATATCGGTCACCTTCTCCTCGTTGGTCTTGCCGCGAACGGTCAGGTTGCCGTAGGCCGTGTTACCCTCCACGCGGGTGATGTCGAAGGAAGCGGTGGGGTAGGTTGCCACGTCGAAGAAGTCAGGCGACTGGAGGTGACCCACCAGCATGGACTTGGTGCCTTGCTTGCTGCCATCAGGTGCGTAGATCGTGTCCAAGGGAGCGATGGTGTTCAGGTCGGCCACGAAGCCACCAGCCGTGATCTGACCACCTTTCAGGGACATCTTGCCTTCCTTCAGGCCGATGGTACCGAAGTGGCTCTTCACACCGAGCATGGTGCCGGTCCATTTCACGCTGCTGTTGGCGGCGTCAACGGCGTAGGACATTTCCATGGCGGCGAGAGCGGCCAGGCTGTCTGCGGTTGCTTTTTCCTTGTTCGCAGCGATCTCAGCTTCGCTGGGACCACAGGCCACGAGGAACAATGCTGCAAGGGCAGCGACGGATAGAGAAAGGGCTTTCATTGTGCGGTTGAGGGTTGTTTCGGGCGGCAAATGTAGGCAAATAATTTTCCATGGAAACAAATTCGAGCTTGAACTTGTCAACACGCCTATCAACGATCGCCTTCAATACACCTTCAGCCGTTCGCCCGGTGTCGCAGTAAGAGCGAGGGCCGGTACCGGTCCTCTCCGTATCGGGCCTGTAGGCCATCCAGCACATCCAACCAATGGGCAGCACCCTTTTCTTCGGACCAGGCCAGCAGGCCTTTCGGATAGTTCACGCCCTTGGTCATTGCCAGGTCGATGTCGTTGGCACTGGCCACCTGCCAGAAGAGTGCATCGTAGGCTTCGTTTATAAGCATGGCCAGGATGCGTTCCACGATCTGCGCTGAAACCTCCGCCGGGTCTCCCGACGAAGGAGGGGACCCTGCGAGAGACCTTACTGAGGTCTGTGGTAGGATCGCGCCGCTCGTATCATACTGGTAGTAGCCCCGCCCGCTCTTCCGCCCCAACCTGCCGCTCTCCACTTGCCGTTGCTGCGTGAAGCTCGGTTTGTAGCGCGGGTCATAGAAGAAAGCCTCCCAAACGGTCTTCGTCACCGTGAAATTGATGTCGTTGCCGATGAGGTCCATCAGTTCGAAGGGCCCCATCTTGAAGCCCACACTCTTCATCGCCGCATCGATGGTGGGCATGTCAGCGATACCCTCTTCGTAGATGCGGATGGCCTCCCCGTAGAAGGGCCGCGCCACCCGGTTCACGATGAAGCCAGGGGTGTCCTTGCAGACCACGGGGGTCTTGCCCCAGGCCTGCATCAGGGCTGTCATGCGCGGGGCGATAGCTTCATCGGTGGCCAGTCCGGGCACCACCTCCACCAGTGGCAGCAGGGGAGCGGGGTTGAAGAAGTGCAGTCCCACCATGCGCTCCGGATGCATCAGGCCGCCAGCGATGGCCGTTACGGATAGGGATGAGGTGTTCGTGGCCAGCACCGCATCCGCAGCTAGGATACCTTCCAATTCGGCAAAGAGCTTCTTCTTGATGCCCAGGTCCTCGATGATGGCTTCGATCACCAGCCCACTTCCCGCGAGGTCCTTCAGGTCACTGGCCGGGGTGATGCGGCTGTGGATACCTTCAGCTTGCTCGGCAGTTAACTTGCCTTTCTCCACCAGCTTGTCCAATGTCTTCCGCAGACCGACCAAGGCCTTGTCCACGGCTTCTCTGCGCGTATCGAAAAGCACCACCTTGTGCCCGGCCTGCGCGGCCACTTGGGCAATGCCGCTACCCATCGTCCCTGCGCCGATCACGGCGACCTTCATCGAGGTATCCATGGCGCGAAGATCGGGGTGGGGATCAGAAGATCAGAAAATGAGAAGATCAGAAGACCGGGCAGCCGGGAATAGGGATCACCCCTCTTGCTGGATCAATCCCAGACCCGAACGCTATCCACCGTGGCCGTGGTGGTGTCTATATGCACATCCATATGGAACAAGGCGGTCCATCCAAGGTCCAAATACCATGTCTTGATGGACAATGTGGTATCCGTATCGTTGGGTTCACCAAGGAGTTCTTCCAACTCAGCAACGGTGCGACCTTCCAATGGATGGTTGTTCAATAGGTCACCGGACATTCTGCCCCGTTCCCGGTAGTCTCCCTCGATCCATGCTTTCGGGTCGAACGGCTTGTGGTCAGGTTGACAACCGATCAACGCCAACAGAAGTGTTAACGCAGCTATCTTGACGAGGCGGGCCATACGTGTCACCTATTCGCCGCGGTAAACGGGTTTCCGCTTCTCCAGGAACGCCTTCACCCCCTCGTTGTAATCGTGGCTGCGGCCGGCGAGGCTCTGCAGCTCGTTCTCGTGGTCCAACTGGCTGTCGAGGCTGGTGTTCTGGGAACGGTTGAGGGCCTCCTTGGTGAGGGCGATGGCCTTGGTGGGCATGGTGGCCAGCATCTTCGCAAGCGCGGTGGCCTCGGTCATCAATTCGGCATCGGGCACGGCCTTCCAGATCATGCCTAGGGCCTCCGCCTCCTTCGCGCTAACCTTCGGCGCCAGGATCATCTGTCCGAAGGCCCGCTGCATCCCAACCAAACGTGGCAACGTGAATGTGCCGCCGCTATCGGGGATCAGGCCGATGTTGATGAAACTCTGTATGAAGTTGGCGCTCTCGGCCGCCAGCGTGAGGTCGCAGGCGTAGGCGATGTTGGCCCCGGCACCGGCCGCCACACCGTTCACCGCGCACACCACCGGCTTGGGCAGGGTGCGGATACGCCGCACGATGGGGTTGTACTGCGTGATGATGATCTCCTCGATCTTGGTGCCCGGCGCAATGGCCTCGGCCAAGTCCTGCCCCGCACAGAAGGCACGCCCCTCGCCGGTGAGCAGCACGGCCCGCACACTGGCATCGGCCTTGGCCTTGTCCAGCGCATCAATGGTCTCCAGCGCCATCTCGCGATCAAAGCTGTTCAGCTTGTCCGGGCGGTTCAGAGAAATGGTGGCTACGCCGTCGGCGATGGTGTAGAGGATCTTGGTGTAGGACATGGGGGTAAAGATCGGCGCTCGATCACGACAGGAACGAGGTCGTTAATCCGAAGAAGCTCAAAGAGCTCGTTGGTCGCCCCCTGCTCGAGTCCGAAGACTGTCGCCGGCACTCAGTTTTACACTGCTAACGTGCAACACAGCCCGACTTGCACCTTGGCGCCAACCGTGCACTCTGGGATTTTCATCGAAGTGGACCCAAAGCATAGGATAGCTACCGGGGCCGGTCGGCTTTCTTGAGTATTCGAGTGTGAACCCGCGCGTGCGCTGTTCCCGTTCAGTATTGATGAAACCGTGCTGGTAGAATGCACACGACAGTTGCTGATGACTGCTGGGGACAAATTCGGAGAGGTATCGGTTCATTCCCTCGTGGACACCTGTACCATAACTGGCGTAAAACGGAGTCCGACCCCACTGTTGTGACGCCTTCCGCGAGGTCGGATGTCGAACAACCTGTCAACGCGACAACAAGGGCAATTACGACAAGAAAAAAGGGTGCAAGCCTCATGACGCGCCATGGAAACGTTTGTTTCCAATGGCGTATTGCCATCACAAACACTTGAACTGATCAAAAGGCTCCAAACAATCCTGGCACTTCCACAGCGCCTTGCAGGCCGTGCTGCCGAAGAGCGAGAGCATGACCGTGTTCTTCGATCCGCATTGCGGGCAGGCCACCACGGGCTGTTCGCCAGTCAGCGCGCGGATGTCGGCGCTCTTCTCCGGCGGGGCGATGCCGTATGCCTTCAGCTTGCGTTTGCCCTCGTCGGTGATCCAGTCGGTGGTCCAGGCGGGGGAGAGGGTGAGCTTCACTTCCACCTCGGGCACGCCGGCCTCCAGCAGTTCCTTCTTGATGTCGGCCGCCATCACGTCCATGGCCGGGCAGCCGGTGTAGGTGGGGGTGATGGTGATGATGGCCTTGCCGCTTTCTTCCACCTCCACGCTGCGCACCACGCCCAGCTCCAGCACGTTGATGGCCGGGATCTCCGGGTCCTTCACGTAGTCGAGGAGCTCGAGGATGCGGTGTTTGGTGATCGGTTCCGGGGCGTTCATTGGTGTATGTCGACCCAGTGGGTCGACGGTACGGTTGCATGGATCAAGGTTCACGGAACCTGAAGGCGTCCGCTACCACTCCACCCCCGGATATGCCCGCGTCACATGCTGCATCTCCGCCAGGATGAAGCCCATGTGCTCGCTGTGCAGGCCTTTCCGTCCTCCGGTCATCATGAATGCATCGGCGGGGCGCTTCAGTGTGGCTTCGGCAAGCACCTGGTCCACGGTCTTGCTCCACGCTTCCTTGATGGAGGCGATGTCCGGCGCCATGCCTGCACTCGTCATCTCCTCCAGCACGGCATCGCCCTCGAAAAGCTCGCCGGTGTAGGTCCACAGGTCTTCGAGGGCGGCCTGGGCGCGTTGGTGGCTCTCCTCGGTACCATCGCCGAAGCGGATGATCCACTCGCTGCTGGCGCGCAGGTGGTAGGTGGCCTCCTTCACGCTTTTGCCCGCGATGGCCGCCAATTGTTCGTCCTTGCTCTTGGTCAGCGCCTGCATCAACGGCAGGTGGTAGGCATCGAATAGGAAACTGCGCACCATGGTGTGGGCGTAGTCTCCGTTGGGCTGTTCCACTAGCTTCACGTTGGTGTACTGCCGCTCCATGCGCAGGTAGGCGAGGTCGTCCTCGGAGCGGCCCTTGCCTTCAACCTGTCCGGCGTAGGTCAAGAGGTTGCGGGCTTCGCCGAGGTGGTCCAGCGCGCGGTTGGTAAGGGCGATATCCTCCTCCAGCACGGGGCCATGGCCGCACCATTCCCCAAGGCGTTGGCTCAGGATAAGGATGTCGTCGGCGAGGCGGAGGGTGTAGGTTAAGAGCTTTGAACTCATGGGTTGTCGGTTGTCCGTTGTCAGTGGTCAGGGTGCCGACCTAGCTGGCGTCATGCGGTCGCCTGGGCGACAGACAACTGACAACCAACAACTGACAACTATGCATCAGATGTATTTCGCGCCCTCAGGCATCGTGTAGAAGGTGGGGTGCCGGTACACCTTGTCATCCGCCGGGTCGTAGAAGCTCTCGGCATCTTCCGGACGCGAGGCATGCATATGCTCGGCGAGCACCACCCAGATGCTGTTCCCTTCCTGGCGGCGGGTATACACATCGCGGGCGTTCTCGATGGCCATTTGGGGATCGGCGGCGTGGAGGCTGCCCACGTGCTTGTGCTCCAGGCCGCGTTTGCTCTGGATGAAGATCTCCCAGAGGGGCCAGTTGTTGGGGTTGTTGCTCATGATCTGGTTGTCAGTTGTTGGTTGTCAGATGTCAGCGTCGGACAACCGACAACTGACAACTAACAACTATGCTGCCTTGCGTTTTGCTTTCTTGGCGGCATAGGCTAGTGCTGCTTCACGCACCCAAGCGCCATCGTTGTGGGCCTTGTTGCGTGCTGCCAGGCGTTCCTTGTTGCAGGGGCCATTGCCGGCCACCACGTTGTTGAATTCGGTCCAGTCGATCTCTCCCCAGTCGTAGTGCTGGGTCTCTTCGTTCCACTTCAGGTCGGGGTCGGGGATGCTGAGGCCGATCACCTCAGCCTGTTGCACGGTGCGGTCGATGAAGGTCTGGCGCAGTTCATCGTTGCTCTGGCGCTTGATCTTCCACTTCATGCTCTGCTCACTATGCGGACTGTTGGCGTCCGTGGGGCCGAACATCATGAGGCTGGGCCACCACCAGCGGTTCAGTGCGTCCTGCGCCATTTCCTTCTGCTCGGGACTTCCTTTCGCCAGCACGGCCATGATCTCGTAGCCCTGGCGTTGGTGGAAGCTCTCCTCCTTGCAGATGCGCACCATGGCGCGGGCGTATGGGCCGTAGCTGGTCCTGCAGAGCATCACTTGGTTCATGATGGCGGCACCATCCACCAGCCAACCGATGGCGCCGATGTCGGCCCAACTCAGCGTGGGGTAGTTGAAAATGCTGCTGTACTTGGCTTTTCCGCTCAGAAGGTCGTCGATGGTCTGCTCGCGGCTGGTGCCCATGGTCTCCACGGCGCTGTAGAGGTAAAGGCCGTGACCCGCCTCATCCTGCACCTTGGCCAAGAGAATGGCTTTACGTTTCAGGCTAGGCGCGCGGGTGATCCAGTTGCCTTCGGGCAGCATGCCCACCACCTCGCTGTGCGCGTGCTGGCTGATCTGGCGGATCAGGTTCTTGCGGTAGGCATCGGGCATCCAGTCCTTCGGCTCGATCTTCTGCTCGGCGTCGATCTTGGCTTGAAAGAGCTCTTCCAGGTTCTTCACGTCTGTCATGGCAGGCTTCACTTATACGGGTGGCTAAGATAGAGGGATGAGGTCCGTTGCGAATGACCAACATCAGCCGATGAACAATGCCGGACCGCACTTGGTTCCTTCCAACGTCCGAACCCGCGACGCAACTTCTACTTTTGCCGCCCAAACATGAGCATTCCCCGCATGGCGCGTTTCCATAGTCTAGAGGTCACCGGGATCCACCAGGAGACCGCCGACAGCATCGTGGTCGGTTTCGCCATCCCGCCGTCCCTTCGGGAGGAGTTCCGCTTCGTCCACGGCCAGTACGTCACTCTGAAGTTGACCGTGAACGGGGAGGAGCTGCGCCGTTCGTACAGCATCTGCAGCAGTCCGCTGGATGTGGACCACTTTCGCATCGCGGTGAAGCGGGTGCCCAACGGGCGGGCCAGCACACAGCTGGTGGAGAAATTGCGCGCCGGTATGCGTGTGGAGGTGATGACCCCGATGGGCAACTTCACCACCGCCCTTGACCCGGCCAAAACGCGCCATTTCGTGGCCTTCGCGGCAGGCAGCGGCATCACGCCCATCCTCAGCATCCTCAAGACCGTGCTCCGTACGGAGCCCAGGAGCCGGTTCACGCTCTTTTACGGGAACACGGACCAGGATCGCATCATCTTCCGGAAACGCCTGGAGGAGCTGAAGTCGGCACATGGAGATCGGCTGTCGGTCTTCCACATCCTCACCAAGGGGATGGACGAGGACGCCCTGTTCAACGGTCGGATCACCAAGGATAAGGCCATCACGCTGCTGAAACGCTTCGTGAGCGATGGGCTCGACAAGGAGTTCTTCATCTGCGGACCCGAGCAGATGATGGTGAATGTGAGCGAAGCGCTGGAAGGTTCCGGTGTCGACAAGAAGCACATCCACATTGAACTGTTCACCACCCCGGTGACCAGCGAAGCAAAACGCCCTTCCGAAGCCGTTGGACCGGATGCGTTCACAGGGGTCGCACGCGTGACCGTGATCATGGACGGCCGAGAGACGGTCCTGGACATACCGGCAAAGGGCGATGCCATCCTGGATGCAGCGCTGGATGGGGGTGTCGATGTACCCTACGCCTGTAAGGGTGCCGTCTGTTGTACGTGTAAGGCGCGTGTGACCGAGGGCCAGGTGGAGATGATGATGAACTATGCGCTCACCGATGAAGAGGTAGCGGACGGTTACGTGCTCACGTGCCAGTCGCACCCCCGTTCATCCAAGGTGGTCGTGGACTACGATCAACATTGATCACGGTCATTTCAACGAGCAAGGCGGGCTTACGGGCCCGCCTTGTTGCTTTCCCGGCCTTGGTTTGTTGGTTTTGTAAGGCGGGAAGAAGAGGGTATGATCGTCAGAATTCCGCGCTGGCGAAGCCACTGAGCTTCGTCTGGATATGGGTCAGGTAATTATCACTGTGGTAGAAACCGTTCATATCCGGGTTCCAACGGACGATCGCACTGGGGAAGTCCGTGTAGAAGGTCTCGATGTTGCGAGCTTCCGACGGCATCAAGTTGACGAAGCACTCGTAATCGGGATAGGTCACCAAGTCCTGTGGTAAGGTGGTGTCCACATAGATCATCTTGGTTTGGAAACCTTGTTTGGTGATCATCACGGTGAAGAACTGATCCAAGTCCATGTTGATCTCGAAATTCCCGTTCTTCTTGACCGGCACCTTACCGATCTCCGTGTTGTCCTTGTACAGCATGATCTCCACACCGTCCATGTCCTGGCCGTCGACGGTCACATGGCCGCGCACGGGTACATACCACCCTTCCGCCTGATCTCGCCGGTCAACCAACTTTCCTTGAGCGGAGACCAGGGTGGCTGCTGCCATGGAGGCAACAAGGAGGACCCATGGGAGTGCGGTATGTTTCACGTCGATCGAGGTATGGGGGGTACGTACCATGGGGAGATGGATATGAGTGGTCATACGGATCCCTGGTGCGAAGGGTTACGTTCACGCCACTTGCCCGAAAGGCAGGTCGGTCCTCATCGTTGTGGCGCGCGGGAAGGCGATGTACATGGTGGTCCCTTTGGAAGGTTCACTCTCAGCCCAAGCAGTCCCTCCGTGCTTTCGAACGATCCGGCTGACGATGGCGAGACCAATGCCGGTTCCTTCGAACTGATCCGTCTTGTGCAAGCGTTTGAAAGCGCCGAAAACCTGCTCCTTATGTTGTGGGTCGAAGCCTACTCCATTGTCCCGCACCACAAGTACATCACGTTCAGCCTCCGAGAGGAGGTCGACCTCGATATTCGGGGAAGCGCTCGTCCGGGTGAACTTCACCGCATTGGAGAGCAGGTTGTGAAGCACCACCTTCAACAAGGGCGCATCCGCCAACAGCGTCGTCCCGGGTGAGGCCAGCACATGGACCTGAGCCCGACGTTCAGGCGGAACCTGTTCCTCGATGACCTCCATGGTGAGCGCATGCAGTGATACGCTTCGTCGGTCCAACTCGCGACTGTTGGTCTGTGAGAACCGCAGCATGTCATCCACCAGTTCGATCATGCGCTGGGCCCCTTTGTGGATCCGCTCCGTGAAGGCTTCCGCTTCGTTGTCGGCCCGGTCCTGGGCGTGGGAATGCAAGTGCTCGCTGAGAGCAACGATGTTCTTCAAGGGTGAGCGAAGGTCGTGAGCAACGGAATAGGAGAACGAACCGAGGTCCTCCAACGCTTCCAATAATTGCGATGTCCGCACGGCCACTCGGCGGTCCAGGTCGGTATTGAGCTTGCGGAGGCGGTGTTCCTCCTGCTTTCGGTCCGATACGTCCTTGATGATGGCCTGGAACACATCCCGACCCAGTTCTTGATGGCCCAAGTAGGTCGCGGTCATCAAGCAATCGATGACATGACCGGAGGGTGTGTTGATCGTGAGGTCCACATTGAGGAATTCGCTACCTCTACGACGCTCTCTCAACGCCCTCACCAACGATCGTGGGTCATCGATATGGTCGGTGAATCGGGTCCTCAACAGGACATCCCGATCCAACCCCATCAGCTTCAAGCAAGCACCATTGGCCTCTAGGATGGTCCCCTTGTGGTCGACCAGCACGATCGGGTCGCCTGAAGCATCGAAGACCTGCCGGTACTGATGGAGCAATTTGTCCTTGTCCTCGCGCAGCTGATGGATCTCATAGGCCTGTTGGATCCGCAATCGCAGGTCGTTCTCATCCCAAGGTTTGGTGGCATACGCATAAATACCGCCTTGGTTGACCGCGGAAACCACTGCTTCCAGGTCGGCATAACCCGTGAGGAGCATACGCATGGCACGCGGGTGCCTTTCCCGAACAATGGCCAGGAACTCCGCACCGCTCATTCCGGGCATGCGTTGGTCGGATATGATCACATGCACGGGTTCCTGCTCCAGCAGGACGATCGCTTCCTGCCCGGATGCGGCCGTGCGTACATCCATATCGCGCCTGAAAGTGGCCTTGAATGCTTTGAGGTTACCTTCTTCGTCGTCCACGAAGAGGACCTTGATGCGGTTGTCGCTCATGGGATCAGGCGCGTTGCATTTGGGCGCGCTGGTGACGCACAGGTATATCGATGGTGAACACGGTGCCAACACCAGGGGAACTTTCCACGTGGATATCACCTTGGTGGTCCTGGATGATGCCATATACGATGGCCATGCCCAACCCGGTCCCTTCACCCACAGGCTTGGTGGTGAAGAAGGGGTCGTACAGTCGTGCTCGCACATCCTCGGTCATCCCGACCCCGTTGTCACTGATGATGACTCGTACACGATCTTCGAAGGTGGAGGTGCGCACGTGCACGAGTCTTGGACGATCTCCTGGACGACCAACGGTTGCTTGGACGGCGTTCGTGATCACGTTCATGAACACCTGGTTCAACTTGCCGGGGTAGCATTCCACGGAGGGAATGGTACCCAGGTCCAGTTCGATGGTCACCTTGTCACGATACTGTGGTGCCAGTACGGTGAGGGTACTGCGCAATCCTTCGTTGAGGTCGGCATTCTTCAGGTCGTCCTCATCGAGCCTGGAGAAATTGCGCAGGCCACGCACGATATCCGCTGTACGCGATGAGCCTTCGGCGATACTGTCGATGATATCATCCAGTTCTGCGATGGACTCATCAATTCCCAGGGCCTCTTCCTTGGCACGTATCGCTTTCAGTCGTTCGCCAGCCTCCTTGGGATCCAAGGAGCGGTAGTCCTGCATCACTTCCACCAGTTCGCGGATGTTGCGGCGAAGCGGTTGCACATTGCTGGTGATGAAATTGATGGGGTTGTTGATCTCATGGGCGATGCCTGCGGTGAGTTGACCCAACGAGGCCATCTTCTCGGAGTTGACCAACTGCGTCTGCGTGCGCTTGAGGGTATCGTTCGATTCCTGCAGGGCATGCGTACGCTGTTTCACCTTTTGTTCTAGCACCACGTTCTGCTCGCGGATGATACGTTCGTTCTCCTGGAGGGCCGATAATGTTTCAGCCTGCGATCGCTCCTTGTCCCTGCGTAGAATATTGATACGGTCCGCAAGACCAAAGGATAGGAGCACACCTTCGATCGCGGATCCGAGCGGCATGGTGAAAACAGTGAGGCTGTTGTAGGGCAGGATACCCATGTCCTTCAACGTGAATACCATCGTCCCTAGTAGGAATACGCTCCATGCAATAAGGAAGTAAGCTGCCTGTCTCGATCCTGAGCGATACACCTTGAAAGCTGTGTAGTACAGAAAACTTGCAAATGCGCCTGCGGCTATTTGCGCGATCTTATATCCTAGGCCTGGAGATAGGAAAGCGTAGATGCCGATCACTACTATGAATGCCATATAAAATATCGGTATGGTCTTATCGAGGCCTTTGGCGTTAGATCTAGTGTCGATGAAATGACGCATGAATTCACTAGCCGCTATTGCAGTCAGGAAAGTAAGTATTATGGAGGCCTTGACCGAGAACCATTGTGATCCATGCCACAAGTAGAACTGCCCAACTCCCCAGAAAGCAAGTTGGGTCAATGTGACGAACAGGATGTAGTTCACATAGATCAGATAGCTCTTGTCCCGTATGGAAACGAAAACGAAGAGGTTGTACAGAGCCATCACAAGCATGATGCCGATGTATGCGCCGATCAACAAGTTCTTCGTGGATCTGCTTTCCGAGAACGTAGAGGGTGCGTGTATCTTGATGGGAACTTGGAGTTGCTTGCCACTACGCACCCGGATGAATACTTCGGCTTTGGTGTCCACGGGTATGGGTAGGCTGAAGACATAAGCAGGGTCTTCGATATCCCTTGATGCCAGCGGTGCATCCTGACCTGTGGAAGCGATGTGCTGGATGACATTGTCGCCGGATCGCACGTACAGGTCGATCGATTCTACCTCGGCATGTTCCAAGTCCAAGATGACCGATCCATCCTGCGAGTCGTTCAGGACGGTCCCCTTGAGCCAAAAGGAGTATGATGTTATACCAAGGTTGGGTACATCCTGATCGATGGGGACGAAGGAGCGGGACGGAGTGACATCAGTAATACCAAGCCGCTCGGTGCTGTCGGTCAGGAGCAGGAGACGTTTCCCGACGTAGTAGGGGCCTTCACTGACCTTGATCACAGGCTCCGTTTGTGACCACGCCATGGTCGCAACGAAGAAAGCTGGCAGCAGGAGGAGGGAGCGTATCATCAGGCGCTTCTACGAACGCCAGCGACTTCATGTTTCAGCGGTCAGGCCGACTCCGCGTACTGCTCGCGAAGTGCCACGATGCTCTGATAGGTGGTCATGTCCAATACCTGACCCTCGATGTAGAGCTGATATTTGATCAGGACCGCTTCGCCGTTCAACAATTCAACACGTTCTTGTTCTGGACGAAGTCTCAAGCTCAATAACTGTTGCCGATACGGGAAAGGCGCGGTACGTAGCGTTATTGCATCTGGTATGACCATGGCGATCGCCTTGATGCTAGGAATGGGATAGGTGAATGTGCCTGCTTGTCCAACGTCCTCGATTATCGTGAACCCTGCCTTTACGGCATGCCGTAACGTATAGTGTGCAACAAGACAAACCAATGACCGCAAACCTATCTGATTGGCCAGTGAAACAGCGGCGAAAGCCAACATCGATGGTAAGCCCTTTGAAGAGTAGTGGTTCGCGTTCCAGAGACCGCAGACCTCTGCATTGCCATTCGGGCGAAATTCTTCCAGTTTGAGCGCGATGCGGTCATCGAGGTGGTACAACGCCTGCTCCAGAGGTAGTTTCCGTCCTGTTCGTCCCACCTCGACACGAATCCCACCTACCATTCCATGGATGTCGGATATGGCAACTATAACGTACGTATCAGGATCCTTGGTCCAAGTATCGGTATTGGTGGACACATTCTGGATGCCAAAATCCTCCAATACCTTACGATGCTGCCTGAGGAACTCTACACAAAGTGCAGGCTCTGAGACAGCTCTGAAGGCTTTGAAGGTCAACTGTTCCATGATCAGGAAACGTTTTTTGCAATATCTTTTTCCTGATCCTCCTCGGTGGCCGAACGAACCAGCACCTTCGATCCTTGGATGGCAAGCAGGTCATCCAGATCGACCTGCCACCGCCCGGACCATGACATCTGCCCGAGTAGGATGTTTCGGCAAACATCACCAGCCAACGCACCACCTAGAACGACATGAGCACCTAGTTGAGGCCAAGTCACAAGACTTTTTCCAATTTCTGGGAATGAATCCAACATTTTTTTGCTGAGGGTCTCTTTGCCCACCATAGTCAGGATGAACTCGAGCTCTTGGTCAGGCAACATCGGCTTGTCGGTCACGGATAGATCTAAATGTGCCATCCGCCCATGCATGATCGGTCGTTCCGGTTCAAGGTCGAAGCGCTCCACATCGATCAAGCCCCGGTCGCTGGTATCCATCACCACCGGTATGCCGAAGGCCTTCGCCCGTTGACGGGCGAGGATCTTCACGTCCACGCTGTCGCATTCCTCCACCAGGACGTCCAGTATTCCGCCATCGGTAAGGAAGGTATCCACGTTATCCCTTGTGACGCCTTCCGGGAAAATGGTCACGTTCAGGAAGGGGTCCAGTTCGGCGATCTCCCTGGCCGTGTTGATCGCTTTGGGAATACCCAATTCATGAACGCCGCTACGGATACGGTTCAGGTTGCTCAACTCCAAGGTGTCGAAGTCGGCCAAGCGGATCTCTCCGAAGCTGCGCTCCAGAGCCATGGTCAGACTCACACTCTGCCCAACGCTCAAACCGATGACGCCCACCTTTTTCGTGGATAGTACAGCCTGTTCTTCCCGGGTGATCTTGTTCCGGTTGCGGTCGGTACGTACCAATGCGAACTCGGATTCATCCAATATGTGGACAAGTCGATCGTTCCAAGGGTAGTACACCCAAACACCATATTCCTCCAATGGCGATCCGTTCACGTGCGCACGCGCTGCCTCAAGGAGTTCTGGAGGGGTGAACCGCTTCGAAGGGTTCAGGGAACGCACCAATTCGGTCAGTTGGCCGATGATATGATCATGGATGACCAGACCGGGACGATCGTTCAGAAGTTCGTCAAGCATGGCCCGATCGGCGGCGACCGACAACCGCATCAATCGCGCGCGGTAGGTCCGGAGGTCCGGTGGTGCTTGAGCCTTCGATCGTTCGTCCAGCAGACCCATGGAGAGTGGTTCGGTGACGGTCAAGATTTCTGAGGTGGGGTAAAGGTAACAAGCCTCTACTTATTAACAAGTTTTGAACATGTTGTCATGTAACCCATCAGTCCCAGGGTCGTATACCCGCCATCCAACCACTGTGTCATGAACACTGCGCACTCCCTTCCGCAAGCCGCTGAACTGCCTCGGGTCCTGTTCGTGGATGACGATGCGGGTAACCGCCAAGCGTTCAAAGCGGCCTTCCGGCATGCGATGGAGGTGCTGGTGGCTTCCAATTCCATGGAGGCTCTCACACTTCTGGAGCGCCAACAGGTGCATGTGGTGATCACCGACCAACGCATGCCTGGTGCATCGGGCAGTGAGTTCCTTGCCGCAGTGAAGGAGCGATTCCCAGCTGTCCGCCGTATGCTGGTCACTGGTTATGCCGACCTCGAAGCCATCATCGAAGCCGTGAACAGCGGGGGGGTATCCAAGTACTTCGCCAAACCCTGGGTGAACGATCAGCTCGTAAAGGCTGTGGAACAGGCCTATAGCGAATTCAAGGACGATGTGGCACGGACCAGCTATACCCAACGATTGGAGGAATCGAACCGGCAGCTTGAATTCGCGCTGAGGCAGCGACTTCTGTCCTGACCTGGTGTTCATACGAGTTCGAAGGCGGGCTGCCAAGTCCGCCTTTTCTTTGCGCCATGTTCCGAATTCCGCGCCCGTTATTGCTTGGTCTAGCACTGATGCCATTTCTGCCGGTCGTCGCTCAATGTGATCGTTGGCAGCAGCGGGTGAAGTACACCATGGATGTGGATCTGGATCCGAGCGACCATCGCTTCACGGGGACCGCGAGACTGGTCTACACGAACAATAGCCCGGATACCCTTCGTGAATTGTTCTTTCACCTCTACCTGAACGCATTCCGTCCCGGGAGTGAGATGGATGTGCGCTCACGGACCATCGAGGATCCAGACAGCCGGGTAGGGGCTCGGATCGCAGCCCTGTCCCCGTCCGAAGTGGGCGAGTTGACAGTGATCGAACTGCGGCAGGATGGGCGTTCCGCTGAATTGCAACCGATGGGGACCGTCCTCAAGGTGAAGTTACCCAAGCCACTACTACCCCGAAAGAGCACCACCTTGGACCATACGTTCCGTGGGCAGGTGCCTGTCCAAGTGCGTAGGACCGGCCGGAACAACAGCGAAGGTGTTGCCTACAGCATGGCCCAATGGTACCCGAAGCTGGCCGAATACGACCACCGCGGTTGGCATGCCTATCCCTACGTGGGCAGAGAGTTCCACGGGGTCTGGGGGGACTTCGATGTGACGCTACACGTGGACAGTGCCTTCGTGGTTGCCGCGACTGGCGTGCTTCAGAACCCGGAGCAGGTGGGACACGGCTACACGAGCAAGCGGTCGGTTAAACGGCCCAATGGGCCGAAATTGGCCTGGCACTTCGTGGCAAAGGATGTGCATGATTTCGCTTGGGCGGCCGATACCGGATTCAAGCATACGGTAAGGCCGATGGTCGGTGGGCCCGAACTGCACTTCTTCTACAAGGACCAACCCGAACTGGAGGAGGTTTGGGGGCAACTACCCGACTACATGGAGCGTAGTTTCCGATATATGAACATGCATTTCGGTACCTACCCGTGGCCACAGTACAGCTTCGTTCAAGGCGGTGATGGAGGCATGGAGTATCCGATGATGACCCTGATCACCGGTAAGCGGCGGTTGGGTAGTCTCGTGGGGGTGAGCGTGCACGAGAGTGTGCACAGTTGGTACTACGGTGTACTCGCCAGCAATGAGGGACGCTTCCCGTGGATGGACGAAGGGTTCACGGAATATACGAGCAGCAAGGTGATGCAAGAACTCTTCCCACGAGAGGGGGATCCCCATGCCAGTGCGATAGATGGCTACCTCTCCCTTGTGACGAGCGGGAAGCAAGAGGCCCCTATTCTGCACGCCGACCACTTCCGTACCAATCAAGGATACGGGTCCACGGCTTACAGCTTCGGAGAACTCTTCGTCCACCAGCTCGGTACAGTGGTGGGCGAGGAACAACTCGCTCGAGGGTTATTGCGGTACTATGCCACATGCAAGTTCAAACATCCCGAGCCCATCGATCTCGAGCGTGTGATGGAGAAACAGAGTGGCTTGGAACTGGATTGGTACTTCGACGGTTGGCTGAACACGACCCGGAAACTGGACCATGGCATTCGTAGCGTTTTGGGGGTGGCTGGCCGTACGCGGGTGGAATTGGAACGCAAAGGCGAGCAGTTGATGCCATTGGACCTGCGTGTGGAACTCCATGATGGCACGCATCGGGACATGCACATCCCGTTGTCCTTGCAGCGCGGTCACAAGGCACTTGATTCGGACGTGTTCACGTTCAGCGTTCTCCCTGCGTGGCAATGGACCGATCCGGTATACACGTTCGATCTGGCGCTCCCGTTGTCCAGCATCAAAGCCTTGACCATCGACCCATTGAAGCGAACGGCCGATATCGATCGCAGCAACGACCGGGTCGAAGTGCCACCGGGTACAGAAGGCATAGTGAGGCCGTAGGGCCCAGGATAGCGACCGATCCGACCGGTTCGCCGTCAAGGACCGGTACTTCAAGCCTCCATCAGTTCCTGATGCACGCTTATCAAGCGTTGTTGCAACTCGGGAGGGACGGACTGATAAGCATGGAACCGCTCGGAATACGTGCCGCGGCCTTGTGTCAGGCTCCGTAGTGTGGTGCTGTACCGGTCCATTTCGGCCAACGGCACCAGCGTGCGGATGATCTGGTACCTACCGCTGGTATCCACGCCGAGCACGATGCTCCTGCGTCCTTGAAGATCGGTCATCACCTCGCCTGTCAAGTCGGCGGGTACCCGCACCTCCAATTCGTGAATGGGTTCCATCAACTGCGGGTCCGCCAAAGCGAACGCCTCGCGGAACGCATGCAACCCGGCGATCCGGAAGCTGAGGTCATTGCTATCGACCGCATGCATCTTGCCGTCGTGAACGATCACCCTGATGTCCCTCGCGGGCGAACCTGTCAGGGGCCCTCGTTCCATCTTCTCCATGACGCCCTTCAGGATGCTGGGCATGAACTTGTTATCGATCACACCGCCAACGATACAGTTGTAGAAGATCAGCTTGCCGCCGGTCGCCAGGTCGTATTCCTCCTTGCCCCGGACACTGTGACCGTGCGGTTCTGGTAGATCCTCCGTCCAAGGCTCGATGCGCAGGTGGACCTCGGCGAATTGTCCGCTTCCTCCGGTCTGCTTCTTATGCCGGTAACTGGCCTCCGCCGGTCTGCGAATGGTCTCGCGGTAGGGGATGCGCGGTGCGCTGAACACAGGCTCCAACTTGTAATGGTGTTCCAATTTCCATCGCAGGAGGCTGAGGTGCAATTCACCTTGGGTCCCGACGAGTTGCTGGGAGGTCTCGCGCTCATAGCGCATGACGATGGTAGGGTCCTCCTTCTGGATCTCCAACAACGCAGCATGGAGCTTCTCCTCCGAACGAGGATCAGCAGCCTTGATCACCTGCCAGGAACGGGGCTCGGGGAAAGCGATGGGACGCAGCTTGATGGGACGGCCCGGTGCATGTAGCGTATGTGCCGTGGCGGTATGTTTCAGTTTCAGGGTTCCTCCGATATCCCCGGTGGTCAGTTGGTCCACATGTCGTCGTTCCTTGCCATCCACGATGAACAGCTGGCTGATGCGCTCGATACCACCGGTATTGTCGTTGACCAGTTCCATGCCCTCCCTCAATTCACCACTCATCACCTTGAACAGGCTGATCTGGCCTGCCCGGGGTTCGATCACGGTCTTGAATACGAACAGCACGGTAGGGCCTTCAGGTGTGGAACTGAGCGTTCCTCCATCCGCGAGGCGCTTGGGAGGCATCTCCACTGCACTGGGGGCCACATTGTCAATGAATCCCATGAGCCTTCCGCTTCCCATGTTGCGCAGTGCGCTCAAGCAGAAGACCGGGAAGCAGGTGCGGTCCATCATGCCCTGCTTCAACCCTTGCCGCATTTCATCCTCGTCCAGTTCACCACGCTCGAAGTAGTGTTCCATCAAGGCTTCATCGTTCTCTGCGGCTTTCTCCACCAATTCCTTGTGCAGGGCGTTGGCCCGAGCGATCTCTTCCTGGGGGATGGCGGCTTTCTCGGGTTTACCGCCATCGTCCTTGAACACGTACATGGTCATCTTGAGCAGATCGATGATCCGATGGAACCCGTCACCCTGTTCAACGGGGTATTGCATGATGGTCACCGCTGGTCCGAAATGCTCGCGGGCTTGTTCAACGGTAGCGTCGAAGTCCGCATGGGGGTGGTCCAATTGGTTGACACCGATGATCACCGGACGGTCGTAGTGTTGCATGTGCTCCCACACCAGGTCCGTACCGACCTCAACACCGTGGTGGGCGTTCAACAGAAGGACACAGGTATCGGCCACTCGCAACGCCGGGATGGTCTCGCCGACGAGGTCGTCAAGACCCGGGGTGTCAATGATGTTGATCTTGTAGTTCCGCCATTCCGTGTGAAGGACGGTGCTGTACACACTGCTGCCACGCTCGTGCTCCAGCTCATGGTGGTCGCTCACCGTGGTGTGATCCTCCACTCGGCCGCGACGTTTGATGAGACCCGCTTCGAAGAGCATGGTCTCGGCCAGCGTGGTCTTACCGCATCCGTGGGAGCCCAATAGGGCGATGTTCTTGATGTGCTTGGCATCGAACGTGTTCATGACGGGCAAAGGATTGGTGGGACATGGTTCTTCATGCCACCGTGGAGGTCCCGCTCAAATTCACGTCGACCTGGAACGGGACGCGCGGAGGATGGGATGAAGATAGTCCGATCGTTCCCCTGTGCAAAGCACCTTCATCAGGTTCGGGTCGGAGCGGGTGGGCAACTTCGCGCGTCAGCTTCGACCCGGCGCAACGTGGGAACATGAACGAAAAAGCCCCGTCTATGACGGGGCTTTCCGGTGTTATCGTGCCTTGGTCAGTTCAGTACTTCCTGCGAACGTTCACCCTGAAGGCCCTTGAAACGTTTGACGACCTCATCATAACTGCCGGGAAGGTTGAGGTCCTTCAAAGGGTCGAAATCCAACTTGGCAGGGGAGTAGGGTCCGTAGGTCGTCCCTTCTTCCGACCGTGCTGTGTCATTGACCGTTGGCGATAGGTCCTTTTCAGTGCTGACGCTCTTGTTCATGCCAGGAAGCTTGCGCTTGGGATGCATAGTGGAGGAACAGGTCTACAGCCCGGAAGGTTCGGGCGGGGTGCGAATATACCGTGGTGGGCTTTCCTTTGTAAAGCAGGTACGCACAGATCATGCCTTGCCTTTGGATCCTGACCTGTAGGGACACTCCTTTTCAAGCTCAACCATCTACTACCATGTACAACGCTCGGAACCCTTGCCTCGCAACCCTGCTGGTCCTTTTCATCACTGGGCCGATCGTGGCTCAGGTCAATAAGGCCGGTACCATTCACTTGGGTGTCGGTCTTGCGGCCGGTGCGCATGCCAC
This sequence comes from Flavobacteriales bacterium, assembly GCA_016718655.1. Taxonomy (GTDB): domain Bacteria; phylum Bacteroidota; class Bacteroidia; order Flavobacteriales_F; family PHOS-HE28; genus PHOS-HE28. The sequence continues at coordinate 75,746 of JADKCV010000005.1, read as the reverse complement.
GGAGTATCGGGAGACGGTCAGGATCCTGGGTGTATCCTTCACCAACAAGAGTACGGACGGGGCGGCAACAGTGACCCTTCCCTTGGAGTTCAGCATCGGACTGGCCAAGCCCGTGAGCTTGGGGATCTATTTGGAGCCGGGATCCTACTTGGACTCCTCTGCCACGGAATCCAACGGATTGGCAATGTTGGGCCTACAACCCCGTCTATACCTCGTGAATGGGGATCGTTTCGCTTGGTTGGCCTCGCTGCGGTTCGGCGGTAGCGCCCTCGTGATCGACCGTTCGGCGGAAGGGACCGCTACCACCGCTCGTTATCGGGGTGGGCACTTGGGTATCGGGACCGGTATCGCTGCCTACTTCGGCGATCATATCGGCCTGCAAGTCCACTTGAACTATCTGGCCAACAATTTCACCCTCAAGGAGTACGATATCAATGGTGCGAACGTCCCATTGGACAATTTCGACGCGGAGCTTCTCACCCGCGGGATCGCGCTCCAGGCCTCCCTTGCGTTCAAGTTCTAGTGATCTACCTTCGCACGGTGTGATGGTCCTGGATGGCCATTCCGAAGGAACCTTCGGGGTGGTATTCCGGGTGAAAAGGGAATCCCGTGTGAACCGGGAGCTGTTCCCGCAGCTGTGAACCACCAACGCCCTGGGCACTATGCCACTGTTCGCCACGCGGCGGATGGGAAGGCGCCCAAGGAAGGGTGGTGAGCCAGAAGACCTGCCAACACACAATTCAGCATGGCCACGGGACATGGCCAGGTCGCTTGCGGTACAGGCACCTGAACAGGCCCGGGGTTTCACCCTTGTGAACGCTGCGCGGTGAACGCGGCACCATTAACCCCTATTACATGTACCGTTCATTCCTCTCGGTAGGCCTGATGGCCATGGCGTTGTTCCTCAATGCCCAATCCTATGTGCATCAAATCGTTGTGCTCAACGAAGGCTATTATGATCATTTCGGCGGCGGCGGGCAGATCGTCCCCGTCACGCTGGGTGGCTTCGATCCCGCCAGCGGTACCTACATGACCTTGGCTACGCTGGTCGGGCCCCGTTTTGCCTCCGATGTGCTGGTCGATGCGGGATCCATTTACGTAGCGGCGGATGACCGCGTGCTGCGTTTCGATGCGGATAGCTACGCACAGACCGGTGAAGCCTTGGTGCAAGGCGTCCGCAAACTGGCCGTTTGGAACGAGCAGCTGGTCATCACCCGCGGTGAGCTCGGCGGGCTGGACCATTACTTGGAGGTGCGGGACAAGAACAGCTTGGACCTGCTTTACACGGTGACGCCAGCGGATGGACTCACTTACTCCGCCGAGGACATCCTGGTGCATGAGGACAAGGCCTACCTCGCCGTGAACAACGCCTTCGATTGGACCAATGTGGTGGGGCGCGTGGGTGTGCTGGACCTGGTGACCGGTACCTATGATGGTGGTGTGGACCTCGGTCCCGACGGTACCAACCCCGAACGGTTGATGGTGTACGACGGGGACATCATCGCCTTCAACAACACGGATTTCACGCGCAGTAGCATCAGCCGGGTCGCCCTTGCAAGCAATACGTTGGCATACACCACCACCGTATCGCTCAACTCGGGTTGTGCGACATCCCTGAAGGTGGGCGCGGTGGACAAGGTCTACTACATGGAGTATGAACAAGGGGAACTGGCACGCTTCGACCTGGCCACGGGCACGGTGAGCGATACCCTCGTCGGAAGTCCGAGTGTCTACGGGCTCATCGACGATCCGATCAACGGCGTATTGTATGGGACCACTACCGATTTCACCACCATGGGCGAATTGCATGTGATGGATCTGAACGGTCAGGTGCAAAGCACCGTTCCCGTGGGCGTGGCTCCAGGTAATTTGGCGTTGGATATCCGCAGTGCTGCATCTGTTGATGACCAGAACGGGGTTAGCTTCGGGTTGTACCCCAACCCCGCACAGGACCACATCACGATCACCGGTTCGAACCTATCCGGGAACGTGCGCATCCTGGACACCACGGGCCGTGTGGTCGTGGAGCATCGTGTGAACAAGGACCAAGCGCGCACGGTGATCGCGGTGGACGCACTACCGACAGGTGTGTACATGGTGACGATCACAGGCCAGGGTACCTTGATGTTCGCGAAGGACTGATCCAGTTCCCCGCATCTGCATACATTTGCCGCCCCGTCGGTCGGTACACCACCGACGGGGCATCGGCCTCCTTAGCTCAGCGGTAGAGCAGCTCATTCGTAATGAGCAGGTCTTCGGTTCAAATCCGAAAGGAGGCTCTGGAAGGGATCACCGGCAGGTGGTCCCTTTTTTCATTGACGGGGTGAACCGGGTGGGCTCAATTCAGAAGATCGCGAGCCCTCGTGCATCCGATGGCCTTGAATGGTGTCGACAGGTGTGTTCCACCCACACCGTTCGCTTGACCACTCGGAACGCCAGTGGTCAACGCAACAGCGTCACATGCCCGATCCGTTCTTGTGTTTCCGTGTTGCGCACACCGAGCACCTCCAAACGCCACACATATACGTCCTGCTTGGCGGCTGTACCTCCGATGTTGCCGTCCCAACCCAGCGCCGTGTCCGTACTGGTGAACTGTTCCTGGCCCCAACGGTCGAAGATGGTGAGGCGGTAGGATCCGGGGACGGCATCACGGACCACGGGTGCGAAGACATCGTTCACACCATCACCGTTCGGAGTGAAACTGTTGGGGATGTGCACCGTGAGGACCCCATCGATCGGCAGCACACGCATGGTGGTGTCGAGGCAACCGTTGCTATCCGCAACGATCAGTGTTACGGGATATTCAGCCGCATCCTCCCCAGGGAAGATGAAGGAGGTGTTCTGGGTTGAATCGGTTCCCAGGATACCGTCCTCGCCGAAGGACCACCACCATTGCACCGCATCGGGTGAACTGGCGTCGATCAGGTCGTAACGGGGCCAGTAGACATCCGCTCCCGCAGGTCCGAACAGGAAGTCGGCGGCTGGTTTGCCGAGCACGGTGACCGCAGCGGGGAAGGTGGAGTCGCCCACGCATCCCAAGGGGGATACCACGGTGAGGCTCACATCGTAGATGCCCGTGAACGGATACAGGTGTGTGGGCTCTGGATCATCGGTGCCTGTGCCGTCGCCGAAGTTCCAAAGTACCGATGTGGTCTGGCCTGTCGGGGTCGCGTTGGTGAATTCCACCGAGAGGGGCGGGCATCCGATCGTAGGTGTGGCCAACAATGCAGGTTCGGGCAGGTCCCATGCGGTGATATACGCGGGAAAGAGGGTATCGCTCACACAACCGGAAGGGGCGGTGATGGTGAGGCCTACACTGTAGGTGCCATCCTGTTGGTAGATGTGGGCGGGGTCGTTGGCAGTGCTGGCCACGCCATCACCGAAGGTCCAATCGGCCTGCGCAACATCCGTTGGAACGGTGAGGTTGGTGAATTGGATGGCCAGTGGCTCGCAGCCCTGCACCGTGTCGGCCACGAGCAAGGGGATGGGTTCTGGAATTGCGGTGATGAAGGCGGCCATGAGGGTATCATCCACGCATCCTTCTGCTGAGGTGACGGTCAATTCCACATCATAGATGCCAGCCGCAGCATAGGTGTGTACGACGTTGCAGGCAGCGACGGTGGTCATGTCACCCAGGTCCCATGTGCAGTCCACACTACCGATGGAGGTATTCGTGAAGGTGAAGGGGAAGTACCGGCATTGGGTCGGGTCATCCACCGTGAACGAGGCCACGGGTGGCTGGTACACCGTGATATAGGGGTCGAAGACGGTGTCCTGCACACAACCTTGGGGCGAGGTGACCGTGAGGGAAACGGGGTAGGTACCGGGCACCTGGTAGATGTAGGTCGGGTTGCAATTGGCGGAAGTGCCACCATCGCCGAAGGTCCATAGGCACGATGCGCTCTGGCCGGGAGGGGTCGTGTTCGTGAACGTTGTGGCAAAGGGCGGGCAGGCAGCAGTGACGCTCGCGCTCAGGTCGGGTGTAGGCAGGTCGTACACGGTGATCCAGTCGGTGAGGACGGTGTCCGAGACACAACCGTTCGTTCCTTCAACGGCCAAGGTCACGGTGAACACGCCGGCCTGGTCGTAGGTGGCAGTCGTTGCACAGTCACTGGAACCGTCACCGTTCCCGAACGTCCAGGTGCAAAGTTGTGCAGCCCCTGAGTTGATCGCTTGGTCGAACTGGACCGTGTGGGGCCTGCAGCCTGCTGGGTCATCGGCCACAGGGGTGAGCACCGGGCTGGGCAATACCTCGATCAACGCGTCCATGATCGTGTCATTGCCGCAGATCCCACCGGTGGAGATCGACAATGCTACCGAATAGATGCCGGCATCCGCATAGGTGTAGGTCGGGTCGCAGACGCTGGAGGTTCCGCTATCACCGAAGTCCCAGGTGCAATCGGTCCATGTACCCGTGGAACTGTTGGTGAACTGCACGGTCAACGGTTGGCAGCCTTGGGTGAGGTCGGGCACGAAGGCAGCGGTAGGTGGCGCCACCACGGTGACCGCGGCGATGAACGTGGTATCACCTACGCATCCTTCCGAGGAGGTGATCGTGAGCGTAACATCGTAGGTGCCGGGTGTATCATACGTGATCACCGTATCGCACATGGTCCCTGTGATGCCGTCACCGAACGACCAAGCGCAAGATGAGGAGACCACCCCGGTGGTTGTGTTGGTGAAGGAGGTGGTGTGTGGGGCACAGCCGACCGGGTCGGAGATGGTGAAGTTGGGTTGTGGGGTGGGCGGTAGTTCCACATCGAAAGGAACTGTCACACAGATGGAGTCATTGATCTGGTATCGGAACTGGTACGTACCCAACGACGATCCATTGCCGGAGATATCGAGTGTCAGGCCCGTTTCCCCAACCAGGGCAACACCACCTTGGTACCATTGGTAATCACCCGTAAGCGAGTCGGGGTTGGCCTGCAAAACGAGGTCATTGGTACACCAGCCCCCGAGCGGGTCGATGGTGGCATCGTAGGGGATGTCCTCGGCCAGTAGCAGGTTGTCGATGTAGAAGTAGGGGAGGTACGAGCCTTGGCTGTCGTAGTCGGCCGGCAGGTCGCAGGGAGGGCCGATCATGATGGTGGCCACGTCGAACGTGGGCGTGAAGGTGATGTTCTGCAAGGACCAACTGTTGGTCGGCGTGTAGACCACGGACCCCAGTTCGATCCAGCCCTGTCCCTCGGGGCAGGTGGTCGTGTTGATCGGAAAGGTGACGCAATTGGCCAATCCGAAGATCGTGATGGCCACCGGCCCGAAATAGATGGGGGTGCTGCCGGAAAAGGTTCCGTTCGGGGCAGCTGAGGCGACGTTGAAGTTGATGCTGTACTGCTCACCTGCGAGCATCGGGTTGATGAGGCAGGCACCCAGGTATTCCCGCCAGTCCGGGAGCATGATCAGTCCCGCCACCCCGTTCCCATCAGGAGGAGGCAAGGGGATCATCGAAGGGAAATAGCCATCGGAGTTGAAGTAGTCACTGGTTGCGGTCGTGGCCTGTTCCCAACCTGTGGCGCAGTTCAACTGGCTCCAACTGGTCGGCAGGCAATTGTTGTCCTCGAAGGAGGGATTGGGAATGAGCGACTCGGTGGAACCGGCTGCCAAGTTGCTGCAATTGCATGCGGTGCTATCGTTCAAGTCGATGAGGCCATTGTTATCGTCGTCCAGCCCATTGTTGCAGATCTCCTGTGCGGACAGTGGTCCGAATGTGAGCGAAAGGACCAATAGAAGGAGCGGACGGTTCATCGGAAAGCGCATGGAACTACAGGAATAGCCCGTGAAATTAGGTCAAAATGGGCAGGTCGTCCCAACGATGGACGTGTGCCTGCATACAAGACAGGACATCGGGTGTCCGGGTTGCCTGTTGTTCAAGGTTCACGCCCCCTCCACCAGCCGCGCTGCCCGGTGCGCTACGCGAATGCCGATCGCCACGCCCATGCCGCCCAGACGGACCGCGGCTATCACACGTTCCGATACGCGCTCGACCACAGGTACCTTGGTGGGGCCCAAGCCCATGATACCACTCCAGCGGCGGGTGATCCGGAAGTTCGTTCCGGGTAGAATGACCTCGCGCAATAGGGTCTCCAAGGCGTCCTGGATGAGCGGGGTGGTGCCTTCCTCAGCCGTGGTCTCGCCATCGATGTCCAATTCGCGTCCACCGCCGAGAAGGATACCACCTGCAAGGTCGCGGAAGTAGTAGTAGCCTTCCTTGTAATGGAACGTGCCCTTGATGCGCAGGTCGGGAACGGGTGCTGTAAGGATGACCTGACCACGTGCTGGCCGCACATCCAGGTGAGGCAGCAACTGCTGGGTCCAGGCATTGGTGGCCACGACCACCTGGCCACTGTGGATCTCCTCGCCCGAAGCGAGACGAATGAGCACGGCCTGGGATCCCTCTTCAAAGCCGACCACTTCTGCCGAAGGCCTGAACAGAATTCCGATACCCACGGCCTTGGCGAGCAGAGCGCTCATCAGCTTCCCGCTGTCCAGCCCCCCTTCCAAGGGAGTGCTCGCCAAGTGTGCCACACCTTGCATGCCTGATGCCGACAGGTGTTGAGGGTCCCAGTGGAAGACCGTCCGGCCGAAGAGGGGCCGTAACAGTTCGTTCAAGCGATCGAACCGCTCGGCCACCCGGGTGTACAGCGGGTCATGGTGCCGGTAAAGCTCATGGCCCCCAGTGGGTTCGAATCCGATGGTGGCATCCCCCAATTCGGCACGAAGCTCGAGGAGTCCTTGATAGCGTTCGTGCACCCGTGCAAGCATGGCCATCTCACCCTCCCGGTCGAGGTCTGCGAGCAATTCACTAGGGCTCCCGAAACAAGCGAATCCGGCGTTCTTCACACTTGCTCCGCTTGGGAATGGACCACGTTCCAGGACCAGCACGCGCTGCGTCGGGAAGGTCCTTTTGTAGTGGAGGGCGGTGAAGAGCCCCACCAGTCCACCGCCGATCACGGTGAGGTGGGGAGCAGCATGGAAACCGGTGTGTTGCCAGATACTGTGCATGGGTATGCAGGTTCGGAAGGCCAGCCCTTTCCGCCAAGCGCTCAAAGTTGTCGTATTTTGCGGCGTTCAACCATGGCCACTCCGACCATACGACCACACCCCCGCCCTGATCCGATACGTTGGGTCCGCTCAGGCTTGATCGTTTGCCTCATCCAGTTGAGCCTCATCGTGGGTGCTCAGGTGGACAATGTGATGGTGTACGGTACCGTGAAGGACATGACCACAGCCAAGAAACTGGACGGTGTGGTGGTCACGGTGTTCAAGAATGGTGCGAAGCTCGTGGATGTGAGCACGAACGCGAGCGGCAAGTACGAGGTGAACCTCGATTACGGTTCGGACTTCAAGATCATGTGTTCGAAGCCTGGCTTCGTCGGAAAGAACATCACCATCAACACGAAGGAGGTTCCTGAGGAAGAACGCTCGGGCGGACATGGGATGAACATCGACTTCACGATGATGGCGGAGTTGAGCGGGGTGGACTATTCCATACTCTTGGAGCCTTTCGGGAAGGCCAAATACGACAAGGCTACCGGGAACTTCGAGTGGGACATCGACTATACCACCCGGATGCGCGATGCGCAGGCCAAGCTGTTGAAGGAGTACGACGACCGGAAGAAGCGTGAGGCCAATGCGGAAGCGGAGTTCGCCAAGGCCATGCAGGCCGGAACGGCTGCCATGACCGCTGGTGACTTCAAGAAAGCCGTGGACCAGTTCACGGGTGCGTTGGAGTTGAAGCCGAACGAACCGGTCGCGACCGCAAAGTTGAGTGATGCGCGTATGCGGTTGGAGCAGCAGGAGGGTGACAAGAAAGTGGGTGAGCAGTTCGCAGCCTTGATCAAGGAGGCCGATGCGCTTTTCACCAAGAAGGATTACGAACCGGCACGTGCCAAGTATCAGGCCGCGTTGGACATCAAGGAGACCGAAGCACATCCCAAGGCACGGTTGAAGGAGATCGAGGGTTTGCTGGCGGAACTTGCGAAAAAGACCGAAGAGGAGCGCTTGGCCAAGGAACTGCAGGAGAAATACCAGGCAGCCATTGCAGCTGCTGACGCGGCTTTCAAGGCAGATAACTGGGATCAGGCCTCCGCGAAATACACCGAGGCGGGTGGATTGAAGCCTGAGGAGAAGTACCCCAAGGACCAGTTGGCGGCCATCGCGGTGAAGAAGGCGGATGCCGCCAAGAAGGCCGAGGAGGAACGGTTGGCCAAGGAACTTCTGGAGAAGTACAAGGCCGCGATCGCTGCGGGGGATGCTGCCTTCAACGCTTCGAACTGGGATGTGGCCACGGCCAAATACACCGAGGCAGGGGGACTGAAACCGGAGGAGAAATACCCCAAGGACCAATTGGCCGCTATCCTCTTGAAGCGTGATGAAGCGGCGAAAAAGGCCGAGGAGGAGCGTTTGGCCAAGGAGCTTCAGCAGAAGTACCAAGCGGTGATCGCGGCTGGCGATGTCGCCTTCCAAGGTGGCCGGTACGATGAAGCAGAGGCGAAATACACGGAAGCCTCCGGGTTGAAGCCGGAAGAGAAGTACCCGAAGGACCAATTGGCCGCGATCGCGAAGAAGCGTGAAGAGCTTTCCAAGAAAGCCGACGAGGAGCGGTTGGCCGCAGAACTCAATGCCAAGTACCAATCGGCGATCGCTGCCGCGGATCAGGCGTTCCAAGCCGAACAGTGGGACGAGTCCACATCGAAATACACCGAAGCCAGTGGGTTGAAGCCTGCTGAGAAGTACCCGAAGGACCAACTGGCCGCCATTGTGAAAAGGCGGGCTGAACTGGACAAGTTGGCTGAACAAGAGCGTTTACAACGGGAGTTGAACGAGCGGTATGAAGCAGCTTTGGCGAAAGCCGACGCGGCATTCGGTGCAGAGGATTGGGCAGCGGCCAAGGCAGGATATGGTGAAGCGGGCTCCATCAAGCCCGCCGAGCAATACCCCAAGGACCGGATCGCCGAGGTCGACCGACTGGTCGCTGCTGCCGCGGAAGCTGCCCGGCAAGCAGAACTCGATGCTCGCTACCAAGGTGTGATCTCCCAAGCGGATGCAGCATTCGATGCCAAGGACCTCCAAGTGGCCAAAGCCAAATACGTGGAGGCGAGCGGACTCAAGCCGTCCGAACGATATCCGAAGGATCGGATCACGGAAGTGGATGCATTGATCGCCGAAGCAGCACGTCTGGCCGAGGAGGAGCGCAAACGGCAGGAACTCGAGACCCGTTATTCGGCCCTGATCACCAGTGCTGACAAGGCCTTCGATGGAGGGAAGTTCTCTGCTGCGCTGAACGACTACAAGGATGCCCTGCTACTGAAGCCTGAAGAAGCGCATCCGAAGGAGCGGATCGCAACGATCGAGTTGGAGTTGGATGCCGCAGCCAAGGCCAAAGCCGAAGAGGAACGCTTGCTGCGCGAGCAACAGGACCGGGACAAGCGTTACGGTGACCTGGTGTCCTCAGCCGACAAGGCGTTCGCCGCCAAGCAGTATGAGCAGGCTCGCAATGATTATGGTGCTGCCTTGGGGGTCAAACCCGATGAGCGCCATCCTCAGGAGCGACTGGCGGAGATCGAGCGGTTGGTGAAGGAATTGGCCGACAAAGCCGCAGCTGAGCTGAGCAAGGCGGAGCAGGAAGCTGCTGAACGCGCGCGCAAGGCCGAAGCGGACCGGTTGGCGGCTGAGTTGGAGGCGGCCGAACGGGCCCGTTTGGCCGAAGAGGAGCGGTTACGGAACCAAGCTACTGCAGAGATCGAGGCCCGTTATCGGGAGTTCCTTGCCGCAGGAGACATCGCATTCGCCCAGGACCAGTTCGATAAGGCGCGGGAGCAGTACACGGGCGCCCTTGGGGTGAAACCCGGTGAGAAGTATCCGATGGATAAGCTGGCTGCCATTGACGCCGAACTTGCGCGTAGGGCCCAGGCCATGTCGGAAGCGGATCGAGCGGCGGAGGAAGCGCGCTTGGCGGAGGAAGCCAGACGCTTGAAGGAACAACAGGATGCCGAAGCGGCCCGTCTTGCGGCGGAGTCACAGCGCGAGCGCGATGAGGCTGAACGGAAGCGTCGCGAAGCGGAGGACGCCGAGGCCCGGCGAATGGCCGAAGAGCGGGAGCGTCAGGAGCGCGAAGGGCTGAAGGCTGTGGATGAACGTTATAACGCAGCGATACTGGCGGCGGATGAGGCCATGGCCGAAAAGGATTGGTTGCGTGCGCGTGGGCGATACGCCGAGGCGAGTGACATCAAACCACAAGAAACCTACCCACTGGCCAAGATCGACCAGATCGACAAGTTGATGGCCGAGGAGGAACGAGTGAAGGCGGAAGCTGAATTGGCCGCACAACGTGCTCGTGACGCACGATCACAGGAGAAACCTCGGGGGGGAAGTACCATTGATGCCCGTAAGGAGGAGGAAGCGGAATCGTTCCTGCGTGCCTTGCGTGAACGCGAAGAGGCGGAGAAATACGAACGCATCAAGAAGTTGAAGGCGGATCTGGAGACCGAAGAGCTGGCCAACGCAACTGATGCCGCAGGACGGCGCGAACAGGCGGTTGAGGAGAAAGAGCGTAAGCTGAGCGCATCAGGTGAGCTCTACGTAGGCAGTGAAGCGGATCGGAAGCGGAATGCGGAACAAGTGGATGCCTTCCGCTCGGAATTGGACCGGGAGGAGGCCCAACGCCGGGCGAACTCGGAACGTATGCGCGGGGTCAACTATGAACAGAAGTTGGCGGTGGAGGAGCGGATCGGGGACCAGGGCCAGACCTGGAACGCTCGTCATACACAGCAAGTGGATCGGGTCGCTCAGATGACCGAGGTGGTGCGCGCGGCGGAGGAAGAGCGGGAGCGGCTAGGTGTGGAGCAACGTTCTGCGCAAGTGGACCTGGTGGCTCAGGTCCGTGAACAACAGGCCGATATGCAGGTACGTGGTGATGCATCCTTGGCAGAAAAACGTGGATCGATCGAGGCTGCGAAGCGGACCGAGCAAGCGCGTGAGGCGGCTCGGATCCAAGCTGCCACTGAGCAGCGGGAACGGACCAAAGCCACGTTGGACAACACACCATTGGTGCAGCCTCGTGCGTTCGCCGACCACACACGCTCCAAACTCGCCCTTGAATATCCACAAGGGGTCACCGAGGAAAGCTACACGGAGGGGAACAAGGTGATCATCCGGCGCGTGGTCGTGAACGGCAACCGGGCTGATGAGTACAGCAAGGTGATCGCGAAGTGGGGAACCTTCTACTTCAAGAACGGGCAGAGCATCACCAATCCGATCTGGACCAAGGAGACCGAGGGGCTCTAGCTCACCGTCAATTGTAAGCGTTGACACTGCGATGATGCGGGCCTTGGGCGTCACCCAGGGTGCGCATACCCACGTGATCCAATGGTTCCAATGAACAGGTGCCGTCACCTGTTCTGGCCCATTTCACTTCTTCGGAACCCGTTCCTTCAGTTTGGTCACCAGGTCAACGATCTGGTCCGCGCTGAGCTGCTTCCCAACGAAACGACGCTCACCATCCACCAGGAAGACCTTCGGTGTACTGTACACATCCCAGGTGTCAGCATAGTTCAAGCTTTCCAGTGTGGTGAATTTCGGGATGTACTGCCTGGGGTCCTTCTTGGCGTTCTCGAAAACCGTTTTCGTTAGTCCGACGTTCACCCAGTCAAGGCCTTTCTCACGAATGAACTTCTTCCAATCGCGCATCAGCGTCTCGTCCACCGCCTTGGCCACGGCGAAGACCTCGATACCAAGCGGCTTCATCTTTTCGGTGTAGACCTTGTGGATCTCGGGGAGTTCCTCCTTGCAATGACCGCAATGCGGGTCCCAGAAAATAACGACCACATACTCTGCGGCCAGGTCGTGGTAGTTCTTCCAGACCTGTTCGCTGGTGTCGGTCAAGCTTAAATAGGGTGCTTTTCGCCCGAGCACGAGGGGGGACATCTTCCGTGCGCGTTCGCACAACTTGTCCAACTTGTCGGCATCCATCCAATCCGCTCGGTTGGGCTGACCGTTCTTGGGGCAATAGTAGGTCAGGGCCATATGCACGAAAACGGCATCCATACCCATGATATCGCTGGTCTCGAACTTGTGCGTGACACTGTGTACCACGTAACGGAACATCTCCTTGCTTGTGCCCGTGCGGACGACGAGTTCATCGACCAGTCGGGTGATGGTGTCCGGCACTTGGGGTACCAGCTTGGTGATCCATTCCTCGAATTTGTTGCCGAACACCGATACTCGGACCAGGCGGTCGTCGGTCAGGTCGAAGTTGTCCCAGAAATGGGCTCGATACTGATAGTAGGCTGCAGCGCTATCCAATGAACCATCCGCTTTGCGTGGCTCGGGGAGTTCCACGGGCATGCTCATTCGGACCAGATCGGCAGCGAGCAGCCCCTGATTATTCGCGATGAGGTCGCGCTGGTACTGTTTGACGCGCTTGTCCAAGTCCTCCATTTGGGCCTTTATCCCAGCCTTGGCGATGGGGTCCTTGTTCGCTTCCTGTTGCGCACGCAATTGGTCACCTTCAGCCTTGCGTTCGTTGAGGAACCGGATATAGGCGAGGAACACCTCGTTCTCCTTGGAAGTTCTCACCTGGAGTTTTCCGAGCAGGTCCTCCTTCTCCGTGGACACCACGATCGTGGGTTCGTTCAGGATCACTTCGAACAGTTTGGGTCCCGGTGCCACCACGGCATAGACGCCCGCCTTGTAACCCTTTTCGTCCTTGAACAAGGCTCTCCCTTTGGCATCGGCTATCGCCGTATCCGCATAATACAGCTTGTTGCCATAGTAGTTGGCCAAGTAGATGGTGTCCTTGGGGCAGCCTGTGATGGTGACATCCAGCGTGCGCTTGGGCGCATTCTCCTCGGGTGCTTTCTGGGCGAGGAGCAAAGCGGGGGCCAGCGCCGTGAGCAGTGTGATGATCGGTCTACGTGCGGTCATGGGAGCAAAATTAGGATCGCCACCAAGGTCGTGTTGGCAAGATCCGTTCCGGAAAGTGACGATCGCCTGTTGGCAGCTTGGCGTCCACCGGGCCTGTTAAAGTTCAATAAACGGCGGTCTTGAACTCGCTGGTGGTGTGGAACTCGATGGCTGGGTTGTTACGCCGTTCAAGGTCGAGCATGTAGGCGCTGGGGGCCATGAAGACGGGATTGTCGTCCTTGTCGAATACGATCTGCTGTGCCTTGGTACGGATGAAACGGTCCAGTTCGGTCTGATCGGTGGTGGTCATCCAGCAGGCCTTGTATGCAGGAATGGCTTGGAACGCACATTTGGCACCATACTCATGTTCCAGTCGATAGGCGATCACCTCGAACTGAAGTTCACCCACACAGCCCACGATCTTCTTATTGCCGGGTTGCTGGGTGTAGAGTTGGGCAACCCCCTCGTCGGTGAGTTGTCGGATCCCTTTGTCCAATTGCTTGGTCTTCATCGGGTCCTGGTTCACCAGTTCCCGGAACAACTCGGGTGAGAACGCGGGAATACCACGGAAGTTGAATTTGGCACCCTCGGTCAGGGTGTCCCCGATCTTGAAATTGCCGGTATCGAACAGACCGATGACATCCCCCGGCCACGCCTCATCGACGATGCTCTTCGCAGCTGCCAGGAAGCTTGTCGGCGTAGCGAACCGGACCGGCTTATCCAAGCGCACATGGTGGTAATAGGTATTGCGCAGGAAGTGGCCGGAGCATACCCTCAGGAACGCGATGCGGTCCCGGTGGTTGGGGTCGAGGTTCGCATGGATCTTGAAGATGAAGCCACTGAACTTGGGGTCCGTAGGGCTTACATCCCCTTGGTCGGTGGGACGCGGGCCAGGGGGAGGGGCTATTGCCGTGAAAGCCTCCAGCACCTCCTTCACGCCGAAGTTATTGAACGCACTACCGAAGAATACCGGAGCGATCCTTCCTTCCCGATACGCCTCCACGTTCAGGGTGTCATAGACCCCTTCGATGAGATCGATGTCCTCCCGCAGCTTTCCCGCAGCATCGTCACCGATCTCCTGCTCAAGGCGCACGTCGGCCAGGTCGCTGATCTGCAAACTGCTGGCTTCCACCTTGGTCTTGCCCGGGTCGAACAGGCGAAGCCCTTTGCTGAACAGGTCGTACACCCCTTGGAAGGTGGCCCCGATCCCGATGGGCCAGCTCATAGGTCGCACCTTGATGGACAGCTTCTCCTCCAATTCGTCAAGCAGGTCGAAGGGATCCTGTCCTTCGAGGTCGAGCTTGTTGATGAAGACGATCACCGGGGTATTGCGCATCCGACATACCTCCATGAGGCGTTCGGTCTGGGCCTCCACTCCTTTGACACAGTCTATGACGAGGACCACACTGTCCACGGCGGTGAGTGTCCGATACGTATCCTCGGCGAAATCACGGTGACCTGGCGTATCGAGGAGGTTGATGAGCTTCCCGCCATATTCGAAGGTCATGACCGATGTGGTGACCGAGATGCCACGCTGGCGCTCGATCTCCATGAAGTCACTCGTGGCACCGCGGCGGATCTTGTTGTTCTTGACGGCGCCTGCGGTCTGGATGGCACCGCCGTAAAGCAGGAACTTCTCGGTCAGCGTGGTCTTGCCGGCATCAGGGTGGCTGATGATGGCGAAGGTTCGCCGTCGTTCGATCTCAAGCGTAGCGGACATTGCGGTGGAACTCAGGCCCGACCGGGGTCGGCCGATGGGGCCGATGGGTAGGAAGAGGGCCGCAAATGTAGCCCTTCGGCGAATGAACCTTCGGTCAGGGCCGGTGGTTCCTAGCTTTGTACCAAACCTGCACGGCACATGATACGACCTCTTCTCTTGATCCCTTGCGCATTGACGGCAGCGCTCACCTTCGGCCAAAGCCCGGTCGCGCTGGAGTTGGAAACCTTTGCCACCGGCCTGGCCGGTATGGTCGACATCGTACATGCGGATGACGAACGTTTGTTCGTGGTCCTTCAACCTGGCGTGATCCGGATCGTCGGTCCTGATGGTACGGTGCTTCCAACCCCCTTCCTGGACATCCAGGGGCGTGTGAACGATGCTGGCAATGAGCAAGGACTGCTCGGGCTTGCGTTCGATCCGGCGTATGCTGAGAACGGCCGGTTCTATGTGAACTACACGGCTGGTTCCGGTTCCGGTTCAACGCGCATCTCCCGGTTCACCGTCACCGACGATCCCAATATCGGTGACCCCGCGAGCGAGGAGATCCTTTTCACGTGGACCCAGCCGTATACGAACCACAATGGAGGCGACCTGGACTTCGGGCCTGACGGTATGTTGTACATCGCCTTGGGTGATGGAGGTAGTGGGAACGACCCCGACGGCAATGCACAGGACCTCAGTGATCCATTGGGTGATATGATGCGTATCGATGTAAGTGGTGAGTCGGGCTATACTGTACCGGAGGACAACCCGTTCGTGGGAGTATCGAACGCGCTTCCGGAGATCTGGGCGATGGGTCTGCGCAACCCATGGCGCTTCGGGTTCGATGCCCAGACCGGGGACCTTTGGATCGGCGATGTGGGGCAGAACGCCTGGGAGGAAGTGGATTTCTGGCCTGCGGGTGATAATAGCGGCCCCAACTTCGGCTGGCGCTGCCGTGAAGCCAACGTGGCCACGCCTGGTGTGAGCCAGACCGGGTGCCTCACAGCTTCCGGATATGTTGCACCCGTGGTGGCGATCAACCAGAATACGCAGGGATGGTGCTCCGTCATCGGTGGTCGCGTTTACCGGGGCGGTGCGTTCCACCGTTTGCAAGGCTTGTATATCTACACGGATTACTGCGGTGGGCAGTTCTACACGGTTCGACGCAATGACGCGGGAACCTGGGTGAACCAACAAGTCCTGGCCACCGGGCAATTCGGGTTCACCTGCATCGGTGAGGATAGTGCCTTGGAGATGTACGCGGGTAATGCCGAGAGCGGGACCTTGTTCCGCATCAAGGATGTCTGTGACATGGACCAACCTACCGTGACCGATGCTGGTGCGGTTCTGACATCCAGTGTTGCAAGTGGCTACCAGTGGTACCTGAACGGGACGCTCATTCCAGGCGCCACACAGCAGGTGTATGAGGCAGTTGAAGCTGGTGTCTACTACGTCGTTGCCAATTTGGGTACCGGGTGCTTGTTGGCTTCCGAGCCGATAGCCGTGATCGCCACCGCCATCGACGGCCTTGACGCGGACGCGTTACGTATCGCCCCGGTTCCAGCAAACGACATCCTGGAGGTGCGTGGTGACCTTACCGATATGACAAGCCTCCGGCTCTACGATGCATTGGGTCACCTGGTCCTGGAGCGGGCCCTGGGGAACACGACCAGTGTACTTCGAATACCCGTGAGCGACCTCGCCAATGGCAGTTACCACCTGACCCTGGTCGATGCGGCCGGCGTACCCATGGTCCGTCGTAATGTGACCATCCAGCACTGAAACGCACCCGCATATGCAAGAAGGCCCCGGTCCATGACCGGGGCCTTCTCATTTCCGGATCGGACCGGACGCTCCAAAAGGCTCATGCCTTGATCTTCACGGTTGCATCAGGACCTTCACCGCCGCCTCCAGTTGTTGGTCGCGGCCCTTGCTCACCGAACCCGGTTCGTTGGCCACTTTCACATCGGGTTCGCATTGCGTATTCTCCATGTAGTTCCCCGCATTGTCGATCATACCCACCTGTGGGATACCGAACCACATGTCGTTCTGAAGTCCTTCCCACCATACCGCTGTACCGGTCCCGGGTACGGGCATACCGACCAACTTGCCGATCCCCAGAGCACGGTAGGTGACCGGGAACAAGTGGGCATCACTATAGTTGCTCTCGCTCATCACCACCACGCTCTTCCGCTGCCATTTGAACTGGGGCTCCGTTCCGAGCTTCTGACCGCGTGGCTCCATGCGCATATAGGTCTTGCCGTTGAGGAAGGTGGCAAGGTCATCATGCAACCATCCACCTCCGTTGAACCGTGTGTCCACCACCAGCCCTTGCTTGTTGTGGTGCTTACCCAATGCATCCTCATACACGGTCCGGTAGCTGTGATCGTCCATTCCACGCACGTGGACGTAGCCCAATTTCCCACCGCTCAGACTGTCAACCAAATGGGCACAACGGTCCACCCAACGTTCGTACAGGAGTTGGTTCTCCTCACCGCGCGTGATGGGCTTCACGGTCTCTTCCCAACGTTGCTTGGTCCGTGGGTCGTGAAGGCTTAGCAATACCGGTTTATCGGCCTTTCTGTTCAGTAGTTTGTAGGGATCCCCACTGGTCGTGAGGTCAACACCATCGATGCGTTCAATGACCACACCGGGCTTGATACGGGTACCCTCCTTCACACAGGGCCCTTTCTTGAGCACTTCCTGGATGGTGAGACCCGGCACTGCATCGTTGACGAAGAACACCCCCAGAGAGGCAGTGGCATCGCCGTTGGGAAGGCTCCTTCGATAGCCAGCACCGGTATGAGATGCATTGAGTTCTCCGAGTAGTTCGCTCAATAACTCCGACATGTCATCGTTGTTACTGATCGACGGTAGCGCCCGGAGATACTCCTGTTTATAGAAGTCCCAGTCCACACCATGCAGCGTGGGGTCATAGAACTTCTTGCGCACCTGGCGCCACA
Source organism: Flavobacteriales bacterium (assembly GCA_016718655.1). Taxonomy (GTDB): domain Bacteria; phylum Bacteroidota; class Bacteroidia; order Flavobacteriales_F; family PHOS-HE28; genus PHOS-HE28. The sequence goes on along the minus strand of JADKCV010000005.1, from coordinate 58,175 downwards.
CGTGTTCGAACAGGTAGGTCCTTTCGGCAGTCTCGTTCAACGTCATTTCCCCACTGATGCCCACACCAGTGGTCTCGTTCTTCTCCAGGTCGAATCGCGAAATGTCGCCGTCCTTGGTGAAGAAGAGGTTCTTTCCATCCTTGTCCATCACCAGTCCTCCGGCCCATTCGGCACCCAACTTGGCGGCCACCTTGGTTTCCTTGGTCCGTAACTCGGTCATCCAAAGGTCGTACCCCTTCTCGAAGCTTGCGAGGTAGTACAATTTCTCTCCATCCTTGCTCAGGACCGCACCGCTCAGGTCCGATGAGTGGATCGTGAGCCGTACACGCCTGTCCTCGATACCGTCCAATTCGAACTTCAGGGGAAGCACGACCTTGTCCTTCTCCTCTTTTTCCTTGGACTTCTTTTCCTCCTTCTTGTCGTCATCCCCGGTGCTTTCCTTCTTCTTTTCCTCGGCTTCCTTCACCAGTTCGAACTCCTCCTTGCTCAGTTTGGAGCGGTCGAACGCATCCTGCGTGAAGTAGGTACAATAGACGTCCATCTGGCCTCCCCAGCTCGCGTGGTTCTTCATTCCATCGCGACTGCTGTAAGTGATCATGGCCTTGCCGTCCATCACCCACGTGGGTCCCCAGTGACCATATCCGCTTCGGCTCAGGTCGATCACCTCTTGCTCACCGGAAGCGTTCACCAATCCGGCTTGACCGATCCATTGATCAGGTTGCAGGAAATTGGTAAGCAGCCACTTGCTGTCCGGGGACCATTGATAATATTGGTCACCGTCGCTATAACTGTAGTTGCGGTCCCCGGGAAGGACCGTTCGCACTTGCTTTGAAGCCAGGTCCAACACGCGCACGGTGGTCCGCTCTTCCAGGAATGCGACAGCCTTACCATCGGGTGAATAGGCCGGTTGGAACTCCTCGGCGGGGGTGCTTAGCAAGGGTTCCTCCTTGAGCACCGTGGCGGTGAAGAAGTAGGGCTCTTCTTTTCGGACTATGGCCGTGGTATACAGGTCCCAGCTTCCATTGCGTTCGGTCGCATAGAGGATACTGCGACCATCAGGGCTGAAACTGGCGTTGCGCTCCTGTTCGGGCGTATTGGTGATACGCTTCGTGGTCCCTTCCTTCACGGAAGCCACGAACACCTCCCCCCGGTGGACGAAGACGACCTCCTTGCCATTCGGGCTCACCTCGAACTCGCTCACCTTACCGTTCACACTTACCGTACGTTCAGGCAGGTCCCGGGCATCGATGGCGATACGCACCTTCACCTTTTGTGGGTCCGCTCCATCGATCATGGTGTACAACTCCCCATGATGGCTGAAGCACAACACACCTGCCTTGCTGATGCTGAGGTGACGCACCGGATGATGCTTCATGAAGGACACCTGTGAAGCAGGCCCTCCACTGATCGCCATCTTATGTACGTTGAACCCGTTGGTCCCTTCCACAGCGCCGGCTCCGTGCTCGCTCAGGTAATACAAGGTGCGGCCGTCCGGCGATACCAAGGGTTCCCGGTCCTCTCCATCATAGCTGGTCAACTGGGAATACAGCCCGCTCTTGATGTCATAGGCCCAGATATCGCGGGTCACCGAGGAGCGATGGTGTTTCCGCAGGTCATCCTCGTAACCTTTCCAGTCATGGAACACCAACAGGTTACCGCTTGCGTCGAAGTGCGCATTGAGTGCTGGCGTGGTGAGTAGTCGGATGGCTTTCCCACCGGTCACGGGCACTTGGTACAGTTCGCTAAGACCACCGGAGGGGAACTGTTGATTACTCGATGCATCGATGCGGGAACTGGAGAAGATCACAGCGCTATTGTCCGGCGTGAAGTCACTCGGGATGTCACCTGCGGAATGGTAGGTGAGACGTACTGCTTGGCCACCGGCACTTGGCATCACGTACACATCATTGTTGCCAGCTCGGTCGCTTGCGAAGGCTATCGATGTACCGTCGCGGGACCACACCGGAGAGCTGTCATAGGCGTCGTGACTGGTGAGCAGGACGGCCTCACCTCCTGCACTCGGCACCCGCCACAGGTCGCCTTTGTAGCAGAATACGATCGTGCTCCCGTCAGGTGATATGGCGGGCTGGCGCATCCACAGGGGTGTTTCCTGAGCGATGGAAGCCAAGTGGGACATGGCGGTGACCATGAACAGGATGGAACGGTGGTACATGTTATCTGGATAGGACCGCGAAGTAACGTATGGTATGGCTCCCGACAGTATAGGGTTGTAACGTTACGTCCTAGGTTCAGGAGGTTCGATGATCGGATCAAGCGCACGACCTTTGTACCATGCAAGTCCATTCGAAGCCAAGGTCACTGAGCACAATGCCTGCCCATGCAAGGCTCTGGGTATACAAGGCACCACGGCCATTGGGTCAGGCTGAACAGCGGCTGGTCCGTGATCGGGGTGCGGAGTTCACACAGGGCTGGTCGGCACACGGTGCCCGATTGGATGCCTGTGTGGAGGTGTTGAATGATCATTTCGTAGTGATCGCTGTGGATGAGCAACAGGCGTTGGCCAGTGGATGCAGCATCGACAAGAGCGTGGGTTTCATCAAGGCGCTTGAACATGACCTGCGCTTGATGCTCACGGACCGCATGATCGCCATCTACGAAACAGAGGAAGGGGTGCATAGCTGCAGGCTCCAGGACCTCTCCCAGTTGATGAAGGACGGTCGGATCACCCGGGATACCCAGGTCTACGACGACCTTGTTAGCACGGTGGGTGAACTGCGGGAACGGTTCAAGGTGCCTTTGCGTGCGAGTTGGATGGAGCGCTTCCTGTGACCGCTGACGTACTGCTGAAGTGTGAAGTTCGTTCCGCGGGTGGTCGGAACCGAGGTCTTCGATCCGAATGCGACCTGGTATTGATCCAGTGATCGGAGGTCAACGCAAGGAACGGGCACCATCCCCGATCGATGTTTGAAAACTCATCGCCAAGTAATGTCGGACCGGACGGTACCGATCGCACCTTGTGCGTTCAACGTAGCACACATGCGTACCGAGGCGGATCGTTGGTTGGGAGCATTGTTCCATGGTTGGGTGGAACTCATAAGCCTGTTCGGCGTGTTGTTCCTGATCGTGTTGGTGTTGGGTTGGTGCTGGGGACGGGCACTTCGTCCCGCTGATCGAGGAGCACTGGTGCATGTGCCGATGCTCCTCGGATCGTTCGGACTTGTACTCCTCTTGCGCGCCTTTGATCAGAATTGGTGGTCGCCGTTGGTGGTTGCCTTGGCGCTGCTGGTCGGTGGATTATTTGCTCGTGTGGTGAGACCGCTGGGCCTTTGGATGCTGCTGACGATCATCTCCACGCTGATCGGTCTTCACTTGCACTTGAGCGCCCTGCTCATGGTCGTGCTATCGTCCCTCGCCCTATTGTTCAGTGCTGGACAGCGCCGATGAGCAGGAAACGTGAAAAGAGCAGCCCCGTGGTGTGGATGGTACTGTTGGCGGTACTGGCGGTCACCATCATATTCGCGGCTATTCTCGGACCTCGACGCGCGCTCAGCATCGGTGCTGCCTCAGCCCTTTCCACGTTGGTTGATGATCTCCATGAACCAGATGCCCCGCACCGCTTGCGGGTCCTCGAGGTCGAAGTGGATGAGGCGCATATTGAAGCGTTGAACAGTGACCTGCCATGGAGTGGCGGCCAACAAGGTGAAGCTGCTGTCCTGTTGAACGGTGTCAGATACCCGGCCAAGTTCCGATATCGCGGTGCGCTCACCCCCTCACACTTCCTGGGGGAAAAGCGCTCGTTCAGGCTAACGTTCAAGGACCCGCCACCACAGTTGCCGTTCAAGAAGGTGAACGTCATCAACCCGAAGTCCTTCAACATGCTCAATAACCACATGGGCCTCTGGATCGGAGGCTTCATGGGTGTACGCGTTCCTCATCATGAGCTCGTGCAGGTGCGCTTGAACGGGAAGGAACTTGGGGTCATGGAGTTGTACGAGCAACCGACCGGGGACTTTGAGGAGGTCCGTGGTTCCGCCCTTGGACAAGTGCCGGTGTACAAGGGGGATTTCGGACCGGTGAGCGATCGAAAGCTAGGGTCGCGAAAGCTGTTGTGGACCGATGCGGCCCATTGGCAGTATGAGAGCAAAGCGGATAGTGTCACTGCCAACGTCCGGTTGAAGGCCTTGGTGGGCATCCTGGGCGACAGGCGGATGTCCATGGAGTTGCGGCGCGATTCACTGACCCGCTTGCTGGATGTGGACCAGTACCTGCGCTATCTCGCGGCCATCTGGGTGGTCAATACATCGCATATCGATCAATACCACAACCAGTTCCTGGTATTCGATCCTCGGGACCAACGATTCCGACCGATCCTGTGGGACGCGCTTCTGATGTATGAGCAGCCGGGTAGGCCACGCTATTTCATACACGATGCATTGGCATATTGGATGCTCCAGGTACCAGAATGGCGCTTGCAACGCGATCGATACGCATGGCAAGCGCTTCTCGCGCTGCACGACGAGGGTCGTTTCCTGCAACGTTGGTCCCAGGAGGAGCAGCGGTTGTTGCCAAGCCTGCTCATGGACAAGAACAAATACGCGAACGTCACACTGTTCGCAGAGGATGTGCATCGGTATTCCGTGCTGCATGCGGCGAGTTCATCTGCGTCCATGCGTGCGGGCGTCAAGGACTATTGGGACCAACTCCAGGACCGGATCGCAGCGTGTCAGGTACGGCAGGTGCGGTCAGGTAATGAACTGATGCTGACGACCGAGGACGAATGTCCAGTGATCGTCTCATGGCCCGTGAACGATACCGTGTCCGTGGCAGTGGTCGGCGAGGGGCGAACGTTCCAAGTTGAGCGTTTGAATGGAACGGAGCGCGTTGTGGTCCATCGCACGGTACACTGCTCAGGTCCGGCGCCGGACCCATTCCTTCCTGGCCAGCATTTCGAGGTCGACCCATTGCAGGTCACATTGAATTTCGTTCCTGCTATTCCTCCAGGTCTCCGTATCACCAATGCCATTACGGATGAAGCGGTCCAATGAGCGTCGACCGATCGGGTTCAAGTCCTGGCTACTGGCCCTGGTAGTGGTTGGTGGACTATTGGTCGCGGCCTTCCAATTCACCGATACTTGGCGTTTGGCGGGTGGCTGGCCATTGGGGATCGGAGCGAACGAGGTCGATGCCTATGCCTTGTTGATGGATCGTTCCTCCGAGGATACCATCCATCATCGCGTGGAAACGATACACATCGGGCTGGGCGGGCGAAGCGGCAATTGTATGATGGAGGACAGTGGTCGGGGCTGGGATGTTCGCTGGCTTGAAGCATCGGGATATGGTGATTCCGTGCGGGTTCGTCCCATGCGCTCCGAGCCTGGAGGCTATGTGGTGCGGATGCGTGAGGGCAGCTACTTGCGTGAGCAACGGTCGTTCACCTTGCGCAAGGCCGATGTGAACAGTATCCAGCAGAAGTACTTGGAGATGATCGCCACGGAACTCGGCCTTTTGACACCCGAATTGACGCTGGTGCGGTTGGTGGCTTGTGGTGCTGATCAGGGTGTTCATGTGAAGGAAGAGGTCGTGAACGATCACTTCTTGCAGCGCAGGGGTATGCAGGACGGCTTGGCCTTCACGTGCTGGTTCGACCCCCGTATCGGATATTCATTGACCCCTGTTATCGCACGTGATACCGCGGCTACTGCCTCCTTGCAGGAGTGGTGGAACACAACGTCCACGGAAGCACCGAAGGATGCGGACGTGGCGAAGGGTATCGACCTGGACCAACTCGCGAACTGGCTACTGGTGCAGTGGCTGGGAGGAGAGGAACTGGCGTTGACCGGTGAGGTGGCCATGGCCTATCGTTGGGGACAACGGCAGGTAGTGCCGATTCATCGCCCTGCACGCAAGGGCGCTCAGGAGCTCGGTCCTCTTTCCACCTACCGATCGACACCGATCACTTCGTTGTTGGGCAATGCCGAATTGCGCGAGCGTTTCCGTGCTGCGCAAGAGGCAATGGTCGCTGAACGTGGTCACTTGCGTGAACGGATGTTGGCACTTACGGCCGTATGGGTCCCATTGCTCTGCAATGGAAGGAACACTGAGATCGAAAAAGCCAGGGCGGCTCGCATCCTTCACACGATCCTGGATGTACGGTTATCCGACCGATCAGCGATGGACGGTTTGATGCGACCGCTGGAGCCCGTACCGGGCATGGGTGCTGCCTCTGGATCTCCGGCGCTGGCCAATGCCGCCACCACACCGAACGCATCGTTGGGGTTCCTTGAGGAACTCCAGCGGATGACAAAGCTTCGTGTAACAGCGGATTCGGTGGTCTTCCCGCGCGGCAAGTACCGGATCGATAAGGACCTTGTACTTCCTTCAGGTAGGTCGGTGGTGATGCTACCCGGTGCGCGTTTGGAGCTAGGGCCTGGTGTACGCATACAGTGCAGGGGGCCGCTGGAGATCCTCGGTACGCGGATCAATCCGGTGTTCATACGACCTGCACGGGATGGCGACCCTTTCGTGGGTCTGGATGTCGTTGGGGACGGCGCCGGTGTTTCCCGGATCAATGGATTGCAGATGAGTGGCGGTGGGGCCGGAGGGGCGGCCTCTTTGAGCGTACAAGGCATGAAACACACCACCATACAAGGCTGTGTGCTCGATGGTGCTGCTGGGGAGGCTGTACTCCACATCGTGGGTGGCGAGGTGTCGATGGAAGGCGGGACCATCGAAAGAGGCAGTTTGGAACTGACGCAAGTCCAAGCCACTTTGAAAGGCTTGTCGATCATTGGAAGTACCCGGAAGCCCGGCCCTGCAAGCATCGTGTTGAACGGTACGCGTGCGCGCCTTCTGGGGATCACCTGGGGGCGATGTACAGGCGTGGCATTGGTGCTTGAACAGGCTTCGCAAGCGCTGATCCTGAATGGTCGATTCGATGGCAACGGCACTGCTTTGAAAGCAACGGATGGATCACAGGTCCACGTGGACGGCAGCATTTTGACCAACAACGGGCTCGTGTTCGACCTGAACAGCACCGGCTCGACCAGAGGGGCAACACGTTTGATGCTCTACACGAACGAGTTCATGGGCAATACGAAGGACCGATCGACGGATGCAAGATCCGTGGTCCAAGAAGGCCTTCGGTTGAGCGATGCCGTCCGTAACGGCAGCACGTTCATTCCTTGATCGGCGTGGAAGGTTCCTGGACGAAGATGTCCGAACGGTCCCTAGGGCGTTCCGGGGAGCGCCAGGCCGAACCCGACAGGCGCAACTCCTCGGGCGGCACCTTGTCCAAAGGATAGAGCAAGGCATCGGGTCGTTCCAGGAAGGTGACCGAATTGGCTTCGCCATCCTTCAACGTGACCGCGATACGGCTGCAATCGGCCCGGTTCACCGCGCTGATGACCTTGGTGTCCGCACTATCCTCCACTGCGAAGTACACAGTGCGGCTGTTCCCTTCGGCGATCAATCGTTCGAGCGAACTGTTCGCGAAGAACCCCGTCATCGTTGTTCCGGTCACCTGATCGTAGTGGACGCTATCCACTTGGCTCATCAGGAACGCATCACCTTCCACGAAGAGCCGTTCGATCCCTCCGTTCGCCAAAGCGATCCGGATGTGCGTGCCGCTGATCTGGTCGTCGCCGGTCCAAAGTACCGGCTGATGGTACATGCGGATGAGACTGTCGGAACCACTGTATACCAATGTATCGCAGATCCCCTGCAGGTCACTTTTGAAGAAGCGCACACCACTGCGGGCCGTGATGTGTCGACCGGAGCCATCCTCCTCGGGGCGCGCAATGAGCGAATCACCGTGGAGGAAGAGGGAATCCGCATCCATGAGGAGGACCATTTCCGCGTGACCGGTGATGATGGATCGTTCACTTCGTTCTTCATACGTGCCATGGTCACCGCGAGCGAGGACATCGGAAGCGGTGTCACTGAGGATCACATGTCCCCAAGCCTTTCCCAGTCCGCTCTTCTTGTCATAGTGCAGACTGTCGCCCTCCAGCAGTTTTCCACGCGACAACACACTGGAACGTTGAGAGAAACGGGCCCGGTCATTGGTCATGTCATAGCTGCCCCGCGTGGTCCGTATCACCGTGCTGTCCTTATGCAGGTCGATGGTACTGGGGCCGAAGAAGCGCACCATGGAGGTTGCTGTACCGTAGTGCATCGTATCGCAACGGATGGTGCGTTCCGGGTGTTCACTGTGCACGTTGCGGCTGAACTGGAACTGGCGGCTGTCAGCCAGGTATACACCGATATCACTGGAGAGCGTCGATCCGTCCTTCCGACTGATGATGTTTCCGCCTTGATCATAACTGCCCCGTTTTGCGCGTAGGTCATAGTCCAGCGCTGGGGTGGAGAGTTCCATGCCCTTATCGCGTAACCTCACGTTCCCTTCGATCCGTGCGCGGCGGTCCTTGCCTTGGTATACAAGCCGTTCACCTTCCATGTGAAGGCTGTCGCCTTGATCGATGGAAACATGACCGAACGCGTCGATGCGTTGGTCCTCATAGAGGTAGGCACTGTCACAACGCAGGATGGCGTCACCATGGGCGAATTTGACCGATCCTTTCAGTCGTTGGGCACCCGGTGCGATGTCATCATCGTATTCCCAGGTATCGGCGTTCTGGATACGCACCCGGTCCCGATCACCATTCGCGTCGGATTGAGCCGAAGCAATGGACGCGAATACTCCAACGAAGGCCGTCAGGGCGGTACGTAGGAGAGAGGCTCGGGACATGGTGGCCATAGGGCAAGTGCCGTGCCGGACCGATCAGTTCATGGACACGCCGGGCAACTTGCGCATCTGCTTGTAATGCAGGCTCAGGCGCTCGAGCAGGGCCCGGATGTGTTGCTCGGCCTCAGCGGTACCTGCGCTCACAGGCTTGTCTCCGGCGCGGAGTACCATGACTCCATAGATGGCGGTCAGGCCGGTTTCCACCGGGCCGAATGCTTCCTCGCCTGCCTGTTGTTGCAGTTCCTGTAGCGCTGGTCCGGCTCGTTCCATAAGCGTGTCATACTCCTTGTCATTGAGTACCTCGACCAGAGAAGTGTGCAGGAATTCCAGTTCATTGACAACCTCTGCGACCTCGGCAAGGTGACCGGATCGTACGATCTCCTCATCGCGCATGCGATCGATCACGGAAGCATACCAAGTGGCGATCGAGGCCTTGGTATGAGGGTCGGCGTCCAAGGGTTCCACCAGATGCTCCACCACTTTGTGGAGGTCAAGGTCCTGAGCGCGAAGGAGGTCCTCCAGGTGCCACATGCTGATCACATAGGCGGCTGCGTTCTCACGTTTCTTGTTCGCCAGCAGGTCCATGGGTCACTTGGCCGAAGGCTGCTTGGAGGCACGGTACCGGGCGTTCAAGCCTTGTACCATGTCCTCGGTGATGTTCAATCCTTCGTTCCCCACCCAGATCTGACCACCGTTCTGGATGCTGAAGATGTAATCGAAGCCCGCTTGGGCATTGTAGGCCTTCAGGAAGTCCTTCAGTTCCTTCGTGATCTCGTTCAACATTTCCGCCTCCAGCTTCATCAGCTGTTCTTCACTACGTGCTTGCAACTGTTGGATCTTGCCCATCAGCCCTTGTACTTCCGCTTCGTCCGCCTTCAATTCAGCCTGGGTGCTATAGCTGTGATCCTTCTTCATCAGTTCATCGTAGCGCGCTTGAGCACGGGCCAATTCGTTCTGGAGGTTGTTCTCCAACCGCTGACCTTCCCGCTTGAAGCGGTCGTCCTTCTCCTTGATGAGATCGTACCGTTGTTGCACCGAATCCATGTGGAAATATGCGATGCGAGCGCTGCTCAATGCAACGCTATCCATGGATATCGACGGAACGACCGGTAGTTCGTCCTTCACCTGGTCGGAAGCAACGCCCTCCACCTGCTCGGTCGGGGCACTTCGGAACAGCATCCAACCCAGTACTGCGGTGAGCAGGAGGTTCCAGACCAGGAACAAGAGTGGTTTCAATTTGGTCATCGGTTATGAGCGCGCCCCTTCAACAAGGGGTTGAAGGGGCGCGCAAAAGTAACCGATATGGTCGAAGGCGGACTCAATGGTGGACCACCACGGTGGCCCTGTAGCGTCGGTCCGGGCCTGAAATGAGGGCATGGTAAGTACCATTGGCAAGGCCTTGCACCGAGAGCCCCGGGTCCGTCCCTTGGCCTGTGACGTTCGCGTTCAACACGGTACGTCCAATGGCGTCCAGCAGGAGAACCTGGTGGATACCCGGTCCCAGCCCGACGAATCCGAGCTTATCGCTTACGGGGTTGGGCCAAACCTGAAGTCCGGTGTATGCCAGTTCATCAATGCCCACCCAGGAAACGAGTTCCACGCACGTGGTATCGTTGGTGCCATCCGTATCGTCAGGCAGTGCTGCCCATGCGCACAGGGCATCCGTGCCATCAAGAGTCGGGGTGAAGGCGGTATTGAAGGTGACCAGTTCCTGTTCACCCACTGCGAGGGTACCGGTGAACGTCTGGATGACCGGGGGAGCGGATCCGTGTTGGAAACCGATCGGGAAGCCTGACACGGGCTGGTTACCCTCGTTGCGCAGCCAGATCCGCACAGCCGTTGGGCTGGCGATGGTCTGGCCGTCAGCAAGGCCGAAGAAGCCATAGCAACTGACGTCGAGATCGGGTGCTTGCTCCAACCGGAGGCCGAGGTGGAAGTCGGTGTTCTCGGCATCGCGATAGGGGGCCCAGGTCCCGTCAAGGACCTCGAACGTCCGGTTCGAGAAGGGCGGAGTGATATCCACCGCTATGTTCACATTCTCCCCGAGCATGTACCACTGTACATACACACCACCAGTGGTGATCGTGAGCGGGGCGCTCAGCGGAATGACCTTGTCACCGATCGTCGCATCGGCCGAAGCCACTTGGACACTGTCGAGCAAGGTGCCGGGCCCGAAGTTCAAGCCATCATCGGCGTACACCTTCATCGTGAATCCCGATCCTCCGATATTGCTCACGATGCGGGTGGTCGTGGCGATCGCATGAGCGGGGTAGTACGGCGGTCGGATATATACCGCGACACCGCCGTTACCACCGTTCCAACTCAAACCGACCCCGTCGTCGCCAGTTCCATGGAATCGAAGGTCCTGAGTGGCGGTGGTGGTATCCACAACGACCACCTCTTGGATACGAATATTGTTATCGACGGCCAGGTCGTTCGGTACGTTGCTCACGGTGTTGCGGAAGCGGAACGTACCTGCGGTGGTAGGGTCCAGTGCGTTCGCGAAGACCACGGTCGTATCTCCACCAGCCAGAATGTTGGTCACACTTTGCGAGTAAGTGTTCAACACGGTACCGGCGCTGTTGAGCACAGCCCCTTCGATCACCAGGCCGCTCAGGTCCACATTACCGGTGTTGAGGGCGTTCGCGACAAGCGGAACGGGACTTCCATTACGCGAGCGGAGGATGCCACCGCTACCAGGTGCTGTGATCCAATTGGCAGCACCGTCGTTCACCTCCAGCAGGGCTACTTCGGGCATTTCAAAGCGTATGGCATAGTTGATCGCGGGATAGGTCTCTGCCGAATGCTGCAAGCCGATGCTGCCTGCTACACTCTCGATACCGATGAGCAGGTCATTGTTCTGGGTGATCCCCACTTGTTCCAGGATCTGCACCGTGATGCTGCTGTCGAGCTTGTTGAGGATGATCTGGAACGTGTTGCTACCGGTGTAGTTCGGTGCAATGGCGGTCCAGAAGGGCACGCCCACGTAGCTGATGATGGTCTGATCCACATTGTCCAACAGGTAGCAGCGTGCATTATTGCCCACCCCGGTGAAGTTCAGATCGGCGGTCAGGCCCGCGATATAGTCGTTCACGCCACCTGCAAGCGGGATGGTGGGGAAGGGTGATGCCAGATTGCCCTGGCCATTGAACGCTATGTAGCCATTGCTCCCGATCCACAGGAGCTTACGGCCATACCAATAGAAGGGCATGTCCGTTTCCATCACAAAGGGACCGACCACATTGTCATCCGCCAACCCCATCACGGTCTGTCCGGTGGTGGAGATGTCTATCCAATTGAAGACCGGTCCGTCCGGTTCATTGCTGTCGATCCAGGTGTAGCCATAGCCATCCGGACCGCCGGTGGCGGCAAAAGAGGCCAAGTGCAGGGCCAGCGCGCTGAGAAGTGTTGATGTTCGGATCATGGGTGCGAGGTTGGTGGTCGGTGTCCTCGAAGATAGGACATGGAACGCAAGTCGGATGGGCTGGATGACGAGCCACTCGATCGCGTGCACGGGCACTTCGGTACTTTCGCCCACGCTTCCCACGCATCGTCGCAATGGAGGCATGCGTATCATGGTGAACGGTAAGGAGGCAAGGGTGGAATCGTTCGTGCTCCATCGGGTGGGTGTGGAGAATGTCCTCAGCGACTACAGTGCCGCCTTGCAGGGGGAAGAGGAGCAGGAGTTCTTGCGGAAACTGTTCCTAAGGCCTTTTGCCAATATGGCTGGAACGGCGGAATTCGACCATGCTGTGGCTTCCGAGTATAATGTATTGCATGGTCTGGCCCGTGCCATTGAGCAAGGGGAGGACCTGGTGGCAGGATCGGTCGCCATCGCCCGCCATCTCATCGATGTCTCACAGCATCATAACATCAATAGTGGCGACCTTTTCGTGGTGAAGTTCACGAACGTGGAGCTCAGTGGGGCCGGATACGATGCATTGGGGATCTACAAGTTCGATGAAAAGGAGGTGTTCCTCGAAAGCCAGGTGAAAGGTCGCAGCCTCGTGATGAACCTGAAACGTGGATTGGGCAATAGCAAACCCAACAAGGCCTGTCTTGTTGTCTTCACCGAAGGGGAGTACACCCTGTTCGTCATCGATGACCATGTCAATACCGAATACTGGCAAAAGGACTTCATCGGGCACCGACCCAAGAAGGACCATGTGAACAGTACGCACCAAGTGCTGGATATGACACGTACGTTCATCACCGAACAGCTTCCCCAACAGTTCGAGATCGCGAAGGCCGACCAGATCGACCTACTGAACCGTTCCGTGCAGTACTTCAAGTCCCATACGGAATTCGATCAAGAGCATTTTGCCCAAGAGGTGTTCCAAGAGCAAGGTGTCGTTTCATCCTTCAAACAGTTCGGGGAGCGTTTCCAGGAGACCCACGACCTGGACATCGGTGACACGTTCGCCATCTCCCCCCAGGCAGTGAAGCAGCAAGCCCGGGTATTCAAGAGCGTGTTGAAGTTGGACAAGAACTTCCACATCTACATCCATGGCGACCGGAACAGGATCGAGCATGGGGTGGATGAACAGGGGCGGAAATTCTATAAGATCTATTACGACCAGGAGCACTGAAGACCTTCAACGGGAACTCCGGTGATCAAGCACTGTCGAACTGAACGAACGACGGCAACGCGACACGGGATCCTCGGATCATTTGACATCGTGGACAATGGACATCCTCCTGCTCGATAACCATGATAGCTTCACGTGGAACCTGCAACACCTGCTGGTGCAGCATGCGCGTGTGGAGGTGGTCCGGAACGATGCGATCACGGTGGAGGAGGCACTACGGTTCGAACGCATCGTACTGTCTCCGGGGCCGGGCCTACCTTCCGAGGTAGGTATCATGATGGCGATCTTGGAACATGCACCCCCAGCCCATGTGATCCTGGGTGTATGCTTGGGTATGCAGGCCATCGTGGAGGTGTACGGCGGATCGCTTTACAATCAACCTGTCGTTCGGCACGGTGTGGCAGTGGAGTGCTTCGTGGAGGACCCCACAGAACCCATTTTCCAAGGGCTCCCGACAAGGTTCGAAGTGGGATTGTACCACAGTTGGGCAGCGGATCCCTTACGCCTTCCTTCGGAGCTGAAGGTTACTGCGCGAAGCGAAGAAGGAGTGGTCATGGCAGTGAGGCACGTTGAGCGCCCGGTTCGTGGGGTGCAGTTCCATCCGGAAAGCGTACTTACCCCGAACGGTCATGCGATCATCGCGAATTGGGTGCGCACTTGACCGTGTTCAGTACAGCAGGTTCTGCTGTTCACCGTATGGTCGGCGCAACTCATATTTCAGGTCCCGCAGGATGCTGGCCTTCACGTTGATGCGGACCATGAAGCTCTTGCGCAAGCCGAGTGGGATGACGTTGAGGTTGAATTCCCAGCAATGCAGGTCCCAATACAGGTTGAGCGAGGTCGGCGTCCATTCTCCCGCCACGATGTCGTATCCACTGCTCGCTCCGAGTTTCCAGTACTTCAGCACCGTCACATCCCCATTGAACAGGATACTCTGGCGTTCCGTGTCCTCGAAGGTCTCGCTATCGCTGTAGCTCCGATTGATGTCATAGCTGTAATTGACCCCGAGTCGCCAAGGCATGCTGAAGTTCACATCCCGGCCTTTGCTCGGGTCACTGTCCTCCACCACGGCTCCGGATGTGCTACTGCCAGTGGTCGATGTGCCGTAGCGCTTGCTTTTGAGGTCGAACCCGAGCGCGACATTGGTGTAGACCATCCGAGCGAGCTTCCCGTTCACGGAACGCTGAGAACGGTCATACCGTTGGCCTTCGTCGTTGACGGCGTAAGGGTCCCACAGGCTGACCAGGTTGATGTTGAATATGTTGAACAAGGAGGTGCGAGTTGAGATGTTCACCGGGCTCCAGCGCAATGAATCCTTCAATAGGTCGTAGCCGGAATTGATCCCAACGAAGTCGAGCAACTTCACCTTCTTGTATAGGTCCTTGACGACACCAGAGGTATCGTTCAATGCCTTGCGGTCACGCACTTTGGCCTCCAGGTTCTGGATGAGGCCCAGGTTGACATTGCCGCTGGAAGTACTGTTCGGCTTACCATAGATGCCGATATCGAAGGGGGAGTAGGACGTGATCGTTCCATCGGTACCGAAAGGTCCTTCGACCTCGGTGCCCATATCAGGGAGGTAATTGAAGCCGATGGTGGGTGTGATCACGTGGCGGATGGCCTTGATCCGGTCGCCACGGAAGGTATACATGCCATACAGCTTGCTCGTGAGCGTGGCACCCATGCTGTAGTCGAACGGTGCCGCGAAACGGGGCACGGTGTCTGTGACCGTGAAGGTGGTACCCGATTGAGCGAACACGGTCTTCCGCAGCTGCTCGAAGTACATACGGTCGGTGATACGGAACTCGGGATTGAGTGCGAAGTACTTGTTCTTGATGGTGGTGGACACGGTGGCGGTATGCCGGATCCCGTTCCTCAGTTCCCTGGCCAGGTTGGGCAGGTTCTCCAAGTAGAGTCGTTCCTCAGTGGTGCTCAGCCGGTTGTCGAAGTTAGCCGAGTAGCTCACCGCCAGTTGATCATACCATCGGGAGGGTGCGGATGCGGTGCGTAATAATTGGATCGGCATCACCCGGGTGAGGTTGAAGGTGACCGACGGTAGGGTCAGGTCGAACGTGCGATTGAGCGTGTTCTGGCTGTGGCGAAGGTTGGCGGTGAGGTTGAAGGGCTTCCCAGGCCAGCTGTGTGTCCAACTGATATTGCTTTGGAAGGTGTTGCTGAGGTAATCGAAAGCGGAGCTGTTGAAATTGTTCGTGAAGTTCTGGCTGGTACCGAGGTTCACACTGGCATTGAACCGGTCGGTGAGGCTTGCCCGGCTATCAACCGCATGTTGCCATCGGAAGAAGAAGTTGTTCTGCTTGCTGAAGTCGGGGTATTCCGGGTCACCGTTCAGCAGGGTGCTCCGACTGAGGTCGACGGAGCCATTGTAGCGATATCGCGTGCGATAGCGGGTTACCGCTCGTGCGGCCCAACTGCCCCGGCTATAGATATCACCCGTCAGTTGCAGGTCCACATGATCAGTGATCGGCAGGTAATATCCACCGTTCAGAAGGAAGTACCCGAGTTGTTCGTTGTTCCCCCACGTAGGGATGAGCACACCGCTGCTTCCACCTTTCTTGTTGGGGAACAAGCCAAAAGGGACGGCCAAAGGCGTGGGCACCTTGCCGATCCTCATATAAGCAGGACCAGTGACGATCTTGTCATCGGGAATGACCATCATTCGGGCCACTCGGAAGTGGTAGTGCGGCTTGGGCCGATCGCATGTGGTGAGCATACCCAAGCGGCTATGCACTTCCTCATTGGAATGCCGCTTGCTGATGGATGCATGCACCCAGGCTTCCTGCTCCTGCGTTCGCACCTCGCGGATCAATCCCTCTTTGGTCTTGAAATTGTAACGGATACTGTCAGCCTCGATGGTATTCCCGCCTTGCACGAACGTGGGCTTGCCCACTGCCTTACCGGTACTGTCCACCACACCATGGGCCCGTGCCTCTTCGTTCTTCATGTCCAGCACGATCCGGTCGGCACTCAGTTCCACGTCCCCATATTTCACTTTGGAGGCACCGAAAAGGTATACGGTCCGGTTCGGAAGGTCGTACCGCATACTGTCCAAAGCGGAGTACGAAACCACGTCCTCCAGACGTTGGCCAACAACGACCGGTGCGGTACACATCAACACACCCGTGATGAAAACTGCCACCCACTTCCAACCTCCATCCATCCGGGGGCCGGTAGTTTCGCCCCAGGAAGGCCGGATACGTGGCGATGAGGTCATGGTCCTGCCTTTCATAGTGAAAAGCGGGCCGAATTTACCAACTCGCCCGCCGGGATCCATGGAACGATCATCCAGCTCCTTCAGGTATGTGTTGCTCCTGGCCGGTGGCCTGGTTGCCTTGGGGCCTGCACTTGGACAAGGTAATGGCCGGGATCCCAACCGGATCCGCACCATCGTACTCGATGCTGGCCATGGTGGAAAGGACCCCGGCAACCTGGGCACGGGACGCTTCAAGACCACCGAGAAGCACATCTCCCTGAACGTCGCCAAGCTGGTGGGTGGATATGTGAACGAGGCCTATCCGGATGTTAAGGTGGTATACACGCGTGAGGACGACCGCTTCATCGAATTGATGGAACGGACGAACATTGCGAACAAGGCCAAGGCGGACGTCTTCATCAGTATCCATTGCAATGCCAACGACAACAAGGACCCGCATGGTTGCGAGACCTATGTGATGGGATTGCACAAGACCGATGCCAACATGCGGGTCGCTCAGAAGGAGAACGAAGCGATCCTGTTGGAGGAGGGGCACGAATTGAAGTACGACGGGTATGACCCCAAAGACCCCGAAAGCCAGATCGCGCTGAGTTTGCGACAGAACACCCATTTGGACCACAGCCTCTTGTTGGCCTCCTTGATCCAGAAGCAGTTCAAGGTCCGTGTCGGGCGGCCGGACAGAGGAGTGAAACAAGCTGGATTCCTGGTCATCAGCTATACCACGATGCCAAGTGTGCTGATCGAACTGGGTTTCCTCACCAACCCGACCGAAGAGGATTACCTGCAGACGGCTGAAGGCCAGGACCACATGGCCAGTGCCATCTATCGCGCTTTCAAGGAATACAAGGCCATCGTGGAAAAAGTGGATGATCAGTCCACACCTCCAGCGATCGTTGAACAACCCGTCAAGCCGGCTGAAAAGCCCTCCACCGTAGTGATCACGGCCGGCGTGCGCTTCAAGGTACAAGTAGCAACGAGCAGCAAGCGCATCGAACCCAAACCGTCCAATTTCAAAGGCCTGGAAGGGGTCCAAGAGCACAAGGGCGCCGGTCTTTACAAATACACGGTAGGTGACGAGGGGACGCTTGAGGGTGCCCGCAAGCTCCAGCAGCAGTGCAAAAGCAAGGGGTATGAGGGGGCGTTCATCGTGGCTTTCAAGGGTGGTGAACGCATCGATCTGCAGGAAGCCGTTAAATTAGCCCAAGGCCACTGAGGTCCTTTCGTTCATGAAGATCCGCCGCGAGTATTCCATTGCCATGCTTGTCCTTGGGGCGGTCGGGCTTCTCATCTTTGGCATCAACTACCTCAAAGGCCTCGATCTGTTCCAGAAACGGAACATCTACCACGTGGTGTACAGGGACATCTCGGGAGTCACCGGTGCCAGCCCGGTATACTTCAATGGCTATAAGGTCGGTCAGGTCATACGCACTGCATTGGTCAACGAAGGGCGAGGAGGTATAGCCGTCAGCTTTCAACTGAACGAGGATGGCATGCAGCTGCCCAGGGATACCGAAGTGCGCATCTACAGTGCGGATCTCTTTTCCCGCGCCCTGCAATTGGTGCTTGGGAAAAGTGGGGATCTTGCACAAGCAGGTGACACGCTGACCGGGGACTCGCAGATGAGCCTTACGGACGCCGTCAGCGAACAGATCGATCCATTGAAGCGAAAGGCCGAAGGCATGATCGCAAATGTGGACTCCGTTCTCACCTCCTTGAACAAATTGCTGAACGACTCGGCCTTGGGTGACATCGATGCCAGTTTCTCGAACATCAGGGCCACGTTGGAGACGTTCAACAGTACGGCCCAGCGCTTGGATGGTATCGTTGCCACAGAAGCACAGGCCATCCATCTCATTCTTGAGAACCTCACGAGCGTAAGCCAGAACCTGGTGGCATACAACACGCGGATCACCAGTATCCTTTCCAATATGGATACCGTTTCGGGTACGCTGGCTGGACAGGAACTGAAGCAGGCGGTTACCGATCTGTCGGCGAGTTCAGCCCAGCTTCGCGCTGTGATGGACGGATTGCAAGAGGGCCAAGGTTCCCTGGGAGCCTTGTTGAAGAACGATACTCTCTACACCAACCTCGAGAACGCCAGTCGTGAGTTGGATCTGATGCTTGAGGACCTTCGCTTGAATCCGAACAGATACGTCCATTTATCGTTGTTCGGAAAGAAGGATAGGCTGCCCAAATTGTCGGACAGCGATGTGGAACGTATTGCCAAGGCCCTTCGAGAAGCCGAAAGACCATGAGTATCAGCAATGTGATCTTCCTAGGCGTGTTGGGTTTGGCCATCGGCTTTTTCATCCGGAACATCCGAAGACTGATCCGTAATATCCGCTTGGGTCGGGACCAGTCGATCAGTGACAGACAAGGTGAGCGTTGGAGCGTGATGGCGCGTGTCGCCTTGGGCCAGAGCAAGATGGTGGCGAGGCCGGTCGCAGGCTTCATGCATATTCTCATCTATGTCGGTTTCATCATCATCAACCTGGAGGTCCTGGAGATCGTGATCGATGGAGTTCTTGGCACACACCGGGTAGGTGCCTTCCTTGGTGTGGGCTACGACCTTCTCATCGGTGCATTCGAGCTGCTCGCGGTCGGGGTCCTACTGGCGTGTGTGGTCTTCATCGCGCGTCGGGCCATCCTTCGGCTTCCCCGATTCCATAAGCCGGAAATGACCGGTTGGCCTTCGAAGGACGCCCTGATCATCCTTGTCGTGGAGATCCTGCTCATGGGAGCATTCCTGAAGATGAATGCCGCCGACCAAGTACTTGCACATCGTGGGGTGGATCATTATGTGGTCGCAGGGAGTTACCCGGTGAGTTCGATGCTCCGGCCATTCTTCGCCGACATGACCGATGGCATGGTGATCGCCATGGAGCGCTCGATGTGGTGGTTCCATATCGTGGGTATCCTCGCGTTCCTCAACTACCTGCCGTACAGCAAGCACCTGCATATCCTGTTGGCCTTTCCGAACACATGGTACAGTAAGTTGGCCCCTAGGACGCAGATCGTGAACATGCCTCGCATAACCGGAGAGGTACGTTCGATGTTGGACCCTTCGGTGTCCCCTCCCGAGCCCGCACCCCCACGAACGGTCGCTGGTGTGGAGGTCCCTGAACGCTTCGGGGCCAAGGATGTGTTCGACCTGAGTTGGAAGAGCATGATGGACGCATACAGCTGTACCGAATGCGGCCGCTGCACCAGTGAATGCCCCGCGAATCTCACGGGGAAGCTGCTCAGTCCACGTAAGATCATGATGGACACCCGGGACCGTGTGGAAGAGATCGGACGGAACATCGATGTGAACGGAGGGGTCTTCAAGGACGATGGCAAGGACCTGCACAGTCGCATCTCGGAGGAGGAACTTTGGGCGTGTACCACCTGCAATGCGTGCACCCAGGCGTGCCCGGTCAACATCGACCCGGTGCACATCATCATGGAAATGCGCCGCTACAAGGTGATGGAGGAGAGCAGTACGCGTCCTGCGTTAACAGGCATGTTCAACAATGTGGAGAACAATGGTGCGCCATGGGCATTTGGTCCCGACCGGCGCATGGAATGGGCTCAGGACGCATGAGGAATTTGAACCGGAGCATTGTTTCACCGAAGTGTCCGGCAGGCACGAACTGATCCCTTATGGAACCCATCAAAGTCCCCACCATGGCCGAGTTCGCCGCTTCAGGCGAAGTACCCGAAGTGCTATTCTGGGTGGGCTGCGCGGGAAGTTTCGATGATCGCGCGCGGAAGATCACGAAGGCCTTCGTGCGCATCCTTGGCGCGGCAAAGGTGAAGTTCGCCGTGCTGGGGCAGGAGGAGTCCTGTACCGGTGACCCGGCTCGACGTGCGGGTAATGAGTTCCTGTTCCAGATGCAGGCCCTTCAGAACGTGTCCGTACTGAACGGTTATGGTGTGAAGCGTATCGTTACGGCCTGTCCTCACTGCTTCAACACGCTCAAGAACGAATACCCTGCCTTGGGCGGTGCCTATGAAGTGTTGCACCACACGCAGTTCATCAATGCACTGATCAAGGAAGGACGCATCAAGGTGGAAGGCGGCAGCTTCAAGGGCAAACGGATCACCTTTCACGACCCGTGCTACCTGGGCCGTGGCAACAATGAATACGAGGCACCACGCGAGGTATTACTGAAACTCGATGCCGCCTTGGTGGAATTGAAGCGCAGTAAACAGAATGGTCTTTGTTGTGGAGCTGGTGGCGCGCAAATGTTCAAGGAGCCCGAGCCCGGTGATCGCGAGGTGAACCACGAACGGAGCGAGGAGGCGTTGGGAGCAGCTCCGGATATCATAGCCGCTGGCTGTCCATTCTGCAACACCATGCTCACCGATGGCGTGAAGCACTTCAACAAGGAAGGTGAGGTGGTGGTGAAGGACGTCGCCGAGCTCATCGCGGAAGCCGGGGATCTCTAGCAAGATCATCAAAACCGCCAGCCGATTCGATAGCCTCTGCGAAGGCAATGGCTTGGGTCGTGCTTGGCGAAAGACAGCCGCCAATACCATGGCATGTCAATTTTGATCTTTACGTAGGCTGGACCTATCGCCTTGGTGCGTGATCAGGAATATGCGTTGTATTCCGATCGAAAGTCACTGCGATCGCTCACCCGCCCCGCCCGAACGCAGAACGCCCCGGACCGTGAGGTCCGGGGCGTTCCCTTGAATGATGCTGGTCCTTACGGCTGGATCACCAGACGCTCGGTGTAGGTGTTGTCACCTGCGGTGATGTTCACGAGGTACATGCCTGCGGCGAGTTCGCCGTTCAGGTCGATGACCGTGTTCACATTACCGTCGGCCACAGCGATCGTGCGGGCGCTCATGCGCTTGCCGGTCGATCGTAGATGTCCACGCTCACCGTGTTCACACCTTCTTCGATGGCGTTGATGCTGAAGTTCAGCACATCACCACGGTTCGGGTTCGGGAACATACGCAGCTCAGCAGCCCCGCTGATACCAGCGAAATTCTGGTTGCCATTGCCGGCAGGCGTGTTGTCGATCGTCAGCTGGCAGACAGGGCCCCATGGGTCGCTAGCACTGCACCAGGTGGCACCGCCATCCTTGCTCACGCGCACATCCACATCGTAGGTCTTGCCATCCTGCAGGGGCAACACGGCCCAGTTCAATTGAGTGAAGTAGGTCGTTGAGGTGCGTGTCACGGAGAATCCTTCGGCAGGGATTCGGAAACGGAACTGGTAACGGTTCGCACCGCTCACAGGACGCGCATGCACCAGGTTGCCGGTACCCCAAGCACGGGTCGCGCCGCAGCTGAAGTTCGGGTCGCCAGGGATGTTCATCAACTGGGTCAGTGGGCAAGCGGCCAAGGTCGGGTTGATCGCCAGGCGGCAAGCAGGACCGAATTGACCGTTGACACCGTTCACACGGGCACGCACACGCACGTTCATCAGCACGTTGGCAGGCACATGGCTCACAGCCGCCCAGTTGTTCAACTTCATGTGGCAGGCGCGGGTGGCGCTGGCCGGGCCGAAGCCGTCGCTGGTGGCGTGGTTGCGGAAACGACGGAAGCTGTAGCTGCCGTTCGGATCGAAGATCCAGAACTCGTAACCGTCATTGGTCTGGTCACCCACCAACCACTGGGCGCTCACCGCAGCGTTCGGGGTGGCCACCACGTACTGGTTGCTCACCCAGTCCAACTTGTCGCAGCTGGTGAAGATCACCTTGTCGCTGCTCATCGGCAGGCAGAATCCTTGGCCACCGCTGATCGCGCTTGTGCTACCGGTGCTGAAGTTGTTCCTGTTGTCGATGATGCGCTCGGCAGTATTCAATGTGCGCAGGATGTATCCGCCGCTGGTCATACCGTCACCCGCTCCATCCAGTACTCGGAAGGTGAAGCAGCCGTCAGGCAGGCAGGTGAAGTTGGTCTCCACACCGTTCGGGGCATTCAGCGGACCGCCGGACTGCACCAGATCAACGCCGTTCTCCGTGCGTATCTCCCATGTGGTCTCGTTCGGGTTGGCATCCGTCTGGAATTCGATCACCAGGTCCGTGCTGCACACGGGCGTGCCCAAGCAGGTGCAATCACCGAGATACACATCATTCACGGTGTCGGGGTCGCCGTCATCGCACGAAGTGCCTGGTAGGGCAGTGCCTCCCACCACACCCAAGCAGTCGGTTGTTTCACCTGCACAGGTGCAATTCGCTTGGATCACATCGTTGCCGGTGGAAGCGTTCCCATCGTCACAGGGTGAACCTGGTTCGGGTCCGTTCGCACACACATCAAGGCAGTCCAGCGTACCATCGGTATCGATATCACTGAAGCTGTTGGCAGCACCCGGGGTGATGCAGAGCACCGCGAAGTCCACGCTATTGTCCTGCGTGTCGATGCCGTCCGGGAACCGGGCGAGGCTGAGCACGTCATCATTGGTATCCGCGCCGGCACCCGTCCCCTCCGTGGTGGACATGGTCCCTTCATAGCTCAGTTGGTCCACGATCACGTTGGTGGCGGTCATCAGGCGCATTCCGTCAGGAGCCCCGTTCTGGATGCTTCCTGCGGTGGTGAAGGCAACTTGATCCACATTGGGCACGATCGCGTGGCCGATCACGTAGTAGTCACCTGCGGCTAGGGACACCGAGGATAGGTTGATCGTGCTGTAGAGTAGTCCGTTGGAACCGTTGATCAGTTCAATGCGCAGGCCTGTGAGGTCCACTGCTTCGGTCCCGGTGTTCTTCAGTTCGATGAACTCGGCCGCATCCGTCGAGCTTTGGTCATAGTCAACCTCGTTGATGACCAGGGTAGGGGGAGGGGGAGGAGGCTCGCACGAGGGAGCGCTACCGCTGACGGAAAGCGTGCCGCACGGAGCAGAGAAGCTCACGTTGTAGCCGTCCGCTTCGCTGATACCACTGACGGTAATGGTACCATTGGGAACCGTCGCCGGATCATCACCGCCCACGGTACCGGAGGCGCCGTTGTTGATCACCGTCACTCCGGCTTGCACCCCGGTGTAAGGGATGCTCAAGGTATATGTATCGCCTGGGCCGGTGGTCACGGTGTTGCAGGAGGCACTGGTGGTGCCGAGCACCAAGGAACAAGGGTTCACGTTCGTGGCTCCCGGGGTGGGCAGCTGCATGGCATAGGTGTCCGTGTCGCGCAGCACGCCTCCATCGGGAACACGGCTCATGCTCTGCGTCGCGGAGGCCGCATTGGCATTCTCATTCACCTGGGCCTGGCCGCCATTGATCAAGGGCAATAGACCGGCGTCATCGGCATCATCGGTATCATAGACGAGTGCGTCGATGAGGTTGACCGTGGTGACGGCCGTGTTGTTGGGGAAGCTGATGGCGTCCGCGTAGTAAAGAGCAACGGCGTCCGCCCCGTTCTGGAGGAAATTGTCAGCGAACACGAGGTCGACTCCCGGTGTGGCAGCGTTCCCGATCACGAAGAACCCGTTCCCGTCCAAGGAATAGGCATCCAGGTCATAGGAGGCATAGGAAAGGTCGTTCGATCCGTTGAAGAGCACCAAAGTGGTACCAAGGAGCGAGGTGTTCGGAGCGCCGAATAGCTCGATGAACTCCTGGGTGTCCGCGCCTGTCTGATCACCGTCCACCTCATTGATGAAGAGGACCGGCACATCATCATTCACGATGGTGAGGGTGCCGGTGCTGAGGCCCAACGATGCAGGACCCGAGGTGATGGACACAGCGTAGTTCACTGTCTCATTGGGTTCCAGGTCTGTATCACCGAGGACGGAGATGGTCAAGGTCTTGGTATTCGGATAGGTCTCGCTGGTCAGGAACTGGAGCGAGGCGGGCGTGAACGCGTAATCCGTGATGCTGCTGGCCGAACTCGTGAGTGCGTCGGTCACACTCACATCCACGGTCGAGGCTGGTTGGGCGTTCATGGTCACACTGACCACGGCATTGCTCGTTCCGCTGTTCCCTTCCGTGAGGGTGACACTGTTGATGCTCACCGTTGGCAAGGCCTCATCATCCTCGATGGTCAGCGTGAAGGTGGATGGGCTGTTGATCTGGGCAACTGGCGTCCCTCCGGCAACGTTCTGCAATTGGAAGACCAGTGTGGCATCTCCGTCGGACACTCCATTGTCGGTGATGGTCACGACCACGTTCTCGGGTGTGCTGCTTCCCGCAGCGAACGAGACGGTCTGTGTGGTGTAGTTACCCGCACGGGTCGCATCACCGCTCAGGAGTACGAGGTCAACAGTGGTCGCGTTCACTGCATCGGGGTTGCTGATATTCACCGTGATCGAAGTGCTTCCGGCAGTTTCGCTCACCACATTGGAAGTGGCCGCCAACGACACCGAAGTACTGCTTGCAGTGATGGTTCCACCAACGGAAAGACCGTACTGGCCAGACGCTGGAGAGTTGAATCCCCACCCCCCGGTCGCTGTCTGACCGCTAGCATAGAAACGGAAGGTCACGTTCACCCCATCGGGCAGGTTCTGCAAGGCAGGGATGCCGGTGAGGTCCGTCTGGGTCAGGGCACCATTACCGATCCGAACGATCGGGCTACCGATCAGTGTGAAGTTGGTCCCGTCCAGGCTGTAGGCGAACTGGTTGGTGGTGCCTGGGCTTGCGGAAAAGGTCCCGGTCCCGGCCATGATCGCGTCGATCGTGGAAAGGCTCAGAGAGGATCCCGGAGCGGCTGAAAGGGTGAACTGGAAGAAGTCGGTATTGGCCGTGCTGATGCCGTTGTTCTGGAAACCTTGCGTTCGAAATGAATTGGTCGCTGTACTCGCGCTCGCACCTGCACCACGCGTCAGCACGTTGGATGCATCCAGACCTGCGACGTAGATATCAGCCGTGGAGGTCGCGGGGGAACTTTCGCCGAAGAAGTCCCACGCAGCGATCTGCGCACCAGCGCTGAGGGTGAATAGCAGGGAGGCTAGCGTCGGGCATGCCAGGCGCAACGCTCGTTCTAAGCGTGTTCGCGTTCTCATGTTCTAGGTCGTTAGGTTTTCGATGGAGCAAAGGACGGCATCCCCTGTGAACTGTGGGTTAAGGACTGTACCGCGAGGAGGTAGGCCGATCAAAAGGTGTTCCCTAAATTACGCGTCCCCAACTCAGCCCATGAAATATCCGCTCACACTGACCGCCCTTCTCGCTTCAATTGTGCCAACGGCCGGTCAGCAGGTGCTTTTCCAAGAAGATATGGAAAGCCTGCAGCCACTCTTCGGATTGAACACCAATGATGTAGGCTCCTCCTCGGGTGGGGCGAACAGCTGGTTGATCAACGATGCCTACTCAGGCGGCAGTGGCACACTTGATTGCCTTGGTTTCCCATTCAGCTTCACCATCCCCTCCACGGCTTCGCAACCAGCGGGTATCACGCAGCCCAATGGTCGCTACCTCCACATCGCGAGCACGGCGGGTACCAATAGTGGCATCCTCAATTGCAATTTCGTGGCAGCCGATGGGCTATGCACCCAACCTGGTAACCATTTCGCTCGGATGACCACCGACGTGAGCACGTTGGGCGCCTCAGCAGCAACGATCACCTTCTGGTGGCTGTGCGGCGGTGGAACGGCCAACTATGGCGAGGTGTATTACAGCACGGATGCGGGATCGACCTGGGTGCAGCTGGTCGCTCCGGTCGCACAATACAGGGATCAGACCACTTGGATCCAACAGACCATCACATCACCGGAGTTGGCAGGCCATTCCACCTTGCGCTTCGGATTCCGATTCGTGAACGGCACGACCACCAGCGCGCAAGATCCCGGGTTCGGGGTCGATGATGTGAGCATCAGTATTCCGGAGCCGGTGGAGCTGGGATTGATCACCCAGGATCCCACGAGCACCACCTACTGTGAAGGGAGTAGCATCACCGTTCCATTCGCGGTAGCGGGCACATGGTCCGTGGGCAACATCTTCACGGCACAACTTTCGAATGCCTCCGGTTCCTTTGCGCAACCTGTCACCATCGGCACGCTCGCATCCACTACTTCGGGTAGCATCAGTGCGACCATCCCTTTTGGTACCCCGAGTGGTAGTGGGTATCGGATCCGTGTGGTGTCCTCTTCCCCGGTCTTCGAGGGTACCATCAACTCGGCCGATCTCAGTATCGAACAACAGGCCGCTGCCGGATCGGACGCCTTCGTGGTCCTCTGCAAGAACACAGGAGTATATCCATTGATCGACCAACTTGATGGTGCCGATCCCTGCGGCAGTTGGACCTCACCGACTGGTGACCCCTACAGTGGTCAGTTCGATTCAGGCTCCAACCCGGCCGGTACCTATACCTACACCACGGACTGTTCGCTCATCTGTCCTGCGGATCAGGCCCAACTCACCATTGCGCTCCAGGATCCTGCCAATGCAGGTGTCGCGGTCACTGTACCCTTGTGTTCCAATGATCCTCCAACGTCGTTGTTGCCCTTTGTGTCCGGTGGTCAACTCACGGGCCTTTTCTTCTACAACGGAATGACCTTTCCGATGCCGGATTATACGGCACCGGGAACCTATGAGGTCGTGTACGTGGTGTATGGTACCGCGCCCTGTGTGAATGATACAGCGGTGATGGAACTGACGGTGAATGAAGCTGCCAACGCGGGGCTCAGCACCACGCTCACCATCTGCACCACGAATGGCCCGGTGGACCTGCTCGCAAGCCTGACCGGCGCGATGACCGGTGGCACTTGGACGGATCCTCAAGGTGCGTCGTTCTCCGGTATCCTGGATCCCGCAGTGAACGGATCGGGCCTATACACCTACACGGTGGAAGGCGATGCACCATGTGATGCGGATGAAGCCTTCGTGGCAGTTATCGTCGACCCCTGTTTGGGGGTGGACGAGCATGCTCCTTTTGATGCGGAGTGGTTGGGCCGGTCCGGAACGGATCAGGTGATCGGCCTTCGATCCGGCGCTGCCACAGTGCTACTTACCGACGCCCTTGGCAGGGTGACCGGCACCTGGTCGAAGCCTGATGGAACAACGCGCTTCGAACTGCCCATGGGCGATCAGCGTCCGGGTGTATATGTGGTGACGATCTTCGGAGAGGAAGGGCGTTCGAGCCTACGGATCATGCACGTTCTGTAGGATCGTTCACAACTTGTGGAAAAGGCGAGGTGCCATTTTTCGCCCTTGGGTGCACTCCTCGGGGTAATTTCACACCACTGAACGTTCTTTCATCCGGGCTTCAACGCTCGGCCATGGGTCGGAGAGACGAACACATCGATGCCGGTGCGGTCCTTGGACCGCGCCAAGCCTGGTAAGAGGCCTTGCATCCAGGTGGGTTCGAATGCATGCCAGACGTGCACCGGACAAGCCTATGGACCAGGATCGTCCCTTGCTAGGGGCGATGGGGGGTGGAAGGAACGAACGGCATACGAAGGGGTTACGACCCCATCGGATGGGAGCGGGGATCGCCTTAGGTGGTCCCCGCTTCGCGTTCACATACGAACGGATGTTCACATCGACTTCACCTTCAGGTGATGAACACGATCGATCGTGGAAAAGTGCGTTCGCGTTGAAGCCGTACTGGCCGCTCGGGCCGGATAGTTTTGATGCACACCGTTCCTTGATCGAATGAAGAAGAAAGACCGGAAGATCTTCGTACTGGATACCTCAGTCATCCTCTACGACCACTCGGCCATCGAGAACTTCGCAGAACACGATGTGGCCATCCCGATACAGGTACTTGAAGAACTGGATACGTTCAAGAAAGGCAACGATACCATCAACTATGAGGCGCGCGAATTCATCCGCCACCTCGACCAGATCGCCAAGCGCGATGTGCTCAGCGATTGGCAACCGCTGGACGGTCCTTCCTTGGGACGGTTCATGGTGGTGGCCAAGCATGATCTGAACGGCGTGGATGCCACCAAGGTCTTTGCCGATGCCAAGAACGACCACCAGATCCTCAACGCAACGCTCACGCTCCAGCGGCAGAACAAGGACAAGAAGGTCATTCTTGTCACCAAGGATATCGCTCTGCGGTTGAAGGCCAAGAGCCTGAACATCCTTTCCGAGGACTTCCTTACGGGCAAGGTTCGTGATGTGCGCGAAAAGCTATACACCGGCAGAACGGTCGTTGATGACCATCCGGAGGAGAGCATCGACAAGCTCTTCACCGAGGGCAGTATCCCCATCGCCGAACTGGGTATGGACAAACCCAAGGGAAATCACTTCTTCATTCTCAAGCACAAGAAGAAAAGCATTCTGGCCAAGTACGATCCACGTACCGGGAATGTGGACCGGGTGGAGAAGCAGAGCGTGTTCGGGATCGGTCCACGGAACGCGGAGCAGGCCTTGGCCATGAGCGCACTACTTGATCCAGAGATCAAGTTGGTGACCTTGCAAGGCGCAGCGGGTACGGGAAAGACCCTGCTTGCATTGGCCTGTGCCTTGGAGCAGCGCCGCGAATACAGACAGATCTATGTCACTCGACCGGTGGTACCGCTCAGCAACAAGGACATCGGATATCTGCCAGGTGATATCCAGAGCAAGCTCGATCCCTACATGCAACCGTTGTGGGATAACCTGAAGCTCATCAAGGGACAGTTCGAGAAGCATGACAGTACGCCGAAGCGTATCGACGAGATGCTGGAGAACGAGAAGATCGCCATCGCGCCACTGGCTTACATCCGAGGACGCAGCCTGAGCAACATCTTCTTCATCGTGGACGAAGCACAGAACCTCACGCCACTTGAGATAAAGACCGTGATCAGTAGGGCCGGGGAAGGGACCAAGATCGTCTTCACGGGTGATGTTCACCAGATCGACACGCCATTCCTGGATACGGAGAGCAATGGTCTGAGCTACTTGATCGACAAGGCCAAAGGCGATCCGCTGTTCGCGCACATCACGCTGGAGAAAGGGGAGCGCAGCCCATTGGCCAACTTGGCGAACGAACTGCTCTAGATCTATAGTCCCAGCTTCTTCACGATCTTGTTCACCTCGGCTTCGGTGCTGCGCAGCATGTCGTTGCAGAAGGTGATCAGTTCCGCAGCGCGCTTCACCTTGGTGGTCAGTTGGTCCACGGAAACCTTGTCCTCCTGCAATTCCTGCATGATGGCCTCCAGTTCCTCATAGGCCTTCTCATAGGTCGTCCGTGGTTCGCTCATGGTGTTCGATGGCTTGGATGATGGCTCGCGTGCGGCCGTGGCTGTAGGTGGTATGGATCTCATCCCCGATGCTCAGGCCGGACACATCGGTCAAGGCTGTGCCCTGCTTGCGCGTGATACTGAAGCCCCGAGCCATCAGGCGTTCCGGCGCCATCAGTCGGATGGCATCCTGCATGGCTTGAACGCGCACTTGTAGGGTGCTCAGACCCCGGGTGGCGAATTCGTCCAGTCTGGCCTTGGCTTCTCGGATCCGCACCTGTTCCACATGTCGAAGGCGTTGGATCGGCAAGGTTGCCAATGAGGAGGACTTGACCTGGATCTGCCGGTCGTAGGAATGCAACACAACGGTGACCTCCCTTGCCAGGCCAGCGGCACGTTCGTTCAGGTATGCGCGTGCTCGCTGACACTGCATGGTCGGTCGCAAGCGGAGTACTTCCGAGTGAGCGCTCAACTGTTCCTTACGCACCGCGAAGCGTTCGCTCATGGTCCGTTGGATGTTCACCAGGAAGCCGCTCAACCCGGTCTCGAAATAGAGGCATTTGTTGATGAGGTGGTCGGCTACAGCGGTAGGGGTCTTGTGCGGACTGCGTGCGATCATGTCAAGCACGGAAATGTCGACATCATGACCGATACCGGTGATCACAGGCAGGTCCATGCGTGCCGCGACCCGGCATAGCTCCAAGTCGTTGAATGCCTCGAGGTCGAGTTTGGAGCCACCACCGCGGATGATCACCACAGCATCCACGGTCAGTGTTGAGGCGCGTACCATCGCCTTGCGCAACTGGAAGGCTGCTCCATCACCTTGCACGGTGCTGTCGATGAGGTGCACATGGAACCGGTACCCATACTCATTGGCCTCCAGGTGTTGCATCAGATCATTGTAAGCGGCCGATCCAGCAGAGGTGATCAGTGCGATCCGTTGGATCACCATCGGCTCAGGAACAAGGCGGTTCCTATCGAACAGGCCTTCGTCACGCAGGGTGGCAATGGTCTCTCGCTTGCGCCGCTCCAATTCGCCCAAGCTGTACGACAGGTCCACCTGTTCGATATGCAGGCTCGCGCCATAGAGCGGACTGAAGTTCACCTTGGCAAGGACGAGGATCTCGGCGCCATCCTTCAGGATATTGGGCAGTTCATCGCCAAGGGCCTCTCGAATGGTGCGCATGTGCTCTTGCCAGATGATGCCCCGCATCACCGCTATGCGTGCTCCATCCTGGTGCTGCACCAGTTCAAGGTAGAGGTGTCGTTTGGCGGAAATGCTCGCGACCTCCGCCTTCACCCAGAAGGCTCTTCCCCCCGTGGCCTCATCGATGCGCTTCTTCAGCGCGCTACTGAGCTGGTGTAGGGTGAAGAATGCAGGTGGGCCCATGGTGGTATGCGACACCGTTGTGTATGCCCGCCTAAACTAAAGCACTTCGTCGGGTCCTGCTCCTAGAAGAGCTCGTTCACCTCGATGAAGTTGAAATCGAGCCGGAAGAAGCTCTGGTAGTCCTTGCCGGTCTCCGCCATCTCGTCATCACCCTGCTCGTAGTGCCAATTCACCTGCACGGAACGCCCTCGTTCGCTGACCGAATTGAGACGCTGGAAGATATTGTACAAGTGCTTGCTGGAACTCGTGTCCAGATAATCCAACCTGAGGTTCACCGTGGTCTCATCCTTCGGTTCCTGAAGGTACTCATCCAGCCATCGATACACACGGGCATAGAACTGCTCCGAGTTGTTGGGTAGTGAACGGCCCACGAACTCGATCGAACCGAGTTCCAGGTCCAGGTCGATCTGGGGCGAGGTGTCGGTACGGTCGATGTGAAAACGTTTGGTGGACATGCGGAACGTGCATCGACAAGGGACACACGGCCCAAAGTTGGGTCCATCGGCAGTTCGGGCCGAGCATCCATCCCGTAGATGGTGAACAAGCAGGCGTGGATAAGCGAGGCGATCCGGTCGCGAGTGGATCCAACTCAGCGATTCCGGTACTCGGTGATGATCTCCTGGTCGGTCGGGATGACGATCTCAGTGTCGTTCACGCGGCGGACCCAATACATGTACTTGCCGGTACCCGTGCAAGCGAATGCGTTCAAGTGTTCGTTCGGAGCGATCGCTTTGAGCGGAAAGGTCCGCCATTGCCCATTCTTCTCCTGCATGGCCACTTTCACTTCGATCAGCTCACTGCAGCTATTCTTCAATTCCACCTGATAGGTACCACTGAAATCGCGCTTGTAGCCATCCTTGTAGTTCTCGCATTTGTCACAAGGGGCACCCCATTTGCTGGATGTCTTGACCAAGCATTCGGTGTAGTTCTGCCCTTGGGCATCCGCGAAATAGGCGATGTTGATCAGCGCGATGAGCACAAGGAGTCGCTTCTGTCTCATTTACAGCGGTTGTTGTTCAGAATGATCTTCGCTTCGTCGTTCCCCAGTTTCCGACTGGCGTTCCAGTCCTGGCAGGCCCTTTCGTGTTCACCGATCGCCTTGTACGCCCAACCTCGGTTGTTGAAAGCTTCGTCGTTATTCGGGTCGAGCTGTAATACGCGTTCAAGGTCCAGGATGGCCCTGTCATACAACCCCAGTTTCATGAAGGCGGCGCTCCTGCACGTGTACGCCCAGATGTGTTCTGGACGGCGTTCGATGACCATGGAGAAATCGGCTACGGCCTGCTCGTGGTGAAGCAATACCGAGTGGCAGAAACCGCGTTGTAAATGGGCGTTGAGGTGTTCGGGGGCGCTCGTGATCACGTCGTCGAAGGCGGCAATGGCCAAGGCATGATCCCCAGCGCGATAGGCACGTTCGCCCTCCTTGTATCGCGTATCCTGCGCACTGGCAGGGTCTGAATTGGCCGCCATGTATTGCGCCCATGTCACGGGGGAGGAGCAGAATCCCAAGGCTAGGAACAAGATGCGCATGCGGGTCCGAAGATGATGGGTCCGGTGATCTTCTACGGAACCATGTGCCGCAGGTTACGAACAGACCAATGGGAACCAAGGGGCAGTGAGGTACGTACACGGGCGCCATGGCACGCTTCAGTTACTTCCTACATCCGGTATTTCCACAGTTGCGTTGTCCGCTGCTGGCAATTGCGATGGGACTGGCCTGTGTGGTCATGGGGCAGAGCAAATTCACAGTGAATGGGCGCATGAAGGTGGAGTCGGGTGATATGAGCAACACCCGCGTCGTGGTCTACAAGAATGGGGTCAAGGAGCGAACATTGACCAACTCCATAACCAAGTTCTCGCTTGACCTCGATCTGAACAGCAACTACATCGTGTCCTTCGAGAAGGATGGTTATGTCTCCAAGAAGATCTCCTTCAATACCAAGGTGCCTTCCGACCAAGTGAGCGGTCCGTTCACACCGTTCGATTTCGCGGTTTCCATCTTCAAGCAGTACGACGAGACGAACATGGTCGTGTTCAACCAGCCTGTGGGCTTGATCAGGTTCGAGCCAAGTCTGGGGGATTTCGACTACGACACGGACTACACACGATCCATCCAATCGCAGCTGCAGGCCGCACAAAAGGAGGTGGAACAAAAGCAAAAGGCAGAGGCTCAGGAGGAATTGGTCAATGCGAAGACGAAGGCTGCGGCCGAAGCGGAGGCTCGCAAGCAGGCTGAACAGGCAGCGAAGGATGAACAAGCGCGTGTATCGGCCGCCAAGAAGGAGGAAGCCATCCGGGCTGCCGAACAAGCACGCCAAGAGGCCGAAGCGCGCAAAGCTGCTGAGCGTGCAGCTTTGGAAGCACGCAAGCCAGCACCAAAGCCTGAGCAACCGCCCCCAACCGCACCGAAGGCCAAGCCGACACCACCGGAACCCAAGCCCGAACGCCCCATTCCCACTCCGCCTCGTTCCCCGGAGCCGGGCATCCTGGCCAATGCCGTTGTGGGTCAGGACACGCGCAGGGCCACCGTGCCGGTCGTGAAGGAGGAAGCACCACCCGCCGACCTTGCCCGTACCGGAGGCACGGATACGGTGCGCCCCCATCAAGACTTGCTGGACGAGGATGTGGTACGCCACGAAGAACTCGTGGTGGAACCCAACAAGGTGGTAACCATCGTGAAGCACGAAAAGGCGG
This sequence comes from Flavobacteriales bacterium, assembly GCA_016718655.1. Taxonomy (GTDB): domain Bacteria; phylum Bacteroidota; class Bacteroidia; order Flavobacteriales_F; family PHOS-HE28; genus PHOS-HE28. The sequence continues at coordinate 24,536 of JADKCV010000005.1, read as the reverse complement.
GTGGGGTCACTGAATACCGGAAGGTCTTCCACAAGTGGGGAGGCACCTTCTACTTCAAGAATGGCGAACCCTGCAGCCAACTGGCCTATGACACCGAGGCCCGTGCGGAACAGTTGGCAGGTGCCACCCCCGGCGGGCGCTGATCGGTTTACCGAACTTCGTGGTATGGCCGAACGTAGCTACCTGCGCGATGGCCGCGCTCCTGTACCGAAGGACCCGCGGACCAGCGCCCTCATGAGCCGCATCAAAGCAAAGGATACCGCTCCTGAATTGGCGTTGCGCAAAGCCCTGCGTGAACTTGGATACACGGGCTACCGCTTGCATTATACCAAGGCACCAGCCAGGCCGGATATTGCATTCGTCGGTCAACGCGTGGCGGTATTGGTACATGGCTGCTTCTGGCATGGCTGTCCGCATTGCACACCGCGGCGACCTCGGAACAATAGTGCGTTCTGGTCTGCCAAGCTCGATGCCAACAAGGCGCGCGATGCACGCAAGGTGAGGGAGCTTCGCCAGGAAGGGTGGCGCGTGGTGACCTCTTGGGAGTGCCGCATCGAACGGAACGCCAAGGCACAAGCGGAACGCGTCATTCGCGCGCTCACACGTACCCGATGAGCGGGAAGGTCAGGACCGCCCGGTGATCCGGCGGAGGAAGCGTTTCTCGAAGTTCCAGAAGAAGGAGAACTGGCCGAACAGCGCGCCGTAGATGAGCAGGATCAGGTTGTAGAAGGGCAGGATGAGTATGTAGTAGACCACGGAAACCCAGAGCGAGGGTTCCGCGCCACCCGTGACCCACGTGAGTATCGGACGTTTGATCAAAAGCACCGTGGTCCCCGTGCAAGCGAACACAAGCAGGATGACCAGCACGCGCGATGGTGAAACGCCCCACCGCTGGGCCAAGCGGTCCATCCAGCCATTGCCTGTCGATGTGGGGTGGTGATCGCTCATCGCAAGGGGCGAAGTTCGGCTTTGGCCGGGAAATTCAGGGCCGTGTGCAGAACGTCGTATCGAGCCTTCCGGTTCAGTCCTGCCATTCGGCAAGGAAGAGGTTCGTCTCCCGGGTGCCCCCGTTGTTCCGGTTGCTGCTGAAGACCAAGTGCTTGCCATCCGGGCTGAACACCGGGAACGCATCGAAGGTGTCCCCATGGCTCACTTGTTCCAAGCCTGTCCCATCGGTATTGATCAGGAAGAGTGTGAAGGGGAAGCCCCGCTTGCTCTTGTGATTACTGGCGAACAGGATCTTGGTGCCGCTGGGATGCCAATACGGCGCCCAGTTCGCATTGCCAAGCTCAGTGATCCTGCGTGGATCGGTACCGTCCGCGTTGGCCACATACAGTTCCATGTCGGTGGGCTTCACCAGGCCCTCCTTCAACAAGGCCTTGTACTCTTCCACCTCTTCCTCGGTCGTCGGACGGCTGGCGCGCCAGAGCAGCTTGGAGCCATCAGGGCTGAAGAAGGCACCTCCGTCGTAACCCAGTGTGCTGGTGATGCGCTTCACATCGCTTCCGTCGAGGGCCATGGTGTACAGTTCCATGTCGCCATCGCGCATACTGGTGAAGACAATGCGGTCTCCCTTCGGGCTGACGGTGGCTTCGGCATCGTACCCCGGTGTATCGGTCAGTTGTTGACGGATCGCACCCTTCAGGTCGCTGACGTAGATATCGAAGGAAGGATAAATGGGCCACACGTACTTACCATCGGCACGGCGCTCAGGTACGGCCGGGCAGGAATGCCCGCCTTCATGCGTGCTTCCGAAAAGCACGAGGCTGTCACCGGGCAGGAAATAACTACACGTGGTGCGTCCACCGTTGATGCTCAGTTTGGTGGGGGCACCCTGCCGCAGGTCATCGCTGAAGGGGTTGAACACGTAGATCTGATCGCAGTCCTCGCCCCATGCGGGGTTGTTCGATTGGAACACCAACCTCTCCCCGGAGAAGCTCCAGTAGGCCTCGGCATTATCGCCACCGAAGGTGAGTTGCTTGAGGCTGCGGAAGTGCTTCTCCTCCGGGTGTATCAAGCTATCGGAGGTGGTAAGACTATCGACGACCGATCCTTCGGGAGGAGGAGTATTCGACGCCCCGCCACCACAGGCGGTCAAAACAACGGCAAAGAGGATGACAGATGATCTCATGGCTCGTGACAATGGGCGGCGAAGGTATCCAGCATCACGTCATCGGATCGTGATCCACTTCGTAGCTTATGCACCGCATGATCGACGAGGGACCTGTCAAAGGGCGTGGTGCCAGTGTGCAGGTGCACAACCGCTTCCATGCGCAAGAGAGGGGCATATTCGAACTGGAGGGCGTGGATATGACCGATGAAGGGCCGATAGCCACCGCATACATCCCCACCTATCCACGCAGCATTCTCAATCGGGTCGTTGGTCCGGACCTGCCCTTCGAGTGGACCTTGAACCCGTACCAAGGGTGCGAGCATGGCTGCAGTTATTGCTACGCGCGACCAACGCATGAGTACTGGGGGTACAGTGCTGGTCTTGATTTCGAGCGGGTCGTACTGGTGAAGCAGCGGGCTCCGGAATTGCTCGCGCACGCCTTGCGTGCACCTTCCTGGAAGGGTGAACCGATCATGATCGCCGGTGCGACCGATCCGTACCAACCCATCGAGCGTGAGGAGGCCATCACGCGGCGGTTGTTGCAGGTGATGCTCGACCATGGCCAACCCGTCGGGGTCATCACCAAGAATGCGCTGGTCCTGCGCGACCTTGACCTACTTGGCGCATTGGCGCAACAAGGCCTGGCTTCGGTGGCCATCAGCCTCACCACGCTCGATGAGGGTTTACGTCGTGCGTTGGAACCACGGACCTCCAGTGGCCTGAAGCGCTTGAAGGCGATCGAGCGCTTGAGCAGTGCCGGGGTTCCCGTGCATGTGATGGTGGCTCCGATCATTCCTGCTTTGAACGAATCGGAGGTTCCTTCCTTGCTGAAGGCTGCGTCAGAGGCGGGGGCACGCTCGGCCGGATACACCGTGTTGCGCACGAATGGTGCGGTCGAACCCGTGTTCCGAGCATGGCTACATACCCATTTTCCGGATAGGGCCGCCAAGGTCATCGCCCTGACCAGTGCATTGCACGGGGGGCGCATGAGCGATAGTCGTACGGGTATCCGGATGAAAGGGGAAGGGGCCTATGCCGCCACTATTTCACGGCTGTTCGATGTGATGCGCAGGAGGTACTTCGGTGATGCGCGCATGCCGCTGTTCGATCGCACGCGGTTCAAGGTGCCACCTACCGGACAGTTGGATCTGTTCCGCTGAGGGGCCAGGTGGCGAGGGGCGTGTGCACGGAACCTTGCGGGCCGGCGTCCGAGCGATACAAGGAAAGGGACTCCAACTGCAGTCCTTGAACCACGAGTGGGGTGTCATCCAAGTGGATCGCTTTACCGCGGGAACGCGCCAAGGTGATGTGCGGCCAATACGGGATGTAATGGGAGGGAGGCACACCGAATGCTTCGGCGAGTGCACGATGGAGCTTGGTGAGTTCCGGTGACGGTCGGAACCGCACCCACAGCATGGTCGGGTCCTCCTTGGGCATACTGACCAACATGCCGCTGGAGAGCGATATCGCTGTCGTGTGCGCTGCGCAATGCTGCACTTTCTCCATGTAGGTATCCAGGTAGCGTGCATCGCGCTCGCCCAGGAACAGCGCGGTCACATGCCACTGGCTGGTAGGGGCCATGCGCCAACGCCCTTGTTGCATGGCCTTCTGAGCGGATGGAAGGATCATCTCACACACAGAGGTAGGGACCGTGGTACCGATGAAGATGCGTATCCTGTCCTGTGCGGCCATGGGATGAAGATGCCCTACAAAGGTGGCGCCTGCACGCCATGCGCTCACATCCGGAAGCGCAGACCCACTTGCACCATGCGCGGCGCACCGGGACGAGCGCCTGCGGGGGCAAGGGAAACGAGGTAGGCCTCATCCAGGATGTTCTGCACCGTGGCGAAGGCATCCACTTGATGCGTCCAATGGAAGGTGGTGCTGGCATCGAGCACGGTGAAGGCCGGCACCAGGTTCGCTTCCGCGTCGGCATCGGCACCAGCTGCAGTGGCCATGGCGCTAAGGTGTGTCATGTTCAAAGCACATTCCATCCGACGGGTGCTCAGGCTTACCCGTAAATTCAGTTGATGCTCGGCGATGTATGGTATGCGATCACCTTGCAGGACCTCACCCCACCCTTCGAAGGTGCTGTTGAAGCTGCTTCCAAAACGAGCGTCGGTGTAGGTGTAGTTGAGCGTGATAGGAGCGCGCAAGCGCCCCTCGCGTTGTTTCAGCGGATCGATGGAGAGATGTGCTTCCATACCCATCACTTGCGCTGCACCACCGTTGAACAGTTCGCCGGTACCCGCTCCACCCGCTGCTGCCAGATCGCTACCCAACAACTCGCTGTAGTCGTTCAGGAATCCGATGAGCTCCACGTGTGACAGCCTCCCCGTGTGACGGAAGCCCAACTCGTAATTGACGCTCCATTCGGGTAGGGTGCGTGCATCCGGACCTGGTGGGGAGAATCCCCGATGCATACCGACGAAGGCTAGTGCATCCGGCCCCAATTGCACATCCATGCTCATGCCCGGGACCCATACTTCCACGGTGTTCTCCATGCGCTTCATCGCGCTGCCGGATCGATAAGGGTCCGCCGTCCCGTAGTTGTCCTCGGCCATACGGATCCTTTCGAAGCGCAATCCGGGATGTAGCGCTACCCGTCCAAGGTCGAGGTCATAGGTCGCATGTCCCGCCACGGCCAAAGCGGATGCGACGCGGTTGCTCTCCGTACCTGGATCACCTGCGGACGTGAGGTACATGCGTCCATCGGACATGCGATATCCGTCATTCCACTGGAAGCGATCCATGGCATCACCGTGCATGCGCAGACCTAGCTCCATCGCATGGTCCATGCGCTCTCCATCCACAGCGTGTGTGGCGATGAATTGCACACCGGAGGTGGTGTAATTCCTGTTGTTCGCCTTCACGATCAAGGCATCGTCGTTGCTGTCCGCCCCGCGCAGCACGTTGAAAGCATACGGAAGTGATGCGGGATCGGAGGCCAAGGACCCGATCCCGACCTTCGAACCGGAACTGTCCACCACCTGGTCCAACTTGTACCAATTACGGAAGGTGTTGGTGCGATATGCCGTGGCCACCAGCTTGGGACCCTTGGGCAGGGTGAGGGCATATTGAGCGGTGAACAGCTCATGGGTCATGTCCATCCGGTCCATGCTGGAAGCGGCATAGCGGCGGTAGGGTGTGCTCCGGAGGTCGTCACGGGTCAAGCCCAGGTAGGTCTCCTGGCTGGTCTCGGTGGTGTGGTTGGCCTTCAGGGTGATGGCATGTTGGAAGCTGGCTTCCGGGCGATTGCGCCAAGTGAGCTTGGCCAGGTGATCGGCCTTGTTGAAACCGGTGGTTCCGCCGCCGTCCAACACCTTGAACCCATCGGCACCTTGTTGAAAGGTCTCCACCAGCACCCCGATCCGGTCCTGCTCGGTGCCTGCCATGGCGTGCAGGTTACGTGCACTGAACGAGCCACCCCATAAGGCCACCATCGCTGTGGGGCGCTCAGGCACCGGCGTCGAAAGGAAGTTGATCGCACCCCCGGTGGTAAGTGGACCAAAGCGGATCTGCGCGCTTCCCTTGGCCACTTCGATCGCGTGCATGCGGCCAACTGTGGGGAAGAAGTATGCCGCAGGAGCGGAGTATGCGGCTGGCGCGATCAGGATGCCGTCCTCCATCACCGTGATCTTGGAACTGCGCGCAGGCCCAGCCCCGCGCATACCGATGTTCGGTCGCAACCCGAACCCGTCCTCCTCCTGGATGTTCACACCGGGCACCGACCGAAGCAAGCGGGAGACATCCGTGTACGCGAACGATCGCATCTCCCGGGGGCCTAGGTACCACACGGCACCTGCCTTGCCTCGCGCGGGACCGCTGCCGCCTGTCATACTGTTCTGCACGGTGAACATGGGAAGGTCGGTCACCCGTTCGGGTAACACCACCTCCAACGACTCTTGTTGTGGAAGGGACACCGTTCGATCCAAAGCCGTCCGACCGACGGATGAGAAGTGAAGGACATGTTCACCTTCGCTGAGCCCGTGAATCAGAAAGTTACCGGTCGCGTCGCTGAATGTGGCCGTGTGCGTGCCGGGTATCGCGACATGGGCGAAGGGGAGGGCATGGCCTTGCTCATCGATGATCCGGCCCTTCAGTTGAAGGTCTTGCGACCAGAGGCAGGCGGCGTAGGCCATCACTGCGAACAGGGCGGTTCCGCGATGAAGGGAACGCCCCGTGGCCTTGAGGTAGGCTTCGAGCGCTCGGCCGCGTTCCTCCTTGAGCACCGCATTGAGCACTGACCGGGTACGCGCATCGAGGATGCGATCGGAGCTACGGTCATGTGTACGGTCGATGTAGCGTTTGCCAAGGGTGGTCATGTCCAGGTAGCTTGAAGCGGTGGCAAAAGTCCCTCGACGGCCAAGCGTGGACAATACTGCGATCATGGTATTCGACACTTGGATGGTGCACGATCGATCGTGGATCAAGGTGTTCGGCCTACGGCCCTATCGCATTGTAGCGAGTCGCAGGACTAGCTTTGGCGCATGCAGCGCGAAGCAGCCGTCGGTCGGTTCCTCGGAACGGGTCTTGTGTTCGTGGTGTTGTGTGGCGTGGCCGTGCTGCTGACCGATCCTCTTCCCTTGCATGCCTGGATGAACGGATGGCATACACCGGCCACCGATCTGTTCTTCCGCAACCTCACGCATTTGGCCGATGGACTGGTCCCCACGACGCTGGCGATCGTGCTGCTCTGGAAGGACTATCGTTCGTTCCTGATGATGGGCCTGAGTTGCGGGGTGAGCGCGTTGATCACCCAATTCCTCAAACGGGTGGTGTTCGCCGATCATGATCGCCCGGCCGTGTTCAAGGAACAGTTGGGGGATCTTGACTGGGTGACAGGTGTGGAGATGAACCATCACTTCAGTTTTCCCAGCGGGCATTCCACCGCGGCGTGGGCCATGTGCTTCGCGTTGACCGTGCTCCTTGCTCGCAGGTCATGGAGCATCCCTTTGGCTCTGTTGGCAGCTCTGCTTGCGTATTCGCGCGTCTACCTCTCGCAGCATTTCACCGAGGACATCCTTGTCGGGGCGTTCATCGGAATGGCGGTCGCTTGGGCCGTATATCACTGGCTCTATCGTTCACCCTTCATGACAAGGGCTTGGCTCCAACGACGCCCAGGTCGTTCAGAACCAGTAGCGGGCGCCAACGGATAGGTCGAGGTCCAGGTATGTGCCAGGCAGGAGTTCCAGGGTAGGCACCACCTCCAGGAACACATCGAGCGGCAGGCCATCCACGGTGAGATCCACGCCTATGGGCAACCGGATGCCGAGCCCGACGGAGCTGCGACCCTCCTCATACCAGCGTCCTCCACGCCAGTAACGACCTCCCGACCAACTGCGCATGCGAAGCCCACCGCCGTAGTAGAGGTCCAACGTGGCATCCTCCTCCTGCAACAACTGGATGTTCTGGACCGTGTAGTCCCCATGAAGATGGAGGTATCGGCCCCAAACCCCCCACGCCAGTCCGAAGGCCAAGGCGCGGTCGCCGCTCAACCAATACTTGCCCGATAAGCCAGTGGGGTCGCCAGCCATGACACCTAGTCCGAAGCCTTCCTTTTGCGCAGCGCACAGTCCTACCTGCAACAGCAAAGCGCATATGACGATGAAACGTTCCATACTGCAAAGGTGTATCATGTCCAGGCCCTTAAGGCGTATCGATCGCCACACCTTTCCTCTAGCGATCGTTCATCGTTTCCATCGGTCCACATAGCTGCCTTGCGGGTCGTAGCGCTCGGCCTGCAGATCGGGGTTGAAACGGCGACCTTCACGCGGGTCGTTGCCCACGCCGGCGAGGTACTGCCAGTTGCCCCAGTTGCTGCACGGGTCGTAGTCCACCAAAAGGTGCTCGAACCAGGCGGCACCCAGGCGCCAGTCCAGCCCAAGGTCGTGCACCAGGTAGCTGGCCACGTTCTGGCGCCCGCGGTTGCTCATCCAGCCCGTGGCACTCAATTCGCGCATGTTGGCATCGATGAAGGACTGTCCGGTGCGGCCTTCACACCATGCTTCGAAACGACGCTGGTCGTACACCCCGCGTGGCGTGGCCCGTGCGATGCCGCCGCGCTTGAAAAGGTCGGCACTGTAACGCGCCGCCGTGAAGTGGAAGAAGTCGCGCCAAAGCAGTTCGAAGATCAGCCAGTAGGTGCTTTCGTTGGCGCCATGCTGTGCTTCATAGCTGCGTACCGCTTCGTACACGGTGCGCGGCGAGAGCGCTCCTGCGGCCAGCCAAGGGCTCAACTTGCTGCTCTCGTCCGCCGTCAGCATGCCATTGCGCGTCTCTTTGTAGTGACCCAGCGCGCGGGATGCACCGGTGAAGTGGGTCAGGCGCTCCATGGCGGCATCAGCACCGCCGTTCATCGGCATCACTTCACGCGCATCCTTCTGAGGTGCAGCATGGTCGGCGAAGAGGGGCGGGAGCGGCCGTGATGTCCATGCAATGGGCGTGTGAAGCTCGGTGGGCGCGGGCAAGGTGGGACGCACGGCCCAATGCGCCTCCACCTTGTGCCGGAATGCCGTGAACACTCTGGGTAAGCGCTCCAGTTCGAAGGGTAGATCGACTGGGTGCAGCAGGGTACCCGGTGCTCCAAGGTGCAGCGGAAGCACCGCGGACACCGCTTGTTCTTGTTGCTGCTCCTCCCATGCCAGGTGGGCCTGGGCAAACACAGCCGTCGCCTGGTGTTCCACGGAAAGAGCGGTGAGCACCTCAGCGGGGCGGCCCTCATGCACCTGCAGACCGGAACCGATCGCACGCAATTGCTGATCGAGGAGGGTTATGCACTGCCGCATGAACTGCGCGCGAAAGGGCCCCATGCGCGGGATGCCGTATGACCCAGCTGCCCCTTGTTGCGGATCGATGATGTACACCGGTAGCACCTCACCGCCTGCAGCAAGCGCAGCCTGCAGGGCGGGGTGGTCCTCCAGGCGGAGGTCGTGGCGGAACCAGAGGAGCGAGCGGTTCATCCGTTGGTGAAGGGCTTCTACAGTTCTTCGATGTGTTCAAGCAGCTCATCGCCCTTGTCCAGCAGGGCTTTGCGTGCGGCGGGTGTCATCTTCTCCCAGGTGCGGTACACCATGCCCACACGCATCATGGTGCCGGGTCGCGCATCCGGTGCTTCGAGCCGTTCGCGGTTGCGTGCGTGGAAATGCCAGTACAGTGCGTTGAACGGACAGGCACGCGGGCCGGTGCGGTCGTTCACATCGTAGTAGCAGGTGCCGCAGTGGTGGCCCATCTTGTTCAGGTAGGCCCCGCTGCTCACATACGGCTTGGTCCCTACGATACCGCCATCGGCCCACTGGCTCATGCCGCGGGTGTTGGTGATCTCCACCCAATCGATCGCATCGATGTAGATGCCCAGGTACCAGCGGTCCACCTCATCGGGATGCACACCGGCCAGCAGCGCGAAGTTGGCGGTCACCATGAGGCGTTGGATGTGATGGGCATAGGCGTTGGTGAGGCTGCCGGCGATGGCTTCGCGCAGGCAGGCCATCTTGGTGCGGCCGGTCCAGTACCAAGCGGGTAGCGGCCTGTCGTGCCCGAAGAAGTTCAGCGTGGAATAGCCAGGCATGTGGGCCCAGTACACGCCGCGCATGTATTCGCGCCAACCGATGATCTGGCGGATGAAGCCTTCCACCTGCGGCAGCGTGATGCGTTCGGGATCGGCGCGCCACGCGGCTTCGGCAGCCATGCAGACCTCCAGCGGCGAGATCAGCTTCACGTTCAGCGCGAAGCTGATCCGTGCATGGTACAAGGCCCATTGTCCGGGCAACAACGCATCCTGATACGTCCCGAAGTGGGGAAGCAGGGCGTCATAGAAGTACTGAACCAAGGCTAGGCTTTCCGCGCGGTCCAACGGCCAGGGGAAGTGCTGTGCATCCACCGTGCCGATGGTGTTCACTCCGTGCTTCTCCAACATCTGTTGAACGTCGCGCAGATCGTGGTCGAACAGCAGGGGAGGAGGTGCCACATGCGTCTTCGGTGGACGTCCGCGGTTCTCCTTGTCGAAGTTCCACTGACCACCGATGGGGGTGTCGCCGTTCATCAGCAGACCGGTGCGTTCGCGCATCACCCGGTAGAAGCGTTCCATCAAGTACTGCTTCTTGCCTGCGAAGAGCGCGCCGAGTTCATCGCGGGTGGTGAGGAAATGCTCGGTATCGGCCACTTCCACCGGGGCCCCGTACAGTGCCGCATGGTCCTTGAGCTGGTGGTCCAAGCGGTATTCATCGGGCAACTGATAGCCCCAGGATGTTGCGCCGGTCTGCTCCAGGATCCAGCCCAGGTTGTCCGGGATCGACTGCGTGTTGCGCTTGTCGTCCAGCGTGAGGTACAGCACACGATGCCCGTTGGCGCGCAACTGCTCCGCGAAGCGACGCATGGCCCCGAAGATGCCGAGCACCTTCTGCACATGGTGCCAGGCGTAGTCGGTCTCCTGGCGCACTTCCATCAGCACGTACAGGGTGTGTGTGTCGCGCTCCGTGTACCAGGAGTGTGCGGCGTTGAGCTGATCGCCCAGGATCAGGCGTATGCGGTGTGCGGGACGTGGTTCCTGTTCCTTCGGCATCGTTCGCTGCAGTAATTCACTTCGTCCCACACCTTCTCCCATTTCTTGCGCCACTGGAACGGCAGGCCGCATACGGCGCAGCGCCGGGAGGGGCGCTCCGATGATGGGCGGTGGCGAGGCACGGTGAAGAACACCGCTACCGGGTGAAAGTTCTGTTCAGGCGCAGGCCTTGCAGCTTCCTTCCAACTGGAGGTGGCTCTCCTTCAGTGTGAATCCCTTGGGGATGCTCACCTTGGGCAGCAACACGGACTCCAGGCAGTACACATCGCCGCAATCGGTGCAGCGGAAATGGGCATGAACATCGTGGTGCTTGTGGGTACTGCACCCTGGTGCGCAGGATGCGTAGCGTGCCACACCCTTGGTGTCCTGTACGCGGTGGGCCAGGCCGTTCTCCTCGAACGCCTGCAACACCCGGAAGAGCGTGACCCGATCGGCTTGCTCCGGCAAGGCCCGTTCCACATCGGCCTGTGACAAGGCTTTGCTGCTGCGCTGGAGCAGATCGAGGACGGCCATGCGGGTGTCCGTTACGCGAAGACCATGGTTCCGGAGCCGCTCTTCATTCGTCATGGTGCAAAGATAATTTATGCCACTGTGTTGCACGAATGGAACGAAGAGGCCATATTTGCAACCGGGTTGCACATGCAAGCGACCCGACGAACCCTTCGAACTGAACATCATGATGCCGAACTGGAAGAACGCACTGTTGGTGCTCGCTGTGGGCGGAGCGCTGGCTTCCTGCAAGAAGGACAAGGAGGACGATACGCCCACACCGACACCGGTACCGGTGAACGAGGAGGAATTGATCACTACGTTGAGGTTGCACTTGCACTCGGCGAATGAGGTGGAACACAAACGGATCGAGTTCGTGGATATCGATGGCGATGGAGGTGCGGATGCGGTGATCACAGCGGACACCCTATCCATCGACTCGGTCTACACGGTGGAGATCGAGGTGTTGAACGAGAGCGAAACTCCCTCCGAGGACATCACTGAGGAGATCCGCGCGGAGGATGAGGACCACCAGTTCTTCTTCCAGGTCAGTGGCGCCAATGTCAACGTGGCTTATGCGGATACCGATGCGGATGGCAATCCCGTGGGATTGAGCTCCGTGTGGACCTGTCCTGCGCTTGCCAGCGATGGTTCGATGGTCGTCACCCTCCGCCATATGCCCAATAAGGCTGCTGCGGGTGTCGCAGCTGGTGATATCACCAATGCGGGCGGGGACACGGATATCGAGGTCACATTCCCGTTGATCGTGCGGTGATCCAAGGAACTGGGGAGGGGGCTTCCACTGCTGCGTTCGGGGTTGAACGTCCGGGCTTGGGGTGATCGTCGGGCCTCCTCCCTGCTTCTTGAAGCATGTATCCTATATACCATTCACATCCCTTGAACGAACGTTTCGCTGATATCCTAGGCTTATCGAACGCTGCGCTCTGCATGGTGCATTGCATGGCCGTTCCGGTGCTTGTCGCCAGTGGAGCGGCGTTCATCGCACACCCTGCGGTGGAGTTGTTCTTCGTGGGCTTGGCCGCATGGGCCGTATGGTCGGCCACCCGTCGGTCCAAAAATATTCTGCTGCAGGGTGTCTTGTGGACCTTATTGGTGCTGTTCTCCATCGGCTTGCTGTTGGAGGACCTGCACCCCTTGATGGAGTGGCTCAGCATGGGCGCTTCCTTGTCCATGGTGGTGGCCCATGCCTTGAATCTGCGCTACCGGACCACGTGTGCATGAATGACGAAAGGCGCCTTGCGGCGCCCTCCGGGTCCACAACGGTCCGGACTCTCCCTTCCATTCCGCTGTATTCCTCACCTAAGACGGGGTCTTGGTAGCTTGGTCACTGCTTGTCGCTGAAATTCTACACGAGTATGACCCCCTCCTCGGCTTCTCCGAGTGCTTTGGCACTTCCACACTGGTGCCGGTGACCACTCAACCAACAGAGCCAAGCGTCGGTTTCGTGCCGGTCCTTGGGCGCCGGTGGTGGTAGTGCGAACATGCCGGCCATCAGGCGCAACTTGTGCGGTGGAACCGCTCTTCCCGACTGGATCTTCAGGTAGTCCCATTCCTGTCTGATCAGTGCGGCAGGATATACTTCGTGGACGTTGATGCCGAGCGATCGCCAATGTTCGGTGATCCGTATGGCACGGGCGGTAAGGCCACCGAGGAACATGGGGCTCATGCCTCCGGCAAGTCTGTCAGCGCGGCGGAAGAAGTGGTCATCGCCTTTTCCGAAGTAGGCTCCGGGCAGGCTCAAAGGCGCGTCGATATAGACGGCCTCCGGCGCCATGGAGATCACTGTGGCATTGAGCCATGCATCGCCATCGTCGCCTTTTGCACATCGTTGGAAACGGAAGAGGCCACGCTCCCGGTGGCAGATCACTGTGGTGCCCGCCGTTCTTGCCCCGAAGTCGATGCCGATATGATCCATGCTTCAAGGTCTAAAACACCAGCAGGTGGCCTGGTGTTCCCGGAAGATAGGACCGGCGTGATCAGGCCTTGGCAAGTCCTGCCATCAGTTCGTGGGTGCTGATGGCATCGAAGCTGGTGACGGGTTGGGCCCACATGCGAACCAATCGGTCGCCAAGCACCTCGCGCGCGATGCGTTCCACATTGCTACACAGGAGCGCCTTGGTGAACCCGCTGAGGTGGGTGAGGTGCCTGCGCTGCGGGCCGTCCTTGGCCCACAACAGGTCCACATGGTCCTCGATGGTATCGAACATGAGCAGCCTATGCTGGTTGAGCACGCCTGAAAGTTCCACGGCGTCTTCTTCGTTGATGGTGAGGAACGAGATCAAGACCATGTGCGCGAACGATCAAGGGGTTTGGTTCAATTGCTCAGCGACTTGGCGCCAGAGGATACCGGCGTCCTTGTCCAGCACGAAGTGTGCCTTGCGCAGTTTGGCCACCAGGTCAACCTGTTTGAGCTGGCTGTCCAGCAAGGCAACCTCGCGTTGGTTCACCAGGAAGAGCGAGCTTTCGCCCGCTTGGAAACGGCGGTTCTCACCGCCCAGCAGCTGGCTGTAGTTGGCCACCATGGATCCACCGAGCAGGACCTGCTGTTCGGTCAAAGCAAGCTCATTGTTCCGCCTGCCGATGGTGGTGCGGATCTGCTGCCGTTCACGTTCGATGTCGAGTTGCGACCCGGTCCGACGCAATTGCGCCAGAGTGAGGTCGCCCCGTTCCTTGCGCAGGAACAAGGGCATGGAGAAGCCCACTCCCCATTGGCGATCGGCCGGGTCCCAAGCCGTGCCCGGTCCATTGCTGACCAGGCCACCGTTGGCGAGGAAGGTGTAGTTCAGGTCCAGTTGTGGCTTCAGGTATTCGCTCCGCAGTCGTTGTTCCACCTCCAGTTGTTCCAGCTTACCGGCCAGCTCGAGCAGCTTCGGATGTTCGTCCATGGCTCGGGAGATCAAGGTGTCGACGTTCGTCGGTGCTACGGGTGCCCGTAGGTCAACGGTGTCGGGTATCACCGACGGTGCGATCTCCAGCGGCCTCAATACATCATCCCAAAGGTGATTGCTGAGGATCAATGTGGCATTTCGGAATTGCACCTCCGCATCGCGCAAGCGCATCAGGCGGTCCTGCACCTGCAGCAGGGCCTCCAGTGTATCGATGGCAGGCCGGTCGCCACCGCGGAAGCTACCACGGATGCCCACCAGCCGCACGTCCGCCTGTTCCACCGCCGCACGCGCTATGCCCAAGCGTTGGTAGGCTGCGATCCATTCCAAGTGATCGGTCAGCGCATCGTAGTACACATCGTTCAGCAGCCGCAGGCGTTCAGCCTCGGCCATGTCCTGATAGGCTTGGGCTTTCCGCAGATCGGCCCTCCGCTTATCGATGAAGAGCCCCTGGCCGAGAGGGACCGAAACACCGGCTTTCAACAGACCATCCTCCGGGGTCAGGTCCACATCGTTCAGGAATTCCCCCCGGGTGTTCTGGAAGCCACCGAACAGCTCGGCCCCGAACCACGTGGGCACCTTCAAGCCCGCATCGAGCAGCGAATAGTATTCCTTGTTGTCGAAGGTCTTCTCGGTGTAACCGGCCACGGCCTTGGGGTCGAACGCACCACGCGCGGAGCGTACCGCGGCATCACCCATGTCCGTGCGCAGCATGGCCTGGCGCACCGCCGGATGATTGTCCGTGACGAGTTCCAGCAAAGCGCTGCGAGTAAGAACCTGCACGGTATCGAGCTGCGCGTTCGCGCTGTTCACGAGCAGTAATGGTATGACGATCGCCGCTGGCCTCATGAGGTGGTCTCCTTGTCGATGCCCACGTGCATCGGGTCCTGGTACAGGTCCGGTGGGAACCCGTTGAGCTGGCGCCAGAGTTCGTACCAGATGCGCACATCCTTCAGCAGGGCCATTCCGTTGGCTCCGGCTCCCACGCGAAGAGCCTGCGGCCAGGGTTTGTCATCGGGGTCGGGGCCCACCAGGATGCGGTACTTACCGTTGGGGCTGATGAGGTTGTCGATGGCCACGACCTTGCCGCCGTAGGTGCCGTAACTGGTGTTGGGCCAGCCGCTGAAGATGATCGCCGGCCAGCCATCGAACATGAAACGCACCTTTTGTCCGGTGTTGATCAAGGGCATGTCCATGGGCCGTACGTACAATTCCACCGCGAGGTCGAAGCGTGCGGGCATCACACTGATCAAGGGTTCTCCTTCCTTGACCAATTCACCCACACCGCTCTTCACGGCACGTGTGATGTATCCGGTCTGTGGTGCGCGGATGATGTAGTTGCCGGCCCGCACGGTATAGCTCGCTAGGTCCACCTGCATCTTGGTCACCTCGGCCTCGGTGGTGTACATCTGGCTCATGCTGGCGTACTTCTCGCTTTCGGCCTTGGAGAGCTTGTCACGGTAATCGTTGCGGATACCTCCCAGGTCGAGTTCGGCATTGAGCAGTTCGTTGCGGGCATCCAATAGTTTGTTCTCCGCATCGATGATGGTGGCGTTGGCCCGTTGCTCCTGCACGCGGCGACGTTCCAGTTCCACCATGCTGATCAGGCCTTCTGTGAATTGCTCTTCGCCCCGTTTCAATTGGTCACGTGCCACCTTCAGCTCGGTGCGCGCCGCCACCACGCGGATACTGTCGCTCTGCACGCGCAACTTGCCCTGAAGGATCTTGTTCGCCGCTTGTTCCAACTTGATGCGCATGGACTGCGAGAGCGCATCGATCTGGGCGTCAAGGCTGTTCACCTTTTCCTGGTAGCTCTTGGAGGTGAGCTCCTTGGCCATGATCTGCTCCTGTGTGCGGTCCAGCAATTTCGGGTCGAAGTATTCCTGCTTCACTTCGCTGATGCGCAGGATGGTATCACCCTTTTGAACGAGCTGTCCTTCCTGAACATACCATTGCTCGATACGTCCGGGGATCACCGCGTGTATGGTCTGTGGACGTTGGTCGGGACTGAGGCTCGTGAGCGTTCCACGGGCGCGGATGTTCTGCGTCCAAGGAAGAAAGAGCGCACCTAGGAAGATGACCACTGCCACGGTCACGAGCCTGCCGAACGTGCGGGCGGCACGGCCTTCTCCTACCAAGGCCATGGCGGCGTAGTTACCGTGGTCCAGCTTGGGCGTTGCACACTCGGGGGCGGGGGAAATGTTGAGCATGCCCGTTCAGCGTTGGGTGTGGTCGGTGATGCGTCCGCCGTCCAGTGATACGATGCGCTGGAAGTGGCGTTGGAAGAGCGGGTCGTTGCTCACCGCGATGAGCGTGAAGGGAGCGTCCTTGCCGGTGAGAAGCTCCAGAAGGACGTCGTGTTCGTTCGCGGGCAGGGGAAGCGCATCGTCCTCGTAGAGCACCAAGCGGGGCCTACCAGCCAAGCAGCGCGCGATGATGATGCGCCGGACCAGGCTTTGTGGAAGCCTGGACCCGAGCGGGTCCAGTACGGTTAGCAACCCATCGGGCAGGTCCGAGAGCATGGACAGCAGACCGGTTCGCACACAGGCGGCGCGTGCCTGCTCCTCGCTGATCCAAGGACGACCCATGACGATGTTCTCCATGACCGTGCCGCTGAAGATCTCCTCGTGCGTGAAGCTGTCACCCATGGCGCTACGAGCGCTCTCGAGGTCGAGACTACGCAATCCTTGTCCATCGAGCATGACAGTTCCTTGATCGGGGTCCACCAGGCCCGCAACCATGTGGAGCAAGGTGCTCTTACCCGATCCATTGGGACCGGTTATGCACACCTTCTCACCGGGCCGCAGCACGAGGTCGATCGTATCCAGTACAGGGTTACCGCTCCAATGGCTTCGGAAGCTCACCTTGCGCAATTCCACGGCCATGGCCCCGCCTTGCTCCAGGGTCACTGGGAGTTTCAGGCCGTCCTGCTTTTCCAAGGGAAGGTCCGTTACGTTGGCGATCTTCTCCAGGGAGGTGAGCACATCATAAACGGAATCCAATCCCAGGATGATCTTCTCCACCGCGTTCAGTACCAGTATGATCACGATCTCGGCCGCCACGAACTGGCCGATGTTCATGCGCTCGTTCATCACCAAAAGGCCACCAAGGATGAGGAGGGCGAGGGTCACCACCGTCTTGAACACGACCATTGCCCAGTAGTGACCGAGCAACACCTTGAAGTGCGCCTGGCGTGCCTTGGTGTATTTGCTGGCAAGCTCGTCGGCCCTTTGCAAGGGCAACGTGGTCTCTCCGGCCAGTTTGAACGTGCTGTTGGATCGGCCCAGTTCCTCCAACCAATAGGCCGTGGTGTACTTGTATTTCGACTCTTCCAGGCTTGTCTCCAACCCCTTGGCACCGGTGAATCGGTACACGGCCCAAAGCAGGGCGATGAGGAACATGGCAAAGGCGATGAAGAACGGATGATAGAAGGACAGCAGGGCCAGACCGAGGAGGATCTGCAGCGCGCTCACCGGGATGTCGAGCAACACTTTGTTCAAGCCTTTCTGAATGGAGAACGTATCGAAGAAGCGGTTCACCAGTTCCGGCAGGTAACGCCCATGCAACTGATCGGGGCGGATGTGTGGCAGGCGATAGGCGAACTCCAATGTGGAGCGCACGAAGAGGCGCTGTTTGATGTGCTCGCTCAGGCTGATCTGCATCACCTGCATGGCACCGGTGAAGGCCACCCCGACGGCGACGAAGGCGATGAGGACCCCCCATGACGTAGCGAGTTGCCCACCACTGATCAGGTTGATGATGGCCTGGATACCCAAGGGAAGGGTCAAGGTGATGGTACCACCGACCAGCGCAAAGAGGTAGATGTAGAGGATCTCCCTGCGGTCCAACCGGAGCAGGTCGAACAGTCGCTTGAAAGGTTTGACGGCGAGCGCTGACCTCATCGTGCGGGGGCGTTTATGCTGGCGAAGACCAGGTCCACGAAAAGTTCGGGGATCTTGCTGCGTGCGTTCTTTTCGCTGAGCGAAGGGATGTGTTCGGCAAAGAAGCGCTGTACCATGGAACCATCCACCACATTGCTGGCCATGAGGGCCGGGTAGGGGTGGTCCGCTCGCACGTCCACGATGGCATCGCGAAGCCTGTCGCATAAGCGCTTGAAGGAACTGAAACAGCCTTCCTTGTGCTCGCCATCGACCTCCTTGGTCATGTATGCCTTACCCGATTCGCTCACGGCGATGCGGTACAGCGAACGCAGATCGAGGTAGGCGAAGTTGCCTTTCTCGGTCACGGGTTCGGTGATGGACCGGATGGCTTTCTCGAGCCGCATGGAACCGTCAGCGATGTTGGCGGTGTCGAAAACGAGCTTGTATTCGCGCCAGCTCCAGTACCAGCCCACCAGGTAGATCAGGAGCCGGTGCTTGTTCTCGAAGTAGCGGTAGATACTGCTCTCCGCAGTGCCCAGCGATGACGCCAGCTTGCCGAAGGTGAAGGTCTCCAGCCCAAGCTCATCGATCATCCGCACACTGTGCTCGATGATCCGACGTCCCAGTTCCGTGGTCAATGGATCCTTCAGGTAGACCGGTTCGGTCACCTGTACGTTCACCTGCATCAAGCGCTGCATGACTTCCTCTGTTGATCCATGGAACAAAGGTGAGCACATACTGTTCCAAACCTTTCACTGTTGCGTGTAAAAAAGTGTGAATGAATAGTAATACTATCATATTGGAACATGGACCGGTAGATCCTGCCCGGTCAGCAGCAACACGACCAATTACTTCCCGGTGTAGCTGATGCGGTAGATCATGTCCGCGGCATCGTCGCTCACGATCAGACTGCCGTCAGGCGCCACGAGCACGTCCACAGGCCTGCCCCATGCGCTTGAGCCCTTCAACCACCCGTCGGCGAAGACCTCGGTGGTGGCGGTGCCATCGGGCTGCGGAAAGGCTACCATCAACCGATAGCCGATCGGTGTGCTCCGGTTCCAGCTTCCGTGTTGGGCAATGAAAATTGCGTTGCGGTACTTCTCGGGGAACTGTTGTCCCGTATAGAAACGCATTCCGAGCGGAGCGGTATGTGGCCCGAGGATCGCTGCCGCAGGGGTGAACTCCGAACAATTGCGTTGATCACCGAATTCGGGATCCGGCACACCCGGCGCATGGCAGAAGGGATAGCCGAAGTGTTCGCCCGCCTTGGCCAGCCGGTTCAATTCGCAATCGGGCCGATCATCGCCCATCATGTCACGGCCATTGTCGGTGAACCACAGCTCGCCGGTCTCCGGGTGCCAATCGAAGCCCACCGTATTGCGCACCCCATGTGCGACGATCTCACGGCTACTTCCGTCGGCTTCGATCCGGGTGATGCTCGCAAAGATGCTGTCCTCGCTCAGGCAGACGTTGCACGGTGCGCCCACCGGCACATACAATTTACCGTCTGGACCGAACGCGATGAATTTCCAACCGTGGTGGCTTTCGGCCGGGTATGCATCGGTGACCACCACTGCTTCAGGTGGGTCGCTCAAGCGGTCCTCGATCCCGTCGAACCGCAGAATACTGCTTACTGCGCTCACGTATAGCGAGCCGCTCTTGAATGCCACCCCCACGGGCATGTTCAGGTCCTTTGCGACAACGGTCCGCGCATCTGCGGTTCCGTCACCATCAGTTTCGCGCAACGCGTGTACCACACCTTCACTACGACTGCCAACGAACAAGGTGCCTTTGTCGCCCCAGCACATGGCCCGGGCATTGGTCACGTTCTCGGCGACAATGGAAATGGTGAAGCCGGCCGGAAGTTCGATATCCTGAAGTCGGGGATCACCTCCTTTCAGGGATGGAACACAAACCCCACCGAGCAACGGCCAACATAGGAGCCATAACAGCGCCTTGTTGGTGTTTCCGGTCACGTGTTCCGCGGAATGGGTACGACAAGTACGGGAATTTTACTCTCTGCCAGTACCTGTTCACATACACTCCCGACGAACGCTTTGTAAAGCGCACTATGTCCGTGGGAACCCATGACGATGATGTCCGCGTTCAACCTGCGGGCCTCGTCGAGTATCGTTGCGGTGGTAGGTCCCTGGACCAACAAAGCTTCGGCATCGAGGCCATCGGACCGAAGGAGCTGCGCCATGGTCTGAAGCTCCTGGTGCTCGCTACGTAGTCGATCGGCACGGTGGTCACGAATGGATCGTGGGCCTGTCTCGAAACCGACGAAATCAGGATCCGGCGCTGCCACATGGATCATCCAAAGCTTGGCCCCTAACGCGGAGGCGAGCATCTGCGCCTTCGCAAGGACCGGCGCACCATTGGGAGAAAGGTCGTGAGGTACGAGAATGTTCTTCATGCGTTGTGAGGGCGAACGATGTCACAAGATACGTCGAATGACGGCTGCCCTGTGGCCGGTCGATCCATCCGGGCGTCCTCCATGAATGGACAAGGGCGGTACCGATAGGCCCGCCCTTGTCCATGCATCAGGCCATGCCTAGTCCTCCTCGAGCAATGCTTCGTCAGGTGCTGCTTGCGGAGCTTTCCCGTGGTTTGGAAGAACCAGTCCCTCAACCCGTAGTGATAGCCACGACGTAGGCCGGAGCGATAAGTGCCCAGGACACCCCGTTTGCCGCTCAGCTTCTGTAGGACCCTGGTCAATTTGATGTCCAGTTCATCCTCCTTCATGGCAGGCTCATTCTTCCGCGCCCAACCGATCAGGTGTTTCTTGAGCTCTTCTTTGGGGAGTAATTCGTTCCGCTTGGTGATGGCGTCAACGATGACGTTGTCCCATTCGCTCAATCGATAACCGCCATTCTTGATCTCGCGCTTCTTTCTCCGACCGGGCTTCCGCTTGTACTTCTGGGTGGTCACCGGTTTGCGTGGCCTACCTGGCCCGCGTTTTGGAGCGGCTTCTTCGCCTTCGTCCGATTGGTCGCCACCAACTGCTTTCAGTTCGCGAATAGCCTCGCGGACGTTCTCCAATTGGAACATCAAGCGTCGACGTTCGCTGCGATATTGGCCGAGCAATTGCTGGACCTCCTTGGGATTCAATCGTTTCTTGGCCATGTAATGATCTCGTTTGGTTAGGCTGTATGGATTTGCAGGAGCAAGGCGAAATTAATGGTTCCGGAAAAAAGTACGGCCATGTCATTCTGGCTGCTTTCGTTGAGCCGATCATTTCATGACGTTCACCACGGACAAAAGCCAGCAGGTGATCAGGATACACGGATCATCGGGCCATCTTCCATCGCGCCCATGGCACCGATCTCGTGGATAGGCAGCCCATATGAATTCAGCAAGTTGGTCACCTCCATGAACGCATCCGGAGCAACGCTGATCAGCAACCCGCCGCTGGTCTGGGGGTCGGAAAGGATCATCATTCGTTCCATACCATCAGCCCCTTGGGTATGCTGTCCATTCGCTTTCCAGTTCCGGAAGGAACCATCGGGATAGCATCCTTTGTTGAGGTAGGTGATCGCCTCCGGGATCACTGGTATCGATGCATGGGTCAAAGCGGAGGAAAGTCCGCTGCCTTTACAGAGTTCCACCAGGTGACCCAACAATCCGAACCCGGTGATGTCCGTCATTGCGTTCACCCCAGCGACCTTACCCAGTTCATGGCCGATCATATTGCTGGCGATCATGACCTCGACACCGATCCGTCGGTGTTCAACGTGAAGCACACCGCGTTTCTCCGCGGTTGCGAGGATCCCAACGCCAAGGGGTTTCGTGAGCAACAGCCGATCCCCGGGCCGCGCACCACTGTTGCGTTTGATATTGGGAATGGCCACCTCACCAGTAACGGCCAGACCGAAGAACGGCTCCGGCGCGTCGATACTATGTCCTCCGGCAAGTGGGATCCCGGCATCCAAACATGCCTGCCTTCCGCCATCGATCACTCGCGCAGCCAATTCGGGTGGCAATTTGTCCACCGGCCAGCCAAGAATAGCCACTGCCAGAAGCGGCTTGCCCCCCATGGCATATACGTCGCTCATAGCATTGGTCGCAGCGATGCGGCCGAAATCGAAGGCATCATCCACGATCGGACTGAAGAAGTCGGTGGTACTGATGATGGCATTCCCATTCGTCATTTCATACACTGCGGCATCATCGCGCGTGCCGTATCCCACAAGGAGGCGAGGATCCGGATAGGTCCCCAGGTCGCCTTGTAGGATCCGGTCAAGTACGGTAGGAGCGATCTTGCAACCACATCCCGCACCATGACTGAATTGTGTGAGGCGTAGGGGACCAGGACCCGGTCGATCAGGTAGTGACATCATCCTTGAGTTGGGTCGCCAATGTTCGGAGTTCGCTAGCACGGACCGGTATGGTGGTGATCCGGTCCGGCGACCGGGATGAGGTTCCCCTCAAGTAGGCTTTGTCATAATAGCCCAACGTGATGAGCGCGACCGAGCGCAGATCGCCAGCGTCGAGTGCTTCTAAGGCTTGTCTACAGTGCTGCGGGCCCATTCGCTTCTGGATACGCAGGATCGCTTCAGCAAGGGTTGTTTTGTCCCGTGCGCCATAATCAACGACCAAACGCGCCGCGCGATCCGCCTTGGGCATGTCCACGAAATATAGCCTTGCAGTTCTCATTTGATCATACAGGGCATCAGGGATCTTCACGCGCCCGATCATCATACTCTCATCCTCCACCCAGATGGGTCGCTCTGGTGCTATTTCGCGTAGGGCATGCCAGATCAGGTTCTCGAACTGCTCGGTGGTGGGTTGAGCGACCCCGTCCAGCGCCCCGAAGGAAGAACCCCTATGGTTCGCGAGCGACTCCAGATCGAGCGTTGGTTCACCCACCGCGTTCAGGAGATGGAGTAGTTCGGTCTTCCCTGTTCCGGTATATCCGCCAACAACACGCAACTGACGTGCAACGCCGAATGACGCAAGTACATGTGCACGAAATTGTTTGTAGCCCCCTTGCAGGACCGAAACCTCTTCGAATCCGGCCGTCTTCCAGGAGCCATGCGACACTGCCGCTCCGTTCACCGCCACGCCAACAATGCACTGCGATCCTTCCACCAGGGGCCAACTTGAGACCTTCTTCGACCATCGCTGCCATTCGTGGTCCCACCATCCGGAGGCCTTCCAGTACAGCAACATTCCTACCCTGCTGCTTGTACAAGGTCCCGATCACGGTCCGCTCGGTATCTGAGAACAAGGGCAAGGAATGTGCACCTGGGATGTGCCCACGCGCGAACTCTCCGGGTGACCGAACGTCGATGACCGGTACTTCCCCCGCCTTCGCGAGGAATCCTTCAACGGTTAGTGATCGGAGCACGGCCGAAGGTAGAATTACCGCCATGATCGGTTCACAACGACCGCTTGGCTACCTTTCCGGTGTGATGCGTTGGTTGCTACTCACGACGTTACTGTCCGCTTGTGGATACCCGGTCGAAGAACGGACCGGGCACAAGGACCTGGAGACCGAAGTGACCTTGCTCGACACGCTGGATACCTTGTTCACGCGTGAAGGGTTACAAGGGTCCATGGTGGTGCACGACGTGGCTGCGGATCACTGGTATCACATCAATGGCTCCGACTTGGACGTGGGCACGCTGCCGGCCAGCACTTTCAAGATCTTCAGCAGCCTGTATGGCTTGGAAAGTGGCATCATCGATGGACCGGAGCATGTGCTGCCGTATGATGGATCGGGTCAGGGTCGTCCGGAGATCGCACGTGACCTTTCCCTTGCCGAGGCCTATCACATGAGCGCCTACTGGTACCATCGAGCGATCGCACGCCAAGCAGGTGGTGCGGTGATCAAGCACTGGTTGGATACGGTCGGGTATGGGAACACGGATACCACTGGAGGGTTCGATCGTTGCTGGGTGGCAGGGGCCTTGAGGATAACCCCACTGGAGCAAGTCCGGTTCCTGGAGCGGCTCTGGCGATCGGAACTACCCTTCAGTGAACGCACGATGGATCTGGTCAAAGGGATGATGGTGGAGAAGGACACGCTGGGGCATGTACTGCGCGCCAAGACCGGATGGGCTGTGGTGGACAGCGTGGACATCGGGTGGTATGTGGGTTGGGTGGAGGTGGAAGGTGGCAGAGGCCCGTACTTCTTCGCTACCCGGCTGCGGACCGAGGATGTCGATCACCCGACGTTCGCTGTTGCCCGGAGGTCGATCACCATGGCAGTACTTGCCCGGATCGGGGCGTGGCCAGACCGACCCCTTCAAGAGCCGACCCGTGGAATGTGACGGAAAGTTGAATGTGTGATCATTATTTAACCAAATGGTATAATACATTTGCTGCATCGAGTTCGCAGCCATGTCCCCGGCAAGCAATGACCGTTTGAGCGCCACCTTCCATGCGTTGGCGGATCCCACGCGCAGGGCTATCTTGGCAACGCTCTCCAAGGGACCTGCATCGGTGAACGAACTCGCGGCACCCTTCAGCATGAGCTTGCCAGCGGTGAGCAAGCACCTGAAAGTACTGGAACAGGCGCAGTTGATATCGCGCAGCAAGGAGGCGCAATGGCGCCCGTGCAAACTGGAAGCGGCGCCGCTGGA